>NZ_JBVJKE010000013.1:7687-290079 GCF_055585405.1 Streptomyces sp. NPDC053426 | reverse complement strand
GGTATCAACATATCTGGCGTTGACTTTTGGCACGCTGTTGAGTTCTCAAGGAACGGACGCTTCCTTCGTACTCACCCTCGCGGGCTTTCCTCCGGAGCGCTTCCCTTCGGTGTTTCCAACTCTACCAGTGTTTTTCCGGCCCTCTGACCACCGTCCTGCAGGCATGCAGAAGATGATCCAAAGTTAGGATCTGACGAGTTGGATTGCTGTCGAGTCAGGGGCGTCTGTTCGCGCCGCTCATCCCCGAGCAGGAGTACGACTCTACACGGGGTCGCGGACCACGTGCAAATCGATTAGAGTGGTGGTCTAGACCTCTCGTCTAGACCACTGATCCGGACCTGTCCCCCGGAACCGGTACGTCATATGACATACGCTGCTGAACAGCGCGCCGGAGGCAGGCAGTGACGGCGGCGTACGTACAGATCTCCACGCCTGGGAGGCTTCCCATGACCACCGTGACGTCCCCGCTCGCAGGACGGGCCATCGGACTGGCGTCCGTGCCCGACCCGGTCTTCTCCGGGGCCATGGTCGGCCCGGGGACGGCGATCGACCCCGCGCGGGAGCCCTCCGAGGCCGTCTCCCCTGTCGACGGTGTGATCGTCTCCCTGCACCCGCACGCGTTCGTCGTCGTCGACGAGAACGGACACGGCGTGCTCACCCACCTCGGCATCGACACCGTGCAGCTCAACGGTGAGGGTTTCGAGCTGCTCGTCAACAAGGGCGACACCGTGACGCGCGGACAGAGCATCGTGCGCTGGAACCCGGCCGCCGTCGAGGCCGCCGGCAAGTCCCCGGTGTGCCCGGTCGTCGCCCTGGAGGCCACGGCGGACGCTCTCTCCGAGCTTCGCGACGACGGTGATGTGAAGGCCGGCGACACCCTCTTCCTCTGGAAGTGACGCGGCGCCGTCCCGCGACGGCCACCAGGACAACCAACGCGGCGGCGGAGCCCGCCGCTCTACCGGAGACGGGTGAGATGGAGACAACGCTGCGAGGCGTCGGTGTCAGCCACGGTGTGGCGATCGGCGAGGTACGGCACATGGGTACGGCGGTGCTCGAGCCGCCGGCCAAGCAGATCCCGGCGGAGGAGGCGGAGCGCGAGCAAGGGCGCGCCCGCAAGGCCGTGGAGGCGGTCGCGGCCGATCTGACGGCGCGCGGCAACCTCGCCGGGGGCGAGGCCCAGGCGGTTCTCGAGGCGCAGGCCATGATGGCTCAGGACCCCGAGCTGATGGCCGACGTGGAGCGACGCATCGCCGTCGGCAGCACCGCTGAGCGTGCGGTGTACGACGCGTTCGCCGCGTACCGCGAGCTGCTCGCGAACGCCGGTGAGTACCTGGCGGGCCGTGTGGCCGACCTCGACGACGTGCGGAACCGTATCGTCGCGCGGCTGCTCGGAGTGCCGATGCCGGGTGTGCCGGACAGCGACGAGCCGTACGTCCTCGTGGCCCGCGACCTGGCGCCGGCGGACACGGCGCTGCTCGACCCGACGCTGGTGCTCGGCTTCGTGACCGAGGAGGGCGGCCCGACCAGCCACAGCGCGATCCTGGCCCGCGCTCTCGGTGTCCCGGCCGTGGTCGCCCTGCCGGGTGCCGGTGAACTCGCCGAGGGCACGCTGATAGCGGTCGACGGCAGCACCGGCGAGATCTTCGTGAACCCGAGCGACGAGAAGAAGGCCCGGCTCGAGGCGGCGGCGGCCGAGCGCAAGGCGGCGCTGGCGGCGTCGACCGGGCCCGGTGCGACCGCCGACGGTCACAAGGTGCCGCTGCTGGCCAACATCGGTGGCCCGGCGGATGTGCCGGCCGCCGTCGAGGCGGGCGCCGAGGGTGTCGGTCTCTTCCGTACCGAGTTCCTGTTCCTGGACGACGACAAGAAGGCTCCCTCCGAGGAGAAGCAGGTCGCGGCCTACCGTCAGGTGCTCGAGGCGTTCCCCGAGGGCCGTGTCGTGGTGCGGGTGCTGGACGCGGGCGCGGACAAGCCGCTGGACTTCCTGACTCCGGCGGACGAGCCGAACCCGGCGCTGGGCGTGCGTGGTCTGCGGACGCTGCTCGACCACCCCGAGGTGCTGCGTACGCAGCTGACGGCGCTGGCCAAGGCTGCCGAGGGGCTGCCCGTCTACCTCGAGGTCATGGCCCCGATGGTGGCGGACCGGGCCGATGCCAAGGCTTTCGCGGACGCCTGCCGGGAGGCGGGGCTGCGGGCGAAGTTCGGTGCGATGGTCGAGATTCCGTCGGCCGCGCTGCGGGCGCGCTCGGTGCTGCAGGAGGTGGAGTTCCTGTCGCTGGGCACGAACGACCTCGCGCAGTACACGTTCGCCGCGGACCGTCAGGTGGGTGCGGTCTCCCGGCTGCAGGATCCCTGGCAGCCCGCGCTGCTCGACCTGGTGGCGCTGTCCGCCGAGGCGGCGAAGGCCGAGGGCAAGAGCTGTGGTGTCTGCGGTGAGGCAGCTTCCGACCCGCTGCTCGCGTGTGTGCTGACCGGTCTGGGTGTCACCTCTCTCTCCATGGGTGCGGCGTCCATTCCGTACGTACGGGCGTCGCTGGCGAAGTTCACGCTGGCGCAGTGTGAGCGGGCCGCGGCGGCTGCCCGGGCGGCGGACAGTGCCGCGGACGCCCGTGCCGCCGCTCAGGCGGTGCTGTCGGGCGAGTAGCCGGACCGGGCCGGTCGGCGATGGTGTCCCCGAGGGGCGCCCCACCTCCAGGTGGGGCGCCCCTCGGGCGTTTCCGGCTCAGTGGTGGTGGGCCGGGCTCGGTCCCTCGCCGAGGTCGGGCGGCTCGCAGTAGTCGACGTTGGACTCCGGGGAGATGAGGTCTCCGGACTCGGCGTCGGTGCAGTAGGCGTCGAAGACCTCGCCGGCGGTGAGAGGTTCGAGGTCGTGGGCGCGCAGGCGCCAGCCGTGGATGCGGTCGGGGCTGCCGGGTTCGCTGGTCCGCATGACCAGTCCGCCGGGGCTCCCGGTGGCGAGGCCGACGGCCAGGACGGTGGTGAATTCGAGGGCTTCGGACTCGTCGAGTTCCATGCGGCCGGCGATGTCGTCGGCGTGCAGGACTGCGGTGAGTGTTTCGGGGGGTCCGGAGACGCTGCACACGAGGTGCCGCTCGCCGGGCGGGGCCGTGTCGAGGATGCGGACGAGGAGGTGCGAGGCGCGGATGAAGGCGGCGCGGCCCAGGTCCTCGCCGCACGAGGCGCAGGTGCCGAGGCGGGCGAGGAGCGTGGTCGCGTACTCCCAGGTGGCGTGGCGCACGGCCTCGCCGACGAGGGTGGGCAGGAGGTCGGCCAGTGGGCGGCCGTCGTAGGGGACCGTGGGGCCGGTGGACGCGAGTGCGGCCGTGAACCGTGTGCGGCTGGTGTGGCTGTCGGGGTCGAGGCCCGTTTCCGCGCAGTACTCGGCGTAGTCCTCGGGGTCGAAGAGGGCCACCGTGGTGTGGCTGCCCTGCAGCGCGCGCGTCCTGAGGACGGCTTCCATGTGTTTGAGGTAGGTGGTGTGGTCGTCGAAGACGAAGCTGTCGTAGCGCCGCATGGCGCGGAAGTCGTGCTCGTCGGCCAGCAGGCCGATGGTGCCCGCGACTTCGCGGCGCAGGACGCGTCGCAAGATCCGGTGGTCGGTGTAGGCCATGTCTCCCCCTGTGCACGGTCGATCAATGCTCACTCACAGTAATCGGCGGCACTGACAACGGCGTGGGCCGAGGGGGAGCCGGTCTCGTTCCCGGGACGGTCAGGCGCGCTTGCGGGCGAGTTCCTCGTAGAAGGCGAGCAGGCCGAGGTTGTCGATGGAGCCCGGGTTGACCGCCTTCTCCAGCGGGGTGCCCTGGAGGAGTCGCTTGACCGGGACCTCGATGCGTTTGCCGGTGAGGGTGTGCGGGACGCCGGGTACCTCGATGATCTCGTCGGGGACGTGGCGCGGTGACAGTTGTTCGCGGATGGTCTTCTTGATGCGGCCGCGCAGGTCGTCGTCGAGGGTGGCGCCTGGTGCCAGGTGGACGAACAGGGGCATCCAGTAGCCGCCGTCGGGCTGTTCGACGCCGATGACGAGGGATTCCCTGATCTCGGGGAGGCGTTCCACGGCTTCGTAGATGTCGGCGGAGCCCATGCGGACGCCCTGGCGGTTGAGCGTGGAGTCGGAGCGGCCGTGGATGACGACGGAGCCGCGGGAGGTGATGGTGATCCAGTCGCCGTGCCGCCAGACGCCGGGGTAGGTGTCGAAGTAGCTGTCGTGGTAGCGGGTGCCGTCGGGGTCGTTCCAGAAGCGGATCGGCATGGAGGGCATCGGGTTGGTGACCACGAGTTCGCCGACCTCGTCGGTCAGGGGCTTGCCGCTGGGGTCCCAGGACTGCAGGTCCGTGCCCAGGCCGGGGGCCTGGAGCTCGCCGATGTGGACGGGGAGGGTCGGTACGGCTCCGGCGAAGCAGGAGCAGACGTCCGTGCCGCCGCTGACGGAGGCGATCCACAGGTCGTCGCGGACCTCGTCGTGCAGCCAGCGGAAGCCGTCGGGGGGAAGGGGGGAGCCGGTGGTCGCGACGCACTTCACCGCGGAGAGGTCGAAGTCGCGCGAGGGGTGCACACCGGCCTTGCGGCAGGCCATGACGTAGGCGGCGGAGGTGCCGTAGAGGGTGGCGCCGGTGCGTTCGGCGATGCGCCACTGGGCGCCCGTGTCCGGGAAGCCGGGGCTGCCGTCGTACAGGACGATCGTCGTTCCGGTCAGGAGGCCGGAGACGAGGAAGTTCCACATCATCCAGCCGGTGGAGGTGTACCAGAAGAAGCGGTCCTCGGGGCCCAGGTCGCAGTGGAGTCCGAGCTGCTTGAGGTGTTCGACGAGGATGCCGCCCTGGGACTGGACGATCGCCTTGGGCAGTCCGGTGGTGCCGGAGGAGTAGAGCACCCACAGCGGGTGGTCGAAGGGCACCTGCTCGAAGACCGGTTCGGTGTCCGCGGCGGTGAGGGTGGACCAGTCCAGGGCCCCGTCGGGGGCCTCGGTGCCGAGCAGGGGGATGTGCACGACGGCGCGCAGGGTGGGCAGTTCGCGGCGGAGTTCGGCGACGGTGTCGCGGCGGTCGTGTTCCTTGCCGCCGTAGCGGTAGCCGTCGACGGTGAACAGGACGACGGGTTCGACCTGCTGGAAGCGGTCGAGGACGCTGCGGGCGCCGAAGTCGGGTGCGCAGGAGGTCCACACGCCGCCCACGGCAGCGGTGGCGAGGAGGGCGACGACGGCCTGCGGGATGTTCGGGAGGTAGCCGCTGACGCGGTCTCCGGGGCGTACGCCGAGGGAGCGCAGCTCGGCCGCCAGGGAGCCGACCTGGCGGCGCAGCTCGGCCCAGGTGACGGGGCGGGGGTCATGGGTCTCGTCGACGTACAGGAGCGCGGCTTCGTCCGCGCGGGAGGCGGTGGCGCGCAGCGCGTGCTCGGCGTAGTTCAGCGTGGCTCCGGGGAACCACTGGGCGCCGGGCATCGAGCGGTCGCCCAGCACGCGCGCGCAGGGGGTCGAGAAGCGGACGTCGAACCACTCGGTGACCGCTTTCCAGAAGGTGTCCAGCTCGTCCACGGACCAGCGGTGGAGTGCCGCGTAGCCGCCATCGGCGGGAGCGCCGTGGTGTTCGGCGGCCCACGTCTGGAACGTGGTGATCCGTGCCTGGGCGATCTGGTCCCTGCTCGGTTCCCAGAGCGGCTGGGGGTTCACGGTCGACATGGGGCGGCTCCCGGACTGTGCGCGTCGTGTGCGTCCTCCGCGCACGGGCTGGGTGTGCGCGTGACGCGGCTGACAGGGACGATGCCATGTGATCGACTTCCGCACCAGGGCGTCCCCCACATAGTCCGTGTCGTGAAGATGTGCTCCGATCACGGGTGAACGGCAGTTGAACGACACGCATGAGGGGCGCGGTCAATGGCAGGGTGAGCAGCATGGACGGTCGTGACCTGGTGCGTTCGGTGAAATCGGTCGGTTCGTTGGGGGCGGCTCAGGGGTTGCGTACCGTACGGGCAGCGTGGCGCAGGCGGCGGGCCGACGCCACCGGGCTGCCGCCGCGGGGGCCGGTGCGGGCGCGGGTGCCCGGGACCGTGCGGGAGGTGGAGCCGGGGCTCGGTGGCGGGCTGGTCAGGTTCGGCCGCTCGGAGCTGCGGATCTTCGTGGCGGTGAACGGGGCGGTCTTCTGGGGCTGGGACGGGGCTGCTCCGGAGCCGTCGTACGCGCTGGCCGGCCGCTGTCCCGATCCGGATCCGCGGGCCGCGCTGGAGCCGGACAAGGACGGTGGCTGGCGGGTGGTGGCCGAGCGGGTGACGGTGGTGGTCTCGCGGCACGGCGCGGTGGAGGTGCTCACCCCGGGGGGTGTGATGCTGCGGCGCGATCTGCCGCCGCGGTGGTGGGAGCCGGTGGGAGGTGGTGCCGCGCGCTGGATGCAGCGGTCCGAGGTGCCGGCCGACGCGCGTTTCTTCGGGCTCGGGGGGCGTGCGTCGGGTCCCCGGCTGCGGGACGGCACGTACAGGTTGTGGAACTCCGCGCCCGGTCGTGCCGTCGGCCCCGGCGACGATCCGCTGTCCGTCACGATGCCGGTGCAGATGGTGGTGGCCGACGCGGGCACGCATCTGGTGTTCCACGACAACGCGTGGGACGGCGCCGTGACGCTGCGGGAGGGCGAGGAGGGTGCCGGTTCGGGGCACGACCGGGCCGGGACGAGTGAGCTGCGCGTGGACGGCGGTCCGCTGCGCTGCTGGGTGATGGTGGGTGCTCCCGCGCGGGTGCTGCTCGCCTGGGCCTCGCTCACCGGTGCGCCGGCGCTGCCGCCCGCGTGGGCGCTCGGTCACCATCACGCGCGGGGGTCTTCCGGCGGCGAGGAGGAGGTGCGGCGGACCGCCGCGGGGTACCGGGAGCACGGGCTGCCGCTCGACGCCGTGCACCTCGGCGTCGATCACTTCGATGCCCGTCGGGTGTTCACCGTGGACCAGGAGCGGTTCCCCAAGCTGCCGGTTCTCGCGGACGAGCTGCGGCGCGAGGGGATCAGGCTGGTGTCGGTCGTCGGCCCGGCGGTCGGCGCGGCGCCCGGCACCCCCGTGTACGACGAGGGGGTGGAGCGGGACGCGTTCGTGCGGGACGCCTCCGGGGAGGTCGTGGAAGGCGTCGGGTGGGCCGGGGAGGTGGTCTTTCCGGACTTCACGCACGCGCGCGTGCGCGCGTGGTGGGGCGGCTTGTACACGGAGCGGCTGACGCAGGGGTTCGCGGGCTTCTGGCACAGCATGGACGAGCCGACGTCCTTCGCGGCCTTCGGCGAGCCGACGCTGCCGCGGTCGGCGCGTCACGCGCTGGACGGGCGCGGAGGCGACCATCGTGAGGCGCACAACGTGTACGGGCTGTGCATGGCCCGGGCGGCGTACGAGGGACTGCGGGAGCGGGCGCCCTCCGAGCGGCCGTTGGTGCTCTCGCGTTCCGGGTGGGCCGGTATGCAGCGTCACGGCGGGGTGTGGTCGGGCGGGGTGACGACGGGGTGGCCCGGGTTGCGGGCGGCGTTGTCGCTGGTGCTGGGGCTGGGCCTGTGCGGTGTTCCCCACACGGGCCCGGACGTCGGCGGCTTCGACGGGGAGGCGTCGCCCGAGCTGTATCTGCGCGGGCTCCAGTTGGGGGCCTATCTTCCGTTCTTCCGCACCCGTGCCGGTGCGCGGGCGGGCCGGGGTGAGCCGTGGGAGTTCGGCGCGGACGTTCTCGGGCACGCGCGCGTGGCGCTCGTCGAACGCCGGCGGCTGCTGCCGTACTTCATGACGCTGGCGCATCTGGCCCGGCGTACCGGAGCGCCGTACGTGCGGCCGTTGTGGTGGTCGGCGCCCGAGGAACGCGCGTTGCGCGACTGCGAGGACGCCTTTCTGCTCGGTGACTGTCTGCTGGTGGCGCCGGTGCTCGCGCCGGGGGTGGGGCGGCGGGCGGTCCCGCTGCCGCGCGGGCGGTGGTACGACACGGCGACGGAGCGGGCGTACGACGGGCCGGCCCGGGTGTGGGTCGACGCGCCGCTGGGGCGGATACCGGTGTTCGCGCGCGGGGGCGCCGTTCTTCCGGTGCTGGGGGAGGACGGTGGTACGGAGCTGGAGGTGTGGGCGCCGGCCCGGGGGCGGACCGGGGGCGGGCTGGTGGTGCCGGATGCCGGCGAGGGGTGGGAGGAGCCGGAGATCGAGCGTTACACGGTGCGGTGGTCGGGTCCGCGGGTCGTCGTCGAGCGGGAGGGCGAGGACGGCGGGATCGAGCCGTCCTGCCCGGTGCGCGTCCGCGGGGTGGGCACCGGCGGGGGTCAGATGTAGCGGCCCTCGAACCAGGCCCGTGCGGCCAGAGTGTGCAGGGGGAAGGCGAGTTCCTCGGGACGGCGCAGCAGGTGGCGGTCCTCGGTCTCGTCGGTGACGGTGAAGGGCGGCAGGTCTTCCGCGGGGCGCTCCGGGAGGAGTCCGAACAGCAGCAGGTGTCCGTCGGGCGAGCTCATGGCGTCGGCGAGCCTTACGTCGCGGCTCGCCGCGCCGATGCCGGTCTCTTCCTCGAGTTCACGGACGACGGCCTGGCGCCAGTCCTCCCGGTCGTCGATGTAGCCGCCGGGCAGGGCCGTACGCCCGCGCGCGGGTGCGATGGTGCGGGTGATGACGACGAGGCCGGTGCCCTGTGCGTCGTACACGGGCTGGAGGGCGACCGCGACCGGCAGCGGGTTGCGGTAGGCGACGGTGCCGCAGGACGGGCAGGTGCGGGGCCAGCCGGAGACGCCCTCTCCGAAGGCCGTGCCGCAGCTCGAACAGTGGGAGTCGGGCGCGGAGTTGGCGGCCGTGGCGTGAGTTTCGGACACGCGCGGACTGTATCCGATCACGGTGAGGGCGTCTTTGGAGGCCGGTCAGTTGTGGCCGGTGAGTGACCTCCGGGACACCGGGAAGTCGAAGTAGGTGTCCGGGTGGGTCTCCGGCTTGAAGGTGTAGTGCCACCACTCCTCGGCGAGGTTCACGAAGCCGAGGTCCTCCAGGGTG
Organism: Streptomyces sp. NPDC053426; assembly: GCF_055585405.1. Classification (NCBI taxonomy): domain Bacteria; kingdom Bacillati; phylum Actinomycetota; class Actinomycetes; order Kitasatosporales; family Streptomycetaceae; genus Streptomyces; species Streptomyces sp. NPDC053426. The sequence goes on along the minus strand of NZ_JBVJKE010000013.1, from coordinate 281,109 downwards.
TTCTTGAGGAGCAGCCGGTTGGCGCGTTGTTCGCCCTGGACGCGCGGGTCGAGGGTGTGGCTGAGGGTGTCGAAGCAGTCGTAGCCGGTGCCCATGTCGACGGAGGTGTCGGGGAACCGCTCGTCCTCGGGGGCGAAGCAGGGGGTGAGGGGCTGTCCGGGGTGGTAGGGCCTCGTCGGTTCCGTGGGGAGTTCCACGAGGGTGAGGTCCACGGTGGAGCCACGGCTGTGGCCGGATTTCTCCGCGATGTAGCCGTCGGCGAACAACCGGGTCTTGTCGACGTTCGGGTAGAACTCGGCCTTCATCCTCTGGTCGTCGAGGTCCTCGGCCCAGCGCACGAAGTGGTCCACCGCGCGCTGTGGCCGGTAACAGTCGTACACCTTCAGGGAGTAGCCCTGGCGCAGCAGCTTCCGCTGCGCCGTGTGGAGGGCCTCGGCGGCGGGGCGGGTGAGGATGCACAGCGGCTGCCGGTAGCCGTCGACGGTCTCGCCGACGAAGTTGTGCGGGGTGAAGTAACGGATCTCCTGGATGATCGTCGGGTCCACGTCGTTCAGTGCCACGAAGTCGCGGGGCGCCTTGGGTTCGGGTTTCGCCTGGGCGGTGGCGGAGGCGGCGGTCGCGGCGAGCAGGGCGGCGACGGCGGTGACCAGACCGCGTACCGCGCGGGAGAGTCGTGTCATGTCTCCTGCATCTATCAGGAGTCGGCTCCTCCGGGGAAGGACCCGCCCCCGGCCATCGAGTGCCCGCGCCGCCGCGGAGGTGGCGCTTCCGGCCGGATGGCCGATAACCGTTGCGGTCGGCGACCTTGACGCCCCCTGAGTGCCGGTGAACACTTCCCGGTGTCAGTCGACATCGCCGTACATCTCGGCGTATTCCGGCACGCCACCGCTGGGGCCTCCTGCGGCACGGCCCACTCCCCCACGGGCGATTCGGCTGCGACGGCACGCTCGTCACGGACGCCGGGCGGGGCGCGGATCCTCCCTGCCTCCGGCTGAAGTCGCCATGGGAAACGCACCCTGCACGCGAGGTCCGGGGCGGATCGTCCCGGACCGGGGCCTAGGAGCCGCCATGAGCAACGGAGACATATTCGTCGGAGAGATCATCGGCACCGCGATCCTGATCCTGTTCGGCGCCGGTGTGGTCGCCGCCGTCGTGCTCAACTACTCGAAGGCGAAGGACGCCGGCTGGGTCGTCATCGCGCTGGGCTGGGGCTTCGGCGTGATGGCCGGGGCGTACACCGCCGCCCCGCTGTCGGGAGGGCATCTGAACCCGGCGGTCACCCTCGGGATCGCCGTCGACACCGGGGAATGGGAGCACGTCCACGTCTACGTCGCCGGGCAGATGGTCGGCGCGATGCTGGGCGCCGTGCTGTGCTGGCTGGTCTACTACGCGCAGTTCCAGGCCAACGCCGAGGAGGACATCGCCCAGCCGACGCTCGGGATCTTCTCCACGGCCCCCGCGATCCGCAACCCCGTCGCCAATCTCGTCACCGAGATCATCGCGACCATGGGCCTGGTGCTGCCGATCCTGGCGTTCGGGCTCACCAAGGGGCTCGGCGAGTCGGGCACGGCGATCCTGATCGTCTCGTTCCTGGTGGTCGGCATCGGCCTGTCGCTCGGCGGTCCCACCGGGTACGCCATCAACCCGGCCCGTGACCTCGGGCCGCGCGTCGTGCACGCGCTGCTCCCGATTCCCAACAAGGGCACCTCGGACTGGGGCTACGCGTGGGTTCCGATCGTGGGACCGCTCATCGGCGGGGCGCTGTCCGGGCTGGTCTTCAAAGCAGCGTTCTGAACGAACCTCCGCACGTACGACGAAGGGGACGTCATGACGGACAAGTTCGTCGCCGCGATCGACCAGGGCACCACCTCCAGCCGGTGCATCGTCTTCGACCGGCACGGCGCGATCGTCGCCGTCGACCAGCGCGAGCACCGGCAGATCTTCCCGAGGCCGGGCTGGGTGGAGCACGACGCCACCGAGATCTGGTCCAAGGTGCAGGCCGTGGTCGCCGGGGCGCTCGCCAAGGCCGGTCTGCGCGCCGAGCAGTTGAGCGCGCTCGGCATCACCAACCAGCGGGAGACGACGGTCCTGTGGGACCGGGCCACGGGCAAGCCCGTGCACAACGCGATCGTGTGGCAGGACACGCGGACCGCCGCGCTCTGCGACCGGCTCGGCGGTCCGGACGGGCAGGACCGTTTCCGCGAACGGACCGGGCTGCCGCTGGCCAGCTACTTCTCCGGGCCGAAGGCGGCCTGGCTGCTCGACAACGTGCCCGGGCTCAGGGCCCGCGCGGAGAACGGTGAGATCGCGTTCGGCACCATCGACTCCTGGCTGATCTGGAACCTCACCGGCGGCACCGACGGCGGACGGCACGTCACCGATGTGACCAACGCCGGGCGGACCATGCTGATGAACCTGGAGACGCTGCAGTGGGACGCGTCCGTCCTCGCCGCGATGGACCTGCCCGAGGCGATGCTGCCGGAGATCAGGTCCTCCGCCGAGGTCTACGGCACCGCCGTGGGCCGGCTCTCCGGCGTACCCGTCGCGTCCGCGCTGGGCGACCAGCAGGCGGCGGTCTTCGGGCAGGCCTGTTACGACGTGGGCTCGGCGAAGAACACCTACGGCACGGGCAGCTTCCTGCTGCTCAACACCGGCAGCCGGCCGGTGCCGTCGAAGAGCGGGCTGCTCACGACGGTGGGCTACAAGATCGGCGACGAGGCGCCCGTCTACTGTCTGGAGGGGTCGATCGCCATCACGGGCGCGCTGGTGCAGTGGTTCCGCGACCAGCTCGGCATCATCCGCACCGCCGACGAGATCGAGCCGCTGGCGGCGAGCGTGGAGGACAACGGCGGCGCCTACATCGTGCCCGCGTTCTCCGGCCTCTTCGCGCCGTACTGGCGCTCCGACGCGCGCGGTGTGGTCACGGGGCTCACCCGCTACGTGACGAAGGCGCATCTCGCGCGTGCGGTGCTCGAGGCGACGAGCTGGCAGACGCGCGAGGTCGTGGACGCCATGTACCAGGACTCCGGGGTGCGGATCACCACCCTGAAGGTCGACGGAGGCATGACGAAGAACAACCTGCTGATGCAGCACCAGGCGGATGTGCTCGGCGTGCCGGTGATCCGGCCCAGGGTCTCCGAGACGACCTGCCTGGGCGCCGCCTACGCGGCGGGGCTCGCCACGGGCGTGTGGAACGGCCTGGACGAGCTGAAGTCGCACTGGCGGAAGGACGCCGAGTGGACGCCGGCCATGGAGGCGCCGGTGCGGGACCGGGAGTACCGCAACTGGCGCAAGGCGGTGGAGAAGAGTTTCGGCTGGATGGAGGAGGGTGACGGCTGACCACGCGCGCGTGGCCCGTCGTTCTCCGCGCCGCGGTCCGTACTCCGGTCGGCGGGAGTACGGGCCGCGGGCCTGCCGGCGTGTCAGGTGGTGACCGTCTGGCGTCGCTGTGCGGCCTGGGCCATGGCGTGCTGGACGACGCCTATGAGGGTCTCCTTGACCGACTCGCGGTCCCGCGCGTCGCACATCAGCAGCGGTACGTGGTCGTCGAGGTCGAGGGCGCGGCGGACGTCCTCGGCCGGGTAACGGGCGGCTCCTTCGAAGCAGTTGACGCCGACGAGGAACGGGATGGCGCGCCGCTCGAAGTAGTCGATGGCCGCGAAGCAGTCCTCCAGGCGCCGGGTGTCGGCGAGGACGACGGCTCCGAGGGCGCCCTCGGACAGCTCGTCCCACATGAACCAGAACCGCTCCTGGCCGGGTGTGCCGAAGAGGTACAGCACCAGGTCCTCGCGGAGCGTGATGCGGCCGAAGTCCATGGCCACGGTGGTGGTGTTCTTCGCTTCCACACCGGAGGTGTCGTCGACCGGGCGCCCTGCCTCGGTGAGGAGTTCCTCGGTGCGCAGCGGCCTGATCTCGCTGACCGCGCCGACGAGCGTGGTCTTGCCCACGCCGAAGCCGCCGGCCACCAGGATCTTGAGCGTGACGGGCTCGACCGGGGGCTTGCCGCGCTCAGAACGCCCGAAGATCATCGATCTCTTCTCCTGCTTGATGGGGTTCGGGCGGCGGGCCGTATCCCCCGCCGCCGGGGGTTTCGATGACGAGTACGTCGTCGGCGCCGACGTCCGCCGAGTCGCTGCCGGCGAGCCGGGTGACCGTGCCGTCGGCTCGTTCGATCCGGTTGGCACCCGGTGCGCCGGGGTCGCCGCCGGCCATGCCGTACGGGGGCACCCTGCGGTGCTGGGACAGTGTGGAGACGGTCATCGGCTCCAGGAAGCGGATCCGGCGCACGGCTCCGTCCCCGCCGTGCCACCGTCCGGCGCCGCCGCTGCCGCGGCGCACCGCGAACTCCTCGAGGCGGACGGGAAGCCGCCACTCCAGGATCTCGGGGTCGGTGAGCCGGGAGTTGGTCATGTGGGTCTGTACGACGGAGGCGCCGGGGAAGCCGTCTCCGGCGCCCGAGCCGGAGGCGACGGTTTCGTAGTACTGGTGGCGGGCGTTGCCGAAGGTGACGTTGTTCATGGTGCCGGAGCCCTCCGCCTGGACGCCGAGGGCCGCGTAGAGGGCTCCGGTGATGGCCTGGGAGGTCTCCACGTTGCCCGCGACGACGGCGGCCGGCGGCTCGGGAGCCAGCATGGAGCCCGCCGGCACGACGATGTCCAGCGGGCGCAGACAGCCGTCGTTGAGCGGGATGTCGTCGGCGACCAGGGTGCGGAAGACGTACAGGACGGCCGCGTTGACGACCGAGAAGGGAGCGTTGAAGTTGGTGGACAGCTGGGCGGAGGTGCCGGTGAAGTCGATGGTCGCGCGGCGGTTCCCGCGGTCCACTCGGACGCGTACGCGGATGACGGCGCCCGAGTCGGTCTCGTAGGCGTACGCGCCGTCGTCGAGGGCGTCGACGACGCGGCGCACCGCCTCCTCGGCGTTGTCCTGGACGTGCTTCATGTAGGCCTGGACGACGTCGAGGCCGAAGTCTTCGATCATGCGGCCGACCTCGTCGACGCCCTTGTGGTTGGCGGCGATCTGGGCGCGCAGGTCGGCGAGGTTGGTCCTCGGGTTGCGGGAGGGGTGGGGGGCCTCGGTGAGGAGGCGGAGGGTCTCCTCCTCGCGGAAGCGGCCGTTCTCGGTGAGCAGCCAGTTGTCGAAGAGGACGCCCTCCTCGTCGATGGTGCGGCTGTCGGCCGGCATGGAGCCCGGGGCGATGCCGCCGATCTCGGCGTGGTGGCCGCGTGAGGCGACGTAGAAGAGGACCTTCCGGTCACTCTCCGTGCCGTCGGTGGGCCCGGTGCCGAAGACCGGGGTGATGACGGTGACGTCGGGCAGGTGGGTGCCGCCGTGGTACGGGTCGTTGACGGCATAGGTGTCGCCGGGGCGCATGGCCGGGCCGCGCCGCCGGATGACCTCCTTGACGCTCGTGCCCATCGAGCCCAGGTGGACGGGGATGTGCGGGGCGTTGGCCACCAGGTTTCCGTCGGGGTCGAAGAGGGCGCAGGAGAAGTCCAGGCGTTCCTTGATGTTGACGGACTGGGCGGTGGACTCGAGGCGGGCGCCCATCTGTTCGGCGATGGACATGAAGAGGTTGTTGAAGACCTCGAGCAGCACCGGGTCGGCTTCCGTGTCCGCTTCGGAACTCTGCGTGACCGCGACGCGTTCCATGACCAGATGCCCGTCGTCGGTCGCCGCGGCCCGCCAGCCGTCGTCGACGACGGTCGTCGCGCCGGACTCGGTGATGACCGCGGGTCCGGTGACGGTTTCGCCGGGGGGAAGGCCCTCGCGGCGGTGGAGGGGTACGTCGCGCCAGGTGCCGCCGGTGTGGAGGCGGACGGTCCGTGGGGTTTCGGCGCGGTGCCCGGGGGTGCCTTCGTAGGGAGCGAGGGCGGAGAGATCGGGGGGTTCGGTGATGCCTGTGGCTTCGACGGAGAGTGCTTCGACGACGATCGGGCGGTCGAGCGTGAAGGAGTACGTGGCGCGATGACGTTCTTCGAAGGTGTGCCGCATCGTGCCGGGCTCGGTCAGTTCGACGGTGAGGGTGGTGTCGGTGCCGTCGTAGCGGAGCTGGGCGCGGCGGGTGACCTCGATCCGTTCCTCGGGGACGTCCTCGGCGAGGAGTTCCGCGCGGGCCGCCGCCTCCAGGTCGTCGGCGGTCCTGTGGACGCGGGGCATGGAGGACGGTTCCAGGGGGGCCTCGACGGAGCGTTCCCGCATGGCCGTGGTGTCGGCGAGGCCGATGCCGAGCGCGGACAGGACGCCGGCCATGGGCGGGACGAGGACGGTGCGGATGCCGAGGGAGTCGGCGACCATGCACGCGTGCTGTCCGCCCGCCCCGCCGAAGGTGGTGAGGGCGTACCGGGTGATGTCGTGGCCCTTTTGCACGGAGATCCGCTTCACCGCGCCGGCGATGTTGGCGACGGCGATCCGCAGGTAGCCCTCGGCGACCTGCTCGGGGGTGCGGTCGTCGCCGGTCTGCTCGTGGATCTCGCGGGTGAGGTCCGTGAAGCGGTCGCGGACGAGCGCGGCGTCGAGGGGCTGGTCCCCGTCCGGGCCGAACACCGTGGGGAAGTGGGCGGGCTGGATACGGCCGAGCATGACGTTGGCGTCGGTGACCGTGAGCGGACCGCCGCGCCGGTAGCAGGCGGGGCCCGGGTCCGCGCCCGCCGAGTCCGGCCCCACGCGGTAGCGGGAGCCGTCGAAGTGGAGGACCGAGCCGCCGCCGGCGGCGACGGTGTGGATGTCCAGCATGGGTGCGCGCAGCCGGACTCCGGCGATCTGTGTGGTGAAGACGCGTTCGTACTCGCCCGCGAAGTGCGAGACGTCGGTGGAGGTGCCGCCCATGTCGAAGCCGATGACGCGGTCGAAGCCGGCGAGCTGCGACATGCGGGCCATGCCGACGATGCCGCCGGCCGGTCCGGACAGGACGGCGTCCTTGCCGCGGAACTGGCCGGCTTCGGCGAGACCGCCGTTGGACTGCATGAACATCAGCCGTACGCCCTCGAGTTCGTCGGCGACATGGCGGACGTAGCGGCGCAGCACGGGCGAGAGGTAGGCGTCGACGACGGCGGTGTCGCCGCGCGGGACGAGCTTCATCAGGGGACTGACCTCGCTGGACAGCGAGATCTGCGGGAAGCCGATGCGGGCGGCGAGTTCCCCGACCGCTTGTTCGTGGGCGGGGTGGAGATGGCTGTGCACACAGACCACGGCGACGGCCCGGATGCCGTCCTCGTACGCCTGTCGCAGCGGTCCGGTGAGGGCGTCCAGGTCGGGGGCGCGCAGGACGGTGCCGTCGGCGGCGATGCGTTCGTCCACCTCGACGACCCGTTCGTGCAGCGGTTCGGGCAGGTCGATACGGCGGGCGAAGATGTGCGGGCGGTTCTGGTAGGCGATGCGCAGCGCGTCGCGGAAGCCGCGGGTGACGACCAGCAGGGTCCGTTCGCCCTTGCGTTCGAGGAGGGCGTTGGTGGCGACGGTGGTCCCCATGCGTACGGCGTCGACGGGGTCGTCGGATCCGGCCAGCAGTTCGCGGACGCCCACGACCGCCGCGTCGGTGCCGCGTGTCCCCCGGCTCCCGCGGTGCCGGGGTTGTTCCGGAGCCGGGTTGTCGGACAGCACCTTGTGCGTCAGCAGCCGGCCGTCGGGGCGCCTCGCGACGATGTCGGTGAAGGTGCCGCCTCGGTCGACCCAGAACTGCCAGCCTGTCACGTCAGTATCCCGCTTCCGCGCCGGTCACAGCGCCCGGAGGCCGTTGATCACGTCGCGCAGAATACTCTCGTCCGGCAGCTCGGCCGGGGGTACCGGCCGGTTCACATGGACCAATTCCGATTCCACGAGGTCTCCGACGAGGACCCGGACCACTCCGATCGGCAGATCGAGTTCGGCGGAGAGTTCGGCGACCGTCTGCGAGGTGCCGCGGCACAGTTCGACGATGTCCACGTGTTCCGGGGAGAGCGTGGGATCGTCCTCCGGATCGTCCGCGTGCGGCTCCGTGACGACCACCGCGATCAGGTCGAGGCGGTGCTGGGCCGCACTGGTGGTGCGGCCCCGCGTCATGGCGTACGGGCGGACGACCGGTCCGGCCTCGTCGTCGAACCAGTGGCTCCTGCCCTGCCCGTCAGCGCTCATGTCATCCCACTACCCGCCCGAGGGCAGATCGGTGCGCGGGGCGGCCCCCAGATGCACACCGACCCGCTTCACGAGGAGCGTCATCTCGTAGGCGACCTGTCCGACGTCCGAGTCGGCGTCCGCGAGGACGGCGAGGCAGCTGCCGTCGCCGGCGGCGGTGACGAAGAGGAACGCCTCGTCGAGTTCGACGACGGTCTGCCGGACGTCGCCTGCCTCGAAGTGGCGGCCCACGCCCTTGGCGAGGCTGTGGAAGCCGGAGGCGACGGCGGCCAGGTGCTCGCTGTCCTCCCGGGTGAGGTCCTTCGACGCGCCCGTGGGCAGGCCGTCGCCGGAGAGCACGATCGCCTTGCGGATGCTGGCGACGCGCTCCACCAGGTCGTCGAGGAGCCAGTTCAGCTCCCCCTTGTCGGTCGTGGTGTGGCCGGTGGCCCTCGGTGCGGTCATCGACCGTCCCCCTTGTTCGTTCGTCGTGGTGCTGTGCCGCTGTCGGCTTCGTCGCCGGCGGCGTTCTCCTCGCGGCCGCGCTGCCAGCCGCGCTGGAGCGAGGCCATGCGGCTGCGGACTTCGTCGGCATCCCGTTCAACGGGCCGGGCCTTTTCCTCGTTCCGAGGTTCGGCACTGCGCTTGAGCTGCGGGGCGAGGCTGGCCTGCCGTACGCGCCGGGGCAGCGATCCGCCGTCGGGTCGTACGGCGTCGGTGCCCGTGTCTCCCGCGGCCGGCGAGGAGTCGTCGGGGCCGCTCGCCGCGGCGGCGGGGCGGCGGGCGCGCTGGGGAAGGCCGGGAGGCGCCGGGCGGTCGTCGCGCACGGGGCCGGAGGGCGCCGGAGCGTCGCTCCGGTCCCCGGTTACGGTCCTGGGGCGGGAGGAGTCGGGGCCCCTTCGGCGGGCGGGCAACGGAGGCAGTGACTCCGCGTCCGGTTGTTCACGCTCGGCCTCGGAGGAGAGCCGTTCCGTGCGGCGGCGTGCGGGGAGCGGGGACAGCGCCTCCGCACCCGGGCGGCCGGGGCCCCGGCGCCCCGTGGGGTCCTCACCGCGGCGGCGGGCGGGCAGCGGAGACGCCGCCTCCAGCTCGGGCCGGGCGGGCGCGATGGGCGTGCCCTCCTCGTCCGTGCGTTCCGCACGGGCACGCGCCTCACGGACCGGGCGCCCGTGGGAGCTGACCAGCTTGGGTGCTCCCCTGCGGGGCAGCGGGACCGGGGCGCTCCGGTCGTCCCCGCCCGGGTCCGCGCCCTCGGGTGTGTCGGGGGTCTGCTGATGGTGTTCGCGGCCGGGCCGCTCCTCCTGGGTGCCGGTGGGAGAGCGGCGGGGGCGGAAGAGACCGCCGCGCCGGCTGTCCTCGTCGCCCAGGGCGCCGGGGAAGCCGTCGAGCGCGTCCAGGTCGACGGGGGCCTCCAGTTCGACCGGTCCGTCCAGCAGCGAGGCGGGGAGCCGGGGCAGCTGTACGGGCACCTGGGAGAGGGCGGCGCGGCGGCTCTCCTCCGGTTCGCGGTCCGTGGAGCGCCGGGGGCGGTCGAGGCGGAAGCCGACGCCGTTGGTGTCCGGGACGTCGTCCGTCAGCAGCGCGTCGGGGATGAAGACGACCGCTGTGGTGCCGCCGTACGGGGAGGGCTGGAGGGAGACCCGGACGTTCTGGCGCTGGGCGAGGCGGCTGACCACGAACAGTCCGAGCCGGTCGGTGTCGGAGAGTTCGAACTCGGGGGTCTCGGCGAGTCTGAGGTTGGCGTCCAGGAGGGCGTCGGCCGCCATGCCGAGCCCGCGGTCGTGGATCTCCAGGGTGAAGCCGTTGGCCACGCGCTCGCCGAGGACCTGGACGGCGGTGTGCGGCGGGGAGAACACCGTGGCGTTCTCCAGCAGTTCGGCCACGAGATGGGTGAGGTCGGCGACGGCCGGGCCGGTGACGGCGACCCTCGGCAGCCGGCGGACCTCGATGCGTTCGTAGTCCTCGACCTCGGCGACGGAGGCGCGTACGACGTCCATGAGCTGGACGGGTTTGCGCCACTGCCGGGAGGGGGCGGCGCCGGAGAGGATCACCAGGCCCTCGGCGTGCCGGCGCATGCGGGTGGTGAGGTGGTCCAGCCGGAACAGGTCGGCGAGTTCCTCGGTGTCCTCGGTCCGGCGTTCCATGGCGTCCAGCAGGGTGAGCTGCTTGTGCAGCAGGACCTGGCTGCGGCGGGCGAGGTTGACGAACACCTCGGAGACACCGGCGCGCAGTTCGGCCTGCTTGACGGCGGCCTCCACGGCGGCGCGCTGGAGGGTGTTGAGGGCCTGGCCGACCTCTCCCATCTCGTTCTTGTCGTACTCCAGGCGCGGGACCTCGGTCTCGACGTCGACCTGTTCGCCCGCCGAGAGGCGGCGCATCACGCTGGGCAGCCGCACACCGGACGCCTCGTGGGCCTCCAGGCGCAGCTTCCGGAGGTCCCGGACGAGTCCGCGGCCCACGCGCACGGAGAGGACGAGGGAGACCAGGAGGGCGACCAGTCCGAGGACACCGGCGATGACGGCCTGGGCGATGACGCCCATGGCGACGGGGCGGACGCGGTCCTGGTAGCGGTCGGCGGCCTGGTCGTTGAGGGTGCCGAGTTCGGAGAGCACATTGCCGGCGGCGATGTCCCAGCTCTTGGCCGTGACGCCGCGGGGCTCCCCGGTGCCGGAGGAGACGGCCGCCTCTTCGCCGACGCGCAGCGGGGCGGACGCGGCGTTCTTCCAGAAGGTCTCGTAGCGGTCGCGCTCGGACGCGGGCAGCTGCGGCAGACCGGCGTCGTACATCAGGGTGCGCTGGGCCACGAGGTCGGAGATGTCCCGCACTTCGGCACGGGACAGTTCGCCGACGATCAGGGCGGAGCCGAGCAGGGCGTCCTCGCGGGAGAGCAGTTCGCGGGCGCGGGCGAGACTGACCAGGGCGCGGTACTGCTTGTCGAGCTCGACGTCCTCGACCACGTGCAGATTGGCCAGCAGGATGTAGCACGGGTCGATCAGCCGGTTGTAGAGGTCGAGGGCCTGGGAGCGGTTGACGGTGCCGTCCTCGACGCTGCGGCGCAGGGACTCGATGCCCTCGAAGGAGTCCAGTACCGCGCCCAGTTCGTCGGAGTCTCCGTGCATGGCCTCGCGCACATCGGCGTCCGTCGCGCTCCTGCGGACGCCGGCGACCGCGTCGTCGGTGGCGGAGCGGCTGCGCCGGAGTGCGGCGAGGCCGTCGGAGGCGCGGGGGTCGGCGAGGTAGACGAGGGTCTGCCGGCGCTCCTGCTGGAGGACGCGGACGGTGTCCTCGACGGGGTAGCCGACCTCCTCCATCACCGACGACACGTCGAAGAGATGGCTTGCCTCGCGGCTCGTGAGCACCGTGGTGAAGGCCCAGATCGTCGTCAGGGACAACAGCGGCACGAGAAGCAGCGCCACGATCTTCCGGCGGATGGACTTCCCGCGAAAGCGCATGGCCTCCCCCAGCTCGGCCCCCGACCGGCCGGGGGTACACATGTGCGTCAACAAACGGCGCGAGCCTACTACCGCGCCGGGGTGAACTCGAAGAGCCGTCCGGAAGCTGTAGTTCCGTACCTGGGGCGGGAGATGGGGAGTTGTCCGGGCATTGCGGGAGATTGCCTCCCGGAATCGGGGGCACCTTCCCGGCACCGGCCTCCGGGACGGGAGAGGACGGTTGGCCGGTTTCTTTCCAGGCCGGGAATCTTCACGACGCGCCGTTCGTCCTTCTCTGTGGGAAATGGGGGCGGAATCGGCCACAAGAGCCGTGTCCCGCACCTGGGCGGCGTAGAACGGCGCAAGCCGGGCAGCCACTGGAGAACCGGGTCTTCGGACACGAGTGAGTGGTCTGCTGGCGGTGGGGAGTGACACGTTGATGGGCACGGCGGAGCGGCGCGAGGCGCCCGAGGAGGGCGCGGCGGCGCAGGTGACGACGCGGTCGGATGCCGGGGCGCCCGGACCCGGCGCAGCCGCGTCCGGGCGCGGGACGGCCGGCGGACACGGCGCCGCGGCGCGGGAGGGCACGGGGAGCACCGGCGAGCCCGGCGGCTTCAGCGGGAAGGCCTCCTACCGGCCGCTGTGGGTCGAGGAGCCGGCCCGGCGGCGCCGGTTGCCGGACCCGGTACGGACGGCGGCCGTGCGGGCGGTGCTCATCATCTCGGTGACGCTGATTCAGGCCATGGTGGCCTTCCTGTGCACGCTGGCCGAGTCCTGGCTGGCGTTCCCCATGGTCATCAGCAGTGTCGTCAGTACGATCCTGGCGACCTGGGCGGTCCTGGACGTCTGGGTGACCCGCCAGGTCTGGAACCAGCGCAATGGTGTGGTGTCCGCGCCCAGCAGCACCGCGCGGGCCCTGCGGCGCGAGCGGCGCCGCGCCCGCCGTCAGCAGCGGGCCGCCCAGCGGGCGCAGGCTCGAATACGCCGGCGGGGCGGAGCCGGGCAGCTCTCGCACCCCTGAGACCGCTCGCTCGCCGGGACGCGGGCCCTCGGTACGCTGAAGTCGCGCATGGCGCGCCGACAGGCGTGCTGCGCAACGGTTACCGACGGATGGTGAGAGCCGAGCCATGACCGGCGAGCGGAAACAGCCCGGGGGGAACGGGAGGGGCACGACGAGTGCCGTGCAGTCGGTGGACCGTGCGGTGAGCGTGCTGGAGATCCTGGCCCGGCACGGCGAGGCGGGTGTCACGGAGATCGCCGGCGAACTGGGCGTGCACAAGTCCACGGCCTTCCGGCTGCTCGGTGTCCTGGAGAACCGCGGTCTGGTGGCCCAGACCAAGGACCGCGGCAAGTACCACCTGGGTGCCGGTGTGCTGCGCCTCGCGGGGGCGGCCGCCGTGCGGCTGGACATCTCGCAGGAGGGCGTCCCGGTCTGCCGGGACCTCGCCGACGAGCTGGGCGAGACGGTGAACATAGCGGTGCTGGACGACGACGCCGCCGTCAACATCATGCAGGCCCGGGGCACGGCGTCGGTCACCGCGCAGAACTGGCTCGGCAGACGCACCCCGCTGCACGCCACCGCCGGCGGCAAGGTGTTCCTGGCCCACCTGCCACCCGCCGTTCGTGAGGGCCACCTCGCCCGCCCGCTGCGCCGGTTCACGGAGCGGACGATCACCGAGGCGTCGGAGCTGCGCGGTGAGCTGGAGACGGTGGTCGAGCGGGGGTACGGCGCCACGCTGGAGGAGCTGGAGCTGGGACTCGCGGCCGTCGCTGCGCCGGTCCGCTCGCACGACGGCACGGTGATGGCGGCGATCAGTGTCTCGGGGCCGGTGTACCGGCTGCGTGCGGACCGGCTGCCCGGGTTGGGCAGCCGGACGGCGACGGCGGCGGCCGAGCTGTCCCGGCGCATGGGCTACGGCTTCTGAGCCGCGTCCGGGGCACCGCCTGATCAGCCGCTCGCCGCCGCGGGCCGCTTGAACATGCGGGTCGCCGTGATCTCGCTGTGCGCCTCCTCGGCCGGGTCCTGCTGCGGGAGCCCCGGCCTGAGGTGTTCCTCCACGCTGATGTACTTCAGGCCGGCCCGTAGGTCGGCGTCGTTGCGCAGCCGGATCACCAGCGGGAACTCCGCGAGCGCCGTGGTGTCGAACAGACCGGTGGTGTACAGGAGCTGGACACCGAGCGCGTCGGAGACCGCGCGCTGGAGCTCCAGGAGGTAGGTGGCGTTGGCGCGGCCGATGGGGTTGTCCAGGAACAGCGTGCCTGCGTGGCGGTGCTTGTCCCGGCCGCGGTCGTTGGAGCGCAGGGCGGCCATCGTGCAGTACAGGGCGATGGCCGCGGTGAGCAACTGGCCGCCGGAGAACACGTCGCCCATCTGGCCGACGGGGACGCGTTCGGCCCGCAGTACCGCGTCGGGCTTGAGGATCTCGACGGCGACGCCCTTGGGCTGGAGGGCGGCGGCGACCCCGCGCAGCAGCAGGGACATGCCGTCGCGCCGCAGGTCGGAGTTCTTCCTGACGGCCGCCCGGGTCGCCTCGTCGACGACCTCGCCGAGCCGCTCGGTGAGGGTGGCCTGGTCGGGTTCCTCGAAACGGATGCGCAGGAACTCCTGTCCGGACCACTCGCCGAGGCCTTCCGGCAGCCGGGACAGCCGCTGGGCGGAGCGGAGGGTGGCGAGGGCGGACTCGACCAGGCCCCGCAGCCGGTCCACGATCGAGTCGCGGTTGCGCTCCAGCTGTTCCAGCTCGTCGGTGAGGACCCGCAGCCGGGGTGCGAAGGCGTCCGCCCACTTCTGGGCGTGCTCGGGCAGCGCGGATGCGGGCAGTTCGCGGATCTGCTGGCGCGCGGGCGTGCGGACCTGCTCGTAGCGCGTGGAGTTGGCGTGCCGGACGAGGACGTCGCTCGCCTCGCGCACGGCGGACTCGGCGGCGGACAGGTCGGCGGCGCAGCCGCGCAGCGAGCGGCGGGACTCGGCGGCGGACTGCCGGGCCTCGTCCAGGCTTCCCGGGTAGGGCTCGGGCTGCTCCTGCTCCTCCTCGGGGGTGTGTTCGCGCAGCAGGTCGCGGAGCATGGCGGCGATCTCGTCGAAGCCGCCGGCCGCGTCCTCGGCGGCGCGGTGCGCGTCGAGGAGTTCGGCGTGGGCCTCCCGGGCCTGGCTCAGGGCCTCGCTGCGGGAGGCGAGTTCGGTGGTGGCGGTGCGCAGGAGGGACTGCGCGTGCTCGGCGTCGCGCGGCACCAGCTCCTCGGGGAGCACGGTGTGCGCCTCGCCGTCCTCGGGCGCGAGCCGTTCGGCCTCGCCGCGCAGCCGTCCGAGCTGCTCGCTCGCACTGGACATGCGGGTCTCCAGGAGCTGCACCAGCTCCTCGGCGCGGGCGGCGGCGGCCTGCCGGCTGGGCCCGTCGGAGCCGTCGGGCGACTGGAGCAGCTGCTCGGCGCGGGTGCGGACCTTGTTGCTGAGCCGGTCCAGTTCGGCGCGGGCGGCGCTCTCGTCGCTCTCCGCGCGGGCCTGCTCGGCGCGCAGGTCGGCGCCGACGCCGACCTTCTCGTACACCTGGGACGCGGCGCGGTAGGCCTCCCGCAGGGCGGGCAGGGAGGCCTGCGGCGCTCCGGTGCCGTCCTCGGGCACGTCGTCGGGGGCGCCCGCGATCTCGGAGCGCTCGGCGCGCAGCGCACGGGCGGTGCGCCGGGCGTCGTCGGCGGCCCGCTGGGCGCCGCGCCGGTCCTCGTCGGCGGCGCGCGCCCGTTCCAGGCAGGTCTGGGCGCGGGCCTCCGCCTCGGCCGCGTCGTCGGCGAGTTCGCGCAGCTTGACCTGCCAGCCGGCCCGTTCGCGCAGCCGGAAGGCGAGTCCGGCGAGGGCGTCGGCCGCGCGCCGGGCCTTCTGCGCGGCTTCCTGCCGCTCGTCACGGACGCCGACGGCCTCGGCGGCGGTCTCCTCGGCCTCGGCCCGCACGGTGCGCGCCTCGGCCAGCTCGGCCTCGGACTCCTCGGCGAACGCCCGTGCCTCGTGGGCCGTACCGGCCAGCTCCGTGAGCCGTCCGGCGGGGCAGCCGGTGCGCCAGGAGGCGAGCCGCGCGGCCAGCTCCCGGTCCTTGCCGAGCCGGGCGGCGAGCGTGCGGATCTCCTCGTCCCGCTCGGTCGCCCGCGCGCGCAGGGTCTGCCGTTCCTCGTCGGCGGCGTGCTCGTCGTGCATGGCCGGGTTCGGCGGTACGAGGAAGACGTCCCCGGTGTCCGTGCCCGGCGCGGGGGTGGGGGCGAGCAGGGCGGCGGCGGTACCGACGGCGACGGCGGACCGGGGCAGCAGGGCGGCGTCGCTCAGCGCCTCACGGGCGCGGAGGTGGGAGTCGGGATCGGTGATGACGACGCCGTCGACCAGCTCGGGGCGGGCGGCGAGCACGCGCGCGTGGTCGGCCGGGTCGACGGCCTGGGCGAGGTAGCGCCACCCCGGGAGTGCCGGGATGCCGTGCTCGCCGAGGAACTCGACCGTCGCCAGCACGTCCGGGCCGGGCGGCAGCAGCCCGCCGTCGCCGAGGGCGCCGAGGATGCGGGCGTCGTCCGCGGCGGCGGTCCGCAGGTCGAACAGCTGCCGCTCGGCGGAGGAGACGGCGTCGTCGAGCAGTTCGCGCAGCTCGTCGGCGAAGCGGTCGAGCTCCTCGGCGGTCAGGGCGCCCTCGCCGGGGGACGACCCGGCGTCGGGATCGCCCGCCGCGCGGTCGGCGTCCGTGCGCCGGCCCGGCACGTTCGCCCGCTGCCCGCCGGTGGTTCCCGGCAGGCTCAGCAGTTCCGCCAGCCGTTGCTCGGCGGCGAGGGCCTCGGCCGTGCGGCGCTCGCCCTCGTGGGCGCGCTCGGCCGCCGTGGCCGCGTCCGCCGCGCGGGCCGCGGTGAGTTCCGCGCGGCTCTCGGCGGCGGCCGCCTCCCGCGCGTGCTCGGTGGCCCGGCGGGCCGTCTCGCGGGCGGCGTCCCAGGCGGCGACCGCCGTCTTCTCGGCGTCACTGGCCGCGAGGGCGGCCCTGGCGGGGTCGGCGTCGGGGGCGCTGTCGTCGAGCCAGCCGGCCCGTACGGCCTCGGCGGTCTCCTGCTCGACCTCGGTGAGCCGCTGCCGCAGGTGCCCGACCTCGCTGCGGGCCCGCTGTGCCTCGGTGGCTGCGGCGGTGGAGTCGCGGTAGGCGCCGTCGCTGACCTCCTGGAGGGCTGCGGAGCGCTCCTCCTCCTCGTTGGCGAGGTCCTCGGCGTTCCGCGCGGCCGCGTGCAGGGCGCGTACCAGGTCGACGGCGGCCTTGGCGCGCGCGGCCAGCGCGGGGGCCGCGTCCCGCTCGGCCTCCTGGATCGCGGCGGAGACACGGGCGACGCGGTCGGCGGCGGCGCGGTGGCGCAGTACGGCCTCGGCGGCCTGCCAGGCCGAGTACAGGGTGCGCGCGTCGGCGAGTTCGCGTTTCTGGGCGGCGGCGGACTTCTCGGCGGCGGCGAGCGCCAGGGAGGCGTGCCGGTAGGCGAGTTCGGCGGAGATCAGCGCGCTGTGCTCGCGTGCCGACTCGGCGTGGGTGACGGCGTACGCGGCGGCGGTGACCCGCTGCGCCAGGTCGGCCGCGCGGACGCGTTCCCGGGCGCCGCGCGCGGAGAGCCTGCGGGCCAGGGTGCGGGTGCGGCGCTCGGCGGTGGTGTGGATCTCCCGCGCGCGGGTGCGGGCCTCGGCGGCCTCGACGATCCGGCCGAGCAGGTCGACGGACCCGGCGGTGAAGTCGCGTTCGGCGATCAGTTCGGCGCGCCGGCCCAGCTTGTTGCCGAAGCCGCCGACCAGGTCGGCGAGTCCGTCGGTGTCCCGGGTGTCGGTGACGGCGCGCAGCAGCAGGTCGGTGAAGTCGGAGTCCTTCTTGACCGCGAAGAGGCCGGCGGCCTCGCCCTCGTCGGCGTTCATCTCCCGCTGGTAGCGGAAGAGTTCCGGGTCGAGTCCCAGCTCGCCGAGGTGTTCGGTCCAGCGCTCGTGGATCTCCTCCCAGTGCACCTCCAGGTGCGGGTAGTTCTTGCCGGCCTCCGTGAGGGCGTCCCTGAAGCCCTTCATGGTGCGGCGCCGTCCCCGCGCGCCCGACTGGCCCTCGACGGGCGGCCGTACGGCCGTGGACTCGGCGACGGGGAGGTTGTCCAGGCTGAGACCGGGGCCGGGCCGGAAGGAGTACCAGGCCTCGGCGAACTTCCTGGGGTCGTTGGAGACCTGGCGGCCCCGCCACTCGCTGGCCTTGCCGACGACGACGCACTCGCCGGTCTGCACGTGCTGCCACTCCAGCGCCACATGGCCGCAGTCGTCGGCGAGCAGGAACTTGCGCAGCACACCGGAGCTGGCGCCGCCGAGGGTGTTGCGGTGGCCCGGGAGCATCACGGAGAAGATCAGCTTCAGCAGGACCGACTTGCCGCCGCCGTTCTCCAGGAAGAGCACCCCGGCGGGCGCCGGCCGGCGCGGCGGGCCGACGGGCTCCTCCTGGAAGAACTCCGCCTGCCTCGGCGCGGGGTCGGGCACGGCCCCGCCGACACCGCGCAGGTCGAGCACGGTGTCGGCGTAGCGCGCACCGGCCGGCCCGATGGAGTAGAGGCGGACCCGGGACAGCTCGTACATGGCGGACTCTCGTGAGGCTTCGTGAGACGGGGGTTCAGGCGGAGTGGAACGGCAGGCCGGCGTCGGCGACCAGCTCCAGGTCGTCGCCGTCCTCGGGCGGCAGCAGGGTGGGCGTCCCGTCGGTGACCGGGACGACGCCCAGTTCCAGCAGCTCGGCCATGGCGGCGCCGCCCGCCATGTCGCGGACCTGGAGCTGGTAGCGGGCCGTGGTGCGGTACGTACCGCCGTTGTCGTCGCCGGTGCGCTGCAGGAAGCCGGAGTCGGTGAGGAAGCCGACGGCCTTGGCGACGATGCCGGTGGTCGATCCCGCGAGCCGGCGTGCGTCCTTGGTGGCGCCGGTCGAGCTGCGTCTGGCCCAGATCCGCCACGCGGCCTCCAGGCCGGGGGCGTCGCTGGCCGGGTCGGTGTTCTCGCCCTGCTGCGCGGCCCGCTCCTCCAGGCGGTGGCAGGCCTGGCGGACGAAGGCGTCGACGCCGTTGACCGTGACGCGCCCGATGTAGCCGTCGTCGGCGAGGTCCTCGGGGCGCGGGAAGGCCATGGCGGCGACGGCGAGGTGGGCGAGCCCGTGCAGGAACCTGTCGCCGCCGTCGGCGGAGGTGCGGCGCGCGTAGTCGCCCATGCGGACGGCGAAGACGGAGTCCTCGGCGGCGGTGACGGCCATGCCGGCGCGCGGGGACACCTCCAGCACGATCAGTCCGAGGCCGGTGGCCACGGCGTCGGCGAGCCGCGCGAACGGCGGGTCCTCGCGGTAGCGGCGCAGCAGGTCGGCGTACTCCTGGTCGCGGGCGGGCTGGAGCTTGGGCTGCAGCCCGAAGGCGACGAGCCGTGCCGCGTCGGCGGCGTCGGCGGGTGTGACGGCGGCGCTCGCCGGTGCGGCCACGGCCTCCGGCTCACTCCACTCGACGTGCTCGGTCACGGTCGGGACTCCTTGCTCTGGGACACCTCGGTACGGACTGCTTGCTCCGTCATGCCGCCTCCGACCGGTCCGCGGCCATCCCCGCCGCGTCCAGCAGGGCCGTGCCGACGATGAGGTCGGCGCCGCCGAACTCGGGGTCGTCGAGGTCGGTTCCGTCGTCCACGGCGAACAGCAGTTTCGGTTCGCCCTGGCGGTAGGCGGTGCCGACCGGGGGGCTGGCGGCGTGGATGGCGAGCAGGGCGACCAGGTAGGGCAGTTCGGGGTCCTGGCGGCGGGCTTCGGCGAGCAGTCCGGAGAGTCTGCGCGGTGCGTCGGCCGGCAGGTCCAGCAGCTCCGTGGCGGCCGCCAGCTGCTCCTCGCTGAAGCGGCTGTCGTCGGGCGTGGCGATCAGGTCGGGCTCGGGCATCTCGGCGCCGAGGTGCTCCCGCTCCACGGGCGGTGTCAGCAGGATCTCGACGAGGTCGGCGACCCGGACGGAGACCGGGGTGCGCAGTCCGGTGCCGTGGGCGAAGAAGGCGTCGGTGACCCGGGCCGCCCGCTCCACGGGCAGCGGCAGCAGGGGCGCGAGGAGGTGGCCGTAGAGGTCGGTGCCCGAGGCCGACGTGGGGGTGGCGAAGGCCTGCCGGTCCTGTTCGGCGCGGAACAGCGGGCCGGCCTCCAGCAGCCGGGACTGCAGTTGCGTGTGGCGCCGGATGCAGTCCTTGACGATGTCCACCAGTTCGGCCGCCCGGCGCTTGTGCTCGGGGTCCTCGGACTCGTCGCGGGCCTTGCGGATGTTGGTGAGGATCGCGTTCTCGTGGCGGTAGCGGTCCGCGACGTGGTCGAGGGCCTCGGTGATCATGTCGGGCACGGCGCTCAGCCAGTCCACCGCGCGGACGTTGCGGCGGGTGGCGTCCAGGGCCCGGCGCAGGGTCTCGGAGTACTGCACGGTCCGGTAGCGGGCCTGCTCGGCTGCGAGCTGGGCGTCGGCGAGCCTGCCCCGGCTGATCAGCACCTCCAGCTTGACCTCGGCGGCGATCTGCGCGCTGGTGACATCGGTGTCCAGGGCGCCGACCAGGACGTTGACCGCCTCGTCGGTGGTCCGCAGGTACACCGTGCCGCCGGGGCCGGGGACCTCCTCGATCAGCTTGAAGTCGTAGTCGCGGCGCACGTAGGTGCCGTCCGCCCCGAACACGCCGTACACCGCGCGGAAGCCGCGGTCGACGCTGCCGACGTTGATCAGGTTCTCCAGGACCCAGCGGGCCACCCGCTCGTGCTCGGCGGCGGAGCGGCGCGGGGCCTGGGCGGCGATGCGCGGGATGAGCCGGGCGACTATCTGGTCGTGGTCCGCGCCCGTGTCGAAGTCCATGTTCAGGGTGACGAGGTCGATGCCCGCGAGGGCGATCTCCGCCATGCCGTACACCGAGTACTCGCCGGCGAGGTTGGCCTTGCGCGCGTCGAGGTCGTGCAGCGGCGCGGTGCACGCGAGCGCGCGCAGCCGCCGCGCCAGCCCTTCGTCGGCGGCCGGGCCCGGCGCGGGCCGCGGCCCCGCGCTGAGCTGGGGCGGAACGCTGTCCGTCGATGCAGGCGAAGTCACGGTGCACAGACTAGGTCCTAGGTCTGACAACGACCCAAACGACCGTGTTGCGCCCCGGCGCGACGGTCGTCATACCGCCGGCCGGCCGTCCTGGCCGTCCTCGCCGACGCGCCGCCGGTACACCTCGACGACCCGCTCCAGCGAGACCTCGAGATAGGCCGCCAGCAGCGCCTCGGCCCTGTCGCGGTCCCCGTCCTGCAGGGCCTGGAGAATACCGACATTGCGTGCGATGTACGGTTCGTGCAGTCGCCGGGGTTCGTCCACGACGTGGAAGGCGAGCCGCAGTTCGGCGAAGACGCTGCGCATCAGCTCGTCCGTGCGCTCGCTGGCGGCGAGGGCCACCAGTTCCCGGTGGAAGTGGATATTGGCCGTACCCACGCCTTTCCAGTCACCTTCGCGCGCCGCCGTACGCCCCTGCTCCACCACCTCGGTGAGCGCGCCGAGCGCGTAGGGCGGGTCGCCGAGCCCGCGCACGACGGCGCACTCGACGAGCCGGCGGGTGCGGTAGATGTCCTCGACGTCCTCGACGGTCAGCACCCGGACGAACACGCCCCGGTTCAGCTCGTGGACGAGCAGCCGTTCGTGCGTGAGCAGCCGGAACGCCTCGCGCAGCGTGTTGCGGGAGACGCCGAGCGCGCCGCCGATGCTGTCCTCCGACAGCCGTGTGCCGGGCGGGAAGTAGCCCTCGGCGATACGGCTCCTGAGGATGTCCGCGACCCGCTCGGCGGTGCTGGTACGACCCAACAGGGCACGGTCGTCGGCCAGTCCGCCCATCTGCTCTGCCATGCCGGAATTCAATCGCACGCGGAAGTACGAGACAACATGGGTATTGAAGGATCGTTCAACGATCCTCTACCTTGCTGGGCAGTGGCACGGCTCACCCTTTCCCGCACCCTCCGTCCTCCCTCTGCGAGGTGCCCATGAGCACGCCCCCTCCACCGCGGGCCCTGACCGACACCCCACGCCCCGCACCGCCCGAACACGCCCCCGACGACGGGGCGTTCGGCTGGCTGCACGCACTGGGACCGCGCGGCCGGCGCGCCTTCGGCGGCGCGTTCGGCGGCTATGCCCTGGACTCGTACGACTACTTCACGCTGCCGCTGACGATGGTCGCGCTGTCGGCGTACTTCGGTCTGGACAGCGGCCAGACCGGCCTGCTCACCACCGTCACCCTGGTGGTCTCCGCGGTCGGCGGCGCCCTCGCCGGCGTGCTGGCCGACCGCATCGGCCGGGTCAAGGCGCTGCTGCTGACCGTGATCACGTACGCGACGTTCACCGTGGCCTGCGGCTTCGCGCCGAACTACGAGACGCTGCTGGTGTTCCGCGCGCTGCAGGGTCTCGGCTTCGGCGGCGAGTGGGCGGTCGGCGCGATCCTGGTCGCCGAGTACGCGAGCGCCAAGCACCGGGGCCGCACCCTCGGCGCGGTCCAGAGCTCCTGGGCCGTGGGCTGGGCGCTGGCCGTGATCGTGTACACGGCGGTCTTCTCGCTGGTGGACGACGACCTGGCCTGGCGCGTGATGTTCTGGACCGGCGCGCTGCCGGCGCTGCTCGTGGTGTGGGTGCGGCGCAGCGTGCGGGACGCGCCCGAGGCGGCCGCCGCGCGGGAGAAGAGCGCGCGGAAGGGCTCGTTCGCGACGATCTTCCGGCCGGACCGGCCGGGATCGCCGGGCCTGCTGCGCACCACGCTCTTCGCCGTGCTGCTCTCCACCGGTGTCCAGGGCGGCTACTACACCCTCGCCACCTGGGTGCCGACCTATCTGAAGACGGAGCGCGACCTGTCGGTCGTCGGCACCGGCGGCTATCTGACGTTCCTGATCTCGGGCGCCTTCATCGGCTATCTGACCGGCGGCTACCTCACCGACCGGCTGGGCCGCCGGCGCAACATCTGGCTGTTCGCGCTGCTGTCCGCGATCTGCATCCTGGCGTACACGAACATCCCGAACGGCGCCAACACCGTGATCCTCGTGCTCGGCTTCCCGCTCGGGTTCTGCATGTCGGCGATCTTCAGCGGCTTCGGCTCCTATCTGAGCGAGCTGTACCCGACGGCGGTGCGCGGCACGGGGCAGGGCTTCACGTACAACACCGGACGCGCCGTGGGTGCCGTCTTCCCCACGACGGTCGGCTTCCTGGCCGACAGCTGGGGCGTGGGCGGGGCGCTGGTCTTCGGCGCGATCGGCTACGGCATCGCGGCGCTGGCACTGCTGGGGCTGCCGGAGACGCGCGGGAAGGAACTGGAGTGAACCACACCGACGACCGTCCGCCGACCGTGGTGGACGACCGCCCTGTGACACTGGCCGACGAGCACGCGCGCGCGTGGAGCCCGCGCACGGCGCGCGCCCGCTTCCGGGAGGGACTGACGGGCCCCACGGCCGGCGTGGCCGCGGGACACACGCAGGCCAATCTGATCTCGGTGCCCGCCGACTGGGCGTACGACATGCTGCTGTTCTGCCAGCGCAACCCCAAGCCCTGCCCGGTCCTGGACGTCACCGACGCCGGGTCCACGGCCACCGTCCTCGCCCCGGACGCGGACCTGCGCACCGATCTGCCGCGCTACCGCGTGTGGGAGCACGGCGAGCTGGTGGACGAGCCGACGGACGTGCGGGCGCACTGGCGCGGTGATCTGGTGTCGTTCCTGATCGGCTGCAGCTTCACGTTCGAGTGGGCGCTGACGGCGGCGGGCGTTCCGGTCCGGCACGTCGAGCAGGGCCGCAACGTTCCCATGTACGTGACGAGTTGGCAGTGCCGTCCGGCGGGGCGGCTGCGCGGTCCGATGGTGGTGTCCATGCGGCCGGTGCCGCCTGAGCACCTCTCCGCGGCGATCCGGGAGAGCAGTCTGCTGCCCGCGGTGCACGGCGGGCCCGTGCACTGCGGTGATCCCTCCGGGCTGGGCATCGACGACCTCGGCCGCCCGGACTTCGGCGAGCCGGTGGACTTCGAGCCGGACGACATCCCGGTGTTCTGGGCCTGCGGGGTGACCCCGCAGGCCGCGGTCATGGCCTCCCGTCCGCCGTTCGCCATCACCCACGCACCGGGACAGATGTTCCTCAGCGACGCCCGCGACGAGCAGTTCCGCGTGGCCTGACCGACCTGTGCGGCACGAGACAGGAGAAACGAAGGACCCATGACGTCGATCGATCTGAACGCCGACCTCGGCGAGGGGTTCGGCCGCTGGCGGCTCACCGACGACGAGCGGCTGCTGTCCGTGGTGACCAGCGCCAACGTGGCGTGCGGTTTCCACGCCGGGGACGCGTCCACCATGCGCCGCGTGTGCGAGCTCGCCGCCGGGCGCGGGGTGCGGATCGGCGCCCAGGTCTCCTACCGGGACCTGGCCGGGTTCGGGCGGCGCGCGATGGACGTGCCGCCCGCCGAACTGGCGGCCGAGGTCGCCTACCAGATCGGCGCACTGGAGGTGTTCGCCCGCGCGGCGGGCGCCCGCGTGGCGTACGTCAAACCGCACGGGGCGCTGTACAACCGGGTGGTGCGCGACGAGGAGCAGGCCGGCGCGGTCGTCGACGGGGTGCTCCTGGCGGACGCCACGCTGCCCGTGCTCGGCCTGCCCGGCTCCCGGCTGCTGGAACTGGCCGGGAAGGCGGGTCTGCCGGTGGTCACGGAGGCGTTCGCCGACCGGGCCTACACCGACGGGGGCACGCTGGTGCCCCGTGGTCAGGAGGGCGCCGTGGTCACCGACCCGGAGTCGGTGGTGGCCCGCTCGGTGGACCTGGCCCGCCACGGGGAGGTCGACGCGCGCTCGGGACGGCGTATCGAGGTGCGGGCACGCTCCCTGTGCCTGCACGGTGACACGCCCGGCGCGGTGGATCTGGCGCGCCGGGTGCGTGACGCGCTGGAGGCGTCCGGGGTGCGGGTGGAGGCCTTCGTATGAGGGTGCTGCCCGTCGGCGAGGACGCCCTGCTCGTCGAGGTCTCCTCGGGCGACGAGGCCCAGGCGCTCCACGCGGAGCTGCTGCGGCGCCGCGCGGAGGGCTCGCTGCCGGTCGGCGAGATCGTCCCGGCGGCGCGCACGGTGCTGCTCGACGGCCTGTCCGATCCCGCCCGGCTGGCCGCCGAGCTGACCTCCCGTGAGCTGCCGCCCGTGTCCCCGCGGGCGCGGGAGACGGTCGAGATCCCGGTGCGCTACGACGGCCCGGACCTCGCGGACGTCGCCGCGCACTGGGGTGTCCCCGCGCGGGAGGTGGCCCGTGTCCACGCGGGCACCGAGTTCCGTGTCGCCTTCTGCGGATTCGCGCCCGGCTTCGGTTACCTCACCGGTCTGCCGGCGCGCTACGACGTGCCCCGCCGGACCACTCCGCGCACCGCCGTCCCGGCCGGCTCGGTGGCGCTGGCGGGCCCCTACACCGGCGTGTACCCGCGGTCCTCGCCGGGCGGCTGGCAGCTGATCGGTACGACCGACCTCGTGCTGTGGGACCACGCGCGCGTGCCCGCGGCGCTGCTCTCCCCCGGCACGCGGGTGCGTTTCGTCCCGGTGACGGGGTCCGCGGCATGACGGACCGTGCGCTCGCCGTCGTACGCGCGGGAGCCCTCACCACCGTGCAGGACCGGGGCCGCCCGGGACACGCCCACCTCGGCGTGCCCCGTTCCGGGGCGCTGGACGGGCCCGCTGCGGCGCTCGCCAACCGGCTGGCCGGCAACCCGCCGGACGCGGCCGTCCTGGAGACGACCCTCGACGGCTGTTCCCTGCGGCCCCGTTCGACGGTCAC
The DNA here is from genome assembly GCF_055585405.1 of Streptomyces sp. NPDC053426. Classification (NCBI taxonomy): domain Bacteria; kingdom Bacillati; phylum Actinomycetota; class Actinomycetes; order Kitasatosporales; family Streptomycetaceae; genus Streptomyces; species Streptomyces sp. NPDC053426. The sequence continues at coordinate 255,780 of NZ_JBVJKE010000013.1, read as the reverse complement.
CGTGGCGGTCACCGGGGCTCCCTGCCCGGTCGCCGTGGACGGCCGGCCGGCCGCCTGGGGGGCACCGGTACGCGTGCGTGCCGGGTCCGTGCTGGACGTCGGGGCGGCGGTCTCCGGCGTACGCGCCTACGTGGCCGTCTCCGGTGGGGTCGCCGTCGAACCGGTGCTCGGCAGCCGCTCCACGGACCTGCTCTCCGGTCTCGGCCCGGCCCCCCTCACGGACGGTGCCGTGCTCCCCCTCGGCGCTCCGCGGGAGGGCCACGCGCGCGTGGACGTCGCCCCGCAGCCGGCGCCCCCGGGCGAGCTCGTGCTGCGGGTGACGCCGGGCCCGCGCGACGACTGGTTCACCCCGGCCGCCGTACGGCTCCTCACGTCCCGCACGTACCACGTGTCGCCGGCGAGCAACCGCATCGGGCTGCGCACGACCGGGCCGGCCCTGGAGCGGGCCCGGCGGGACGAACTCCCCAGCGAGGGCATGGTGCTGGGCGCGGTCCAGGTGCCGCCCGACGGCACGCCGGTGGTCTTCCTGGCCGACCATCCGACCACCGGGGGCTACCCGGTGATCGCGGTCGTCCACCCCGCCGACCTCCCGGCCGCCGCGCAGGCACGCCCCGGCACGCCGGTCCGCTTCGTCGCCGTACGGCGACGTCGGGAGTCCGAGGGCGCCGCCTTCGCGACGGGACTCTAGGCGGCGCCGGGGCGTCGTTCCTCCGTCGGGAGCGCCGCCAGGGCCGCCGAGACGGCGGCGGAGGCCCGCAGGTCGAGGCGGATGCGGGTGCCCCGGGCGTGGTGACGCATTTCGTCGACGGCCAGGGAGAGCAGCTGCGGCAGCAGGTCCGTGCAGCGGCGGGCCACCCAGCCGGTGCCGGCCGTGGCGAGCCACCGCAGGTTCGCCCATCCGGTGGGCGCCGGGGAGCCGGGCTCGGGCGAGGGGGCGGGCCCGGTCGTGACGCCGTGTTCCGTCAGCCGCGCGTGGAAGCGCACGGCGAGCTGACGGTGTCCGGGCTCACCGGGGTGCAGCCGGTCCGCGCTCCACATCGCGCGGTCACCGATCCAGTCGCCCGCGCAGGCGTGGAGGTGCACCGCCCCGTAGCGGTCGGACAGGGCGTGGACCACGGTGTTCACCGCGTGCTGGCGCCGGGCGAGCGGGCGGGCCAGCGGGCCGGGGAGTCCCAGCATCGCGCCGGGGTCGGGCAGGCACATGGTGAGCAGCACGGCGCCGCGGCCGGCGCAGGCCGCGTACACATGGTCCAGCCGTGCCGCCACGGCACGGATGTCGAAGGTGCGGCGCAGGGTGTCGTTGACGCCGACGACGACGGAGACCAGGTCGGGCCGCAGCTCCAGCGCCGCGGGCAGCTGCCGTTCGAGCACGTCGCGCGTCTGGGCCCCGCTCACCGCCAGGTTGGTGAACCGCACCGGCCCGGCCGCCAGCGACGGCGCGAGCAGCGCGGCCCAGCCCCGCCACCCCTCGCCGGTGCGGTCCCCGACGCCCTCGGTGAGCGAGTCACCGAGGGCCACGAACCGCAGCGGTCTCACGACAGCCCCCGGGAGACGGCCGGCCGGACCGGCATCACGTCCTCGCGTGCCGTTTCCGGCACCGTCACCGGGGCGTCGTGGGCGGCGAGGAACGCCGCGACCGCCGTCCCCCATCCGAACCGCTCCGCACGCGCGCGTGCCGCCTCGCGCCGGTCCGTCTCCGCCCGTTCCAGCAGCAGTTCGACGGCCTTCGCGAAGGCCTCTCCGTGGTCCTCGGCGACCGCGCCCGCCGATCCGATCACCTCCGGCAGCGCGGACGACGCGCTCGCCACGACGGGCGTGCCGCACGCCATCGCCTCCAGCGCGGCGAGCCCGAAGGTCTCGGCGGGACCCGGTGCCAGGCACACGTCGGCGGACGCCTGGAGCACGCCCAGGAGTCGCCGGTCGCGCACGTGCCCCAGGAAGACCACCGGCAGCGAGCGCTCGCGGGCGCGCTGTTCGAGCCGCGTCCGCAGCGGCCCGTCCCCGGCCACCACCAGCACCGCCCGCCGCCCGCGACGCAGCAGCGCCTCCAGGGCGTCCAGCGCGGTCCCCGGCCGTTTCTCCGGGGACAGCCGGGAGCACATCACGAGCAGCGTCCCGGGGACGCGCGCGTACCGGGCACGCAGCCCCGGGTCGCGCAGCGCCGGGTGCCGTTCGGTCAGGTCGACACCCAGCGGGGCGCGTACGACGTTGCGGGCCCCGATGCGCGTGAACTCCCGTTCGGCGAACTCCGTCGTGCACACCACGCGTGCGTACGTGTGCGCGGTACGGGTGTTGAGCGCGTCGGCGGTGCGCCGGGCTGCCCGCTCCGGCAGCCCCCAGGTGCGCAGCACCCCGTCGGCGGTCTCGTGGGAGACCATGGCCGCGGGGACCCGGGCCCGCCGTGCCCAGCGGCCGGTCCAGCGCAGGGTCGTACGGTCGGACACCTCCAGCCGGTCGGGGGCCAGGTCCGCGAGGAGGCCGGCGATCCGGTGCCTGTCGGTGAGGACGCGGTAGCCGCCGGTGCCGGGCAGCAGCGGGCCCGGCAGGGTGATCACCCGCCCCTGCTCGGTCTCGCGGTCGCTCTCCCGTTCCCCGGGCACGATGAGCACGGGCCGGTGGCCCGCCCCGAGGTAGCCCTTGCCGAGTTCGCGCAGCGCGGTGCGCAGCCCGCCCGAGGCGGGGGCCACGAAGTTCGCCAGCCGTACGATCCGCAGCGACCCGTTCATGCCGCCACCGCCGTCCGGCGTCCGGCGAGCACGTCCGCGTAGTGACCGAGCAGCTGGTCCCCGACGGCCGCCCAGGTGCGCCCCTCGACCGTCGCGCGCCCCGCCGCCCCGTACGCGGCCCGCAGTCCGGGGTCCGCGGCCAGGGACCACACGGCGTCACGTACGGCGTCGGCGTCGCGCGGCGGGACGAGCAGCCCCGTGTGCCCGTGCGCGACCAGGTCCAGCGGGCCGCCCACCGCCGGCGCGACCACGGGCACCCCGCTGGCCATCGCCTCCTGGACGGTCTGGCAGAAGGTCTCGAACGGTCCGGTGTGCACGAAGACGTCCAGCGAGGCGAAGACGCGGGCGAGGTCCGTGCCGGTGCGCCGGCCCAGGAAGGCCGCGCCGGGCAGCGCCTGTTCGAGTGCCGGCCGGCTGGGCCCGTCGCCGACGACCACGACCCGTACGCCGGGCAGTGCGCAGGCCCCGGCGAGCAGTTCGACCTGCTTCTCCGGGGCGAGCCTGCCGACGTAGCCGACGACGAGCTCGCCGTTCGGAGCGAGGGTCCGGCGCAGCTTGTCGTCACGCAGTTCCGGCCGGAAGCGGACGGTGTCCACGCCGCGCGGCCACAGCCGGACCCTGGGCACGCCGTGCGCCTCCAGGTCGCGAAGGGCGGCGCGGGCGGGGGCCAGGGTGAGGTCGGCGGCGGTGTGCACGGAGCGGATGCGCCGCCAGGCCGCCGCCTCCCCCGCGCCCATGTAGGTCCGGGCGTATCCGGCGAGGTCGGTCTGGTAGACGGCGACGGCGGGCAGGCCCAGCCGGGCGGCGGCCGTCATGCCGCGCACGCCGAGGACGAAGGGGCTGGCCAGGTGGACGACGTCGGCCCGGTGCTCGGAGATCGCCGCGGCCAGACGCCGGCTGGGGAGGGCGACGCGGACCTGGGGGTAGCCGGGGAGCGGGAGGGAGGGGACGCGGACGACGGGGCAGGGCGCCCCGTCGTCGGGCTCGTCGCCCGCGGTGGCGGGGGCGACGACGAGGGGAGCGTGGCCGCGGTCGACGAGGTGTCGGGCGGTCTGGAGCGCGCAGTGGGCCACGCCGTTCACATCGGGGGGAAAGGACTCGGTCACGATGACGACACGCATACCCGTGTTGTCGCCGCGCCGGACGTGGTCACGTCAACTTGGATCTTTCCGCGCGGAGAACGCGCCGTGAGCGTTGCCTCCCTCACCCTCGCAGGTCAGGCGGCATCCACGCGCACCTGACCCACGGGTCATCCGCTGTTCACGCCGCGCCCGCGAAGGGGGGTCACACGGCGGTCCCCTCCGGGCCGATCCGGCTGCGCACGGCGGTCTGCACCTCGTCCTCCTCGGCCGGGTCCGCGGCGAGCCGGCGCAGGCGTTCGACGACCCGGGTGTCCCCGGTCTCGGCGTGCCGGGCGGCGATCTCGCGGGTGGTCTCCTCGCAGTCCCACAGGCACTCGACGGCGAAGCCGGTGCCGTAGGAGGGGTCGGTCGCGGCGAGGGCGCGGGCGGCGCGGCCCCGCAGGTGGGACGAGGCGGTCTCGCGGTAGATGTGGCGGAGCACGGGGGCCGCGCAGGCGATGCCGAGGCGTCCGGCGCCGTCGACGAGGGTCCACAGGGTGGGCGCGTCGGGGCCCTCACCCCGTACCGCCTCCCGCAGCGCCGCGAGGACCAGGTCGCGGTCCTGGACGCCGCCCCGGCAGGCGAGGACCCGGCCGGCTGCGGCGCCGAGCGGGTCGGGCCGGCGGGCCCAGCCGCGCGCCCGGTCGACGGCGGCGAGGGCGCGCATGCGTTCGAAGGCGTCGACGGCGGCCTCCACGACGGCCGTCGAGCCGGTGGTCACGGCGCCCTCGATCAGGTCGAGGGCGTCGGGATCGTTGCCGTCGGCGAGATACCGCAGGGCGGTGCACCGGGCTCCCTCGGTGCCGTCCTGGGCGGCCCGGACGATCTCGGGCCGGTCCTCGGGGCCCGCCACGGCGGTGAGACAGCGGGCGGCCGGGACATGGAGCGCGGCGCCGCGCTCGACGCCTTGCTGGGCCCACTCGAACACCGCCTGCACGCTCCAGCCGGGCCGGGGCCCGGTGGGGCGCATCTGCCGCTGCCAGCGGTCGAAGGACCCGGCCTCCTGGGCGGCGCGCACGCGCCTGGCGACAAACTCGCGGGGGTCGTCGGCCCACAATCGCCAGGGCCTCGGTTCGAAGGCGTCGCGGACGGTGGCGGCGAGTTCCGCCTCGCCCTCGGCGTCGGTGGTGAACCGCGCGAGGACCGGGGCGGCCAGGGCGCGCAGGCCCGCGTCGTCGTCCCTCAGGGCGAGTTCGTCCAGGGCCCAGGCCCAGTTGGTGCCGTGGGCGGCGTACCTGCGCAGCAGGTCGAGGGCGTCCCGCCTGCCGTAGGAGGCGAGGTGCCCGAGGACCGCGAGGGCGAGTCCGGTGCGGGACTCGTCGGTGTCGAGGACGTCCTCGGGGTCGAAGAGGTGGGCCTCGATCGCGTCCAGTTCGCCGTGCAGATCGAGGTAGAGGCGGGCGTAGTAGAGGGAGCGGTTCTCCACCTGCCAGTCGTGGCGCGGGTCGCGCAGCACACAGTGGTTCAGCGCCGCGAGCGCTTCGGAGCGCGGGGCGGTGAGCGCGTGCAGCGTGCCGTCGCCACGGCCCCGCTGGAGCAGGCCGAGCAGCGTACCGCTGGGCGCTATGACCGGATCGAACATAGGAAACAGCCTCACATCAAGCGTCGACGCAACCGGGGACGTGCATTACCTGGCCGCGTGACAACACGTCGGGGCGCCCGCCGTTTCCTGCTTGCTGTAGACCATCTCTCTCTGCCTCTCGTCGGTGGCCCATGCGGACCGCATCACGGCCCGCGCGGTGCGGCAACACCTGCCCAGCCATCGCGTCCGTGAATCACGTCGTCATGATGACCCGGCGGTCACATCTACCGCGACCGAAATTTCGGCGGCCCTGTACCGCCTCCCCCGTTTTCTGTGTCTTCGCTGGTCAGAGCGTGTCGCTCAGCGCTCGCCGAACAGGTCGAGCAGTTCCGCACGGCCGAACATCCGGGCCGTGTCGACGGCCGACGGGGTGCCCGCGGACGGGTCGGCGCCACCCTTCAGGAGGGCCTCGATCACCTCGGTCTCGCCCTTGAAGACCGCTCCCGCGAGTGGCGTCTGGCCCCGGTCGTTGACGCGGTCGGCGTCGGCGCCGCGCTCCAGCAGCGCGCGCACCGCCCCGGCGTGACCGTGGTACGCGGCGAGCATCACGAGGGAGTCGCCCCGGTCGTTGGTGAGGTCGGCCGGCACGCCCGCGTCGACGTAGGCCACGAGCTCCTCGGTCCGGCCGCGCCGGGCCAGGTCGAAGATCTTGGTCGCCAGCTCCACGACCTCGGGGTCGGGGGCATCAGTCATCGCCGGACCGCCTCTCACTGCACATGCTTCACGCATCGGGGACAGGACGTACGTCTGCGAGCGGTGCAGAGCCGTACGGGTGAATCGCCAGGGTACTGGCTCACCGGGCACATGACCTGTCGCACCCGGGGCAATGATCACGACAGACCCGTTCGGGGTAAATGCCGAGAATCGAACCAGTTGCACCTTTTATCGTATGGATACATTCTGTGAGCCTGGCAGTACTCATGGTGACTGTCCCCGCGAACCAGGAGAACTCACATGATCGTCTCTATCTCATGCGTGGTGCTGCTCGGCATCGTCGTCTTCATCTTCTTCCGCAAGGACGGACTGAAGGCGTCGCACGCCCTGGTGGCGATGCTCTTCGGCTTCTACCTGGCCAGCACGGCCATCGCACCCAGCATCAAGGCGGGCGGCGAAAGCCTGGCCGGCCTCCTGGGCGGATTCAAGTTCTGATCCGCCCGGCCCCGCACCGCCCGCCCGTACGCACCCTCTGGAGACAGCAGTGGCCCGGCGCCCACTCCCCCGCATCCTGAGCAACGGCGGCGCACGGCTCGCCCGGAGCCGGGAACTGGCCAGGACGGCGGCCGACGGCGCCACGGACGTCCTCCATCCGCTGATCACGATCACGCGCGGTCTGCGCCGGCTGGCCTCGGCCGGGCGGCGCAGGTGGGCCGACACGCCCAAGGACCGGCGCGGCGCGCTGCTCTTCCTGGTGGCCTCGGTCCTGCTGGTCGTGGCGCTCGCGCCGTACGGTCCCCTGCTCGCCGTCATCACCCTGATGGCGGCGGCGGCCTGGCAGGGCCGGGACCGCTCCCCCTCGGCGCCCGCCGGACCCGACGCGTCGCAGGCCCAGCGCCTGAAGTCGCTCTACGAGGCCCTGGTGCCGTACTTCTCCGCCGCCGAGGACCCCGAACCGCTCTACGCCCACGGCGGCGACTGGGGGAAGGTCTTCTCCGAGTACGCGTTCGACTCCACCGGCCGGATCGCGCACCTGGTGATCGGCTACCCCGCCTACTTCACCGACGGCGAGCCGGAGTCACGGGCGCGGATCGAGCATCTGCTCGGCGCGAAATCGGGACGTGGCCGCGAGTACCACTTCGCGTGGGACGAGGAGGCCAACCAGCTCACGGTGCGCGTCCTCGCGCCCCTGCCCACCGACATCGCCGCCCAGCCCTTCGTCACGGCCCCCGGTGAGACGGTCCTCGGCTTCACCGATCCCACCGGGGTGCAGCGGACGCTGCCGCTCGCCCACGGCGCCCACGGCGAGGAGCGGCGCGATGTCCCGCCCGTCGTCTGGCGCACCGGCATCCGTTCCACCGAGCCCCATCTGCTCGTGGCCGGCCAGCCGGGCAGCGGCACCTCGACACTGCTGCGCTCGATCGCCCTGCAGGCCCTGCACCACGGCGACGTGGTGATCGTCGACGGCGGTGGTACCGGCGAATACGCCTGCCTGACCGGCCGGGACGGCGTGCTCGCCGTGGAGTGCGGGCTGACGGGCGCGCTGACGAGCCTGGAGTGGGCCGCGCACGAGACGGAGCGCCGGCTGGTCGCGGCCAACCGCGCGCACCAGGCGGGCGACCCGCCGCCCGAGGACACCAGGCGTCCCCTGTGGCTGCTGCTGGACCGGCCGAGCGCGTTCACGCACCTGGCCGCCGCGGACGGCCGCGAGGATCCCCAGTCGCTGCTCCAGGTTCCGCTGCGGCACGGCCGTCCGGCGAACGTCACCGTGGTCGTCGCCGAACAGCTCGACGGCCTGGAGGGCCTCAGCGATCCGGTACGGCAGCACACGCGCGCGCGTGTCGTCCTCGGGCCCGCGACGGTGGAGGAGCTGAGGGCCGTTCTGGGGGCGCCGCCGCACACCACGCCGGTCGACCAGGTACCGCCGGGGCGCGGTTACGCCCGGCTGGGCTCGGGGCCGGTCCACCGTCTTCAGGTTCCGGCGACGCCGGATCCGTACGACGACGCGACCAGTGAGGCGGAGCGGCAGGCGGTGCTGGAGCTGTTGCCGGCGCGGACGACGCCCGCGGACGAGGAGCCGGAACGGCTGGAGGCCGTGCGCCTCGACAAGGTGTCGGTGGAGAAGGCCGCCGCCGACACGGTTGCCGAGGAGCCTGCGTCCGAGGAGACGGCGGTCGCGGAATCGTCCTCCTAGCGGGTGGCCGGACGGGGCGTCGCCGAAGGACCGTGCGGCGCGTGCCGCTGCGCCCACCCGCGCCGCCACGGGGGGGTGCCACCCAGGCCTTCAAGGCACTGGGCAAATGGCACCCCCTGGTCACGCCACGAACGTGCGGGGGGTTTCCGTGCCCGAGGTGCCGCCCGTTTCCACGATTCGGGCTGCCGCGGAGAGGCGTACCGCCGCCTCCTCCGCCACCGCGCCGCCCACCGTGAAGGGGAGGCGTACGTAGCCCTCGAAGGCTCCGTCGACGCCGAAGCGGGGGCCGGACGGGACCCGGACGCCCACCCGTTCGCCCGCCTCGGCGAGGCGGGAGCCCGAGAGGCCGCCGGTGCGCACCCACAGGGTGAGGCCGCCGCGCGGTACCTCGAACTCCCAGTCGGGCAGCTCCCGCCGTACCGCGGCCACCAGCTCGTCCCGGTTCTGCCGGGCCTGGGCGCGCCGCACCTCCACGGCCTGCTCCCAGCCACCGGTGCCGAACAGCCAGTTCACGGCGAGCTGTTCCAGCACGGGCGTGCCCAGATCGGCGTACGCGCGTGCGGCGACGAGGCTGCGGATGACGTCGGGGGCCGCGCGCACCCAGCCGATGCGCATGCCGGCCCAGAAGGCCTTGCTCGCCGAGCCGACCGTGATCACCGTGGACCCGGCCGGGTCGAAGGCGCACACCGGGCGCGGCATCTCCACGTCCGGGTCGAGCCACAGCTCGCTCATCGTCTCGTCGGCGACCAGCACCGTGCCCGCGGAACGTGCCGCGTCCACCAGGCGGCGTCGCTGGTCCTCGTCGGCGAGCGCGCCGGTCGGGTTGTGGAAGTCGGCCACGACGTACGCGATCCGGGGCGCCGCCTCGCGCAGCACCTGGCGCCAGCGGTCCAGGTCCCAGCCGGTCAGTCCCTCGGCCATGGCGACGGGGACGAGCCGGGCCCCGGCCTCCCGCATCAGCTGGAGGATGTTGGCGTAGGACGGCGACTCGACGGCGATGCGCTCGCCGCGTCCCCCGAAGAGGTGGCAGATGGCGTCGATGGCGCCCATGGCGCCGGTCGTCACCATGATCTGCTCGGGCATGGTCGGGATGCCCCGCGCGGTGTAGCGGTCCGCGATCATCGAGCGCAGCGCGGGCAGCCCGGCGGGATAGTCGCCATGGGTGTGCGCGTACGGCGGAAGCTCCTCCAGCGCGCCCTGGACGGCCCGGGTGAGCCAGGGCTCGGGCGCGGGCAGCGCGGCGCAGCCGAGGTCGATCATCGAGCCGAGGGCCTCGGGCGGCAGCGGTTCGAGTCCCCGCGCGGGCACCGGATTGCCCGCCGGGACCGCGGTCCAGCTCCCCGCGCCGCGCCGTGACTCCAGGAACCCCTCGGCGCGCAGCGCCTCGTAGGCGGCGGCGACGGTGGTGCGGCTGACGGAGAGGGCGAGGGCCAGTTCCCGCTCGGCGGGCAGCCGCGCGGCCACCGGGACGCGTCCTTCCAGCACCAGCAGGCGGATGCCGTCGGCGAGCGCGCGGTAGGCGGGCGGGCGGCGGGTCCCGGGGCCGGCCGGGCGGTCCTGCTGGGAGTTGAGCAGCCGGGCGAGCTGTGCCGCACCCACTGCGGAGGTCCACTGCACCATGATAATCAGTCCACCTTCCCCGGATTGGCCATGGATCCCATCATCGACCAAGCCACAGGGTGTCATGCGTCGGTCCACTTCCACCACAGGGGGCACGTTTTGGCCAGGTACTCCTCCCGGCACGGGCATCTCGCGCGGCGGCTGTTCCAGCTGTACGCGGGGCTGGCGCTGTACGGCGCGAGCTCGGCGCTGCTGGTGCGGTCGGGGCTCGGCCTCGAACCGTGGAACGTGCTGCACCAGGGCCTGTCCGAGCGGACGGGGCTGTCGATGGGCGTGGTGCTGACCCTCGTGGGCGCGGCGGTGCTGCTGCTGTGGATCCCGCTGCGTCAGCGGCCGGGTCTCGGCACCGTCTCCAACGTGCTGGTGATCGGCGCGGCGATGGACGCGACCCTGGCCGTGGTCCCCGACGCGCACGCCATGGCCGTACGCGTGCCGCTGATGGCGGCGGGCATCGTGCTCAACGGCGCGGCGACCGGGCTGTACATCGCGGCGCGCTTCGGCCCGGGCCCGCGCGACGGCCTGATGACGGGACTGAACCGGCGCACCGGGGTGTCGGTCCGCCTGGTCCGTACGGCCATCGAGATCACGGTCGTCGTCACGGGCTTCCTCCTCGGCGGCACGGTGGGCGTCGGCACCCTGCTGTACGCGGTGACGATCGGCCCGCTCGCCCAGTTGTTCCTGCGCGCCTTCGCCGTCCCCTCGGCATCCGACGGCAGCACGGTCGTCGCCACAGCTCAACCACGGCGCGCGATACTGCGTCCGTGACCCCGCGGATACGCCACCCCTACCTCGACCGTCCCGGCCCGATCGCCTTCGCCCACCGGGGCGGAGCGGCGGACGGCCTGGAGAACACCGTCCGGCAGTTCCGGTGCGCCGTCGAGGCGGGCTACCGGTACATCGAGACCGACGTCCACGCCACGCGCGACGGCCGGCTCGTCGCCTTCCACGACGCGACCCTCGACCGGGTGACGGACGGCGCGGGCCGGATCGCCGATCTGCCGTGGCGGGACGTGGCGCACGCGCGCGTGGCGGGCGAGGAACCGGTCCCCCTGTTCGAAGAACTCCTGGAGACCTTCCCCGAGGTGCGCTGGAACGTCGACGTGAAGGCCGAACCGGCCCTCCTGCCGTTCCTGGACCTCGTCGAGCGCACCGGCTCCTGGGACCGGATCTGCCTCGGCTCGTTCTCCGAGGCCCGCGTGGTGCGCGCCCAGCGGCTGGCCGGCCCCCGGCTGGCCACCTCCTACGGCACCCGGGGCGTGCTGAACCTGCGGCTGCGGTCCTGGGGACTGCCGGCCGCGGTGCGCCGGTCGGCCGTCGCCGCCCAGGTCCCCGAGCAGCAGTCGGGCATCCAGGTGGTCGACCACCGGTTCGTACGGGCCGCCCACGCGCTCGGGCTCCAGGTGCACGTGTGGACGGTCAACGAGGCGGAGCGGATGCACCGGCTCCTGGACCTCGGGGTGGATGGCATCATGACCGATCACATCGGCACACTGCGCAAGGTCATGGAGGACCGCGGCGTCTGGGTCTGAGACCCCGCGCCCGACCGCCTCCGCGCGCTCACGGGGAAGCGAGGGCACGGGTGGACACCGACACCGTGCGGTCAGCGGCGGGGGACGGGGCCGCCGGCCGGCGGCGCGAGCAGCGCGGCTGGTACTTCTACGACTGGGCGTGCTCCGTGTACTCCACGAGCGTGCTCACCGTGTTCCTCGGTCCCTATCTGACGTCGGTCGCCGAGGCCGCGGCGGACGCGGACGGGTTCGTCCACCCGCTGGGCGTACCGGTGCGCGCGGGCTCCTTCTTCGCCTACTCGGTCTCCCTGTCGGTGATCGTGGCCGTGCTGGTGATGCCGCTGGTGGGGGCCGCCGCCGACCGCACCGGCCGCAAGAAGCCGCTGCTCGCGGCCGCCGCGTACACCGGGGCCGCGGCGACGACGGGCATGTTCTTCCTCGGCGGCGAGCGCTATCTGCTCGGCGGCCTGCTGCTGGTGGTGGCGAACGCGGCGCAGTCGGTCGCGATGATGCTCTACAACTCCTACCTCCCGCAGATCGCCCCGCCCGAGGAGCGCGACGCGGTCTCCTCGCGCGGGTGGGCCTTCGGATACGCGGCCGGGTCCCTGGTCCTCGTTCTGAACCTCGTCCTCTACACCGGTCACGAGAGCTTCGGCGTCTCCGAGGGCATGGCGGTGCGCATCTGCCTGGCGTCGGCCGGTCTGTGGTGGGGCGCCTTCGCGCTGGTGCCGCTGCGCCGGCTGCGCGACCGCCGTGCTCCCGCGCGGGAGGCGGCCCTGCCGGGCTTCCGGCAGCTCGCGGCGACCGTCCGCGACATGCGCCGGCACCCGCTGACGCTGGCGTTCCTGCTGGCGTACCTGGTCTACAACGACGGCATCCAGACGGTGATCACCCAGGCCTCGGTGTACGGCTCCAAGGAGCTGGGGCTCGGGCAGTCGACGCTCATCGTGGCCGTGCTGCTGGTCCAGGTGCTGGCGGTGGCGGGCGCGCTGGCGCTGGGCCGGCTGGCCCGGCGGTACGGCGCGAAGCGCGCGATCCTCGGCTCCCTGGTCGCCTGGACCCTGACCCTGGCCGCCGGGTACTTCCTGCCCGCTGAAGCCCCCGTGTGGTTCTTCGTGCTGGCGGCCGGAATCGGCCTGGTCCTCGGCGGCAGCCAGGCGCTGTCCCGCTCGCTCTTCTCCCATCTCGTGCCGCCCGGCAAGGAGGCCGAGTACTTCTCCGCGTACGAGGTGAGCGACCGCGGGACGAGCTGGCTCGGGCCGCTGCTGTTCGGCCTCACCTACCAGCTGACGGGCAGCTACCGGGACGCGATCATCTCCCTGGTGGGCTTCTTCGTCCTGGGATTTGTGCTGCTCGCGCGGGTGCCGGTGCGGCGGGCGGTCACCGAGGCGGGCAACCCGGTTCCCGAACGGATTTAGCACTGGGCGCGAAAGGGCTGTAGTGTACGCGTTTGGCCTGCCAGGCGTACCGTTACTGCGCGTCAAAGATGCCGAACGCTGAGTCGCATCTCCTTATAGGTGTGACAAACCGGACGTCGGGGGGTACTGCACTGGTTGACAAGGCTGCGGCTACGACGGCGACGCATGACCCGGATCGGAACCCCGGACGGGAATCTTTACCGCCGCCCGGACGTTGACCGGATGACGACGACAGCGACACCTGTCCTGTGGGCGACAAGCCCGGGAGGCACGATTCATGAGTGAGCGAGCTCTTCGCGGCACGCGCCTCGTGGTGACCAGCTACGAGACGGACCGCGGCATCGACCTGGCCCCGCGCCAGGCCGTGGAGTACGCATGCGAGAAGGGGCACCGCTTCGAGATGCCCTTCTCGGTCGAGGCGGAGATCCCGCCGGAGTGGGAGTGCAAGGTCTGCGGTGCCCAGGCACTCCTGGTGGACGGCGACGGCCCCGAGGAGAAGAAGGCCAAGCCCGCGCGTACGCATTGGGACATGCTGATGGAGCGGCGCACCCGAGAGGAACTCGAAGAGGTCCTCGAGGAGCGTCTCGCCGTTCTGCGCTCCGGTGCGATGAACATCGCGGTTCACCCCAGGGACAGCCGAAAGTCGGCTTGATCCCGCCGGGGGACCCGGGCGAAGCCACAAACGCACAGCGGCACAGGACCGCGGGCGCCGTACATCTCGTACGGCGCCCGCGGTCCTGTGCGCGTGCGGGCCCCGGCTGTGCGCGCGGGGCCCGGCCGCCCCTCAGCGGGTGAGCGGCGGGCGCGGTCCCCGCGGGGTGTCCCCCGGAGCGCTTCCTGGCTCGTCCCGGATCACCTCGCCCTGGACCACCTTGCCGTCGGGCCGGCGCATACGGGCCTGCTGGAAGGCGTCCCCGAGAGAGCCCTGCGCGGCCTCGCGGAGCTTGCGCTCGAAGGTGCGCTCGGCATGACGGCTCACGGCCTTCTGCACCGGCGGCACCAGCAGGAGCAGCCCCACCGCGTCCGAGATCACACCGGGGATGATCAGGAGCAGGCCGCCCAGCATCGTCAGGCCGTTGCCCTCGCTGTTCGGCCGGGCCTCGGGCGGCATCCCGCCCTGCTGCTGTTGCAGCGTCTCGGTCAGGTTCTTGAAGGCCCGCCGGCCGGCCCGCTTGATGACGACCGAGCCGAGGACGAGGCCGGCCACCAGGATCAGGAAGACCACCAGTCCGTTCGACGCCCCGGCGACCATGGTGAGCAGCCAGATCTCCAGCACGAGCCATGCGGCGACCCCCAGCGGCAGGAAGGTGCGCAGCCGGGAGCGCCGGGGCCGGGCGGGATACGGGGTCTGAGCGCCAGTCGTCATGCTCCCAGTGTGCCTGGGCCCGGCTCAGCACGGGATAAGCGGGATCACCAGGACCGCCGGGACGAACGGACGGCCGTACGCCTACGGTTCGGACCGCTTGACGTCCGGCTCGGGCTGCTTGACGTCCGGCTCGGGCTGCTTGACGTCCGGCTCGGCCCGCTGCCTGTCGCCGCCGCGTCCGAGGACCTTGCCGACCCTCTCCCCCACGCCCCACGCCGTGACCCGCCACAGCGCCTCGACGAGGATGTCGCGGCTCATCTTGGAGTCGCCGAGTTCCCGCTCGACGAACGTGATGGGAACCTCGACGACGTGATAGCCGGCCTTCACCGCGCGGCGGGCCAGGTCGACCTGGAAGCAGTACCCCTGGGAGGCCACGTCCTCGAGGCCGAGGCCCTCCAGCGTCTCGCGGCGGAAGGCGCGGAAGCCGCCGGTGATGTCGCGCAGCGGCAGGTCGAGCGCCACGCGCGAGTAGAGGCTGCCCCCGCGCGAGATGACCTCACGGGACTTCGGCCAGTTCACCACCCGGCCACCGGGCACCCAGCGCGAACCGAGCACCAGGTCGGCGCCCTTGAGGGCGGTGAGCAGACGGGGCAGTTCCTCGGGCTGGTGGGAGCCGTCGGCGTCCATCTCGATCAGTACGCCGTAGCCGTGCTCCATGCCCCAGCGGAAACCCGCGAGGTAGGCCGCGCCCAGGCCCTCCTTGCCCTTGCGGTGCAGCACCTGGACGTGGTCGTCCCCGGCGGCCAGTTCGTCGGCGAGCTTGCCCGTGCCGTCGGGGCTGTTGTCGTCGGCCACGAGAACGTGCGCCTCGGGAACGGCCTCGCGCACCCGGCCGACGATCGCCTTGATGTTCTCCGCCTCGTTGTAGGTCGGGATGATCACCAGAGCCGTGCCGAGCGGGCCGAAGTTCCGCCCCTGGGATCCTGCCGCGAGGGTCCCGTCGCCGTCGTTCACTGCTGCCCCTTCATGTCCTGTGCGCAGGGTCCCACCATAGTGGGCAGGGCCCGCGCAGACGTGACGGGACATTCATATGGTGGTGTTGTTTACCGAAGATCGGGTAGGAACACACTTTTTGGGCGTACTGAAGAAGGCGGGGGACAGCGGATGGGGGCCCGGCGCCCTTCGGGCCGGCCCGGGACCCGCCGGCTGCGGATCGACCTGAAGCCGTTGTCTACTGAGCGCCCGGGCCCCACCCGGGGTCACACCTCCCCGACCGGCCGGAACGTCCCTCGGTACCGCGCCGCCGCTGAGCCTGGCTCCCAGTGACGGTGCCCCGGTACGGCACACCGTCCCTGACCCAGCGGCACCGACACGAGTGGCCGGACGTTCTCCGGTCGGGCGTCCGGTGGTGGACCCGGCCGAACCTACCGGCCCCCCGCGGCCGCCTGTCAACAGCCGTTCGACCTGCGCGATGTGGTTCAAACGCCTGGTCGGCGAGGAGGATGCGCAGGTCGTGAGAGAAGGGCGCGGCACATGATCGTCACCGCGCCGCCCCCGTAGATCACTCGCCCGGCCGTACGAACACCGTGCGCCCGCCGACCACGGTGCGCAGACAGACCGGCAGGTCACGGCCGGGGGCGAGGTCGGGCAGGCCGGGGGTGCCGGAGCGGGGGTCGGTGGACCAGCGCGCCACCCGGTCGTCGGGCGCCTGGACGACGAGTTCACCGGTGTGCCAGAGGGCGTAGTCGGCGGGCGCGCCGGGCACCAGGACGCCCGCGTCGTCGCGTCCGACCGCCCGCCAGCCGCCGCGCGTGTGCGCGGTGAACGCGGCGCGCACGGAGACGCGGTGCTCCGGTGTGCGGTGGAAGGCGGCGGCCCGGACCGTGCCCCAGGGGTCGAGGGGGGTGACCGGACTGTCGGAGCCGAAGGCGAGCGGGACGCCGGCGCGCAGCAGCGCCGCGAAGGGGTTCAGGGTGCGGGCCCGCTCCACTCCCAGGCGCCGCGCGTACATGCCGTCCTCGCCGCCCCACAGGGCGTCGAAGGCGGGCTGGACGGAGGCGGTCAGGCCGAGTTCGGCGAAGGCGGCGACGGTCTCGGGGGTGAGCATCTCGGCGTGCTCGACGCGGTGCCGGGCGGCGCGGACGCGGTCGAGGCCGAGTGTGCCGGCGGCGGCCCGCATGCCGTCCACGACGGCGCTCACGGCCGCGTCACCGATGGCGTGGAAACCGGCCTGGAGGCCCGCCTCGGTGCAGGCGACGACATGGGCGGCCACGGCCGCGGCGTCCAGGTGGGCGGTTCCGGTGTGGGCGGCGTCGGCGTACGGCTCGTGCAGGCACGCGGTGTGCGAGCCGAGGGCACCGTCGGCGAACAGGTCGCCCGCGGCACCGATCGCGCCCAGCTCCTTCGCCTTGGCGACGTCCTGTTCGGCCCAGTAGCCGACGACGCGCGGGCCGCTCTCCTCGGCGGCGAGCCGCAGCAGTCCGGTGAAGTCGTCCTCGGACGAGATCTCCGGGCCCCCGCACTCGTGGACCGTGCCGATGCCGAGGGAGGCGGCGTGGGCGAGGGCGGCGCGCTGGGCCTCGGTGCGCTGGGCGGGCGTGACGGCGGCCAGGGCGGCGGCGCGCACCGCGTGGTGGGCGTCCCCGGTGAGCGGGCGGTCCTCGCGGGTGACCACGACCGGGACGAGGTCGAGGAGCGCCGTGGTGACGACCGCGGAGTGGACGTCGATCCGGCTCAGGTAGAGGGGGCGGCCGCCGGTGGCCTCGTCGAGCTCGGCGCGGGTCGGGGGACGGCCGCCGGGCCAGCGGGCGGCGTCCCAGCCGTGGCCGAGGAGGACCCGGTCGTCCGGGCGGGCGGCGGCGAACTCCCGTACGCGGGCCAGCGCGGCCTCCAGCGAGGGGGCGGTGGACAGGTCGAGGCCGGTGAGGGCGAGGCCGGTGGCCGTGGTGTGGACGTGCGCGTCGGTGAACGCGGGGGTGACCAGCGCGCCGTCCAGGTCGATCACCTCGTCGACGCCGTCCGCGAAGGCGTCGGCCGCGCCTTCGGAGCCGACCCAGGCGACCTGGCCGCGTTCGACGACCATCGCGGTCGCGAAGGGGTCGGCGGGGCTGTGGACCTCGCCGCGGCGGAGCAGGAGGGTGCGGGGTGGGGCGGTGCGTTCACTCATGTCCCACAGTTTCGCGTGTCGTGCGGGGCGCTCCGCATGCAGGGCCGTCTCCGGTGGGGCGACGCGTCCCGTGCGTTCCCGGCCGGTCCATTGTGATCGCCCCCGCCGTCCCTTCCCGTCCCGAACCCGGGGCTCCGCCCCGGACCCCGCTCCTCAAACGCCGGAGAGGCTGAACCTCAGCCGGACGGGCCGGAATCGGCGCGGGATTCAGACGCGCGGCGGGCGGGCTTCGTACGGGGTGGAGAGGACCACCGTCGTGCGGGTGGAGACGCCTGCCAGTGAGCGTACGCGGGCGAGCAGTTCCTCCAGTTCGTGCGGGGTGGACACGCGCACCTTGAGGATGTAGTTCTCGTCGCCCGCGACGCTGTGGCAGGCCTCGATCTCGGGGACGCCGGCGAGGCGGTCCGCGATGTCGTCGGGGGCGCTGGGGTCGAAGGGTTTGACCGAGATGAAGGCGGTCATGGGCAGGCCGACGGCCTCCGGGTCGACGACCGCGGCATAGCCGCGGATGACGCC
The DNA here is from genome assembly GCF_055585405.1 of Streptomyces sp. NPDC053426. Taxonomy (NCBI): domain Bacteria; kingdom Bacillati; phylum Actinomycetota; class Actinomycetes; order Kitasatosporales; family Streptomycetaceae; genus Streptomyces; species Streptomyces sp. NPDC053426. The sequence goes on along the minus strand of NZ_JBVJKE010000013.1, from coordinate 237,969 downwards.
ACGCTGTTCCAGCCGGCGCACCCGCTGGTGCACGGCCGACGTGGACAGGCCCGTGGCCTTGCCCAGGTCTGTGTAGCTCATCCGCCCGTCCTTGACGAGCAGCTGCACGATCTGTCGGTCCAGCTCCTCCATGGCGCAAGAACCTACAGTGCGCTTGATCTCCTCGGATACCTGAGCCGCCCAGGTCATGCCCGGTTCGTGACGTGCCGGGGGACAAAGCCCCCGCACGGGGCACCCGCACCTGGCATGTGACGAACACCACAGCCTTCGAGCGGTCTCCGTGATGTTCCCGTGATTACCCCGGAGGGGGGACGGGAAGTGCTTGCTGTGGTCGAGGCCGCAGTGCCTTCACGGCCCAGCCCGAGGGGGAGAACCCAATGCAGAGTCTTAAGCGCCTTGGTCGTACCACGTCCAAGCGGCAGCAGCCGGTCGTCGAGCTCGATCTGGAGTACGTCGAACCCGACGTCCCGGACGAGGAACCCGACGCCTACGACACCTTCGAGATGTACCGGGTCGTCTGCCCGGACTGCGCGCAGCCCATCGCCCTGCTCGCGGACGAGGACACCCTGCCGGAGCACGCGCTGTGCGCCTCGCCGTGGAACCCGTTCGGGCTCACGGTCTGCGCCGGCACCGGCCGCCGGGCCGCCGAGGCGCGGTCGGCCGACGAGTCCGTCGCTCCCCAGGAGCAGGACACGGCCCTGCTGTTGACGCTCCCCCAGGGGCTCGACTGGCGCACGCAGCCCTTCTCGCACGTCGGCGGTCCGGGCTCGCGTCCGATCCGGGTTCCGGCGATGCGGCGGCACGCCGCCTGAGCGCACACCGGTGCGGGGGCGGCGCGGTCCGCCGCCCCCGTCCGCGCGGGACCGCCGCGAACGCACGTCCTGTTCCGGGGGTCGGTGACCCGTCCGGCCGCTCCCGCGTTGCCCGGGTATGACGACCCCCACGCACTCGACGACCGGGCGTCAACGCCGCGTCTTCGTGCCGCCGCCCGCGGAGGCGGTCGCACCCGCGCCGCCCCGGCTCCCGGATCCGCCGATCTACCGCGATCTGATGCGGACCTGGGCGGACCGGGGCCGCACGCTGCCCGGGCGGCAGGATCCGGAGTGGACCCGGCTCGCCGCGCCCTGGCGGGGGCTCGATCCGCTCAGCGGGTCTCCGGACCCGCGAGGTGGCGGGCGATGACCATGCGCTGGATCTGGTTGGTGCCCTCGACGATCTGCAGGACCTTGGCCTCGCGCATGTAGCGCTCGGCGGGGAAGTCCGCGGTGTAGCCGTAGCCGCCGAGGATCTGCACGGCGTCGGTGGTGACCCGCATCGCCGTGTCGGTGCAGTGCAGCTTGGCCATGGCGGCCTGCTTGGCGAACGGCCGCCCCGCGTCGCGCAGCCGGGCCGCCGCCAGGTACAGCGCGCGCCCCGCCTCGATCTGCGTGGCCATGTCGGCGAGCATGAAGCGCAGTCCCTGGAAGTCGGCGATCGGCTTGCCGAACTGCCGCCGCTCGGCCGCGTAGCCGAGCGCCTCGTCCAGCGCCGCCTGGGCCAGGCCGATCGCGCAGGCGGCGATGCCGAGCCGGCCGCCGTCCAGCGCCGACAGGGCGATCGCGAAGCCCTGCCCCTCCTCGCCGATGCGCCGCGCGTCGGGGACCCGGACGCCGTCGAGATGGACCTGGGCGGTGGGCGAGCCCTTCATCCCCATCTTCTTCTCCGGCACGGCGGCGCTCAGTCCCTCGGCGTCACCGGGCACCAGGAACGCGGTGATGCCGCGCGGGCCCTCCTCGCCGGTACGGGCCATGACGGTGCAGAAGTCGGCGATGCCGCCGTGGGTGATCCACGCCTTGGTGCCGGTGATCACCCAGTCGTCCCCGTCGCGCACGGCCTTGGTGCGCAGGGAGGCCGCGTCCGAGCCCGAGGCGGGCTCGGAGAGGCAGTAGGCGCCGAGCAGGCCGCCGCCGAGCATCGCGGGCAGATGCTCGGCCTGCTGCTCCTTGGCGCCGAAGGCGGCGAGCGCGTAGGAGGCCAGGGTGTGCACGCTGACACCGAGGCCGACGGTGAGCCGGGCCGCGGCGAGCTCTTCGAGGACCTGGAGGTAGACCTCGTACGGCTGGTCTCCGCCGCCGTACTCGGAGTCGTAGGGCAGGCCGAGCAGGCCGGACTCGGAGAGCAGGGTGAACAGTTCGCGGGGGAAGCGGCCCGCGTCCTCCTCCTCGGCCGCCCGCGGGGCGACCTCGCGCTGCGCGATGTCGCGGACGAGCGAGATGAGGTCCCGGGCCTCGTCCGTGGGCAGTTGCCGGTCCACCGGCTGCGGGGCGCGGTCGGGCATGGCGGCGCTCTCCTCCCTGTCGGGCACATCGGCGTGCGCCTTGGGTGGGGGCGGCTCCGCCGGGGTCGTATCGGTGCCTGGCCGATGCTCGCACTCCCGGGTCTCGGAAGCTGCTGACCAGCGGCTGTGCGCTGCGAGTATGCCCGATCGGCCGCAGCAAGTCACCAGTTAACGACCGCTCACTTCAAAAAGTTTCCGCACCCCCGCCGGACGGGACATTCGCCCGAAAGGCGGCACCCCGAACGGGGAACCGATCAAGGGACGGGGCCCGTCTCAGACGTCGCGGCGGGCGGGGGCCGGGGCCGGGTGGGCGGGGTCCAGCTCCTCGATGGCGCGCATGGCCCCGCCGAGCGTCTTCACCAGCAGCTCGCTCATGGTCTCGCGGGACAGTTCACCGCGGTCGATCCAGGCGAGCGCGGCGCCCTCCACGCTGCACACCCAGGCCAGCAGCCCCATCCGCGCCACCGGCGAGATGTCCGTACGGCCGTAGGCGCCCTCGGCGATGGTCGCGACGATGGCCTCGCGCACCCCGTCCCGGATGGCGTGCACCTCGGTGTCGAAGCCGACGCCGCCGCTGACGATCGCGCGGTAGGCGGCCTGGTTGTGCTCGGCGTACCGCAGATAGCTGTCGATGGTGCGGTGCACCCGCTCCACCGGCGGCAGCCCGGCCCCGCTCGCGGCGAAGCCGACCAGACCGGCCACCGAGTCCTCGATGATCGCCAGGTAGTAGCCGCGCTTGGAGTGGAAGTAGTAGTAGATCAGCCCCTTGGCGACCTGCGCCTGGCGTGCGATGTCGTCCATCGAGAGCGCGTCGTACGACGTGTCCGCGAACAACTTCCGCCCGATGGCGATGAGTTCGGCGCGACGCGTGGACGAACGCTCGGTACCGCGCGTCGCGGGGCGTACGGCGGACTGCCGGCTGATGTTCAATTTCGACCCAGGTCTTCCTGCGGGCGGTGGGACGTCCCGCCGCAGTATGTCAGGTCATCCGGAGGAACCGGACCGGCAATCCCGCGACCTCGGGTTACAGCAGTCCCAGCTGGGTCACGAACATCGCGAGGACCACGACGAGGGTCCATCCCATGACGTGTTCGAGGATCTTCGGGCCGTCCTCCCGGGGGCCGCCGGTGCGGGCGCGGGTGACGGTGACTGCGTTCGTGGTCATGGCTTCTCGCTGGTCTCTGTGGTGCGGTGGACTCCCCCTGCGACTGACGTCCACCTTGCCACCGCGAGCGGCTTCTGCGGCCGAGACGTCGGTCACAGACGTCCGACGGCCCCGGGCGACCGGGGCCGTCGGCGGGGCCGGCTCAGCGCACGCCCACCGCCGCGAGCGCCTTGCGCTGCCGCGGGGTCGGCCGGGCCGGGAAGTAGAGGTAGCAGACCCCTCCGGTGCCGGACACCACCTTCCCGGAGGCGTTGTACCGCTTGGTCCGCAGCCAGATGTTCTCCCACTCGCGCCGCCGGTAGACACGGCGCACGGCCGCGTTGTCGTCCGAGGCGGGGTCGTTGGCGACCACATCGCCGTCGGCGGTGAAGCCGATCACCGTCATCAGGTGACCGGAGGTTCCATACCCCGCCCCGGTCAGCTCCTCCGCCAGGAACGACTGCGACGTGATGGCCGGGATGCCCGCGGCGATCAGCGTCTCCAGGTCGGTGAGGGAGCCGAGGCGGGTGACCACGCCCGCCAGGCCGTCGAAGGTGGCCGCGTAGGCGGCGTTGAAGGGCCAGTTGCCGCAGCCCTCGTACTGGTGGTCGAACGTGTAGCGGGCCGCGTGGCAGATCTGCGGGTCGGCGTAGGACGGGTCGACCCAGGAGAGCTGCTCCTCGGTGAGCCGGCCGCCCCAGTACTCGATGATCATCTGCGAGGAGGTGGGGCTGCACCAGGCCTCGCCGCCGTTGTCGTACTCCGGGTACTGGCCCTTGTGGATCTCCTGCGAGTAACGCGGGACGATCAGCTCCTTGGCGAGGCCGGGCTCGGAGGCGGGGACGGTGAACCGGTCGGGGATGTCGGAGCCCATCGCGCCGAGCCGCCACACGGTCGGGGTGAGCCGGGTGCCGGGGCGCCGGTAAAGGGTCAGGCGCAGCCGGTACGAGACGAGGCGCAGACCGGAGGCCGCGTCGTCGACGGAGAACGTGTCCGTCCAGATGCTGCTCTTCCCGTCGCTCTGGTCGTCCACCGAGGTGCGCCGGATGTCCTGGTCGCCGGCGGCCCAGCGGCCCATGACGTACCAGGGGGTGTCCGTGCCGTCGGAGTACGTGCCCTTCAGCTCGGTCTGGAGCCAGGTGCCCGCGGGGGTGTGCGCGTTCCAGGAGGCGATGACCTCCGTCGCCGGAACCCCGAGACGGTGCACGGGCGAGGTCCAGGTCGCGTACTCCCAGGCGGCCGTGCGGCCGGTGTGCGGGTCGGTGTAGTCCGTGGTGCCGGCGGGCCTCACGATCAGAAGGCCGGGGCGGGCACCGGCGACGGCACGGGTCCCGACGGCGGTGCCGCCGCGCCAGTCGGTGTACGAGGTCCAGAACCGGTTGTCGACGGGGCGGGCGGCGGTCCGGCCGCCGCCGGTGACGTGTCCGGCCGGGGTGCCGGCCGTCGGAGTGCCGGCGGACGCCGGGCCCGCGCTCCCGGCGACGACGGTGACGACCGCCGCGGTCAGGAGGGACCTGCGGGACGGCAGTTCGGCTCTGCTCATGGGTGGAAGACCCCCAGGTGTCGGAGTCGGTACAGGACCAAGGCACGGCCGGCCGGACGGTGTACGTCCGCCGGGTGGAGCGGGTGTGCGCCAACTATGGACGCAGCCGGGCGGATCCTGCCAGCACCCCGGCCGTACCGCGCCCGATCAACATGGGACTCGACCATTGGCGGGACCCGCGGTGGGGCCGTCCGGCCGAGGGCCCGTCCGTCCGGGGGCTCTAGAGTGCTCGGGTAAGCCCCCCTCTCCCCCTCCCCGCCCCCAGGAACCAGCCATTCACGTTCTCGCCTCCCGCATCCGCCGGCTCGCCCCCTCGTGCGGCCCGGTCCGGCTCGTCGGTGTCGACGGGCACGCCGGCTCGGGGAAGTCGACGTTCGCCCTGCGGCTGGCCGAGGCGCTGGACGGCGCTCCGGTGCTGCGGCTCGACGACATCGCCAGCCACACCGAACTGTTCGACTGGACCGGACGGCTGCTGAGCCAGGTGATCGAACCGCTCGGCCGCGGCGAGACCGCGCACTACTCCCCCTACGACTGGCGGACCCGCCGCTTCGGACCGCCCCGCCCGCTGCCGCCCGCCCCGGTGATCGTCGTGGAGGGCGTCGGCGTCGGGCGCCGGGCCCTGCGCCCGTATCTGGCGCTGCTGCTGTGGATGGACCTCCCCAGGGAGGAGTCCTGGTCGCGGGGGCGGGCCCGCGACGGCGCGGAGCAGCGGGAGTTCTGGGAGGGCTGGGTCCGCGCGGAACGCGAGCACTTCGCGGGCGACCCCTCGCGCCCCTTCGCGGGGCTTCTGGTGCGGCAGCGCCCGGAGGGATACGAGCTGCTTCCCGGGCCCGCCGGTGCGGCTGAATCACCCCCTCCGGTCACACAGGGTGACGGCCCGCCCGCGTTGTGGTGAACCTGTGAAGAGCGGTCCCGGACAAGTTGCCGGAGTACCCCAACTCGGCTTGACCGAGGGCACTTACAGGTCTTACGTTCTCAATGTGCGGCCCTTCGGAGCCGCCGGCAGACGCGAAGCCCCCGGTTGTTCCCCCGTGATCGGGGGCTTCGTTCTGCCCTCTTCGCGTTTTTCGGGCGCTCAGTGGCATATGACGATCACCCTGGGTCACCACGCGTGCTCCGCGCTCCCCTCCCGCCTCGCCCTTCGGCGGGTACGGCACCCTACGGACGTACCGCCGCCGCAGGTACGATGCCCTCGGTGCGACCTACGGACGCTGCTTCGCGCACCTTCCAACTCCGGTCCGCGGCGCAGCGGTTCGACCAACGGGAGCCGACGGACGAGGGCCGGCCGGCACACCGACGGGGGCACGGTTCGTGGGGGACCTGATGGACTTCGGCACGCAGAGCCCGCAAGCCCCGGCCGACCTCGCCTGGCTGCGGGGCGTGGACGCCTACACGATGGGCGCCTATCCGCAGGCGGAGGAGGAGTTCCGGGCCGCGGTGCGGATCGACCCGGGGATGGCCGACGGCTGGCTCGGGCTGCACGCGCTGCGCGTCGACACGACGACCGCGCTGCTGAGGATGTTCCGGCACCGGGAGCGCTTCGGCGAGCAGCGCACCCGGCACCGCCGCACCCTCAACTCCTGGTACTGGCTGGGCTGGTGGGTGCAACCGGTGCTGGAGAGCCCCCGCGATCTGCTGCTGGCGCACGCCTCCCACTGGCTGGACGGGCGCCACGTCCCCGAGCTGGACCGGGCGCTCGCCGGACTGCCCCCGGTGGACACCGATCCGCAGGTCCGCTTCCTGCACGCCTGCCGCGCCTACCTGGTCAAGGACTGGGAGCAGCTGGTCCGGCACACGGACTCCCTCGTCGAGGACCCCCTGCTGGGCATCGAGGCCGGCCTGTTCGGCGGCATGGCACGGGTGCGGCTGGAGATGTACGGGCAGGCCGAACCGCTCCTTTCGGCGGCGCTGATGCGGTGCCGCAGCGAACAGCCACAGCGCAAGGAGCTGCGCTACTGGCTGGCCCGCGCCCACGAGGGGACCGGCCGCAGCGCCGCCGCGCTCCCCCTGTACCGGGCCGTGCACCGGGTCGATCCGGCCTTCATGGACACCTCCGCCCGGCTCGCCGCGATCGCCGAGGGCGACGGGTACGACGACTCCGCCGATCTCGCCGCGATCACGCTCACCGGGGCCGGGCAGGACGTCATGGACGGCCCCGACATGCTCGACCCGCTGTTCGGCACCGAGGGGCGTGACCTGCGGCTGTCCGATCCCGAGCCCCTACCGGGCCCGCTGCCCCCGGTCACCGCTCCGGGCGTGCGGGAGCGGGCGGGCTCCGGGGCGTCACCGCTGCCCACCGGGCCCACGGACCCCGCGTTACTGGAGGAGGCGCTCGCCGAACTGGAGCGCATGGTGGGCCTGGAGCCGGTGAAGCGCCAGGTCAAGGCGTTGTCGGCGCAGTTGAACATGGCGCGGCTGCGGGCCGGGCAGGGGCTGCCGGTGCAGCCGCCGAAACGCCATTTCGTCTTCTCCGGGCCGTCCGGGACGGGGAAGACGACGGTGGCCCGCATCCTCGGCCGGGTGTTCTACGCCCTCGGGCTGCTCGGTGGTGACCATCTGGTGGAGGCCCAGCGGGCGGATCTGGTCGGTGAGTACCTGGGGCAGACCGCGGTGAAGGCCAATGAGCTGATCGACTCCGCGCTGGGCGGGGTGCTGTTCGTGGACGAGGCGTACTCGCTGTCCAACTCCGGGTACGGCAAGGGGGACGCGTACGGGGACGAGGCGCTGCAGGTGCTGCTGAAGCGGGCGGAGGACAACCGGGATCATCTGGTGGTGATCCTCGCCGGGTATCCGGAGGGGATGGACCGGCTGCTGGCCGCGAATCCCGGGCTGTCGTCCCGGTTCACCTCGCGGGTGGACTTTCCCTCGTACCGGCCGCTGGAGCTGACCTCGATCGGGGAGGTGCTGGCGGGGGAGAACGGGGATGTGTGGGACGAGGAGGCGTTGGACGAGCTGCGGTCGATCGCCGGGCATGTGGTGGACCAGGGGTGGATCGACGAGCTGGGGAACGGGCGGTTCCTGCGGACGCTGTACGAGAAGAGCTGTGCGTACCGGGATTTGCGGTTGTCGGTGTATCCCGGGGCGTTGACCCGGGATGATCTGGCGACGTTGCGGTTGCCGGATCTGATGCAGGCGTACGGGGAGGTTCTGTCGGGGCGGGGGCCGGCGGACCCACCGGGGGTGTGAGGCCCCGGTGGGGTGCCCGACGGGGGGGTGGTTTGCGCTCGCCCCGCTGAAGGGGGTGCCTCCCAGGCCTTCAAGGCACTGGGGAGGCACGACTGCCCGCGGCTACGGCAGCTATGTCGCCAGGGCCTCCTCCGGGGTTCCGCTTGCTCTCTGGGGGGTGACCGTCATCTCCCGGTGGGCCGGGTCGCGTACTTCGCCCACCAGGAGTTCCAGGACGTCCTCCAGGGCCACCAGGCCCAGGACCTTGCCGGAGGGGTCGGAGACCTGGGCCAGGTGGGTCGCCGCGCGGCGCATCACCGTGAGGGCGTCGTCCAGGGGGAGTTCGGGGCGGAGGGTCGTCATCGGGCGCCACAGGTGCTGCGGGACGGCGCGGTCGGAGTCCTCCAGGTCCAGTACGTCCTTGACGTGCAGGTAGCCCATGAAGGCGCCGCCGTCCGCGGCCACCGGGAACCGGGAGTACCCGGTGCGGGCGGTGAGCTCCACGATCTGTCCCGGGGTGACCGCGGGCGTGACCGTCACCAGTGACTCGCGGTCGAGCAGGACGTCCGTCACCGGGCGGGAACCCAGTTCCAGCGCGTCCTCCAGACGCTCGGCCTCCTCGGGGTCGAGGAGGCCCGCCTGGCCGGAGTCCTCCACCAGCCGGTTGAGCTGTTCGCTGGTGAAGACGGCCTCGACCTCGTCCTTCGGTTCGACGCGGAAGAGCCGCAGGACGGCCTGGGCGCAGGCGCCGAGCGCGATCGTGACCGGCTTGCACAGGCGGGCGAACCAGACCAGGCCGGGGCTCAGCCACAGCGCGGCCTTCTCGGGGGCCGCCATCGCCAGGTTCTTCGGGACCATCTCGCCGATGACGAGGTGGAAGAAGACCACCGCGGCGAGCGCGATGACGTAGCCGAGCGGGTGGATCATGCCGTGCGGCAGGTGCATCCACTCGAAGACCGGCTCCAGCAGACGGGCGACCGTCGGTTCGGCGACCGCGCCCAGGGTCAGCGAGCAGACGGTGATGCCGAACTGGGCCGCCGCCATCATCTGCGGCAGATGCTCCAGGCCGTACAGCACCTGGCGGGCGCGGGCGGTGCCGAGCGGTTCGATCTGGCTGCGGCGGACCGAGACCAGCGCGAACTCGGCGCCGACGAAGAATCCGTTGGCGAGCACGAGCAGCGCGGCGAAGAGGAGTTGCAGCACGCTCATCCGGCCACCTCCACCAGCGGCAGCGGGGCCGTTCTGACCAGGCGGACGCGTTCGGCGCGGTAGTGGCCGACCCTGCGTACCGACAGCCGCCAGCCGGGCAGTTCCGCGCGGTCGCCGACGGCCGGGATCCGGCCGAGCAGATCGGCGACCAGGCCGGCCACCGTCTCGTACGGGCCCTCGGGCACCTCCAGGCCTATGCGCCGCAGGATGTCGACCCGGACGCCGCCGTCGACGTCCCAGGCGGGGTTGCCGTCCTCGGGCGGGGCGGGGGCGAGTTCGGGGACGTCCTGTCCGTCGTGCTCGTCGCGCACCTCGCCGACGAGCTCCTCGACGATGTCCTCCAGCGTGACGACGCCGGCCGTGCCGCCGTACTCGTCGACGACGACCGCGATGGGCTGCTCGCTGCGCAGCCGCGTGAGCAGCGGCCGTACGGGCAGGGTCTCGGGGACGAGCAGCGCCGGGCGGGCGATGCGGCCCACGGGGGTGCGCAGCCGGTCGTGCACGGACACCGCGAGGGCGTCCTTGAGGTGCACCATGCCGACGATCTCGTCGATCCGCTCCCGGTAGACGGGGAAGCGGGACAGACCGGTGGCCCGGGTCAGGTTGACCACGTCCTCGGCGGTCGCCGAGGACTGCAGGGCGCTGACCTTCACGCGCGGTGTCATGACGTGCTGCGCGGTCAGCTCGCCGAGGGACAGGGTGCGGACGAAGAGGTCCGCCGTGTCCTGTTCCAGGGCGCCGGCCCGGGCGGAGTGCCGGGCCAGGGAGACGAGTTCGCCGGGGGTGCGGGCGGAGGCCAGTTCCTCGGTGGGCTCGATGCCCAGGGCCCGCACCAGGCGGTTGGCCACGGCGTTCAGCCCGGCGATGACCGGGCGGAAGAGCCGGGCGAACGCGTGCTGCGGGCCGGCCACGAAGCGGGCGACCTGCAGGGGGCGGGACACGGCCCAGTTCTTCGGCACGAGTTCGCCGATCACCATCTGCACCGCGGAGGCCAGCAGCATGCCGACGACGACGGAGACACCGGGGACCGCGCCCTCGGGGACACCGATGCCGGTGAAGGGGCCGTGCAGCAGTCCGGCGAGCGCCGGCTGCGCCAGCATGCCGACGACGAGGGAGGTGATGGTGATGCCGAGCTGGGTGCCGGAGAGCTGGAAGGAGAGTTCCCTGAGCGACTCGACGACCCGGCGGGCACGCCGGTCGCCGCCCGCGGCGGCCTCCTCGGCGTCCGGTCGCTCGACGGTGACCAGGCCGAACTCGGCGGCCACGAAGAATCCGTTGGCCAGGATCAGCAGGAAAGCGGCTGCGAGAAGCAGCAAGGAGGTGGTCATGATGCCGCCGCCTCCGCATGCGCGCGGACCTCGTGGAACCGGTCGGCGCTATGTCGGCAGGGGGCGGCGCAGGTACTACAGGACGATCCGTCCATCGCCGGAGAGGGTCACTCCTCGGATAGCTGGAGCCCCTGTGCACCGGGCGGGGCGGCAGGGGCGGAGGCGCGGTCGTCGCGCCTCCGCCCACCAGATTAATCAAGACATGGGCGACTGCGGCAGGTGAACGTCCCCGGTGCTTCCCTGAGCCGGGCCCCGGGCCGCCCCCGAGGGGCGTTCCCCGGGTCAGCTCCGGGGTGCCTCGGGCCCGGCCGTGGAGCGGACCTCGGTGAGCGCCCGCAGGGCCCGCGCGTCGGCGACGGCCCGCTGTCTGGCGATGCCCGGCTGGATGCCGAGCGCGGGCAGGCTGGTGCCGTCGCTGAGGTCGAGGAAGACCCAGGGATCACCGGGACGGAGGTTCACCTGAAGGATCTCCGCCCATTCCAGGCGGCGTCGGCTCACGATGTTGACGACGGTGACGCCCGTCTCGTCGGCGACGACCTTCGGCCGGGCCAGCAGGAACAGCACGCCGGCCAGCAGCGCGGCGGTGAACACGAAGCTGATCCGCTCCCCCGGGCCGAGCTGGTCCAGCAGCAGCGCGATCAGGGTGATGACCACGAAGAGCGCGGCGCCGGCCGTGAGCAGCACCGCGCGGGTGCGGCCCGGGCGGAAGGTGACGGGCAGGCCGGGCAGCCGGCCCGCGGTCGTGTCGGACATGGTGGTGCTCCGGACCCGGTCAGAGGCGGCAGGCGTGGATGGCGGTGGTGAGGATGGCGCGGGCGCCGATGTCGTACAGGTCGTCCATGATCCGCTGGGCGTCCTTGGACGGGACCATGGCGCGGACGGCGACCCAGCCCTCGTTGTGCAGCGGGGACACGGTGGGGGACTCCAGGCCCGGGGTGAGAGCGACGGCCCTCTCGAGCTGTTCGACGCGGCAGTCGTAGTCCATCATCACGTACGTCCGGGCGACCAGGACGCCCTGGAGGCGGCGCAGGAACTGCTGCACCTTGGGCTCCTCGCCGTCCGCGCCGGTGGTGGGGGTCCCCCCGGGCGAGTGTGTTCGAGCCCGGGGGAGGATGACGACGGCCTCGGACTTCATGATCGGTTCGCCGGCGATCTCCAGGCCGGCGTTGCGCAGCGAGGTGCCCGTCTCGACGACGTCCGCGATGACCTGGGCGACACCGAGCTGGATGGCGGTCTCGACGGCGCCGTCGAGGTGGACGACGGATGCCTCGATGCCGTTGTCGGCGAGGTGTCCCGCGACGATGCCCTCGTAGGAGGTGGCGATCGTCTTGCCCTTCAGGTCCGCCAGCCCGCCGATGGTGCCCGGCTTGGTGGCGTAGTGGAAGGTGGAGCGGGCGAAGCCGAGGGGGAGGATCTCCTCGGCGTCGGCGCCGGAGTCGATCAGCAGGTCGCGGCCGGTGATGCCGATGTCGAGCTGTCCGGAAGCGACGTAGATGGCGATGTCGCGCGGGCGGAGGTAGAAGAACTCGACCTCGTTCGCCGGGTCGACGATCCGCAGCTCCTTGGACTCGCGGCGCTGCCGGTAGCCGGCCTCATGCAGCATCTCCCCCGCGGGGCCTGACAGGGAACCCTTGTTGGGGACGGCGATGCGCAGCATGAGGTCGGCTTCCTTCGTGTGAGGGGGCGTGTCGTGGACGTGAGGGTTTACAGGTGGGCGTAGACGTCGTCGAGGGAGATGCCGCGGGCGACCATCATCACCTGGACGTGGTACAGCAGCTGCGAGATCTCCTCGGCGGCCGCCTCCTTGCCCTCGTACTCGGCGGCCATCCAGACCTCGGCGGCCTCCTCGACGACCTTCTTGCCGATGGCATGGACGCCCTTGTCGACCAGCTCGGCGGTGCGGGAGGTGGCGGGGTCGCCGTGGGCGGCCTTCTGCTGGAGCTCGGTGAATAGCTCCTCGAACGTCTTCTTGGACATGGTGGTCCTTACCCTACGCGGTGACGGGGACTGCTCACCGCCAGGGTTCGGATACCGAACGCAAGCAGGCCGCGGTGGCCACGGCCGCGGTGACCGCCTCGTGCCCCTTGTCCTCGCTGGAGCCGGGCAGTCCGGCGCGGTCCAGGGCCTGCTCCTCGTCGTCACAGGTGAGCAGGCCGAAGCCGACGGGGACACCGGTGTCGACCGAGACCTGGGTGAGTCCCTGGGTGACGCCCTGGCACACGTAGTCGAAGTGGGGCGTGCCGCCCCGGATGACGACGCCGAGGGCGACGACCGCGTCGTAGCCCCGGCCGGCCAGGACCTTGGCGACGACGGGGAGTTCCCAGCTGCCGGGGACCCGGAGCAGGGTCGGCTCGTCGATGCCGAGGTCGTGCAGGGCGCGCAGGGCGCCGTCCACCAGTCCGTCCATCACCTTCTCGTGCCACTGCGCGGCGATGACGGCGACCCGCAGGTCCCCCACGTCGCGTACGGACAGTTCCGGTGCACCCTTGCCGCTCACGTCTCTCCTCGGTGTCTCTCGTTACTGGTTGCCGCAGGCGGGCACGGTCGGCGTGTCCAGCCAGGGCAGGTCGTGGCCCATCCGGTCCCGCTTGGTGCGCAGGTAGCGGAGGTTGTGCTCGCTCGCGGTGACGGGCATCGGCTCGCGTCCGGTGACCTTGATGCCGTGGCGGGCGAGCGCGTCGGACTTGTCGGGGTTGTTGGTCATCAGGCGGACGTCGCGGACGCCGAGGTCGGCGAGGATCTGCGCGCCGGCGCCGTAGTCGCGGGCGTCGGCGGGCAGGCCGAGTTCGAGGTTGGCGTCGAGGGTGTCCCGGCCGCGCTCCTGGAGCTCGTAGGCGCGCAGCTTGGACATCAGGCCGATGCCGCGTCCCTCGTGTCCGCGCAGGTAGACCACGACTCCGCGGCCCTCGGCCTGGATGCGGTCCAGGGAGGCGTCGAGCTGGGGGCCGCAGTCGCAGCGCCGGGAGCCGAAGACGTCGCCGGTGAGGCATTCGGAGTGGAGGCGGACGAGGACGTCCTCGCCGTCGCCGATGTCGCCGTGGACGAGGGCGACGTGTTCGACGCCGTCGACGGTGGAGCGGTAGCCGTACGCGGTGAAGGTGCCGTGGGAGGTGGGCAGATGGACCTCGGCCTCGCGGCGGACGGTGGGCTCGGCGGAGCGGCGGTAGGCGATCAGGTCCTCGATGGAGATGATCGTCAGGCCGTGCTTGCGGGCGAAGGGGATCAGCTCGGGCAGCCGGAGCATGGTGCCGTCCTCGCCGGCGATCTCGACGATGGCGCCGGCCGGGCGCAGGCCGGCGAGGCGGGCGAGGTCGACGGCGGCCTCGGTGTGGCCGTCGCGCGCCAGTACGCCGCCGGGGCGGGCGCGCAGCGGGAAGATGTGGCCGGGGCGGACGAAGTCGTCGGCCCGCGCGGTACCGCTCGCCAGCAGCCGGAGCGTGGTCGCGCGGTCCGCGGCGGAGATGCCGGTGGTCACGCCGTGGGCGCCCGAGCCGTCGACGGTGACGGTGAACGCGGTCCGCATGGACTCGGTGTTGTTCTCCACCATCAGCGGGATGCCGAGCCGGTCCAGTTCCTCGCCCTCCATGGGGGCGCAGATCATGCCGCGGCACTCGCTCATCATGAAGGCGACGATCTCGGGGGTGACCTTCTCGGCGGCGATGACGAGGTCGCCCTCGTTCTCGCGGTTCTCGTCGTCGACGACCACGACCGGGCGGCCGGCCGCGATGTCGGCGACGGCCCGCTCGACCGGGTCGAGCGCGAGGTCCTCGATGCCGTCGGTGCTGTACAGGATCGGTGCCGCGCTCATGCCGGCGCTCCTTCCAGGGCGGGCCGCGCGTCACGGGAGCGCAGCCACCAGTCGCGCAGGCCCCACAGGACCAGTGCGCCGTAGATGACGTAGACGAATCCGGAGAAGGCGAAACCGTTGGCGAAGTTCAGGGGGACGCCGACGAGGTCGACGAGCAGCCAGGCGAACCAGAACTCGACCATGCCGCGCGCCTGCGCGTACATGGCGACGATCGTGCCGACGAAGATGTAGGCGTCCGGCCAGGGGTCCCAGGACAGGGACGGGTAGAGGGTGAACAGGCCGCCGACGGCGAGGGTGCCGACCGCCGCGGCGCCCACGAGGAGAAGCCGTTCGAGGTTGGTCGCGAACCGTACGGCGATGGAGCCGTCCCGCGCCTGCTGCCGGCCGCGGTTCCACTGCCAGAAGCCCCAGGCGGCGACCAGCATGACGACGATCTGCTTGCCGGCGCTGCCCGAGAGGTGGGCGGTGGCGAAGGCCGTGAAGAGGATCAGGCCGGAGACGAACTGGGCGGGCCAGGTCCAGATGGAGCGGCGCCAGCCGAGGGCGAGGGCGATCAGACCGATCACGTTGCCGATCATGTCCGACCATTTGATGTGCTGGTCGAAGAGGGTGAAGGCCTCGGAGTTGAGCCAGTTCACCGGGAAGCCCCCTCACCGGTGGCGCGGTCGCCGAGCATCCGCTCGACGTACTTGGCGATGACGTCCACCTCGAGGTTGACCGGGTCGCCGGGCTGCTTGATGCCGAGCGTGGTCAGGGCGAGGGTGGTGGGGATCAGGCTGACGGTGAAGAAGTCGGGCCCGGCGTCGACGACGGTGAGGCTGATGCCGTCGACGGTGATGGAGCCCTTCTCCACGACGTAGCGGGAGAGGCCGGCGGGGAGGGAGATCCTCACGATCTCCCAGTTCTCCGACGGCTCGCGCCCGAGGATCTCGCCGGTGCCGTCGACGTGGCCCTGGACGATGTGGCCGCCGAGGCGGGAGCCGACGGCCGTGGGGCGTTCGAGGTTGACGCGGGAGCCGACGGCGAGGACGCCGAGGCTGGAGCGCTTCAGGGTCTCCGCCATGACGTCGGCGGTGAACTCGTCGCCCTCGTGCTCGACGACCGTGAGGCAGACGCCGTTGACGGCGATGGAGTCGCCGTGCTGTGCGCCTTCGGTGACGACGGGGCCGCGCAGCCGGAAGCGACAGGCGTCGTCGAGGGTCTCGACGGCGGTGATCTCGCCCAGCTCTTCGACGATTCCGGTGAACACTTCCCGGGTCCTCCTGCCTCTTCGGGCACGGACTCCGGGGCTGTCGATGACGACAGAAACCGCGGACGACGACACCGGGGCGACGCCGGACGGAGTTCACCCAGAGGGTGAACCGGTACGGCGGCGCGCATGGATGCCCGCCCGCCGCGCACTGCCTCCCATCCGGACTTTAACCGTCGGTCCAGGAATTTCACCTGGTCAACCGGTCACTGGAGGTGACCGGGTCGCGGACTGTAACCGCCGGTTCGGACTTTCACCGACCCCGGAGTGCGCTGCTACTGGTACAGGGCCAGTGTGCCACGGCCGGCCGCACTCCATGCGGGCGAGGAGTGTGGAGTGGCTCACAGGAAGTGACGCGGAGACCGCCGAGGGTCGCGTGCGGGACAACTCCCCCACCGGGGCACCCTTCTGACGGTCCACCGAATTGGTCCATACCTATTGACGCTCTGGTCTAGTCCTCTTAAGGTCCGAGCCAACTTCCCTGGAGAGGAACCCACTGTGCCGTCCCCCTCACGCCCCGGAGCGAGACCCGCGCTGCTCGCCTCCGCCGCCGCCGTCGCCGGCCTGCTGCTCGCCGCCCTCCCGGCCACCGTCTCGCACGCCGCCGACCAGGAGTCCTGTCGTCCCGACGGGCTGTACTCGACGCCGGGCGTCGATGTCCCGTACTGCTCGGTCTACGACTCGGCCGGCCGGGAGAAGATGGGCGCCGACCACCAGCGCCGGGTGATCGGCTACTTCACCGGCTGGCGCACCGGCAAGGACGGCAAGCCCGCCTACCTCGCGTCCGACATCCCGTGGGACAAGATCACCCACATCAACTACGCGTTCGCGCACATCGACAAGAGCAACAAGATCTCCGTCGGCTCGGACACCGCCGCCAACCCGGCGACGGGCATGACGTGGCCCGGCGTGGCCGGCGCGGAGATGGACCCGCAGCTTCCCTACAAGGGCCACTTCAACCTGCTCAACAAGTTCAAGAAGCAGCACCCGGACGTCAAGACGCTGATCTCGGTGGGCGGTTGGGCCGAGACCGGCGGCTACTTCGACGACAGCGGCGCCCGCGTGGACTCCGGCGGCTTCTACTCGATGGCCACCAACGCCGACGGCTCGGTCAACCAGGCCGGCATCGACACCTTCGCCGACTCGGCGGTCGACTTCATCCGGACGTACGGCTTCAACGGCGTCGACATCGACTACGAGTACCCGACGACGATGAAGGACGCGGGCAACCCGCTCGACTGGTCCTTCGCCAACGCCCGCCGGGCCGGTCTCGTCAAGGGCTACGCGGCGCTGATGAAGACGCTGCGCGAGAAGCTGGACCGCGCGGGCGCGGCGGACGGCAGGCACTACATGCTCACCGTGGCCGCCCCCTCGTCCGGCTATCTGCTGCGCGGCATGGAGACCTTCCAGGTCCAGAAGTACCTGGACTACGTCAACATCATGTCGTACGACCTGCACGGCGCCTGGAACGAGTACGTCGGCCCGAACGCCTCCCTGTTCGACGACGGCAAGGACGCCGAGCTGGCCGCCGCCAACGTCTACGGCAGCGCCCAGTACGGCGGCATCGGCTACCTCAACACCGACTGGGCCTACCACTACTTCCGCGGCTCCATGCCGGCCGGCCGCATCAACATCGGCCTGCCGTACTACACCCGCGGCCACAAGAACGTGCAGGGCGGGACCGACGGTCTGTGGGGCAAGGCGTCCGCCTCCTCCTGCCCGGCGGGCTCCGGCCTGACCAAGTGCGGTGACGGCGCCGTCGGCATCGACAACCTCTGGCACGACCTCGACACCAACGGCAAGGAGTCCCCGGCGGGCTCCAACCCGATGTGGCACGCCAAGAACCTCGAGAAGGGCATCGTCGGCGACTACGTCACCGACTACGGCTTCCCGGCGGACACGAAGCTGACCGGGACCTACGCCCGCAAGTACGACCCGACGCTGGTCGCCCCCTGGCTGTGGAACGCCGAGAAGAAGGTCTTCCTCTCCACCGAGGACGAGCAGTCGGTCGGGGCCAAGGCCGACTACGTGGTGGACCGCGGCATCGGCGGCACCATGGTCTGGGAGCTGGCCGGCGACTACGACTGGAACGCCGCCGAGGGCCAGTACGAGACGGGCGACACGCTCACCTCGCTGATGTACGACAAGTTCAAGGCGGCCACGCCGTACGGCGCGAAGAAGTCGAACGCGGACCTGCCGTCGGAGGCCGTGAACGTGGGCGTGGAGTTCACGGACTTCAAGCTGGGCGACTCCAACTACCCGATCACGCCCAAGCTGCGGATCACGAACAACACGAAGACCGCGCTGCCGGGCGGCACGGAGTTCCAGTTCGACTACGCGACCTCGGCTCCGGCGAACGCCTCCGACCAGTCCGGCTTCGGCACCAAGGTCATCAGCAGCGACCACACGGGCTCCAACGTGGGCGGTCTGAAGGGCGACTTCCACCGGGTGTCGCTGAAGCTGCCGGCGTGGCAGTCGCTGGCGCCGGGCGCGACCGTCGACCTGTCGTTCAACTACTACCTGCCGGTGTCGACCCCGTCGAACTGGACGGTGACGATCGGCGGCAAGGCGTACGCCCTCGCCGGGGACCTGGCACGCGGGACGACCGTCGTCGAGCCGGGCGGCGGCACGACGCCGACCGACCCGCCCACGACGCCGCCCGGCGACTGCGCTGACCCGGCCTGGGACGCCTCGGCCTCGTACGGCGGCGGCAGCGTGGTGTCCCACGAGGGCCACGTCTGGAAGGCGCAGTGGTGGACGAAGGGCGAGGAGCCCGGCACCACCGGCGAATGGGGAGTGTGGCGGGACCAGGGAGCCTGCTGACCCTCACGGACCGGCCCGGCGGCGGTGACGACGGCCCTTGCCCGCCGCCGGGCCTCACCACGCGCGGATGCGCCCGGTACCGGACCCGGAGAAGCTGGACTCCGCAGGGGACGGGTCCCCGGACCGATGTCACATCCGGCGGTGGTCGATCCGTCCCAGCAGACGCGGGGCGCTCCGTCGGGGAGCGCCGGGTGTCCGAAGGGACGGAACAGCATGAGCACGATCCTGGTGACCGGCGGTACCGGAACGCTCGGCCGGCACGTCGTCGCGCGGTTGCGGGCGGACGGACACGAGGTGCGGGGGCTCAGCCGGCACGCTCAGCCGTACGCCGTCGACCTGCGCGAGGGCGGGCCGGCGCTGGACGAGGCCGTCACGGGCGTGGACACGATCGTGCACTGCGCGACGTCACCGCGCGGTGGCGACGAGAAGGCCGCGCGGAACCTGATCGCGGCGGCCCGGCGGGCCGGGGCCGGACACCTCGTGTACATCTCGATCGTCGGTGTCGACCGGGTGCCGTTCGGCTACTACAAGTCCAAGCTGGCTGTGGAGCGGCTGGTCGAGGAGTCGGGGCTGGGCTGGACGGTGCTGCGCGCCACCCAGTTCCACGACTTGGTGTTCACGGTCCTCCAGGGCATGGCCAGGCTGCCGGTCCTGCTGCTGCCGGCCCGGGTGAAGGACCAGCCGGTCGACGTCACGGAGGTCGCGGACCGCCTAGCCGAGCTGGCCCAGGGCGCGCCGGCGGGCCGCGTCGACGACATGGGCGGTCCGGAGGTCCGGACGTTCGACTCCCTGGCCCGCGCGTATCTGAAGGCCACGGGCCGCCGCCGCGCGGTGGTCAAGGTCCCGCTGCGCGGCGCGTCCTACGACGCCTTCCGCGCGGGCGGCCACCTCGCGCCGGAGCGGGCGGTCGGCAAGGGCACGTTCGACGAGTACCTGATGAAGCGGTCCGGGGCCCGCGCCGCCCGCCGGTGAGCGGGACGGCCGGCGGCCGGCGGCCGGGCCGTGAGCGGGGGCCGGGCGCTCCGCCGGACGTGCGGTGCGGTGCCGTCGATCGTCCGCGGCGCCGTCGTGGCTGGTCGCGCAGTTCCCCGCGCCCCTTCGGGGCGCTGCCGTGGCCGGTCGCGCCCACGCGGCGGTAGCCGCACGGCAGTACGGCCCCGTGCCCACGCGGCGGTAGCCGCACGTCGGTACGGTCCCGTGCCCCTTCGGGGCGCTGCCGGGGCCTCAGTGTTCGGGCACGCCGAACAGTTCGTCCTGGGCCCGGTCACGGGCCGTCAGGAGGGCTCCGCGGAGTACCGCGCCGCCGCCCAGGGTGCTGGGCCGTACGTCGGCGGGCAGGGGGGACATGGCGGCCAGGCGGTCCCGTACCCGCGCGGCGAGGGTCTCGCCGCCGGCCTGGCCGACCTCGCCGCCCAGGACCACGTGGCCGGGGTCGAGCAGCGCGACCACCGAGGCGACGCCCACCGTGATCCGGTCGGCCAGGGTGTCGAGGAAGCGCGCCTCCGGGGTGGCGGGGCCGGCCGACGCGACGGCCGTCCGTACCGCGCCCGCCGCCGGCGGCTCGATCCCCGGCTCCGCCACGACGCCGTACTCCTCCGCCAGCCGGGCGACCGCCGCCGCCCCCACCAGGGAGTGGAAGCCGCCCGCGCAGTCGGTGGCCGACGGCGGGCCGCTCGTGCCCGGGACCGGGAGGAAGCCGATCTCGCCCGTGCCGCCGGAGGCGCCCCTGCGCAGGGTGCCGTCGAGGATCACGGCGGCGCCGGTGCCGTGGCCCAGCCACAGCAGGACGAAGGTGTCCCGGTCGCGGGCCGCGCCGTCGCGCTGCTCGGCCAGCGCGGCGAGGTTGGTCTCGTTCTCCACGCTGACCCGGGCCTCGGGGAGCCGTTCCTGGAGCACGGCGACCAGGCGCCGGTGCCACTCGGGCAGCCCCGTGGAGTCGCGCAGTTCGCCGCTCGCGGGGTCGATCAGCCCGGGGGCCCCGATCCCGACGGTGTGCAGCCGGTCGGCGCCCGCCTCCTTCGCCGTCCGCTCGACCAGCGCGACCGCCTGTTCGACCGCCGGTCCGGTGCCCGTGTCCCCGGTGATGGGCAGGGCGGCCTCGGCCAGGACCCCGCCGACGAGGTCCGACACGACCACGGTGACGCCCTCGGTGCGGACGTCCAGCGCGGCCAGGTGCGCCCGGTCCGCGACGATGCCGTAGAGCTTGGCGTTGGGACCGCGCCGCTGCTCCCCCGCCTCGCCGGCCACCGCGATGAGCCCGGCGGCGGTGAGCCGCTCGACGAGGTCGGCGACGGTCGGCCGGGACAGCCCGGTGAGCTGCTTCAACTGCCCCGCGGTCAGCGGGCCTTCCTGCTGGAGCAGGCGCAGGGCGAGCCGGTCGTTGATGGCTCTGGCGGTGCTCGGGGATGCGGCCATGCCGGGATCCTTCCAGATCGGCGGGACCGGTCGGCGCGTGCTCCGCCTCCGGATACCCCATATCTTTCAGGCAGGGTTCCTGATAGTTTACGGCGGCGCGTGCGGAAACCGACGACCGGGAGGGGCGGGACAATGAGCGCAGTGGTCCATCAGCAGCGCGATGTGAGACGGGCGCGGTACGCCGTGGCCGCCGTGTTCGCCGTGCACGGCGCCGTCACCGGCTCGTTCGCCACCCGCGTCCCCTGGATCCAGGACCACGCCGGGGTGAGCGCCGGGCAGTTGGGCCTCGCACTCGCCTTCCCCGCGCTCGGGGCGTCCCTCGCGATGCCGCTCGCGGGCGGCATCAGCCACCGCTTCGGCGCACGCACGGCGCTGCGCGGCCTGATCGCGCTGTGGACGCTCGCGCTGACCCTGCCGTCGATCGCCCCGAACCTGCTCACCCTCTGCCTGGCCCTGTTCGTCTACGGCGCCACGGCCGGCATGTCGGACGTGGCGATGAACGCGCTGGGCGTGGAGGTGGAGAACCGGCTCGACAAGTCGATCATGTCGGGGCTGCACGGCATGTGGAGCGCCGGCGCCCTGATCGGCTCGGCGGCCGGCACGCTCGCCGCCCACCTCGGCGCGGACGCCCGGCTGCACCACGTGCTCGCGGCCGCCGTCCTGACGGTGGCGGGCGTGACCGCCTGCACCTGGGTGCTCGATCTGCAGCCCGCCGAGGACGAGGAGCCGCCGCCGCGGTTCGCGCTGCCGCCCCGCTCCGCGCTGCTCATCGGCGCGATCGGCTTCTGCGCGGTGTTCGCGGAGGGCGCGAGCCTGGACTGGTCGGCGGTCTACCTGCGCGACCAGCTGGAGACCTCGGCCGGTCTCGCGGCGGCCTGCACCACCGGTTTCACGCTCACCATGGCCATCGCCCGGATCGCCGGGGACCGCGTGGTGGACCGCTACGGCGCCGTGCGCACGGTCCGCGCGAGCGGTGTCGTCGCCCTGCTGGGCGGACTGCTGATCGTGTTCGCCGAGCACCCCGCGATGGCGATGGGCGGGTTCGCGCTGATGGGGCTCGGCATCGCGGTGGTCGTGCCGCTGTGCTTCGCCGCCGCCGGCCGCAGCGGCTCCAACCCGAGCCTGGCCATCGCGGGCGTCGCCACCATCACCTACACCTCGGGCCTGGTCGCCCCGAGCGCGATCGGCCTGCTGGCCCAGGCGACCAGCCTGATGGTGTCGTTCGTCCTGGTGACGGTGTTGTCGTGCGGCATCGCGGGCTTCGCGGGCGTGCTGCGCGCGGGAGACCGTACGAAGGTCACGCGTCCGGAAGCAGCAGTTCCCGAGCCCCGTCCCTGAACGTCTCGCTCCAGGGCGCCGGGCGCAGGGTCGTGGCGTCCAGCCGCACCAGCACCCGGCTGCCCCGCGCGTAGGTCACCGCCCCGTCCTGCGAGCAGAAGCGGAAGCCGTACGTCAGTCCGGTCGTGCCGAGCCGCTCCAGCCACAGGTGGACCGCGTACGTACCGGCGCGGGTCACCGGGGCCTCGTAGCCGATGCGCAGCTCCCGGACCGCGTTGCAGGCGTCGCCGGCCGCCACCCAGTCGCCGTCGAAGCGGACGCCCTTCTCCTGCCACAGCTCCGTCCACGCCCGCTCGACGAGCAGCGGGTAGCGGGCGTTGTGCAGCAGCCCCAGCGCGTCGAGGTCGTCGAAGTGGACGGTCACGGGGATCAGCCGGCCGTGGAGCAGGGCGGGGGCGAGCGGGGCTTCGGCGGTCACGGGTGGGACTCCTGGGACGTACGGGATGAGTGCCGTTTACATCGAACAGCGGCGCGCCCTCATCCTAAGCAGACGCTCAGCCGGGTCGGCCACGCCCGCCCGCCTGTACGAAGCACTCCTGCTCAGCCCCCACAATGGTCCGGACACGCTGCACGTACGACGAAAGCGACAGCCCATGGATCTCGGCGTCCGCTGGACACTGCACGGCGACGGACGCACCCCGGCCCCCGGCGCGGTGGTCCGCCCCGACGAACGGCTCTCCTGGCCGCGCACGGCGGGTCTGGGTGCCCAGCACGTCGTGGCGATGTTCGGGGCGTCCTTCGTCGCCCCGGTGCTCATGGGCCTGGACCCCAACCTGGCGATCATGATGTCGGGCGTCGCGACGATCGTCTTCCTGCTGGCGACGCGCGGCCGGGTGCCGAGTTACCTCGGCTGCTCGCTCTCCTTCGTCGGCGTCGCCGCGGTCATCCGGGCCCAGGGCGGCTCCAGCGCCACCGTCACCGGCGCGGTGTTCGTGGTGGGGGCCGCGCTGTTCCTGGTGGGTCTCGCGGTACGGCGGTTCGGGGCGCGGATCATCCACGCCGCGATGCCGCCGATCGTCACCGGCGCGGTGGTGATGCTGATCGGCTTCAACCTGGCACCGGTGACCGCCTCCACCTACTGGCCGCAGGACCAGTGGACCGCCCTGTTCGTGATGCTGTTCACCGGGCTCGCCGTGGTCTGCCTGCGCGGCTTCTGGTCCCGGATCGCGATCTTCCTCGGGCTGGTCTTCGGATACGCCCTGTCCTGGGCGCTCGACCGGATCTTCGGCAAGATCCACTCGGCGGACGCGAGCGGCAAGGTCACCGACCACTGGCGCCTGGACCTGTCCGGAGTGGGCCAGGCCGACTGGATCGGCCTGCCGACCCTGCACGGCCCGTCCTTCGAGTGGTCGGCGATCCTGGTCGCCCTGCCGGTGGTCATCGCGCTGATCGCCGAGAACGCCGGTCACGTCAAGGCGGTCGGCGAGATGACCGGCGACAACCTCGACGACAAGCTCGGCACGGCCATCTCCGCCGACGGTGTCGGCTCCATGCTGTCCACCGCGGTCGGCGGCCCGCCCAACACCACCTACTCCGAGAACATCGGCGTGATGGCCGCGACCCGCGTCTACTCCACGGCCGCGTACTGGGCCGCCGCCGGCTTCGCCCTGCTGTTCGGTCTCTGCCCCAAGTTCGGCGCGGTCGTGGCGGCCATCCCGGGCGGTGTCCTCGGCGGGATCACCGTCATCCTGTACGGCATGATCGGCCTGCTCGGCGCGCAGATCTGGATCAACGCCAAGGTGGACCTGCGCAATCCGCTGAACCTGGTGCCGGCCGCGGCGGGCATCATCATCGGCGTCGGCAACGTCTCGATGGAGTTCACCGACACCTTCTCGCTGAGCGGCATCGCACTCGGCACGCTGGTCGTCATCACCGGCTACCACGCGCTGCGCGCCTTCGCGCCCGCCCACCTCAAGACGCAGGAGCCGCTGCTCGACGAGGGCACCTCCTCCTACGACACCGGCGGCACCGAGGGTGATCAGCGCGCCAAGTCGTAGGCGTACGACGCGGTGAAGGTACCCGGCGTCCCCTTGCAGCCGTCGGACTCCCCCGGCAGCTTCACCCACAGGTAGGCGTCGATGCCGGCCTCCCCGGTGCTCAGCGTCGGGGTCCGGCCGAGCTTGCGGCCCGCGGGGTCGCACCATTCCCCGTCCGCCGGGGCGCCGTTGCCGTTGCGGCTGGTGTCGATCACCGCGCCGAGGCCCGGCGGGCCGCCGAGGGCGTCGAGCACGGCACGGCCGTAGGCGACCTCGTCGGCGGTGGCGTGGAAGTTGGAGACGTTGCTGAAGACGCCGTCGGAGGAGGCGGCCGAGGCGGCCCCGGCCTGCCGCAGCAGGGCGGCCTGCTCGGCGGGCGCGTGCCAGCCGGAGTGCCCGGCGTCGAAGTAGACCCGCGCCCGGGGGTTGGCGTCCTTCAGCACCCGGCCGGCGCGGGCCAGCGAGGCGAAGCGGTCGGCGCGCCGCCCGGCGGAGAGGCACTCGGACTGGGCGATCGCGTCGGGCTCCAGGATCACGATGACCTCGCTGCCGCCCAGTCCGGCGGCGAACCGGTCGATCCAGGCGTCGTAGGCGGCCAGATCGGGCGCCCCGCCCTCGGAGTGCCCGCCGCAGTCGCGGTCGGGGATCGCGTACGGCACGAGGACCGGCGTCCGGCCCCGCGCCGCGCCGCCCGACGCCACGGCACGCACCCGGGAGGTGATCGACTCCGGGGAGTAGTCCGCGAACCACACGGCCGCCGGCTGGCCGGCTATCCGGGACTCGATGACCGCGCGGCGCGGGTCGTCGGGATTGGCCCGCACCCAGTCCAGGACCCGGGACTCGGGGTACCGGTAGAGGCGGGTGGACACGGGGGCGGTCCGCCGCTTCTTCTCGGCCCGGGACGCGGACGCCGTCGGGCTCGCCCTCCTCTTCGGACCGGCCGTGGGGGAAGGCGGCCTCGTCGCCGACACCGACGGCGAGGGCGAGGGCGAGGGCGACGGCACGGCGGGCAGCGGTTCCAGGCGCGGCGAGGAGGTCGCCCCGGGGCGTGCCTCGTCCGCGCCGCGTCCGTCGCCGACCGCCGACATCATCCCCGTGACGGTGCCGACCGCGACCACCACGGAGGCCGCCGCGACCATCGTGCCGCGCCGGGCGGCACGCCGTCGCTCGGCCCTCCGCGCGGACAGGCGCTGGGCACGCGAGCCTGACACAGTACTGCTCCCCCTCCCCCACGACGGGCGCGTTCCCCCGTTCCGGGGAAGCGCCGGGCCCGCCGCCACTGACGCCACCCTAAAGGTGCGACTCTGCGCTCATGGTGCGATGCGAACAAGTCCTCACCGCCGTGGACGGGGTCGTCTCCCGTATGCGCGCCCTCGACGCGGCCCTGCCCGCGCGGGACGGGGTCGCGGTGTTCAACCGTGTCTACCTCGCCGTCACGGAGGCCGTGGACCGGCGGATCGACGCGGGCCGGTTCCCGGACGCGCGGGCGGCGATCGCGCTGGACGTGCGGTTCGCGGAGCGCTATCTGGCGGCGGTGGACGCGGTGGCGCGGGAGCGGCGGCCACCGGCCTGCTGGCGTCCGCTGTTCCAGTTCCGCCGGCATCCCGGCGTACGTCCGCTGCAGTTCGCGCTCGCGGGCATCAACGCGCACATCGGCCACGACCTCGCGCTCGCCGTCGTGGACACCTGCCGTACGCTCGCCTGCGAACCCGTCGAGCTGGAGGACGAGTTCGACCAGGTGGGCGAACTCCTCCTCTCGCTGGAGGACCGGATCCGCGAAGAGCTGACACCGAGCCCCGAACTGCTGCGGATCGCCGACCCGCTGACCCATCTGCTGGGCGCGTGGAGCCTGGACCGCGCCCGGGACGCCGCCTGGACGGCGGCCCGCGCCCTGTGGGCGCTGCGCGGACTGCCGGACGTCGCCGGGGAGTTCGCCGAACGCCTGGACACGGCGGTGGGCTTCGCCGGCCGCATGCTGCTCACCCCGCTGCCGGACTGACCCGGCGGCGGGGAGGCGGGCTCAGTCCTCGGGGAGCTCCACCGGGGCGATCTCGTCGTAGAGGTCGCCGGGGCCCGGGTTGGTCGGGTCGGTCTCGCCGCCGAAGTGGTGCATGACGCCCCAGACCG
This sequence comes from Streptomyces sp. NPDC053426, assembly GCF_055585405.1. Taxonomy (NCBI): domain Bacteria; kingdom Bacillati; phylum Actinomycetota; class Actinomycetes; order Kitasatosporales; family Streptomycetaceae; genus Streptomyces; species Streptomyces sp. NPDC053426. The sequence goes on along the minus strand of NZ_JBVJKE010000013.1, from coordinate 211,527 downwards.
CGTTCAGCGCGGTCTGGACGGCGCCCTCCGCCCAGCCGGCCGTCCAGGAGATGTCGTCACCGGCGAGGAAGATGCCCCGCTTGTCCTCGGGCAGCGCCTCCTGCATGAAGTGGGTGAACAGGCGGCGCTGGTAGCGGTAGTGGCCGGGCAGGTTGGCCTTGAACGCGCCCATGAAGTAGGGCTCGTTCTCCCAGGAGACGGTCACCGGGTTGCCGATGACGTGCTTCCGGATGTCGACCTTGGGGTAGATCTCGCCGAGCGACTTCAGCATGACCTCCATCCGCTCGTTCGCGGACAGCGGCAGCCACTTCAGGCTGTCGTCGCACCAGGTGTAGGAGAGGCAGATGACGGCGGGCTTGTCGGGGCCGTCGTCGAGGAGGTAAGTGCCGCGCGTCATGCGGTCGGTGAGCGTCATCGACATGACGTCCCGGCCGGTCTCCTCGTCCTTGTCCAGCCAGAACGGCCGGTCCACCGGCACGAAGAGCTTGGAGCTCTCCATGTAGTGGGTGCGCTCGATCGCGGTCCAGTGGTCGATCGGGAAGAGCGAGTCGTCGCAGGCGATCTTCGAGAGCAGCATCCAGGACTGGGCGGTGAAGATCGCCGCCTGGTACGTACGGATGTCCCCGTCGGCGTCCGTCACCGTGATCCGGTTGCCCGCGGTGCGGTTGAGCCGGGTGACCGCCGGACGGGGCTCGCCGTCCGGATGCAGGGACTTCAGCGAGGTGCCGTACGGCCAGTGGACGATCTTCTCCGGCTCGCGCTCCCACAGGCGCAGGGGCAGCTGCTGGGAGCCGCCGACGATGCCGCGGTGGTGGTCGTCGGCCTCGGTGTAGACGACGCGGAGGATCTCCAGGATGGAGTTGGGGAAGTCGGTGTCCCAGCCGCCGGTGCCGAAACCGACCTGGCCGAAGATCTCGCGGTGGCGGAAGGACTTGAAGGCCTCGGAGTCGCAGAGGAAGCCGTAGAAGGTCTGGTTGTCGAGCTTCTCGACCAGCTTCGCCCAGATCTCCCGGATGCGCGGGACGTCGCGCTCGCGCAGGGCGCGGTTCATGTCGGAGAAGTCGGCGCCCTCTTCGAGGCACTTGGCCCAGGCGTCGGCGACGTCCCGGTAGACCTGGGGCAGGTCGTCGAGGGTCTCGGCGTAGTGCGACTCGCCCTTGAGGTCGACGACGGTGGACGGCGTCGCCTCGGCGAGGGGGTTGGGGAAGGGACGGGTGTGCAGTCCGACCAGGTCGATGTAGTGCTGGAGCGCCGTGGAGGACGGCGGGAAGCGCATCGCGCCCATCTCGGCGGTCAGGGAGTCGTCGCACCCGTCGAAGCCGACGGTGCGCAGCCGCCCGCCGATCCGGTCGGCCTCGTACACGACCGGCTTGAGGCCCATCTTCATCAGCTCGTACGCGGCGACGATGCCGGACAGGCCGCCGCCGATCACCGCGACCTCGGTGCCGTGCTCGGTCGCCGGTATCTGTCCGAGGCCCGCCGGGTGGGCGAGGAAGTCGTCGTACGCGTACGGGAAGTCCGGGCCGAACATGGTGATCGGCGGCTGCTGCTCGTCGGCGTGCTCGATCGCGTTGGGCACGGTGGACGTCATGGGGTACGGACTCCTTGCACAGGTGAAGCGGGGGGTGGGGGGTGAGGGGTTCAGACGAGGGACCCGTAGAGGCCGGGGCGGCGGTCGGTCAGATACGGGTTGTCCTCACGGGACGCGGCGAGGAACACCGGGTCGGCGTCGGCGACGACGAGTTCCTCGGTGCGGCCGGCCCGGGTGCGGGCGACTCCGTCGGGGGCGGCGAGCGTGGACAGGCCCACGAACTCGAACTCGCCCTCCCGGCCCACCCGGTTGACGTACGCGATGTACATCTGGTTCTCGAACGCACGCACCGGTACGACGGACTCGGCGACGAACTGGAACGGGTGCAGCTGTGCCGTGGGCACCAGGAGGAGGTCGGTGCCGGCCAGCGCGTGGGCGCGCACGTTCTCCGGGAACTCGACGTCGTAGCAGATCATCAGGCCGACGGTGAGGCCGTCGAGCTCGGCCTGCACGACGGTCCGCTCTCCCGGGGTGAAGTGGTCCCGCTCGAAGCAGCCGTAGAGGTGGGTCTTGCGGTAGTTCGCGAGGCGGGTGCCGTCGGCGGAGATCAGCTGCGCGGAGTTGAAGACGCGCTCGCCGTCCCGCTCGGGGTAGCCGTAGGCGATCGCGAGGCCGTGCCGGGTGGCGGTCTCCGCGATCGCGTCGGCCGCGTCGCCGTCGGCGGGCTCGGCGAGCCGGGGGATGTCGTCGCCGATCGCGTACCCGGTGAGGAACAGCTCCGAGGTGACGAGCAGCCCGGCGCCCGCGGCGGCGGCGCGGGCGGACGCCTCGTCGAGGACCTTGAGGTTCTCGGCGACGGATCCGGGGCGGCCGGAGCTCTGGAGCAGGGCGGTGCGCATGCGTGTTCCTCACCGGTACGCGGGGGGGTTTCGGGGGGTCGGATAGACGGTACGGGCGGGCGGCTCGGGGGGACAAGGTGGAGCCGTTGCGCGTCGGTGAGGGGTTTGTTGCGTGCGGGGTGGGGGTGGCGGCGATTCGTTGCGCGGCGCGGTGCTGTATGGGGTGTTCCGGCGTTGGTGCGGGCCGGGGGGTGTCTGCGCGGGTCGGCGCTTGCGGGGTGCTCCGGCATTGATGTGGGCCGGGGGGCGTCTGCGCGGCCCGGCGCTTGCGGGGTGCCGTCGCGCCCACCCGTGCCGCCCTGGGGGCACCTCCCAGGCCCTTGAGGCACTGGGGGAGGCACGACTGCCCGCGGAGGGCGGGGAGCGGGGGGGCGGCGGCACGACTGCCCGTGGTCCGCAGAAGGGGACAGGGGCGGGGGTGGCCGTCCGCAGTGGCCGGCGCGTCCGCGCCCCGTGCCCCCTCCGAGAAGCGCGGTCGCACCGGTCCGAGGACGGGCGCCCCCGACCCGGCCGCCGGCCGTAGGCGCTACGGCGACCTCACGCCCGCACCTTGGCGGCCACGGCGAGCAGCAGGGCCGCCGCCGTCGTCAGGTACGGGATCGCGAACACCGCGAAGGCGGTGCTGTGGGCGGCCCCCGAGGCGATCACCGCGTAGCCGCCGTAGACCGCGATCGTCGTCAGTTCCGTGCCCAGGCCCGCCACCGAGGTGAGGGTGGCCCGGCCGGTGTCCTCGATGCGTCGCTGGAGACGGGCGTCGGCCAGCACGGTCGCCGCCTGGAAGCCGCCGAAGGCGAGGGCGACGAGGACCAGGCCCGCCGGTGTGCCGGCCGCCGCGCCGACGGCCAGGGCGAGGCCGGCACCGGCAAGGACGGCGGCGAGCCCGCCCGTGCCCAGCCGCTCGCCCTCACCGGCCAGCAGGCTCCCGGCGGTGGCACCGGCCCAGATCAGCAGGAGCAGATAGGGAACCGTCCCGTCCGCGACGCCGGTCCCCCGCACCAGCAGCGGCGTGTACTCGTCCAGCGCGCCCCACACCGCACTCACGGCCGGGACCAGCAGGAGCGCCCCGCGGACGGACCGGTCCGCCCGCGCCTCGGCGAGTCCGGCGCGCAGGGTCGCCGCCCAGTTCTCGTGTCCGGCCTTCGGGGAGCGGTGCTCGGGGAACCGGAGTGCCGTGGCCGCCGACAGCAGACACACCAGCACGCTGGCGGCCCCGACGGCGGTGTGGCCGCCCCAGGTGAGCACGGGGCCGGCCAGTCCCATCGCCGCCATCACCGCGACCAGCCCGGCCGCACGGGCCCGGCCCATGACCCGGGCGTAGCGGCCGGCCGCGTCGAGCCGTTCCAGCTCGTCGTAGACCAACGCCTCCAGCGCACCGGAGCCGAGCGCTCCGCCGGCGCCCCACAGCACGAAGCCGAGGGCGAAGGCGCCGTACGACGGGACGAGCACCCACAGGGCGAAGCCGGCGGCGGTGAGCAGCGGGCCGAGCCACAGCAGCAGCCGGCGCGAGACGGCGTCGGCCCAGACCCCGGAGGGGACCTCCAGCAGCACACCGGTCACCGACCAGAGGGCGAACAGGGAGGAGATCTGTCCGACGGACAGGCCGGTGTCGCTGAACAGCAGCGCGTACACCGGGTAGAGCAGGATGAAGTCTTCGAGGAACGAATAGCCGTACAGCGTGGTCGTCAGCCGTCGCACGCGGACGTCGGAGGCACGCGTGGGCGTGAGAGTCATGAGGCCTTCCCGGAAGGGCGGTTCGGACACCGGACGTCGAGGACGTACGGCGGCCGAGGCGGCCCTCGGGAGGCGCGGCTGGTGGATCAATGTCGCCAGGTCATGGCGTCGATGCTAGTCGGGTGGCGTGCCCCGCGCCCACCCTTTGCGCGGGCTTAGGCGGGCGATCCCGACGAGAACCGGCGCAGCAGCGGGGACAGCACCAGCACGGACTTGGTCCGCTCGACGAACGGCTCCCCCGCGATGCGTTCCAGGACCCGTTCGAAGTGGCGCATGTCGGAGGCGAAGACCTGGGCGACCGCGTCCGCGTCACCGGTGACGGTGGAGGCGGCCACGACCTCCTGGTAGCGCTCCAGGCCCCGCTGGATGGTCTCCGGGGAGGTGTTGCTGCGGCAGTAGATCTCGACGAACCCCTCCGTCTCCCAGCCGAGGGCGGCCGGGTCCACCCGTACGGTGAACCCGGTGATGGCCCCGGTGGCGCGCAGCCGGTCCACGCGCCGTTTCACGGCGGGCGCGGACAGGCCGACGAGCTGGCCGATGTCCGCGTAGGAGCGGCGGGCGTCCTCGGCGAGGGCGTGCACGATGCGTTCGTCGAGATCGTTCAGCACTGCGGGTGGTTCACTTCGCTTCTGATGGGACCGGTGCGGTGGCGAGCCGGGAGCGGCGGTGGCCGTACAGGAAGTAGAACACGAGCCCGGCGGCCATCCAGACACCGAAGACCACCCAGGTGACGGCGGACAGGCTGCCCATCATCCACAGGCAGAACGCGAAGCCGAGGGCCGGCATGAGCGGGGACAGCGGCACGCGGAAGGTGCGGGGCATCTCCGGACGCGTCCGGCGCAGCACCACGACGGCGACGTTGACCAGCGCGAAGGCGAACAGGGTGCCGATGCTGGTGGCGTCGGCGAGCTGGCCGAGCGGGATCGCGGCGGCCAGCACGCCGCAGAAGAGGGAGACGATCAGGGTGTTGGTGCGGGGCGTGCCGGTCTTCGGGCTGACCTTGCCGAACGCCTTGGGCACGAGTCCGTCCCGGGCCATGGCGAACAGGATGCGGGTCTGGCCGTAGAGCACGGTCAGGACGACGCTGGCGATGGCGATGACGGCGCAGAACGCCAGCAGGGTGCCCCAGAAGCTCTGGCCGGTGACCTCGGTCATGATCTGGGCGAGCGCGGCCTCGGAGTCGGTGAACCGCTGCCAGGGCTTGGCGCCCACGGCGACGGCGGCGACCAGGACGTACAGCGCGGTGATGATGGCGAGCGACAGCAGGATCGCGCGGGGCAGGTCGCGCTGGGCGTTCTTCGCCTCCTCGCCGGCGGTGGAGGCGGCGTCGAAGCCGATGTACGAGAAGAAGAGCGTCGCCCCGGCGGCGCTGACGCCGGCCATGCCGAGCGGCATGAAGTTCTCGTAGTTGCCGGAGCGGAAGCCCTGGACGCCGATGGCGCAGAACAGCACCAGCGCGCCGATCTTCACGACGACCATGATCGTGTTGGCGCGGGCGGACTCGCGGGCGCCGCCCATCAGGAACGCCATGGCGAGCAGGACGACGATCAGCGCGGGCAGGTTGAAGACGCCGCCGTCGCCGGGCGGGGCGGAGAGCGCGGCCGGGATGGTGACGCCGATGGTGCCGTCGAGGAGTTCGTTGAGGTACTCGCCCCAGCCGACGGCGACGGCGGCGACCGAGACGCCGTACTCCAGCATCAGGCACCAGCCGCAGACCCAGGCGACCAGCTCGCCCATCGTTGCGTACGCATACGAGTAGGAGGAGCCGGAGACCGGGATGGTGCCCGCCAGCTCGGCGTAGGAGAGGGCGGAGAAGAGGGCCGTCAGACCGGCTATGACGAAGGACAGCGTGACGGCCGGACCGGCCTTGGGGACGGCCTCGCCGAGGACGACGAAGATGCCGGTGCCGAGGGTGGCACCGATGCTGATCATGGTGAGCTGCCACAGTCCGAGGGACCGCCGCAGGGAGCCGCCCTCACCCTGGCCACCCTCCGCGACCAGGCGTTCCACGGGCTTGCGGCGCATCAGGCGCGCGCCGAGGCCCGGGGGCGGCGGGGCGGCGGGGCGGCCGTTGTGCGGGGGTGCGCCTTGGTCGAGCACGCGCTGACTCCTTCGTCGCTGCCGGTCTTCCGCGGCAGGGACCGACGGCACCCCGCGACAGCCGGGACCCGTCGAGCGGGGTCCCCGCCACACACGTACAGCGCGTAACCCTACGAGGTTCTTCGTTGCTCCTGAAATGCAGCAACCTTGCGCACCCCCGCAAGATCATTGCGTTACCGGCGGGGACGCGGGTGTTCGTTGCGCGGGGGCTTTCGACCGTTGCGCGCCGGCCCCCGTCGATCCCGGGGCGGGGTCGGCGGGGGCCGGGCGGGGGTGAGGGGCCGTCAGCTCCAGCTGGCGTGCAGCGGCTTGCCCTCGGCGTAGCCGGCGGCGCTCTGGACGCCGACGACGGCCTTCTCGGCGAACTCCTCGAGCGATCCGGCCCCGGCGTAGGTGCAGGAGGAGCGGACGCCCGCGATGATCGAGTCGATCAGGTCCTCGACGCCGGGCCGGGTGGGGTCGAGGAACATGCGGGAGGTGGAGATGCCCTCCTCGAACAGCGCCTTGCGGGCGCGGTCGTACGCCGACTCCTCGGAGGTGCGGTTGCGCACGGCACGCGCGGAGGCCATGCCGAAGGACTCCTTGTAGGGGCGGCCGTTCGCGTCGTGCTGGAGGTCGCCCGGGGACTCGTGGGTCCCGGCGAACCAGGAGCCGATCATCACGTTGGACGCGCCGGCGGCGAGCGCCATCGCCACGTCGCGCGGGTGGCGGACGCCGCCGTCGGCCCACACGTGCTTGCCGTACTTCCTCGCCTCGGCGGCGCACTCCAGGACGGCGGAGAACTGCGGCCGGCCGACGCCGGTCATCATGCGGGTGGTGCACATCGCGCCGGGGCCCACGCCGACCTTGACGATGTCGGCGCCGGCCTCGATCAGGTCGCGGACGCCCGCGGCGGCGACGACGTTGCCGGCCACGATCGGCACCCGCGGGTCGAGGTCGCGGACCAGCTTCAGCGCGCTGATCATCGACTCCTGGTGCCCGTGCGCGGTGTCGATGACGAGCGTGTCGACTCCGGCGTCCAGCAGCTGCCGGGCCTTGCCCGCCACGTCGCCGTTGATGCCGACGGCGGCGGCTATGCGGAGCCGGCCCCGCTCGTCGGTGGCCGGGGTGTACAGGGTGGCGCGCAGGGCGCCCTTGCGGGTCAGGATGCCCGCCAGGCGGCCGTCCTGGTCCACGGCGGGCGCGTAGCGGCGGTTGGCTGCGTCGAGGGTGTTGAAGGCCTCGCGCGGGTCCGTGTCCGCGTCGATGAGGATCAGGTCCTTGGACATGACCTCTTCGAGCTGGGTGAAGCGGTCCACGCCGGACAGGTCGGTGTCGGTGACCACGCCGACCGGCCGGTGCTCGTCGTCGACGACGACGCCCGCGTTGTGGGCGCGCTTGGGCAGCAGGGCGAGCGCGTCGGCGACGGTCTGGTGCGGGGCCAGCACGATCGGGGTGTCCAGGACGTGGTGGCGGCCCTTGACCCAGGAGACGACCTCGGTGACGACCTCGATGGGGATGTCCTGCGGGATGACGACGAGCCCCCCGCGCCGGGCCACCGTCTCGGCCATGCGGCGGCCGGCGATGGCGGTCATGTTCGCGACGACCAGCGGGATGGTGGTGCCGGTGCCGTCCGGCGAGCTGAGGTCCACGCCCTGCCGCGAGCCGACCGCGGAGCGGCTGGGCACCATGAAGACGTCGTCGTACGTCAGGTCGTACGCGGGCTGGATGTCGTTGAGGAAACGCACGTGCTGCACATCCCAGTCGATCAGAGGTGGCCCCCGGACAGGTCAGCCAGGGGGAAGAGCACGTACTTCATTGTCCCATGACGACCGGAACGCCCGCTCCGGGCGGATCATCCAGGCTGGTCAGAGCCCTGCTCGGAGGATCCTCCAAGGACCGGGCCGCGGTGAGCGACGGTGTCCGGCACGCGGCCTCGGCGAACACGTCCTGAGCGGTCCGCCGCTCCGCGGGGCGCGCCGTCCCATGTGCCCGCCGGCCGCGTACGACGGCCGGCGGTCCGCGCTCCACGGCGCCCCCGGGCCGGACGGCGCGGTCGGAGAGGGAGCCGACGAGGGCGCCCCCGTCGCGGCCGGACCCGCCTGGCCGGTGACCCCGTCCGGGGTCCGGGGCGGCCACGAGCCGGCCGGTCAGGTCGTACGACGTCTCGGCACCGCCGCCGGGAGGCGGTGGAGCGGGGCCTGTCGCGGCACCGTGCGGCCGGTGCCACCGGGCCCGCCCCCGCCCCACCCGCCGTCAGGGGCCGTCCGGGTCCGCGCGGTTGAGGGCGGACCGCGGGGTGGTCCCCGCCGTCATCAGGTAGTCCGCGGCCGACGTGTCCGTCACCAGGCTGGTGACCAGACCGGAGCGCAGGACCGCGTCGATCGCGGGCCCCTTGCGCTGTCCGCCCGCGATCGCGACGACCTCGGGCACCCGGCGCAGCTGGTCGGTCTTGACCGTGATGCACCGCTCCCCCAGGTCCCGGCCGACCCGGCGCCCCTCCGCGTCGAAGAGGTGCGCCGACATCTCCGCGGCGACGCCGAGGGAGGCGTAGTGCGCCCGCTCCTCGTCGCTGAGCATGTCGTGCACCGTGGAGATGCCCGGCTCCCAGGAGCCGATGGAGACGCAGGCGACGGTGACCTTGTCGAAGTACTCGAAGGCCCGCGCGATCCCGGTCTGGTGGCGCAGCGCCTGCGCGGTGGCCGCGTCCGGCAGCAGCATCGGCGCGTAGATGGGGTGGGCGTCGCCGCCCGAGACCTGCGCGGCGCGGCGCACGGCCTCCACCGAGCCGCGCTCGGCGGTCCCGGCGTCGTACACGCCCGTGAGCTGCACGACCGTGCAGGGCGGCAGCCGGTCCAGGGCCGCCGCCATGTGGATGGTGGACCGGCCCCAGGCCAGCCCCAGCACATCCCCTTCGTTGACCAGCTCGCCGAGCAGGTCGGCGGCCACCTCTCCCAGGTTCTCGGGGTCGGGTGTCTCCTCGGCCTCGGCCGGGGACTCGACCACGACGGCGTGCCTGAGGCCGTACCGGGCGCGGAGCGCGTCGGAGCGCTCGGCGTCCAGCTCGGCCGGCACGCGGATCTCGATCCGTACGAGATCCCGTTCGAGGGCGGTCTCCAGGACCCGGGCCACCTTGAAGCGGCTGACGCCGAACTCCTCGGCGATCTGGATCTTGGATTTGCCCTCGAGGTAGAAGCGGCGGGCCATGGCCGCCGCCTGCACCAGCTCAGCGGGTCCCATCCGCATGGCTGACCGGCCCGCCGACATACCCGACACGGCGATCTCCTCACTGCTGTTCACACTCTGGATTCGCCGTTCATCCTTGCAGATCCGGCGCGGTCGATCAGCCCTCCCGGGCGCCGTTCATGTTCCTGACGCTCAGTGGTCGCATGCCCACGACGCCTTGGCCGTCGCGGCCTCCGCCTGGTTGCGCAGTGCACGTACCGCCTCGGCCGGGTCCGATGCCCCGTACACGGCGGAGCCCGCGACGAAGACATCGGCGCCGGCGTCGGCGCACCGCTCGATGGTGGACGCCGAGACCCCGCCGTCGACCTGGAGCCAGAGCTCCAGACCGTGCTTGCTGATCAGCTCGCGGGTACGGCGGATCTTCGGAAGCATGATGTCGAGGAACGCCTGCCCACCGAAGCCGGGCTCAACCGTCATGATCAGCAGCATGTCGAGCTCGGGGAGCAGATCCTCGTACGGCTCGATGGGGGTCGCCGGCCGCAGCGCCATGGAGGCGCGGGCGCCCTTGGCGCGGATCTCCCGGGCGAGCCGCACGGGCGCGGTGGCCGCCTCGACGTGGAAGGTGACCGAACCGGCCCCCGCCTCCACGTACTGGGGAGCCCATCGGTCGGGGGCCTCGATCATCAGATGGCAGTCCAGCGGGGTGTCCGTCGCACGGGCGAGCGACTCCACGACCGGCACGCCGAGCGTGAGGTTCGGGACGAAGTGGTTGTCCATGACGTCGACGTGGAGCCAGTCGGCTCCCTCGACCGCCTTCGCCTCGTCGGCGAGGCGGGCGAAGTCGGCGGACAGGATGCTGGGGCTGATCTGCGGGGCCATGCACCAAGCGTGCCATGTCCCGCGGGGGTTGCCCCCACCGGTCCCGCGCGGGCCCGGCGGCGCTCGCCCCCGGCACGACCGCCGTACCGGGCACGCCGGGGCCGCCGACCGCCGGGACGAACTCCGCCCGGGGCCTCGGCCCGGCCGGCCCGGGCGTGCTCCCGGACACCTTCGCCGTGCGGTCGGTGCTGGTCACGTCCCTGTTCCTGGACGTTTTCGGACGTGGCTCCGAAGGTGTGGTGGCCGTACCGGGCGGCCCGTGGGGGCGGCGGCCGGAGGCGGGCGTCAGCCGGTGCGGCGGATGAGGGCCAGGTACATCGCGTCGGTGCCGTGCAGATGCGGCCACAGCTGCACGTCGGGGCCCTCGCCGAGATCCGGTACGCCGGGCAGCAGCGGCCGGGCGTCGATCAGGTCGGTGTCCGGGAACTGCTTGAGGAGGTCGCCGACCACGGCCCGGGTCTCGGCCAGGTGCGGGGAGCAGGTGGCGTAGCCGACGACACCGCCGACCCGTACGGACTCCAGGGCGGTGCGCAGCAGCCCGCGCTGGAGGGGGGCGAAGCCGTCCAGGTCCTCCGGGCGGCGCCGCCAGCGCGCCTCGGGGCGGCGGCGCAGGGCGCCGAGGCCGGTGCACGGCACGTCGACCAGCACCCGGTCGAAGCTGCCGGGCCGCCACGGCGGGCGCGTCCCGTCCGCGGCGACGACCTGGTACGGCCCCGGGTTCCCGGCGAGCGCCTTCGCCACCAGGCCGGCCCGGTGCGGCTGCTTCTCGGAGGCCAGCAGCACGGCGCCCCGCTCGGCGGCGAGCGCGCCGAGCAGCGCGGCCTTCCCGCCCGGTCCGGCGCACCCGTCCAGCCACATCCGGTCGGGGCCCTCGACGGGCGCGTTCGCGAGCGCGAGCGCGACGAGCTGGCTGCCCTCGTCCTGCACGCCGGCCCGGCCCTGGGCGACCGCCGGGACGGCGCCCGGCTCCCCGCCCTCGGTGAGCCGCACCGCGTACGGCGACCAGCGGCCGGCGACGGCGGCCTCCTCGTCGAGCAGTTCTGCGGTGGTCGCCCGTCCGGGACGGGCGACCAGGGTCACCTCGGGCCGCTCGTTGTCGGCCCGCAGCAGCTCCTCGACGCCGGCGCGGCCGCCGCCGAGGGAGTCCCACAGCGCGGAGACGACCCAGCGGGGGTGCGAGTGCACCACGGCGAGGTGGTCCTCGGGGTCCTCGTCGTAGGGCGGCGCGACCCGCTCCAGCCAGCCGTCGAGGTCGTCCTGCGCGATCTTGCGCAGCACGGCGTTGACGAACTTGGCGCGGCCGTCGCCGAGCACCACCCGGGCCAGTTCGACCGTGGCGGACACGGCGGCGTGCGTCGGGATGCGCGTGCCCAGCAGCTGGTGCGCGCCGAGGTTCAGCACGTCCAGCACCGGCGGGTCCACCTCGCGCAGCGGCCGGTCGACACAGGCGGCGACGACCGCGTCGTACGTCCCCTGGCGGCGCAGCGTGCCGTACACCAGCTCGGTGGCCAGCGCCGCGTCGCGCGCGTCGAAGTCGCCGTTCTCGCGCGCCTTGCGCAGCAGCGGGGGCAGGACGAGGTTGGCGTACGCGTCCCGCTCGTCGACGGCCCGCAGGGCCTCGAAGGCGAGGATGCGGACGGGGTCCTTCTTGGGCCGGCGGTAGGGCTTGGCGGGCTTACGGGGCCGACGGGGCTGGTCGCTCACGAAAAAGGTGCTCCGGATGTGGGGTGGGGTGCGCGGTCCAGCCTACGTCGTGGAGGTCCCGGCGGCGTCAGGCGCCGACGGTCTCCCCGGCGGCGATCCGCACCCCGCGCGCCCAGTCCGCCGCCCGCATCGGCTTCTTGCCCTGGGGCTGCACCCACAGCAGCTCCACGGCGTACGAACCGGTGCCCACGTACACGTTGTTCTTGCCGGCGGACAGCTGCCCGGGCGCGAGGTCGGTCAGGTCCGGTACGGGGGCGGCCTGGACGATCTTCAGCCGCTCGCCCCGGAAGGTGGTCCAGGCGCCGGGCGCGGGGGTGCAGCCGCGCACCACGCGGTCGACGCGCAGCGCCGGGGTGCCCCAGTCGACGTGGGCGTCCTCGACGGTGACCTTGGGGGCGAGGCTGATGCCGTCGGCGGGCTGCGGTACGGCCTTCAGGGTGCCGTCCTCGATGCCGTCCATGGTGGCGGCGAGCAATCCGGCGCCGGCGAAGGCGAGCCGGGTGAGCAGGTCGCCGCTGGTGTCGGTGGGGCGGATCTCCTCGGTGACGGTGCCGTAGACGGGCCCGGAGTCGAGGCCCTCCTCGATGAGGAAGGTGGCGGCGCCGGTGATCTCGTCGCCGGCCATGATGGCGTGCTGCACGGGTGCGGCGCCGCGCCAGGCGGGCAGCAGCGAGAAGTGCAGGTTGACCCAGCCCCGGGCGGGGATGTCGAGGGCGGCCCCGGGGAGGAGGGCGCCGTAGGCGACGACGGGGCAGCAGTCCGGCGCGATCTCCTTGAGCCGCTCCAGGAACTCGGGGTCCCGGGGCTTCACCGGCTTCAGCACCTCGATCCCGGCCTCCTCCGCCCGCTCGGCGACGGGAGAGGCGACCAGCCTGCGCCCGCGCCCGGCGGGCGCGTCGGGCCGCGTGACGACGGCGGCCACCTCGTGCCGCCCGGAGGCGAGAAGAGCGTCCAGTGCGGGAACGGCGACCTCGGGGGTACCGGCGAAGACGAGCTTCATGGGGTGCTTGGGGCCTCTCGGGCGGGAACGGACACGGCAGCGCACCAGTCTATGGGGCGCGCATCGCAGGGACGCACGAAGGGAAAGCCGCCGACGGCGACGCGGCCCCACGGGGAACGTCCGCCTCTCGACCGGCTGGAAACGGGTGGTGCGCGGGTGGAGGACCCGCCGAGGCCGAAGGCCGAGGCACACACCCCCGCCGGGGGCGTACGCATATGCCGCCACGCCCCCACCCCGTGACCCGCGGAGCGCTCCCGCGTTGGTCAGCGAAGAGTTGACCACGGGCCCCGACACGGGCTCAATTCCTTTCACGCCGGTTCGAGAGGCTTGTTCATGGCCGACCACGCAACCCACGACGCCCAGGCTCGGGCCAGCCTGCACTTGCTGGTGCGGGACATCGAGCGGGTCCGCCGGCAGGTGGACGCGTTGCGCACGCTCACCGCCCAGCTGGGCAACGTCTACCGCCCGCGCCGCTCCGGCCCCTCCACGGGCTTCGTCGTCTACGGACGCGCCCCCGCCCCCACGGTCCGTCTCGCCCAGGAGCTGCGGGACAGTGTCGAGACCCTGGTCACGGCGGCCGTGGACTTCGACCGTTCCCTGGGCTTCTCGTGGGACGCCGTGGGCTCGGCGCTCGGGGTCACCAAGCAGGCGGTCCACCGCCGCTACGGCGCCCGTCGTGCCGCCGCCCAGGCGTCGGCGGCCGGCGAGGCCGCCGCGGAGGTGTCGGGCACGCGCACGGTGAACGCGGTCGCCGGCGTCACCACAGTGCCGACGGTCCCCGCGGCCCACTCCATGCCGACCCAGCCCACGGCCGGCAGCCCGTCCTTCCGCGACGACCCGCGCCCGACGGCCTTACCCTCCCCCCGCAACGGCTGAGCCCTCGCTCGCCGCACCGCCCCGCGCCCTCCCGGACGCACCGCCCCGGGAGGGCGCGGCACGTCCCGACGCCCTCGACCGATACCCGGAGGGACGAGACGAACCCATACGGGCATGCTCCCGGCCCTCCCGAACGCCCCCAGGAGAGCGCGGCACATCCCGGCGGGCTCCACCGACGCCCTCAGCCGATGTCCGGGGGGTCGACGCGGACCCATACGGGCGTGTTCCCGCCTCGGGCCATGCGTGCCGCCTGGGCGGACTTCAGCGCGGCGGTCAGCGCGGCGCCGTTGCCGGGAGGCACCCGGACCAGTGCCCGGTCCCAGTGTTCGCCGGGGGGCGGTGCGCCCGGCCGGCGCGGACGGCCCGCCGGGGTGACCGGCAGGGGCACCGGGCCCAGGATCTCCGCCCGCGCGGGCAGCTCCACCGCGCGGAGGAACTCGGCCACCGCCTCGCCGGGCCCCGACACCGCCGCCATCCGGGACACCGGCGGGAATCCCAGTTCGCCCCGCTCGGCCAGTTCCCGTACCGCGTGCCCGACCGGGTCCCACCGGACCAGCGCCTGCACGGGCCGCAGGGTCGGCTCGGCGACCACGACCACCGTGCCGCCCTCGGACTGCGGCCGGACCAGCGCCGCCGCGCCGATCCAGCGGCGCAACGCGTCCTCCCCGGCCCGCAGGTCGGGCCGGCCCAGCATGGCCCACCCGTCCAGCAGCAGCGCCGCCGCGTATCCGCCCTCCGCCACCGGCTCCGCGCCGGGGGTGCTCACCACCAGCGCGGGCGTCCCCGGCACCGTGTCCAGCACGTGCTCGCGCCCGGAGGTGCGCACCGGGACCGCGGGGAAGGCGCGGCCCAGCTCCTCGGCGGTCCGCCGCGCCCCGACCACCTGGGCCCGCAACCGGAACCCGCCGCACTCGGGGCAGTGCCAGCCGCTCTCCTCGCGCCCGCACCACTCGCACCGCAGATCGTCGGACCCCTGTGCCTGCAGCGGCCCGGAGCAGTGCCGGCACCGCGCGGGGGCCCGGCAGCCGGCGCACGCCATCCGCGGCACGTATCCACGGCGGGGCACCTGCACGAGCACCGGCCCGTGCCGCAGCCCCTCCCTGGCGGCCTGCCAGGCGAGGCTCGGCAGCCGCGCCGCGCGGGCGGCCTCGTCACGCGCGAGGTCCCCGTCCCCCACGGTCCGCACCAGCGGCGCGGCGGCCCGCACCCGCTCCCTCCCGGCGACCAGCGGCCGGGCCCAGCCGGTCTCCACGAGCTGGGCGGCCTCCACGGTGCAGTGCCGGCTGCCCAGCAGGAAGCCGCACCTGTCCTGCGCCGCCCGCAGCAGCAGCACCTCGCGGGCATGGGGCTGCGGGGCGTGCTGCTCGCTGTGGCTGTCGTCTCCGTCGTCCCAGACCGCGACCAGTCCGAGGTCCCGCACCGGCGCGAACATCGCCGCCCGCGTCCCGATGACGGCCCGTACGGAGCCCCGCCGCACGGCGAGCCACCGCGCGTACCGCTTCTCCGGCCCGGCGTCGGCGGTGAGGACCGCGTGCCGTCCCTCCCCCAGCAGTTCGGTGAGCGCCGCGTCGGCGCGAGCCACGGCCCTTCCGTCCGGCAGGACGACCAGCGCGCCGCGCCCGGAGGCCAGGGTCGCGGCGACGGCCCGGGCCAGTTCCTCGCTCCACCGCGGCCCCGGCAGCGCGTTCCACACGGCCCGTGGGGCGCCTCCCGAGGCCAGTGCCTCCAGGAAGGCGGGCCCCTGCTCGTAGCGCTCCCAGGAGCCGGGGGCGGGCGCCGGGGGCGGCGGCAGCGGGTCGGGCGAGGGCCGCTGCTCGGCGCGGGCGTTGCGCGGCGGCACGGCGAGCTGGAGGACGTCGGCGAGGCTGCCCGCGTACCGGTCGGCGACCGCGCGGGCGAGGCCCAGCAGTTCCTCGTCCAGCACCGGTTCGGGCGAGACGACCTGCGCCAGAGCCGCCAGGGGCCCCGAGTAGTCGGACTCGGCGAGCCGCTCGACGAGGAAGCCGTCGATCAGCCCGCCGCCCTCGCGCCGTCCCTCGCGCACCCGGTGCCGTCCGGCCCCGAACCGCACCCGCACCCGCACCCCCGGCTGCGCGTCGGCGTCCAGCTCCGCGGGCACGGCGTAGTCGAAGTAGCGGTCGAGGTGGAGCACGCCCTTGTCGACGAGGACCCGGGCGACGGGCAGCTCCTTGGCGAGCGCCGCGCCGCGCCAGGTGCGCGGTTTGGCCCGGGGCGTCCTGGCCTTGCGCACGCTCTCCCGGATGAGCGCGAGCTGCTCGGGCGGCGCGCCCTCCGCGTCGCCGTCCGACGGTCCGTTCTCGCTGCTCACGCCTGCATTCTTACCAAACGCCACTGACAGCGACGCCGGCCCGAGGTCGAGCCGGGTACGGATCACGAACGCCCGAGGGCGCTTCTGCCTTGGGCCGCTCGGCCATACCGGTCGGGGACCGGCAGCAGGATTCGAACCTGCGAGGGTTGTCACCCGGAAGTATCCGTGCCCTTCGCACCGGGCCGTGACGTCGCCGCGCTCACAGCGTAGGGCTCTCCCCCGCGGTGTGCGCGGGGATTCACGGCGCAGCGGCTCCGTACGCGCCGAGGCCCGGCGGCCCCTCGGAAGGGGCGCCGGGCCTCGGGGAGACGCGGGGTGGCCGGGCCTACAGCCCCGCCGCCTTGCGCAGGGCGTCCACGCGGTCGGTGCGCTCCCAGGTGAAGTCGGGCAGCTCACGGCCGAAGTGACCGTAGGCGGCGGTCTGGGCGTAGATCGGGCGCAGCAGGTCGAGGTCGCGGATGATCGCGGCCGGGCGGAGGTCGAAGACCTCGTCGATGGCCCGCTCGATCTTCTCGGTCTCGACCTTGGCGGTGCCGAAGGTCTCGACGAACAGGCCGACCGGCTCCGCCTTGCCGATGGCGTACGCCACCTGGACCTCGCAGCGGGCGGCCAGGCCGGCCGCCACCACGTTCTTGGCGACCCAGCGCATCGCGTACGCGGCCGAGCGGTCCACCTTGGACGGATCCTTGCCGGAGAAGGCGCCGCCGCCGTGGCGGGCCATGCCGCCGTAGGTGTCGATGATGATCTTGCGGCCGGTCAGACCGGCGTCACCCATCGGGCCGCCGATCTCGAAGCGGCCGGTCGGGTTCACCAGCAGCCGGTAGTTCTCGGTGTCGAGCTTGATGCCCTCGTCCAGCAGCGCCTTCAGCTCCGGCTCCACGACGAACTCGCGGATGTCCGGGGCCAGCAGCGACTCCAGGTCGATGTCGGAGGCGTGCTGCGAGGAGACGACCACGGTGTCCAGGCGGACCGCCTTGTCGCCGTCGTACTCGATGGTGACCTGGGTCTTGCCGTCCGGGCGCAGGTAGGGGATGGTCCCGTTCTTGCGCACGTCGGACAGGCGCTTGGACAGGCGGTGCGCGAGGAAGACCGGCAGCGGCATCAGCGTCGGCGTCTCGTCCGTCGCGTAGCCGAACATCAGGCCCTGGTCGCCGGCGCCCTGCCGGTCCAGCTCGTCCTCGTCACCCTCGACGCGGGCCTCGTAGGCGGCGTCGACGCCCTGCGCGATGTCCGGGGACTGCGCGCCGATGGACACCGAGACGCCGCAGGAGGCGCCGTCGAAGCCCTTCTTCGAGGAGTCGTAGCCGATCTCCAGGATCTTGTTGCGCACCAGCGTCGCGATGTCCGCGTACGTCTTGGTGGTGACCTCGCCGGCCACGTGCACCAGGCCGGTGGTGATCAGGGTCTCGACGGCGACCCGGGAGGTCGGGTCCTCACGGAGGAGTGCGTCGAGAATGGTGTCGCTGATCTGGTCAGCGATCTTGTCGGGGTGACCCTCGGTCACGGACTCCGAGGTGAACAGACGACGGGACACAACGCTCCCTGGGGTTGCAGCGGCTGCTGGCTGATCATTGGCGGACGGCGGGGGCTGCACCCGACGCCGTCCGTGGAACAGTTTATCGGTCGCGCTTCGCCACGGGTCCCCCCGTCTCGTCTCGCGAGAGCGCTGTGACCTGCGGCACGGGCATTCTGCCCATGCCGAGCGAGGTTGGCCAGAGGCGCCACGCCCCGAAGGACGAGGTTTCGGGAACCGGACGACGAAATGAATCACTCATCCGAGGCGTTCGGCCACCAGGTCCCATACGGTTTCGGCCAGGGCTTCCTTCGGTCCGTGCGCGACCGGGGTCTCGCTGCCGTCGGTGCCCAGAACCACGGCCTCGTTCTCCTCGGAGCCGAAGGTCTTGCGCTCCCCCACCTCGTTCACCACCAGCAGATCGCAGCCCTTGCGCTTCAGCTTGGCGCGGCCGTTGGCGAGCACGTCGTCGGTCTCCGCGGCGAAGCCGACGATCACCTGCCCGGCGCGCGCCCGGTCGCCGGAGATCTCGGCGAGGATGTCCGGATTCCGTACCAGGGTGATGGGCTCCGGCTCCCGGTCGTCCTTCTTCTTGATCTTGCCGGTGGCGTAGGCGGCCGGCCGGAAGTCGGCGACGGCCGCGGCCATGACCACGGCGTCCGCGTCGGTGGCGGCGCCGAGGACGGCCTCGCGCAGCTCCACGGCGGTCCCGACCCGGACGACGTCCACGCCCGCCGGGTCGGGCAGGGCGGTGTTGGCCGCGATCAGTGTGACGCGGGCGCCGCGGGCGGCGGCGGTGCGGGCGAGGGCGTAGCCCTGCTTGCCGGAGGAGCGGTTGCCGAGGAAGCGGACGGGGTCGAGGGGCTCGCGGGTGCCTCCGGCGCTGACGACGACGTGCCGGCCCTCGAGGTCGGGCTCGGTGACGCCGCGGGCCAGCACCCGGCGGCAGACCTCGAAGATCTCCCCCGGGTCGGGCAGCCGGCCCTTGCCGGTGTCGACGCCGGTGAGACGGCCGACGGCCGGTTCCACGACGACGGCGCCGCGGCGGCGCAGCGTGGCCACGTTCTCCTGGGTGGCCGGGTGCTCCCACATCTCGGTGTGCATGGCGGGGGCGAAGACCACCGGGCAGCGGGCGGTGAGCAGGGTGTTGGTGAGGAGGTCGTCCGCCAGGCCGTGGGCCGCCTTGGCCAGCATGTCCGCGGTGGCGGGGGCGACGACCACCAGGTCGGCGTGCTGCCCGATGCGGACGTGGGGCACCTCGTGGACGTCGTCCCAGACCTCGGTGGAGACCGGGTTGCCGGAGAGCGCGGACCACGTGGCGGCGCCGACGAAGTGCAGTGCGGAGGCGGTGGGGACGACCCGGACGTCGTGTCCCGACTCCGTCAGCCGCCTGAGCAGCTCACAGGCCTTGTACGCGGCGATGCCGCCGCTGACCCCCAGAACGACCTTCGGCTTGTCCACCGTCTCTCCCCGGACCTCGGAAATGTGCGACCACCCCCATGAGACACCACAGGCCCGGCAACGTGCTGCCGGGCCTGTGGAAAAGTCAGCTGCAAACAGCTGGTACGACTTACCGACCGATCACTGACCGGGGCCTTCGACGGCCTCGGAGGTCAGCAGTCCCGCGTTGATCTCGCGCAGGGCGATCGAGAGCGGCTTCTCGTGGACGTGGGTGTCGACGAGGGGACCGACGTACTCGAGCAGGCCCTCGCCGAGCTGCGAGTAGTACGCGTTGATCTGGCGGGCCCGCTTGGCCGCGTAGATCACGAGGCTGTACTTCGAGTCCGTGGCCTCGAGGAGCTCGTCGATCGGCGGGTTGATGATGCCCTCGGGCGCGGAGATGGAAGAGGACACGCTCTACCTTCCGATGGATGGGAAAGATTCAGTCGGCGCGACCGGTGAACGATTGCTCACGATCACACGACGTTCATCAAGGCTAGCAGCTCACGGGCCACGTCCTCGACGGAGGTGTTGACCAGGGTGGTGTCGAACTCCGGCTCGGCGGCCAGTTCGGTCTTCGCGGCCTCCAGCCGGCGCTCGATGACCTCGGGCGACTCGGTGCCCCGGCCCGTGAGCCTGCGCACGAGCTCCTCCCAGGAGGGAGGAGCCAGGAACACCAGCCGGCCCTCGGCCATGGACTCACGGACCTGCCGTGCGCCCTGGAGGTCGATCTCCAGCAGCACGGGCACACCCGCCTCCAGGTGCTCCAGCACCGCCGCGCGGGGAGTGCCGTAGCGGTTGCCCGCGAACTCGGCCCACTCCAGCAGCTCGCCGTTGGCGATCAGCTTGTCCATCTCCTCGTCGGTGACGAAGAAGTAGTGGACTCCGTGCTGCTCCCCGGGGCGGGGCTTGCGGGTCGTCGCCGACACCGAGAGCCAGACCTCGGGGTGTTCCTTGCGCATATGGGCGACGACCGTGCTCTTGCCGACCCCGGAGGGGCCGGAGAGCACGGTCAGCCGCGGACGTTCAGTCATGCAGCGATTATTCCAGCAATCACGGGATGTCCGGGACGCCGGTCCCGGACCGCCCCGTGCTTCAGGAGCCGGTGCTGCCGAACTCGCGCTCCAGGGAGGCGATCTGGTTGGACCCGAGACCACGCACGCGGCGGCTCTCGGAGATGCCCAGTCGCTCCATGATCTGCTTGGCGCGGACCTTGCCCACGCCCGGCAGGGACTCCAGCAGGGCGGAGACCTTCATCTTGCCGATGACGTCGTTCTCCTGGCCCTGCTTGATGACCTCGTGAAGGGAGGCGCCGGAGTGCTTGAGTCGATTCTTGACCTCGGCCCGCTCCCGGCGAGCCGCGGCGGCCTTTTCGAGCGCGGCTGCGCGCTGTTCAGGGGTAAGGGGCGGAAGAGCCACGCCTACGTCACCTCGGATGTCGAACTGTCGGATACGGACCGGTGAGGAACCTAGTCGCCCCACACCTGGGGAGTCACGAGCGACACCGTCGCCCGTTCACTCTCCGTCGGAGACTAGCGGCCAACTCCGCCGGAGTCAGCGAGAACTGCGGAAAAGTCCTGGTCAGCCTCCGTCAGGCCGGACATTTAAGACATAATCCCCTGGATTTGAGGATGTATCCAGAGTCCGGCGACCACGGATTCCCTCGTCGGCCGGTTCAGGCCGGCGTCACGGCGGCCCTGATCTCCTCCGCGAACCGCTCCGCGGCGTCACGCAGAGCGACCGCGTCGGGACCGTGGCGCAACACTCCCCGGCTGACGTTCGGCACCACGTTGCGCACCGCGCCGCCGAAGACCGCCGGGAGATCGGCCGCCGTGGCCCCCTGCGCGCCGATGCCGGGAGCGAGGATCGGCCCGCCCATGTCCAGGTCGTACGAGGAGAGGTCGCCGAGCGTCGCGCCGACCACCGCGCCGAAGGATCCGAGCGGCTCCTCACCGGCGTTCTCGACGGCCAGGTGCCCGAGCACGGTCGCCCCGACGGTGCGCCCGTCGGCGCGGATCGCGTGCTGGACCTCACCGCCCTCCGGGTTGGACGTCAGCGCCAGCACGAACAGCCCGGTGCCGGTCTCCCGTGCCAGCGCGACGGCCGGGCTGAGCGAGCCGTAGCCGAGGTACGGCGAGACCGTGAGCGCGTCGGAGAACAGGGGCGCGTCCTTGTGCAGGAAGGACTCGGCGTAGGCGGCCATGGTGGAGCCGATGTCGCCGCGCTTGGCGTCCATGACGACCAGCGCGCCGGCCGCCCGCGCCTCCTGGACCGTCCGCTCCAGGACGGCGACACCGCGCGAGCCGAAGCGCTCGAAGAAGGCGCTCTGCGGCTTGAGCACGGCGACCCGGTCGGCGACCGCCTCGACCACCGTGCGGCTGAACCGCTCCAGGCCCGTCACGTCGTCGTTCAGGCCCCACTCGGCGAGCAGGGAGGCGTGCGGGTCGATGCCCACGCACAGCGGGCCGCGCTCGTCCATCGCGCGGCGCAGCCGCGCGCCGAAGGGTTCCAGGCCGGTCATACCGTCGTCCTCACGTCGGCGCCCACCGCGTCGGCGAGCGTGGCGTACGGGCTGGTGCGCAGCCGCGCGGCGAGCCCCTTGTGCATGGCGCGGCCCCAGAAGGGGCCCTCGTAGATGAACGCGCTGTACCCCTGGACCAGCGTGGCACCGGCCAGGATGCGCTGCCAGGCGTCCTCGGCGTTCTCGACGCCGCCGACGCCGACCAGGGTGATCCGGTCGCCCACGCGCGCGTAGAGGCGGCGCAGCACCTCCAGGGAGCGTGCCTTGAGGGGGGCGCCGGAGAGGCCGCCGGTCTCCTGGACGAGGGCGGGCGAGGACGCCAGGCCGAGCCCCTCGCGGGCGATGGTGGTGTTGGTGGCGATGATGCCGTCCAGACCGAGTTCCACGGCGAGGTCGGCGACCGCGTCGACGTCCTCGTCGGCGAGGTCGGGGGCGATCTTCACCAGCAGCGGCACCCGGCGGGCGGGCACCGTACGGTCGGCGGCCTCGCGGACGGCGGCGAGCAGCGGGCGCAGATGGTCCACGGCCTGGAGGTTTCGCAGTCCCGGGGTGTTCGGGGAGGAGACGTTGACGACCAGGTAGTCGGCGTACGGCGCCAGCCGCTCGGCGGACTTCACGTAGTCGGCGACGGCCTCGTCCTCCGGTACGACCTTGGTCTTGCCGATGTTGACGCCGACGACCGTCCTGAAGACGGGCGTACGGGAGGCCAGGCGCGCGGCGACGGCGAGCGAGCCCTCGTTGTTGAAGCCCATGCGGTTGATCAGGGCCCGGTCGGCGACCAGGCGGAACAGCCGCTTCCTGGGGTTGCCGGGCTGCGGCTCCCCGGTCACCGTGCCGATCTCGACGTGGTCGAAGCCGAGCATCGCCATGCCGTCGATCCCGACGGCGTTCTTGTCGAAGCCGGCGGCGAGGCCGAAGGGGCTGTGCAGGCGCAGCCCGAGGGCCTCGGTGCGCAGCTCCTTGTGGCGGGGCGCGAGCACGGCGGCGACGAAGGTGCGCAGGACCGGGACCCGCGCGACGAGACGGATCCAGCGGAAGGCCAGGTGGTGGGCCTGCTCCGGGTCCATCCGTTTGAACACCAGTTGGAAGAAGAAGTCGTACATGCCTGTCCTCGGGGCTCATGAAGAGGGGGACACCGTTTCCGGTGTCCCCCTCGGGGTGCTAGTCGCGGGCCGCGGTCAGATGTTCCGCGTGTTCCTGGAGCGAGCGGACGCCCACGTCGCCGCGGTTGAGAGCGTCGATGCCCTGGACCGCGGCGGCGAGCGCCTGGACCGTCGTCAGGCACGGCACGGACCGGGCCACCGCCGCCGTACGGATGTCGTAGCCGTCGAGGCGGCCGCCGGTGCCGTACGGGGTGTTGACGATGAGGTCGACCTCGCCGTCGTGGATGAGCTGGACGATGGTCTTCTCGCCGTTCGGGCCGGTGCCCTCGGACTGCTTGCGCACGACCGTGGCGTTGATGCCGTTGCGCCTGAGGACCTCGGCGGTGCCGGAGGTGGCCATCAGCTCGAAGCCGTGGGCGACCAGCTCACGGGCCGGGAAGATCATCGAGCGCTTGTCGCGGTTGGCGACCGAGATGAACGCGCGTCCCTTGGTCGGCAGCGGGCCGTACGCGCCCGCCTGCGACTTGGCGTACGCCGTGCCGAAGACGGAGTCGATGCCCATGACCTCGCCGGTGGAGCGCATCTCCGGGCCGAGGACGGTGTCGACGCCGCGGCCGTGGATGTCCCGGAAGCGGGACCACGGCATCACGGCCTCCTTGACGGAGATCGGCGCGTCCAGCGGCAGCTCGCCGCCGTCGCCGTTCGCCGGGAGCAGGCCCTCGGCGCGCAGCTCGGCGACGGTGGCGCCCAGCGAGATCCGCGCGGCGGCCTTCGCCAGCGGCACCGCGGTCGCCTTCGAGGTGAAGGGGACGGTGCGCGAGGCGCGCGGGTTGGCCTCCAGGACGTAGAGGATGTCCCCGGCCAGCGCGAACTGGATGTTGATCAGACCGCGCACGCCGACGCCGCGCGCGATGGCCTCCGTGGAGGCGCGCAGCCGCTTGATGTCGAAGCCGCCGAGCGTGATCGGGGGCAGGGCGCACGCCGAGTCGCCGGAGTGGATGCCGGCCTCCTCGATGTGCTCCATGACGCCGCCGAGGTAGAGCTCCTCGCCGTCGTACAGGGCGTCCACGTCGATCTCTATGGCGTCGTCGAGGAAGCGGTCGACGAGCACCGGCCGGGAGGGGCTGATCTCGGTCGACTCGGCGATGTAGGACTCCAGGCGGGTCTCGTCGTAGACGATCTCCATGCCGCGTCCGCCGAGCACGTAGGACGGGCGGACGAGGACCGGGTAGCCGATCTCGTCGGCGATGGCCTTGGCCTCGGCGAAGGTGGTGGCGGTGCCGTGCTTGGGGGCCGGCAGCCCGGCCTCCTTGAGGACCCGGCCGAAGGCGCCGCGGTCCTCGGCGGCGTGGATGGCCTCCGGGGAGGTGCCGACGATCGGCACGCCGTTGTCCTTCAGCGCCTGCGACAGGCCGAGCGGGGTCTGGCCGCCGAGCTGGACGACGACGCCCGCCACCGGTCCGGCCTGCTGCTCGGCGTGGACGATCTCCAGGACGTCCTCCAGGGTGAGCGGCTCGAAGTAGAGCCGGTCGGAGGTGTCGTAGTCGGTGGAGACGGTCTCCGGGTTGCAGTTGACCATCACGGTCTCGTAGCCGGCGTCGCTCAGCGCGAAGGAGGCGTGGACGCAGGAGTAGTCGAACTCGATGCCCTGGCCGATGCGGTTCGGGCCGGAGCCCAGGATGATCACCGCGGGCTTCTCGCGGGGCGCGACCTCGGTCTCCTCGTCGTAGGAGGAGTAGAAGTACGGCGTCTTCGCGGCGAACTCGGCGGCGCAGGTGTCGACCGTCTTGTAGACCGGGCGGACGCCGAGCGCGTGCCGCACCTCGCGGACGACGTCCTCGCGCAGGCCCCGGATCTCGGCGATCTGCTGGTCGGAGAAGCCGTGCCGCTTGGCCTCGGCGAGCAGCTCGCTCGTCAGCTCGGGGGCGGCGGCCAGCTCGTCGGCGGTCTCCTTGATGAGGAAGAGCTGGTCGACGAACCAGGGGTCGATCTTCGTGTACTCGAAGACCTCCTCGGGCGTGGCACCCGCGCGGATGGCCCGCATGACCGCGTTGATCCGGCCGTCGGTCGGGCGGACCGCCTCGCGCAGCAGTTCGGCCTTGTCGCCGGGCTCGCCGACGAAGGTGAACTGGCTGCCCTTCTTCTCCAGCGAGCGCAGCGCCTTCTGGAAGGCCTCGGTGAAGTTGCGGCCGATGGCCATGGCCTCGCCGACCGACTTCATGGTGGTGGTGAGGGTGGAGTCGGCGCTCGGGAACTTCTCGAAGGCGAACCGGGGGGCCTTGACGACCACGTAGTCGAGGGTCGGCTCGAAGGAGGCCGGGGTCTCCTGCGTGATGTCGTTCGGGATCTCGTCGAGGGTGTAACCGACGGCGAGCTTGGCGGCGATCTTGGCGATCGGGAAGCCGGTCGCCTTGGAGGCCAGCGCGGACGAACGCGACACGCGCGGGTTCATCTCGATGACGATGACGCGGCCGTCGACCGGGTTCACCGCGAACTGGATGTTGCAGCCTCCGGTGTCGACGCCGACCTCGCGGATGATCGCGATGCCGACGTCGCGCAGCACCTGGTACTCACGGTCGGTCAGCGTCATCGCGGGCGCGACGGTGATCGAGTCGCCGGTGTGCACGCCCATGGGGTCGAAGTTCTCGATGGAGCAGACGACCACGACGTTGTCGTTCTTGTCGCGCATCAGCTCCAGCTCGTACTCCTTCCAGCCGAGGATGGACTCCTCCAGGAGCACCTCGGTGGTCGGCGAGAGGGTGAGGCCCTGGCCTGCGATGCGGCGCAGCTCCTCCTCGTCGTGGGCGAAGCCGGAGCCGGCGCCGCCCATGGTGAAGGAGGGGCGGACGACGACCGGGTAGCCGCCGAGCGTGTCGACACCGGCGAGGACGTCGTCCATGGAGTGGCAGATCACCGAGCGGGCGGACTCGCCGTGCCCGATCTTCTTGCGGACCTCCTCGACGACCTCCTTGAACAGGTCGCGGTCCTCGCCCTTGTTGATGGCCTCGACATTGGCGCCGATCAGCTCGACGCCGTACTTCTCCAGGACGCCGTTGTCGTGCAGCGAGATGGCGGTGTTGAGGGCCGTCTGGCCGCCCAGGGTGGGCAGCAGCGCGTCGGGCTGCTCCTTGGCGATGATCTTCTCGACGAACTCGGGGGTGATCGGCTCGACGTAGGTGGCGTCGGCGATCTCCGGGTCGGTCATGATCGTCGCCGGGTTGGAGTTGACGAGGATGACCCGCAGGCCCTCGGACTTCAGCACGCGGCACGCCTGGGTGCCGGAGTAGTCGAACTCGGCGGCCTGGCCGATGACGATCGGGCCGGAGCCGATGACCAGGACGGACTGGATATCGGTGCGCTTAGGCACGCTGGCCCTCCATCAGGGAAACGAAGCGGTCGAACAGGTAGGCGGCGTCGTGCGGGCCCGCTGCCGCTTCGGGGTGGTACTGGACGCTGAAGGCCGGGCGGTCGAGCAGCCGGAGGCCCTCCACCACGTTGTCGTTCAGGCAGACGTGGGACACCTCGGCGCGGCCGAACGGGGTCTCGGAGACCTTGTCCAGCGGGGCGTCGACGGCGAAGCCGTGGTTGTGCGCGGTGACCTCGACCTTGCCGGTCGTACGGTCCTGCACCGGCTGGTTGATGCCGCGGTGGCCGTACTTCAGCTTGAAGGTGCCGAAGCCGAGGGCGCGGCCCAGGATCTGGTTGCCGAAGCAGATGCCGAAGAGCGGGGTGCCGCGCTCCAGGACGCCCCGCATCACGGAGACGGGGTGGTCGGCGGTGGCGGGGTCGCCGGGGCCGTTGGAGAAGAACACGCCGTCCGGGTTCACCGCGTAGACGTCGTCCACGGTCGCGGTGGCCGGCAGGACGTGCACCTCGATGCCGCGCTCGGCCATGCGCTGCGGGGTCATGCCCTTGATGCCGAGGTCGACGGCGGCGACGGTGAACTTCTTGTCGCCGATCGCGGGGACGACGTACGGCTCGGTGGTGGCGACCTCGGCGGACAGGTCGGCGCCCTTCATCTGGGGCGCCTCCTTCACCCGGGCCAGCAGCGCGGCGTCGTCGCGCACGGCGTCGCCGCTGAAGATGCCGACGCGCATGGCGCCGCGCTCGCGCAGGTGGCGGGTGAGGGCGCGGGTGTCGATGCCGCTGATGCCGACGACGTCCTGTGCGGCGAGCTCCTCGTCCAGCGAGCGCCGGGAGCGCCAGTTGGAGGGCGTGCGCGCGGGGTCCCGTACGACGTAGCCGGAGACCCAGATCCGCTTCGACTCGGCGTCCTCGTCGTTGACGCCGGTGTTGCCGACGTGCGGGGCGGTCATCACCACGACCTGGCGGTGGTACGACGGGTCGGTGAGGGTCTCCTGGTAGCCGGTCATGCCGGTGGAGAACACCGCTTCGCCGAAGGTCTCCCCCACCGCCCCGTAGGCACGGCCGCGGAAGATCCGGCCGTCCTCCAGGACGAGTACGGCGGGAACCTTGGTGGCTCCCCTGGTGGAGGTTGTCATCGTGCGCCTTCCGTCTTGTTGATCATCTGGTTCAGGGCCTCGGCCCATTCGTTGTGCTCGGCCGCGTGGTCGGAGCGGAAGCCGGAGTCGATCTGCCGCTCGCCGTGCGCCCAGGTCACGATCAGCAGGCCGCCCTCGGTGAGGACCTTGCCGGCGATGCCCTTGTCGAGCCGGGCCCCGCGCAGCGCGTGGGCCGGGACGAAGAAGTCGTCCGCCCCGGGGCGTACGACGTCCAGTCCGGCGTCCGTCAGCGTGAGCTCGGCCCGGCTGCGGGTGCCCAGGCCGTGCGCCACGATGCGGTCGAGCCACTGACCGGCGGTGGTGGAGCCGTGGTAGCGGCCGCTCATCGTCAGTTTCGCCGGACCGGGGTCGTCCGGCGCGGTGGGCAGCTCGGGCAGGTCGCCCTGGAGCGTGCCCCGCCACTTCCAGCCCTCGCGCATCAGCCAGTAGACGAGCGCCACGAAGAGGGCGAGTCCGACGACCCAGCCGATCCGGGCGGCCCAGTCGGTCACTTCCGCCGATTCCTTCTCGGCGGCCAGCAGGAGTACAGGTGTCACGTGAGCTTCCCGTCGACGAGCGTGGCCTTGCCCCGGAGCCAGGTGTGCGTGACACGGCCCGGCAGCTCGCGGCCCTCGTACGGGGTGTTGCGGCTGCGCGAGGCGAAGCCCGCGGGGTCCACAGGGCCACGGTATGCCGAGTCGACGAGGGTGAGGTTCGCGGGCTCACCTGCCGAGACGGGACGGCCGTGGCCCTCGGCCTGTCCGATGCGCGCGGGCGTGAAGGACATGCGGTCGGCGACGCCGGCCCAGTCCAGCAGACCCGTGTCGACCATGGTCTCCTGCACCACTGACAACGCGGTCTCCAGACCGACCATGCCCATGGCGGCGGCGGCCCACTCGCAGTCCTTGTCCTCGTGCGGGTGCGGGGCGTGGTCGGTGGCGACGATGTCGATCGTGCCGTCGGCGAGCGCCTCGCGCAGGGCCATGACGTCGCGCTCGGTGCGCAGCGGCGGGTTGACCTTGTAGACCGGGTTGTACGACCGGACCAGCTCGTCGGTGAGGAGGAGGTGGTGCGGGGTGACCTCGGCGGTGACGCGGATGCCGCGGGACTTGGCCCAGCGGACGATCTCGACGGACCCGGCGGTCGACAGGTGGCAGATGTGGACGCGGGAGCCGACGTGCTCGGCGAGCAGCACGTCCCGCGCGATGATCGACTCCTCGGCGACGGCCGGCCAGCCCCCGAGGCCGAGTTCGGCGGAGACGACGCCCTCGTTCATCTGGGCGCCCTCGGTCAGCCGCGGTTCCTGGGCGTGCTGGGCGACGACGCCGCCGAAGGCCTTCACGTACTCCAGGGCGCGGCGCATGATCACGGCGTCGTGGACGCACTTGCCGTCGTCGGAGAAGACGGTGACGCCGGCCGCGGACTCGTGCATGGCGCCCAGCTCGGCGAGCTTCTGCCCCTCCAGGCCGACGGTGACGGCGCCGATGGGCTGCACGTCGCAGTAGCCGGACTCCTGGCCGAGCCGCCAGACCTGCTCGACGACGCCGGCGGTGTCGGCGACCGGGAAGGTGTTGGCCATGGCGAAGACGCTGGTGTAGCCGCCGCTCGCCGCCGCGCGGGTGCCGGTCAGGACGGTCTCGGAGTCCTCGCGGCCGGGCTCGCGCAGGTGGGTGTGCAGGTCGACCAGGCCGGGCAGCAGGATCTTGCCGGTGGCCTCGACGACCCGGGTGACGTCGGCGTCCCTCAGCTCGGGCCCCACCTCGGCGATGGTCCCGCCGTCGATCAGCACGTCCTGCGACTCGCCGCCGAGCACCTTCGCACCACGGATCAGGGTCTTGCTCATCGTTCTCACTTCTCCTCGGTGGTGCGGGCGTGGGTGAGGGCGGGCTCGTTGCCGCCCAGCAGCAGGTAGAGGACGGCCATCCGGATGGAGACGCCGTTGGTGACCTGTTCGATCACGGTGCAGCGGTCGGAGTCCGCGACGTCGGCGGTGATCTCCATGCCGCGGACCATCGGGCCGGGGTGCATCACGATGGCGTGCTCGGGCATCCGCGCCATGCGGTCGCCGTCGAGGCCGTAGCGGCGCGAGTACTCCCGCTCGGTGGGGAAGAACGCGGCGTTCATCCGCTCGCGCTGGACGCGCAGCATCATGACCGCGTCGGACTTGGTCAGCGTCGAGTCGAGGTCGTACGACACCTCGCAGGGCCAGGTGCCGACGCCGACCGGGAGCAGGGTCGGCGGGGCGACGAGGGTGACCTCGGCGCCGAGCGTGTGCAGCAGGTCGACGTTGGAGCGGGCGACCCTGCTGTGCAGGACGTCGCCGACGATCGTGATGCGGCGTCCCGCGAGGTCCTGCCCGAGTCCGGCGTCCCGGCCGACCAGGCGGCGCCGCATGGTGAAGGCGTCGAGGAGGGCCTGGGTGGGGTGCTGGTGGGTGCCGTCGCCCGCGTTGATGACGGCGGCGTCGATCCAGCCGGAGGTGGCCAGGCGGTACGGGGCTCCGGAGGCGCCGTGCCGGATGACCACGGCGTCGACGCCCATCGCCTCCAGGGTCTGGGCGGTGTCCTTCAGGGACTCGCCCTTGGAGACGCTGGAGCCCTTGGCGGTGAAGTTGATGACGTCCGCGGAGAGCCGCTTCTCGGCGGCCTCGAAGGAGATCCGGGTGCGGGTGGAGTCCTCGAAGAAGAGGTTGACCACGGTCCGGCCGCGCAGGGTCGGGAGTTTCTTGATCGGCCGGTCGGCGACCCGGGCCATCTCCTCGGCGGTGTCGAGGATCAGGACGGCGTCGTCGCGGGTGAGGTCGGCGGCCGAGATGAGATGACGCTGCATCTGTCAGGCTCCGTAAGGCGGTTCAATGAGGCGAAATCGGACAGCCGGGTACGCGTGCGGGCGTGCCGGGCCGGCGCACGCGGTCGGCGTGCGCTCCGCGGTGCTACTGGGCGGTCTGCTTGGCGCCGAGCAGCACGGTGTCGCGACCGTCCTCCTCGGCGAGCAGGACCTTGACCGTCTCCCGCAGCGACGTGGGGAGGTTCTTGCCGACGTAGTCGGCGCGGATGGGCAGTTCGCGGTGGCCGCGGTCGACGAGGACGGCGAGCTGCACCGCGCGGGGGCGCCCGATGTCGTTCAGCGCGTCGAGGGCGGCGCGGATGGTGCGGCCGGAGAAGAGCACGTCGTCGACGAGGACGACCAGCCGGCCGTCGATGCCGTCGCCGGGGATCTCGGTGCGGGCCAGCGCACGCGGCGGGTGCATGCGCAGGTCGTCGCGGTACATGGTGATGTCCAGCGAGCCGACCGGGACCTTGCGCTCGGTGATCTGCTCGAGCTTGGCGGCGAGCCGCTGGGCGAGGAAGACGCCTCGGGTCGGGATGCCGAGGAGCACCACGTCGTCGGCGCCCTTGGCGCGTTCGACGATCTCGTGGGCGATGCGGGTCAGCACCCGCGCGATGTCGGGGCCCTCGAGAACGGGCCGCGCATCGGACTGCGTGTCCTGCGTGTTCTGCTTGTCCATGTGAAACGGACCTCCTTCTCCGCCTCACGGGACGGACATTAAAGGACGTCGGATTGCGTCGCTCAGGCTATCAGGTCGGGATTCGCGCGGAGCGACACCCCCGATCACCCCAATGGCGTAACCGATCTTCGCTACCACGGAAGAGTCGGTGTGGACCATTCGGCTTGACGCACGAGAGTAACGCTGCGTAACCTCACAGTGAGTTACCAGCCGCGCGGCATGGAAATCAGCCAGAGTCGCGTCGACACAGTGCCGGGGAGCTATATGTCCAGCGAATACGCCAAACAGCTCGGGGCCAAGCTCCGGGCGATCCGCACCCAGCAGGGCCTTTCCCTCCACGGTGTCGAGGAGAAGTCCCAGGGCCGCTGGAAGGCGGTCGTGGTCGGTTCGTACGAGCGCGGCGACCGCGCCGTGACCGTGCAGCGCCTCGCGGAGCTGGCGGACTTCTACGGCGTTCCGGTGCAGGAGCTGCTGCCGGGTACGACCCCGGGCGGCGCCGCCGAGCCGCCGCCGAAGCTGGTCCTGGACCTGGAGCGGCTGGCCACGGTGCCGGCCGAGAAGGCGGGCCCGCTGCAGCGCTACGCGGCGACGATCCAGTCCCAGCGCGGTGACTACAACGGCAAGGTGCTCTCGATCCGCCAGGACGACCTGCGCACCCTCGCCGTCATCTACGACCAGTCGCCCTCGGTCCTCACCGAGCAGCTGATCAGCTGGGGCGTCCTGGACGCGGACGCGCGCCGCGCGGTGGCCTCCCACGAGGAGGCGTAACCGCTCCGCGGGGACGCAGAAACGTGCCGCCGGGGTGGTCCGAACCCATCAGTTCGGACCACCCCGGCGG
Organism: Streptomyces sp. NPDC053426; assembly: GCF_055585405.1. Lineage (NCBI taxonomy): Bacteria > Bacillati > Actinomycetota > Actinomycetes > Kitasatosporales > Streptomycetaceae > Streptomyces > Streptomyces sp. NPDC053426. Next base: position 179,888 of record NZ_JBVJKE010000013.1, on the reverse strand, counting down.
CTTTTCCACGCGGTGAGCGGCTTTTCACACGGCGCGGGCAGCGTCGTCAGGGGCGCGGGGCCGTACCGACACGCGGCCCCGCCTCGTGGGTGCGGGCAGCCACGGCGACGCGCGGCCGCCGCATTGCCGCACCCCTACGGCGCACAGGCACAAGAACGCCGGGTCACGCCTCGCGGCGGAGCGACGGCTTCAGCTCCTTGAGCCGGCCGAGGAGCCCGTTCACGAAGGAGGGCGACTCGTCCGTCGAGAACTCCTTCGCCAGCTGCACCATCTCGTCGAGCACAACCGCGTCCGGCGTCTCGTCGACCCAGATCAGCTCGTACGCGCCGAGACGGAGAATGCTGCGGTCGACGACCGGCATCCGGTCGATCGTCCAGCCGACCGAGTACTGGGCGATCAGCTCGTCGATGCGCTTCGCGTGCTCCGCGTAGCCCTCGACGAGCTGCATCGTGTACTCGCTCACCGGCGGCTGCCGGGTGTCGGACCGGGCGTGCCGGACCCAGTCGGCGAGGACGGTCAGGACCTCGGCGCCGCGCTGGTCGCCCTCGAAGATGATCTGGAAGGCGCGTTTGCGGGCCGTGTTGCGGGCAGCCACGGTTAGCTGTTCACCCGGCCGAGGTAGTCGCTGGTGCGGGTGTCGACCTTGATCTTCTCACCGGTGGTGATGAAGAGCGGGACCTGGATCTGGTGACCGGTCTCCAGCGTGGCCGGCTTGGTGCCGCCGGTGGAGCGGTCGCCCTGGACGCCCGGCTCGGTCTCCTGGACCACCAGCTCGACGGCGGCCGGGAGCTCGACGAAGAGCACCTCGCCCTCGTGCTGCGCGACGGTGGCCTCGAAGCCCTCGATGAGGAAGTTGGCGGCGTCGCCGACGGCCTTGCGGTCGACCATGAGCTGGTCGTAGGTCTCCATGTCCATGAAGACGAAGTAGTCGCCGTCCATGTAGGAGAACTGCATGTCACGCTTGTCGACGGTGGCCGTTTCGACCTTGACGCCGGCGTTGAAGGTCTTGTCGACGACCTTGCCGGAGAGCACGTTCTTGAGCTTGGTGCGCACGAAGGCCGGGCCCTTGCCGGGCTTGACGTGCTGGAACTCGACGACGGACCAGAGCTGGCCGCCTTCGAGCTTGAGCACCATGCCGTTCTTGAGGTCGTTCGTGGAAGCCACGGTTGCGGAATCTCCTGGACTGGACTGACGTGGACGACGGCCGGGGCGTGCGCCTGCGCCCAACGCGGGGCTAGAGCGCGAGCAGCTCCTTGGTCGTGATGGTGAGTAGCTCGGGTCCGCCGTCCGCCTCGGGGCGTACGACGAGCGTGTCATCGATCCGGACCCCGCCCCGGCCCGGGAGGTGGACCCCCGGTTCGACGGTGACCGGCACACAAGCGTCCAGTTTACCCATGGCCGCGGGGGTCAATTGAGGGTCCTCGTCGATTTCCAGTCCTACGCCGTGACCGGTGAGCTTGGGGAGTGCCTCGGCGTACCCGGCGGAATCCAGGACGTGGCGTGCGGCTCGGTCCACGTCGCGGCAGGCCGCGCCGGGGACGAGGGACTCGCGTCCGGCTCTCTGGGCGGAGAAGACGAGGTCGTAGAGCTCGATCTGCCAGTCCGCGGGGGCCGTGCCGATGACGAACGTACGGCCGATCTCGCAGCGGTAGCCGCGGTAGGTGGCGCCGAGGCAGACGGAGAGGAAGTCACCCTCCTCGACGCGGCGGTCGGTGGGGCGGTGCCCGGGGCGGCCGGCGTTCGGGCCGGTGGCGACGGAGGTGGGGAAGGCGGGGCCGTCGGCGCCGTGGTCGACCAGGCGGCGCTCGAGTTCGAGGGCGAGGTGGCGTTCGGTGCGGCCCACGAGGATGGACTCCAGGAGTTCGCCGAGGGCCTGGTCGGTGATCTCCGCGCCGATGCGGAGGCAGGAGATCTCTTCCTCGTCCTTGACGACGCGGAGCTGTTCGACGGCGCAGCCGATGCCGGCGAGGCGGAGGCGGGGTGCGGCGTCGTGGATCGCGCGGTGGCGGGTCACGGTGAGGTGGTGCTCCTCGACGGCGAGGGAGTCGACGCCCTGGCCGACGGCGAGGTCGGCGGCGGCGAGGGCGGCGTCGCCGCCGATGCCGGGGACGACGTGTACGCGCAGGGATTCGTCGGGGTGGCTCCGGGGGGAGCGGTCGTCGGGTGGGCCGGCGCATACCAGCAGGTCCTCGGTCCTGCCCAGCAGCAGCACGGCGCCTTCGGGGGCGGTGCCGGCGAGGTAGCGCACGTTTGCGGGCCGGGACACCAGCGCCGCCGCGCTGCCGCCCGCGTTGCAGCATTCCCGTAGCCGGGTGCGGCGGACCGCGTAGACCTCTGACATTCTTCGAGCGTAGGAGTGGTGGCTGGATGTCGCCGGTCGAGCGGGGCCGAGTGGGGGTGCGTCGTGGGGTCGGGGGTGTGGTGGCGCGGTGAGTCCGCCGCAGTCGGGCCCGTACCGTGCTGCCACGGTGAGCCGGGGTGGGGACCGGGTGAGCGGCGGCCTCCACCGCACCACCACACCCCGCTCCCGTGCATCGGCGCCCGCGGGAGCGTCCTACCCGGCTACGAGCGAATCCCGCCACCGCCCCAACTGCGGGCAGTCGTGCCGCTGGGGCGGCACGGGTGGGCGCGGCGGCACCCCGTTAAGTGCGGGCAAGCCACACCCCGCCCCGGACACCACCGACTGGCGGGCAGTCGTGCCGCTGGGGCGATGGGGGCACCTCCCGCTCGGACGAAGCCGAGAGTGGGGGTGGGGGAGGGTGGGCGCGGCGGCGTACCGATCGGCTGCTGCGGCGAGGGGCCCCGCGTTCACCACTGCGGAGGGCTCGCTATCGCGCGGGCCAGGACGTCGTCCAGGATGCGGGCCGTTTCCGGTATGTCCAGCTGGGAGTTGTCGATGATGGGGAGACCCGAGCCGTACCAGCCGGCCATGCGGCCGTGGATACGGGCCACCTCCTCGTCGGTGAGCCGGCGGTTGCCGGAGCGTTCCGCGTTGCGCTCGAGGACGATGTCCAGGCCGGGGAGGAGGACCACCGGGAGCAGGCCGGGGCCCACGTGCCGCTTCCAGCCGCCGAGGCCGACGACCGGCCGGTCGGGGAAGACCGCGTCGTCGAGGATGCACGAGATCCCGTTGGCGAGGAAGTTGCGCGCCGCGAACCCGCAGGTGCGTCGCGCCAGCCGGTACTGCGCCTCCGAGTGGTCGTTCCACCCGGACTGCGGGTCGGCGAACCCGGAGCGGACCCACTCGCGTACGTCGTCGAGGCTGATGTGCGCGGTCGGCACCCGGCGGTGGTCCGCCCAGTACTTGGCCACGCTCGTCTTGCCGGCGCCCGCGGGGCCTATGAGCAGCACGGCGATGATCGTGCCGGCCGGGTCGGGGGCGGCGGTGGTCTGCGGCGGGCTGGGCATGGCGACCGGGGCACCGGGCGGCAGCGGGACGTGGCCGGTGGTGTCCGGCGGCGGGGGCATCGAGGCGTGCCGCGGGCCCGCGGGGGGCGGGGTGGGGCCGCCGGGCGGGGGCGCGGGGTAGCCCGGTGCCGGAGGAGGCACGGGGGCGGGGCCCTGGTGCGCTCCCGGGTGCTGGCCCGGGTGGTGTGCGGCCGGTGACCAGCCGACGGCCGGTCCGTGCCCCGGCTGATGGGGCGGCGGCAGCGGAGAACCCACTGCGTGCTGCATCCGGTGCCACTCCGTCTCGTACAGGCGATGGGGCGCTGACAGCGGGGATGACCCGCGTGCTACCGAACGGTACCGCCCCCTGCCGTCGTTGTGTGAACGGCCGGGGGCGGTGATGAGTGCCCGGGGCTACTCCCCGACCTCGCCGTACGCGGCGAGGAGGACGGCCGGGTCCGGGCCTTCGAACACCGTGGGCTTGGCGAGGCCGTCGAGGACGATGAAGCGCAGCAGGTCGCCGCGGGACTTCTTGTCGACCTTCATGTTCTCCAGCAGCTTGGGCCACTGGTCGTAGCGGTAGTGCAGGGGGAGCCCGACCGATTCGAGGACCGTGCGGTGGCGGTCCGCGGTGGCGTCGTCCAAGCGGCCCGCGAGGCGGCCCAGTTCGGCGGCGAAGTGCATGCCGACGGCGACCGCCGCGCCGTGGCGCCACTTGTAGCGCTCGTTCTTCTCGATGGCGTGGCCGAGGGTGTGGCCGTAGTTCAGGATCTCGCGCAGACCCGATTCCTTCAGGTCGGACGAGACGACCTCCGCCTTGACCCGGATCGAGCGCTCGATCAGTTCCGCGGTGTGCGGGCCGGACGGGGTGCGGGCGGCCTGGGGGTCGGACTCGATGAGGTCCAGGATCACCGGGTCGGCGATGAAGCCGGCCTTGATGACCTCGGCGAGTCCGGAGACGTAGTCGTTGACCGGGAGGGAGTCCAGGGCGGCCAGGTCGCACAGGACCCCGGCGGGCGGGTGGAAGGCTCCGACGAGGTTCTTGCCCTCGGCGGTGTTGATGCCGGTCTTGCCGCCCACGGCCGCGTCCACCATGGCCAGGACGGTGGTCGGGACGGCGATCCAGCGGACCCCGCGCAGCCAGGTCGCGGCCACGAAGCCGGCCAGGTCCGTCGTGGCGCCGCCGCCCACGCCGACGATGACGTCGGTGCGGGTGAAGCCGGACTGGCCCAGCGCCTTCCAGCAGTAGGCGGCGACCTCGGCGGTCTTGGCCTCCTCCGCGTTGGGCACCTGGATGGCGACCGCCTCGTAGCCCTGCTCGGCCAGGTCGGCGCGGAGCGCGTCGCCCGTCTCGGCGAGGGCTTCGGGGTGCACGATCGCGACTCGCTTGGCCCGGGTGCCGATCAGTCCGCCCAGCTCGCCGAGGAGCTGACGGCCCACCAGGACCTCGTACGGGTCGGTGCCCGCCGTGCCGCCGATGGCGATCCGTGTCACTGCCTCGCTGCTCATGCGTCCTTCAACTCCAGTGCGTTCAGGGCCGCTTCGGTGACTTCCTCGGGCGTGCGGCCGTCGGTCGGTACGACGGCCGTGGCGGCCTCCTCGTACAGGTGCCGGCGGGCCTCCATCAGCTCGCGCCACTGCTTGCGCGGGTTGACCGCGAGGAGCGGGCGGGCGGCATTGAGGCCGGTGCGCTTGACGGCCTCCTCGACGTCCATCGAGAGGTACACGACCCGCTGTCCGGCGAGCAGTGCGCGTGTGTCGGGGTCGAGGACCGCGCCGCCGCCGAGGGCCAGGACGCCCTCGTGCTCGGTGAGTGCCGCGCGTACCGCGCGCTTCTCGATGGCGCGGAAGGCGGGCTCGCCCTCGTCGACGAAGATGTCGGCGATGGTGCGGCCCTCGGCGGTGACGATGTCGTCGTCGGTGTCGCGGTAGGCGACGCCCAGCCGCTCGGCGAGCAGCTGCCCCACGGTGGACTTGCCCACGCCCATCGGGCCGACCAGCACGATGACCGGTGAGCTCATCGGATGGCCAGGTTCTCGAGGTACGACGTCACGTTGCGGCGGGTCTCGGTGACGCTGTCGCCGCCGAACTTCTCCGCGACCGCGTCCGCGAGGACCAGGGCGACCATGGCCTCGGCGACGATGCCGGCGGCCGGCACGGCGCAGACGTCGGAACGCTGGTGGTGGGCGGCGGTCTCCTCGCCGGTGACGACGTCCACGGTCTTCAGCGCCCGCGGCACGGTCGCGATGGGCTTCATCGCCGCGCGTACGCGCAGCAGCTCACCGGTGGTCAGTCCGCCCTCGGTGCCGCCGGAGCGGCCCGAGGCGCGCTTGATGCCGTCGGGGGTGGCGAGGATCTCGTCGTGCGCCTTGGAGCCGGGGACGCGGGCGAGGTCGAAGCCGTCGCCGACCTCGACGCCCTTGATCGCCTGGATGCCCATGAGGGCGGCGGCCAGGCGGGCGTCCAGGCGGCGGTCCCAGTGGACGTGGGAGCCGAGGCCGACCGGGACGCCGTACGCCAGCACCTCGACCACGCCGCCGAGGGTGTCGCCGTCCTTGTGGGCCTGGTCGATCTCCGCGACCATCGCCTTCGAGGCGTCCGCGTCCAGGCAGCGCACCGGGTCCTCGTCCAGCCGCTGCACGTCGGCGGGGGTCGGGTGGACGCCGTACGGCGCCTTGGCCGCGGCCAGCTCGACGACGTGGCTGACGATCTCGATGCCGGCCGTCTCCTTCAGGTACGACCGCGCCACCGCGCCCAGCGCCACGCGGGCGGCGGTCTCACGGGCGGAGGCGCGCTCCAGGATCGGCCGGGCCTCGTCGAAGCCGTACTTCTGCATGCCGGCCAGGTCGGCGTGGCCGGGGCGGGGGCGGGTCAGCGGGGCGTTGCGCGCCAGGCCGGCCAGCACCTCCGGGTCGACCGGGTCGGCCGCCATGACCTGCTCCCACTTCGGCCACTCGGTGTTGCCCACCATGATCGCGACCGGGGAACCGAGGGTCAGACCGTGCCGGACGCCACCGAGGAAGGTGACCTCGTCACGCTCGAACTTCATCCGGGCGCCGCGACCGTAGCCCAGCCGCCGCCTCGCGAGGTGGTCCGCCACCATGTCCGTGGTGATCGGTACGCCGGCGGGAAGGCCCTCCAGCGTCGCCACGAGTGCGGGACCGTGCGACTCCCCCGCGGTCAGCCAGCGCAACCTGCTCAACGGTGCTCCTCAATGCTCGCGCCCCGGTACTGCCCTGCGTACACGTGTCCTCGTGTACGGCTGTGGCGTGACGGGGTGCGCGGCCCCGGTCCGCCACCTCCGATCCTCCCACGTCCGGGCCGGGTGTCCGGCCGCCGGTCCATCAGGCGGACGGGCGGGATCACGGGCCGGGCGGTGGAGGGATCAGGCCGGGCCGCCCTCGCCCTGACGGGGCTGGGGTGCGTAGGCGCCGAGGAAGTCGGCCCCGCTCGGCTGCGGGGCATGGGCACCCGGGTGGCCGGCGCCGCTGCCCTGCCGCTGCGGCGCGTACCGGCCCAGGTGATCCGCCCCGCTCGGCTGCTGGACGGCCTGCGGCGCGTACTGGCCCAGATGGTCCGCGCCGCTGCCCTGGCCGTACTGAGCCGCCGCGTGGGCCGGCTGTCCGTCGCGGACGGCGCGGCGGTGCGCGATCTTGCGCTTGATCTTGACGACCCAGGACGCGACGACGGCGAGCACGATCAGGGCCAGCACCGTGATCTGCACCCAGTCGGGCAGGAAGCCCAGCACGGACTCGAATATCTGGGACTTCACCGACGCCAGCGGCATGCTTGCGGACATGGAACGCGTTCCCCTCCCCTGTTCCGCCCCCTGCGGAACCGAGGGTGGATCCTAGCGGGCCGCGAGAGCCCGCTCGCCCGCTTTTCGCATGGCGTCCAGCGGGGCCGGTGAACGCCCCGTCATCTGCTCCACCTGGAGCACCGCCTGGTGCACCAGCAGGTCCAGCCCGCTGACCACGGCACCCCCGTACGCCGACCAGCGGGCGGCGAGAACGGTCGGCCACGGGTCGTAGAGCACGTCGAAGAGGGCCGTCGGACGCTCCGGGACGGCCCTGGCGAGGGTGTCCGTGACACCGGCCGGTGTGGTGCTGACGACCAGCGGGGCGTGCAGGGCCTGCTCGACGTCGTCCCAGGCGGCGATGCGGACCGTGACGTCGAGCCGCTCGGCCCACTCCCGCATCTCCGTCGCGCGAGTCTCGCTGCGGACATGGACCGTGATTTCGCCCGAGCAGATACGGGCCAGCGCGGCGAGGGCCGAGGAGGCGGTGGCGCCCGCGCCGATGATGGCGGCGGACTCCACCTTGTCGATGCCGTGCTCGCGCAGGGCGGCGACCATTCCGGGGATGTCGGTGTTGTCGCCGGTCCGGCGACCGTCCGGCGTGAAGACGACCGTGTTGACCGCCTCGACGGACGTCGCGGTCTCGCTGACCGAGTCGAGCAGCGGGATCACCGCCCGCTTCAGCGGCATGGTCAGCGACAGTCCCGCCCACTCGGTGCCGAGCGTGTCGAAGAAGCCGGGCAGGGACTTCTCGTCGACCTCGAAACGGTCGTACGTCCAGCCTTCCAGGCCCAGCTCGGCGTAGGCGGTGCGGTGCAGCACCGGGGAGAGGGAGTGGGCGATCGGGGAGCCGAGTACGGCGGCCCTGCGGACCCCGGCCCTAGCTGGCATTGAACTTGTCCTTCAGCTTCAGGAACTCGTCGTGTGTCTCGGCGAACTCGGTCTTGTTCACGCCGTCCGTGGCCACGAAGTACATCCAGCCATCGCTCGTCGGGTCCAGCGCGGCCCTCAGCGCCTCCTCGCCCGGATTGCCGATCGGGCCGGGCGGCAGGCCCTTGTTGGTGTACGTGTTGTACGGGTCCGGGTTGCTGTTGATCTCCGACTCGGAGATGTCGATCTCGCTCTGGCCCAGGAGGTAGTTGAAGGTCGAGTCGAACTGCAGCTCCTGGTTCGTCTCGGTGTTGGTGGGCTTGAGCCGGTTGTAGATGACCTCGGACATCTTGCGGAAGTCCTCGTGGGTCTTGCCCTCCGCCTGGACCAGGCTCGCGACCGTCACCAGCTCCCACGGCCCTTCGAGACCGAGGCTCTCGGCCTTCCCCTCGAAGTCCAGCTCCTCGTACTTCTCGGTGGCGCGAGCCACCATCTGCTTCAGCACGTCCTCGGGCTTCTGGCCCTTGGCGACGGCGTAGCTCGACGGGTAGAGGAAGCCCTCCAGCGGATCCTTGACGTCCTCGTGGTTCACGGCCCAGTCGGGCAGGCCGAGGGTCTTCCACTTGGTCTCGGCGACCTTGGCCGTGGTGCCCTCGTCCACCTTGAGGCGCTTGTCGATCAGTTCGTAGACGGCGGCGTTGCGCTTGCCCTCGGCGATGATCAGGTTGTCGCGGCTCTTGGGGCTGAGCATCAGCTCGACCGCGCTCGCGGCCGACATCTCCTTCTCCAGCGTGTACACGCCGTCCTGGATGTTCTTGCCCTGCGGGTTGGCCGCCTGGGCCGCGACGAAGGCGTCGACGCTCTTGACCACGCCCATCTTCTTGAGCTCCTGGCCGATGGCGTAACCGCCGGCGCCCTTGGGGATCGTGACGGTCACCTGCTCGCCGTTGCCGGCCCCCGCGAAGTCCGGGGCGCTGCCGAAACGATCCTGGTAGAACTGGTAGCCGAAGTAGCCGACACCGGCGAGGCCGCCGCCGAAGACCACGACCACGACGAGACAGGCCAGGCCGCTGCGTCGTTTCTTCTCCTTGCCGCCCCGGCCCCGGCGCTCGCCGCGCCCGCTCCGGTCGTCCGGCTCGTCGTCGGCGGCGTCCTCCTTGTCGCCGCCCGCGAAGAACGCGTGTTCGCCCTCGTCGGGGCCCGGGTCCCAGTCGGTTTCCGGCTCGGGTTCGGCGCGGCGGCGGCTGGGCGGTTCGGGCGGCGGGTAGGCGTCGGGGGTGCCGTAGTGGTCGGGCTGCTCCCCGCCGTACGTCCCGGCCTGCTGCGCGTACGGGTCCGTCGGGCCGGCCGCGTAGGGGTCCTGCGGGTAGGAGCCCGTGGGCCACCCGTTCTGGTCGTACTGCGGCTGTTGCTGTTGCTGCTGAGGGGCGTACTGCTGCTGGTCGTACTGCGGCTGTTGCTGGTCGTACTGCGGCTGTTGCTGGTCGTACTGCGGCTGTTGCTGCTGGTCGTACTGCGGGTACTGCTGCCCGCCGTACCCGTGCTGCTCGCCGGTGCCCCAGTCGCCGTACTGCTGCTGCGCCTGCGGCTGCTGCGGATAGTGCTGTGGCTGGCCGCCGTAGGGGGACTGCTGACCCTGCTGGGTCTGCTGTCCGCCCCATCCGCCGTCCCCGTACAACGGGTCGTCCGGATGCCACGGTTCGGAGCCTTGGCCCCGGCCATACTCAGTCATCGATCCCCTAGAGCCGCGAGGCAGCGGGCGCGCGGCCACCTGAAGACCACGGCTCCCGTCCCGCCTCTCTCTGTGCGGCGGCTGTTCGAACACCGTCCGCATCGCGCGGAACGTTACCGTATCGCGATCAGATGACCACTTCGACGCCCTCACCGGGTGGCCTGCCTGACACCCGTTCGGATTCCAGTGCCTGCTGAAGGATGATCACAGCGGCCGCCTGGTCGATGACGGAACGTCCCTTCTTGGACTTCACGCCCGAGGCGCGCAGTCCCTGACTCGCCGTCACCGTCGTCATGCGTTCGTCGACGAGCCGCACCGGAACGGGAGTGATCATACGGGCCAGCTCCTGCGCGAAACCCCTGACCTTGGCCGCGGCCGGGCCCTCGCCCCCCTTGAGGGAGCGGGGGAGACCGACGACGACCTCGATCGGCTCGTACTCCTCGACGAGCTGCCGCAGCCTGCGGTGGGCGGCGGGGACGTCCCGGCCGGGGACGGTCTCGACCGGCGTGGCGAGGATCCCGTCGGGGTCGCACGAGGCGACCCCGATGCGGGCGTCCCCGACGTCGATCGCGAGACGGCGGCCCCGGCGCATCGCCGGGGTGTCCCGCTGGTTCTCGCTCACTTGGCGGTGTCCGCCACGAGCCGCTCGACGGCGTCGACGGCCTCGCCGACGGCGGCCGGGTTCTGGCCGCCACCCTGGGCGACGTCCGGCTTGCCGCCACCGCCGCCGCCGAGGGTCTTGGCGGCCGTGCGGACCAGCTCACCGGCCTTGAGGCCGCGCTCGCGGGCGGCGTCGTTGGTGGCGATGACCGTCAGCGGCTTGCCGTTGTTCACGGTGAACAGGGCGACGACGGCGGCCCGGCCGCCCTGGATGCGGCCCCGCACGTCGAGGACCAGCTTGCGCAGGTCGTCCGGCGTGGTGCCGTCGGGGACCTGGCCGGTGACAAGGGCGATGCCCCTGACGTCCTTGGCGGACTCGGCGAGACCGGCGGCGGCCTGGAGGACCTTCTCGGCGCGGAACTTCTCGATCTCCTTCTCGGCGTCCTTCAGCTTGCCGAGCATGGCGGAGACCTTCTCCGGAAGCTCCTCCGGGCGGCCCTTGATCAGCTCCTGGAGCTGGGCGACGACCGTGTGCTCACGGGCGAGGAAGTTGTAGGCGTCCACGCCGACCAGGGCCTCGATGCGGCGCACACCGGAGCCGATGGAGGACTCGCCGAGCAGCTTCACCAGACCGAGCTGGGCGGTGTTGTGCACGTGGGTGCCGCCGCACAGCTCCTTGGAGAAGTCACCGATGGTGACGACGCGCACGCGCTCGCCGTACTTCTCGCCGAACTCGGCGATGGCGCCCTGCTTCTTGGCCTCGTCGATGCCCATGACGTCGGCACGCACGTCGAGGTCGCGGGCGAGCACCTCGTTGATCTTCTGCTCGACGTCGGTCATCACGGCCGTCGGCACGGCGGACGGGGAGCCGAAGTCGAAGCGGAAGCGGCCGGGCTGGTTCTCGGAACCGGCCTGGGCGGCCGTCGGGCCGAGGGCGTCGCGCAGCGCCTGGTGGGTGAGGTGGGTGGCCGAGTGGGCACGGGCGATGGCCGTACGGCGGCGGCCGTCGATGGAGGCGTGGGCCTTGGCGCCGACGGTGACCTCGCCGACCTGGACGACGCCCTTGTGGACGTACACGCCCGGGACCGGCTTCTGGCAGTCGCGGATCTCGATGACGGCGCCGGTGTCGACCCTGATGCGGCCGGTGTCGCCGATCTGGCCGCCGCCCTCGGCGTAGAACGGGGTGCGGTCGAGGACGATCTCGACCTCGTCGCCCTCGGTGGCGGCCGGGGAGGAGGCGCCGTCGACGAGGATGCCGACGATCGTGGACTCGCTCTCGGTGTCGGTGTAGCCGACGAAGTCGGTGGCGCCGGCCTTGTCGGCGATCTCCCGGTAGGCGCCGGCGCCGGCGTGGCCGGTCTTCTTGGCCTGGGCGTCGGCCTTGGCGCGCTCCCGCTGCTCCTTCATCAGACGGCGGAAGCCGTCCTCGTCCACGGAGAGCCCCTGCTCGGCGGCCATCTCCAGGGTGAGGTCGATCGGGAAACCCCAGGTGTCGTGGAGCAGGAAGGCCTTGTCGCCGGCGAGGACGGTGCCGCCGGCGGCCTTGGTGTCGCTGACGGCGGTGTCGAGGATGTTGGTGCCGGCCTTCAGCGTCTTGAGGAAGGCGTTCTCCTCGGCGAGGGCGACCTTCTCGATGCGCTCGCGGTCGGTGATCAGCTCCGGGTACTGCTGGCCCATCATGCCGATGACGACGTCGATCAGGTCCTTGACGACCGGCCCCGTGGCGCCGAGCAGGCGCATGTTGCGGATGGCGCGGCGCATGATGCGGCGCAGCACGTAGCCGCGGCCCTCGTTGCCGGGGGTGACGCCGTCGCCGATGAGCATGACGGAGGTGCGCATGTGGTCGGTGACCACGCGCAGGGAGACGTCGGAGGCCTGGGCGTCGCCGTAGGCCACGCCGGTGAGCTCGGTGGCCTTGTCGATCACGGCCATGGAGGTGTCGATCTCGTACATGTTCTGCACGCCCTGCAGAATCATGGCGAGCCGCTCGAAGCCCAGGCCCGTGTCGATGTTCTTGCTCGGCAGGTCACCGAGGATCTCGAAGTCGTCCTTGCCGGTGCCCTCGCCCCGCTCGTACTGCATGAAGACGAGGTTCCAGATCTCCACGTACCGCTCGTCGTTGACGGCGGGGCCGCCCTCGACGCCGAACTCGGGGCCGCGGTCGTAGTTGATCTCGGAGCAGGGGCCGCAGGGGCCGGGGACGCCCATGGACCAGAAGTTGTCCTTCTTGCCCAGGCGCTGGATGCGCTCGGCGGGCACGCCGACGACGTCGCGCCAGATCTGCTCGGCCTCGTCGTCGTCCTGGTAGACGGTGATCCACAGGCGCTCGGGGTCGAGGCCGTAACCGCCCTGGTCCCGGGTGCTGGTGAGCAGCTCCCAGGCGAGCTTGATGGCGCCTTCCTTGAAGTAGTCGCCGAAGGAGAAGTTGCCGCACATCTGGAAGAACGTGCCGTGGCGGGTGGTCTTGCCGACCTCTTCGATGTCGGGTGTGCGCACGCACTTCTGCACGCTGGTGGCGCGGTCGAAGGGCGGCTTGACCTCACCCAGGAAGTAGGGCTTGAAGGGCACCATGCCGGCCGGGACGAGCAGCAGAGTCGGGTCGTCCGCGATGAGCGACGCCGACGGGACGACGGTGTGCCCGCGCTCCTCGAAGAAGCTCAGCCAGCGGCGGCGGATCTCGGCCGACTCCATCAGTGGTCCTCATTCCGGTTGTACGGGTACGTCGGGTACGTCTGGTGCGTCCGGTGCGTCGACTTCCGCTCCGGGCCCTCGACGTACTTGGGGGTGTTGCGGTTCTCGATGACGGCGTAGCCGCGGGGTGCGGGGAGTTCGCGGTCGACGGGGGCGTTGAGCCCGAGCGCGTCGCCCAGTTCGGCCTCCCGCCGGGCCATGTTGTCGCGGACCTCGAGCGCGAAGTCCACCGCGCGGTCCTTGAGCCGGCCGCCGGTCTCGATCGCCTTGTTCGCCGCGGTGACGGCGAGGTGCTCGGGCGTCAGCTGCCTGATCTTGCGGTTGACCTTGGTGGTGGCCCACACGCCGGCGGCGACGCCGGTGGTGAACCAGAACGTTCGGCGGAACATCGCTGGGTCAGTCCCTCTTTCCCCGGGTCCGCTTTTCCCGCCGCGCGCCCGGGACGGTGCGGCCCACGATCACGTTGCGCCTCGGCTCCTTGGCCGGGGCGTCGTCCTTGCGGCCGCTGACGGCGCGGCGCACGCCGTAGCCGAAGGCGGCGACCTTGACCAGGGGGCCGCCGAAGGTGGAGGCCACGGTGGTCGACAGCGCGGAGGCGTTGGAGGTGACCTCCTGGACGTCGGAGGCGATCGCGTCGACCCGTTCGATCTGGGTCTGCGCGGAACGCACCGCCGCCGAGGCGTCCGCCAGCAGGGGGACGGCCTGGTCGGTCACGTCCGCCACGAGCCTGGTGGTCGCCCGGAGCGTCTGGGCCAGCCTCGCCAGCGCGACGGCGAGGAAGGAGACCAGGATCGCCCAGAACACGGCCACCAGGATTCCGGCCACCTCGCCACCGGACACTGTGTGCACCCGCTCCCTTGAAACGCGCCTGAACATCGAGAAAGTCGTGGGGTCGAGCCTATCGCGCCGGTGACGGGACTCCGTACCGGATTACCGTCCGCCACCGGTGGAGTCGCGGGAAGCGACGACGAACCCGCCGCCTCGCCCGCCCGGAGGGGCGGGGAGACGGCGGGTTCGGGATACCGCGCGCCTGCTGGGGTCAGCGGGCGTAGTACTCGACGACGAGCTGCTCGTCGCAGATCACCGGGATCTCCTTGCGGTTCGGCTCACGGTCCAGGCGGAACGCCAGGGCCTTGAGGTTCACCTGGAGGTAGCGCGGGGTCTCACCGTCGGGGGCGAAGCCGCCTTCACGGGCGATCGTGAAGAGGGTCTTCTCCTTGCTGCGGTCGCGGACCTGCACGACGTCGTCCGGGCGGACACGGAAGGAGGGCTTGTCGACCTTCTTGCCGTTGACCTGGATGTGGCCGTGGGTGACCATCTGGCGGGCCTGGTAGATCGTGCGGGCGATGCCCGAACGCAGGACCAGCGCGTCGAGGCGCCGCTCCAGCTCCACGATCAGGGCCTCACCGGTCTTGCCCTGCACCTTGGAGGCACGCTCGTAGGCGCGCACCAGCTGGCGCTCGGAGAGGTCGTACTGCGCGCGCAGACGCTGCTTCTCCAGCAGACGGACCTTGTAGTCCGAGTTCTGCTTGCGGCCGCGGCCGTGCTCGCCCGGCGGGTAGGGGCGGGCCTCGAAGTACTTGACGGCCTTCGGGGTCAGCGCGATGCCGAGGGCACGCGACTTCTTGACCTTGGGGCGGGACTGATTCGCCACTTGTTTTCCTTGTCTCCTGTCGGCTGCCTCAGGGTTACGGGAGGTCGCATCCGCAGCCGGGGAATTCCCATCGGGTCCGTGAGGACCTGACGGGCAGCCGCTCCCCTGGTCTGGGCACATACGTGCAGCACACGAACGGCCCACCGACCGGTCCCGGGACTTGCGGGGGGGTGGTGGGCTGCCCGCGACACCTACGACGGTGCGCGACGCTCCTGGATCGAAGGATCCGGCTGGGTGTCCCGCCTGAGGCGCCGACCGGGGCCGGACACGGGACTCAGCACTCCGGCAGAGTCTACAGGGTGGTCAGGACCGCTTCCGACCGAGGTGCTTCCTGGTCCACTCCACCGCGTCCGCGTACCGCGCCTCCGCGCCGTGCCGGGTGGGCTCGTAGTACGCGCGGTCCTTCAGGGCGTCCGGCGCGTACTGCTGTGCGGCGATGCCCTCGGGCAGGTCGTGCGGGTAGGTGTAGCCCTTGCCGTGCCCGAGCTTGGTCGCGCCCTTGTAGTGGCTGTCCCTCAGGTGGGACGGCACGGGGCCGGCCAGTCCCTTGCGCACGTCGTCCAGGGCGGCGCCGATCGCGGTGGTGGCGGCGTTGGACTTGGGGGCGAGGGCGAGGGCGATGGTGGCGTGGCTGAGGGTGAGGGCGGCCTCGGGGAAGCCGATCATGGCGACGGCCTGGGCGGCGGCGACCGCGATCGGCAGCGCGTTCGGGTCGGCGAGGCCGATGTCCTCGCTGGCGGAGATCATCAGGCGGCGGGCGATGAAGCGGGGGTCCTCGCCGGCCTCGATCATGCGGGCCAGGTAGTGCAGGGCGGCGTCCACGTCGGAGCCGCGGATGGACTTGATCAGCGCGCTGGCGACGTCGTAGTGCTGGTCGCCGTCGCGGTCGTACTTCACCGCGGCCCGGTCGACCGTCTCCTCCAGCGTGGCCAGGGTGATCGCCGCCTCGCCCTTGTCGAGCGCGGCCCCTGCGGCGGCCTCCAGGGCGGTGAGCGCGCGGCGGGCGTCGCCGCCCGCGATGCGCAGGAAGTGGTTCTCGGTGTCCTCGGGGAGGGTGACGGCGCCCTTCAGGCCCCGCTCGTCGGTGAGGGCGCGCTTCAGCAGGTCCCGGACGTCGTCGTCGGTGAGCGGTTCGAGGGTGAGGAGGAGGGAGCGGGAGAGCAGCGGGGAGATGACCGAGAAGTAGGGGTTCTCGGTGGTCGCGGCGATCAGGGTGACCCAGCGGTTCTCCACGGCCGGGAGCAGGGAGTCCTGCTGGGCCTTGCTGAAGCGGTGGATCTCGTCGAGGAAGAGGACGGTCTCCTGGCCGTACCCGCCGGAGGCGCGGCGGGCGCCGTCGATGACCGCGCGGACCTCCTTGACGCCCGCGGTGATCGCCGACAGTTCGACGAAGCGCTTGTTGGTGGCCTTGGAGACGACGTAGGCCAGGGTCGTCTTGCCGGTGCCGGGCGGGCCCCAGAGGATCACCGAGGAGGGGCCCGCGGGGCCCGAGGCGCCCTCGCCGACCAGTCTGCGCAGGGGGGAGCCCGGCTTCAGCAGGTGCTGCTGGCCCACCACCTCGTCGAGGGTGCGCGGGCGCATCCGGACCGCCAGGGGGCTGCCGGTCGGGTCCTTCTCCTGGCGTTCTTCTGCTGCGGCGGTGAACAGGTCGGGCTCCACGCTGAAACCCTAAAGCACCGCACCGACAGCCCGGGGTGGGCGGTCAGCTGGTCCAGAAGTCCCACCAGCGGGTCAGGATCAGCATGCCGATGATGCCGATGTGCAGGACCGGCATGACCCAGGTGAACTCGCCGAAGAAGCCCTTCAGCCAGCCGGGGGCGGGCAGGAAGCCCTGGCGGATGTTGAACGACGTCACGTACCAGAACATGATGATCGTGGCGACCCAGGCCAGGCAGCACCACAGGCACAGGGCGTTGATCCGGTACAGGGACTGGAACATCAGCCAGGTCACGAATCCGACGCCGAACAGGCAGCCGGCGTTGAAGGTGAGCCAGTACCAGCGCGGGAAGCGGGCCCGGGCGAGCAGGCTCATGCCGACGCAGACGACGATGCCGTAGGTGACGAGGCCGAGCATCGGGTTGGGGAAGCCGAAGACGGAGGCCTGGTCGCTCTCCATGACGCTGCCGCAGGAGACGACGGGGTTGAGACTGCACCCGGGGACGAACGTCTCGCCCTTGACCTTGGCCTCGAGCAGCTTGAACTTGTCGAGCGTGATCACCCACGCGGCGAGCACGCCAGCGGCGCCGGTGATCACCAGGAGCAGGGCGAAGGCCCGGCTCGCGCCCTCCGTGCGCGGCGCGGAGGCGGCGCGCTGCGGTGCGGCCGAGGGTTCGGGATCCATGTCGACGTCCCTGACTGTCGTCTTGCTCATCACGCCGATTCCGTCACTGGGGAGTGTGGACCTGCTTCGGGCAGGGGCCATTGTGCCGTACGGGGCCGTGGGTTCGCCGTTGTGCGGACATAAGTGCGTACCGGCGTTCGCCCGTGAGCGTGCGGTTTCGGCCTGTGTCCGGGGGACGGTCGCACGTACGCTCCGTCCAGGATCATCCGGCCGGGTGAAGCGGCCCGTACGCGTTGACGACGGAGGCGCCGGTGCCCCGCGCGGGCATCCGGCGCCTCCGTCGGTACGGGGGGGGTCAGCCGAGCCGTGACTCCAGCTCCGCCACGATCTCGTTGACGCCGACCGCCGTCTGCTCGCCGGACTCCATGTCCTTGAGCTGGACGACGCCTTCGGCGAGGTCGCGTTCGCCCAGCACCAGGGCGTAGCGGGCGCCCGAGCGGTTGGCGGCCTTCATCGCGGCCTTCAGGCCCTTGTTCCCGTAGGAGAAGTCCGCCGCCACGCCGTTCTTGCGCAGCTCGGTGACCTTGGCGAACAGCACCCGGCGGGCCTCCTCGCCGAGCGGGACGGCGAACACGCTGGTGATGGCGGGGAGTTCGAGCTCCACGCCCTCCGCCTCCAGGGCCAGCACCGTGCGGTCGACGCCCAGGGCCCAGCCGACGGACGGCAGGGCGGGGCCGCCGATCATCTCGGACAGACCGTCGTAGCGGCCGCCGCCGCCCACCGCGGACTGGGAGCCCAGACCGTCGTGGACGAACTCGAAGGTCGTACGGGTGTAGTAGTCCAGGCCGCGGACCAGCTTGGGGTCGTCCTCGAAGGCCACGCCCGCCGCCGTGATCAGTTCGCGGACCTCCTCGTGGTACGCCTTGCAGGCGTCGCAGAGGTAGTCGCGCAGCAGGGGCGCGCCGGTGAGCTGCTTCTGCACCGACTCGCGCTTGTCGTCCAGGACGCGCAGCGGGTTGATCTCCGCGCGGCGCAGCGTGTCCTCGTCCAGGTCGAGGCCGCGCAGGAAGTCCTGCAGCGCGGCCCGGTACACCGGGCGGCACTCCTTGTCGCCGAGGCTGTTGAGCAGGATGCGGAAGTCCTGCAGGCCCAGCGAGCGGTACGCCTGGTCGGCGAGGATGATCAGCTCGGCGTCGAGCGCCGGGTCCTCCGCGCCGATCGCCTCGGCGCCGACCTGGGAGAAGTGGCGGTAACGGCCCTTCTGGGGGCGCTCGTAGCGGTAGTACGAACCGGAGTACCAGAGCTTGACCGGGAGGTTGCCCGCCTTGTGCAGGTTGGCCTCCAGGGCGGCGCGCAGCACGGAGGCGGTGCCCTCGGGGCGCAGGGCGAGCCGGTCGCCGCCCTTGGTCTCGAAGGCGTACATCTCCTTGGTGACGATGTCGGTGGACTCACCGACGCCGCGCGCGAACAGTTCGACGTTCTCGAAGCCGGGCGTCTCGATGTAGCCGTAGCCGGAGCCCCGCAGCGGGGCGGCGATGGCCTCGCGGACGGCGAGGTACTTGGCGCTGTCCGGCGGGATCAGGTCGTACGTGCCCTTGGGGGCCTTGAAGGTGCTCACGGAAGTCTCTCGTCACATTCCTCGTCGGGGAGCCTCGGTGGGGGCTCCCTGGCCGGCGGCCACCTGCCGCAGATACGGGTTGGTGGCGCGCTCCTGGCCGATGGTCGTCTGGGGGCCGTGGCCGGACAGCACCACGGTCGCGTCGTCGAGCGGCAGGCACACGCGGGCCAGGGACTCGAGCATGTCGTCCATGGAGCCACCCGGCAGGTCGGTGCGTCCGATGGAGCCGGCGAACAGCAGGTCGCCCGAGAACACGACCGGCGGGACGTCCGCCGTCTCGGGCAGGCCGAAGGTCACCGACCCCTTGGTATGGCCCGGCGCGTGCGCGACGGAGAACGTGAGGCCCGCGAGGTCCAGCCGCGTGCCGTCGGTGAGTTCCCTGACGTCGTCCGGCTCCCCCACCGTCAGCTCGCCCATCAGCGGCATGCCGATGGCGCGGCCGATGCCCTTCTCGGGGTCGCTCATCATGTACCGGTCCCCGGAGTGGATCCAGGCCGGTACGTCGTGCGCTCCGCACACCGGGACGACCGAGGCGACGTGGTCGATGTGGCCGTGGGTGAGGACGACGGCGACGGGCTTGAGCCGGTGCTTGCGGACCGCCTCCGCGACGCCGTCGGCGGCCTGGTGGCCGGGGTCGATGATCACGCACTCCTCACCGGCGGCGGGGGCGACGAGATAACAGTTCGTCCCCCAGGCCCCGGCGGGGAACCCGGCAATGAGCACGATCGTCCTTCGTTGTGTCGATACGGGAGGCTTGCGACGGGGCTGCGCCCGTCGTCAGAGCCTACCGGCGCTGCCGATTCCTCAGCGAACCCATATACGGTACGGGGCACACGCAGGCGGTCGGCTCACCGCACGCACGCACGCGTACCGGCCGGCACACGAGACGCATGAGGAGAGAATCCGGTGGTCAGCCAGGAGCAGCGGCGGCGTCAGCTCGCCCGGGAGAAGTTCTTGCGGCAGCAGCAGCGGCGCACCGAAGCGCGGCGCAAGTCGCGGGTGCGCAACTCGGTGATCGCGTCCGTGCTCGGTGTGGTCCTCGTGGGCAGCGGCGCGCTGTACGCGACCGGGGCGCTGGAGCAGGACGACGACAAGACCAACGCGAACGCGGAGGTCACGCCGAGCGCCGCACCGACCAGCAAGGCTCCGGACCCGTGCGACAAGCCCGCCGAGGGCAAGGTCAAGACGGAGACCTGGAAGAAGGAGCCGGCGGTCGCCATCGACAAGTCGGCGAAGTACACCCTGAAGCTGGACACGACCTGTGGCGGGATAGACGTGGCGCTGAAGGCGTCGGCGGCCCCGCACACGGTCAACTCGTTCGACTTCCTGGCGAAGAAGGGCTACTTCGACCACAGCAAGTGCCACCGGCTCACCACGAACGGCATCTACGTGCTGCAGTGCGGTGACCCGACGGGCACCGGCACCGGCGGTCCCGGGTACACGATCCCGGACGAGAACCTGAAGGACAAAAGCCTGAAGGACAACATCTACCCGGCGGGCACGGTCGCGATGGCCAACACCGGACAGCCGGACAGTGGCGGCAGCCAGTTCTTCCTGGTCTACCAGGACAGCCAGCTTCCGCCCAGCTACACCCCGTTCGGGACCGTCTCGGACGCGGGCATGAAGGTGCTGAAGAAGATCGCCGACGCCGGGGAGAACACCGGAGCGGGTGACGGGGCGCCCAACGCGACGGTCGTGATCGACAAGGCGACCGTCACCAAATCCTGACCCCCAACTGCGAAATTTCGGTCGCGCGGGATGCGGACAGGCATCCCGTCGGTCGCCTATGTTGGCCGTGACGAAACTGTGGACGATGCCCGGGGGAGCTTCGAGGCCCCCTCGACGGCATCATGTGGAGGAGGCGCTGTGAGCAGCGACCCGTGGGGCCGCGTCGACGAGACGGGGACCGTGTACGTGCGTACGGCCGACGGCGAGCAGGTCGTCGGTTCCTGGCAGGCCGGCTCCCCCGAGGAGGCGCTGGCCTACTTCGAGCGCAAGTACGAGGGCCTGGTTGTCGAGATCGGCCTCCTCGAGAAGCGAGTGAAGACCAC
Organism: Streptomyces sp. NPDC053426; assembly: GCF_055585405.1. Taxonomy (NCBI): domain Bacteria; kingdom Bacillati; phylum Actinomycetota; class Actinomycetes; order Kitasatosporales; family Streptomycetaceae; genus Streptomyces; species Streptomyces sp. NPDC053426. The sequence continues at coordinate 159,208 of NZ_JBVJKE010000013.1, read as the reverse complement.
CGACCTGTCGTCCAAGGACGCCCAGACCGCGATCGGGCACCTGCGCGAGCAGGTGGACGCGCACCACGCGGTCGGCGACCTGGACGCCCTCAGGGCCCGGCTGGACAAGCTCGTGGAGCTGGTGGAGGCGCGCCGCGAGGAGCGCAAGGCACAGCGGGCCAAGCAGTCCGACGAGGCGCGGCACGCCAAGGAGGCGCTGGTCGTCGAGGCGGAGGAGCTGGCGCAGTCCGACCAGTGGCGGGCCGCCGGTGAGCGGCTGCGGGCGCTGGTGGACACCTGGAAGGGCCTGCCGCGGCTGGACCGCAAGTCGGACGACGAGCTGTGGCACCGGTTCTCGCACGCGCGGTCGGCGTTCTCCAAGCGGCGCAAGCAGCACTTCGCGCAGCTGGACGCGCAGCGCGAGGAGGCCCGCCAGGCCAAGGAGCGGCTGGTCGCGGAGGCAGAGTCGCTGTCGGGCTCGACGGACTGGGGGCCGACGGCCGCCCGCTACCGCGACCTGATGGCGGAGTGGAAGGCCGCGGGCCGAGCCCAGCGCGAGCACGAGGACGATCTGTGGAACCGCTTCCGCGGCGCCCAGGACGTCTTCTTCGCCGCCCGCAGCTCGGTCTTCGCCGAGCGGGACGCGGAGCAGGCCGAGAACCTCAAGCTCAAGGAGGAGCTGGCCGAGGAGGCCGAGAAGCTCCTGCCGATCACGGAACTGAAGGCCGCGCGGGCCGCGTTCCGCGGGATCAACGAGCGCTGGGAGGCCATCGGCCACGTGCCGCGGGACGCCCGCCCGAAGGTCGAGGGCCGGATGCACACCGTGGAGCGGGCCCTGCAGGAGGCCGAGGAGGCCGAGTGGCGCCGGACGAACCCGGAGGCACGCGCGCGTGCCGCGGGTCTGACCGGTCAGCTCCAGGCCGCCGTGGACAAGCTGAAGGGCCAGATCGAGCAGGCCAGGACGCAGGGCAACACCGCCAAGGCGGAGAAGCTGGAGCGGGAGCTTGAGGGCCGCCAGGCCCTGCTGGACCAGGCGCTGAAGGGTCTGCACGAGTTCGGCGGCTGAGCTCTCGCACGAGCACACCGCACACGAAAGGGGGGCTCCCGTACCTCGGGTACGGGAGCCCCCCTTTCGTGTGTCCGTCGTCCGCTACGTGCGGTTGCGGGCCGAGGTCACCCGGTAGACGTCGTAGACGCCCTCCACGCCGCGTACGGCCTTCAGGACGTGACCGAGGTGCTTGGGGTCGCCCATCTCGAAGGTGAAGCGGGAGGTGGCGACACGGTCGCGGGAGGTCTGGACGGCCGCGGAGAGGATGTTGACGTGCTGGTCGGACAGCACGCGTGTGACGTCCGACAGCAGCCGGGACCGGTCGAGGGCCTCGACCTGGATGGCGACCAGGAAGACCGAGGACTGGGTGGGCGCCCACTCGACGTCGAGGATCCGCTCGGGCTCCCGGGACAGCGAGTCGACGTTGACGCAGTCGCTGCGGTGCACCGATACGCCGCTGCCCCGGGTCACGAATCCGATGATCGGGTCGCCGGGCACCGGCGTACAGCAGCGGGCCAGCTTCACCCAGACGTCCTCGACGCCCTTGACGACGACACCGGGGTCGGCGCTGGAGCGGCGCTTGCGGCTGCGGGCCGGCGGGACCGACTCGTCGATCTCCTCGGTGGCGGCCTCCTCGCCGCCGAGGGCCTGGACGAGCTTCTGCACGATGTTCTGCGCGGAGACATGGCCCTCGCCGATCGCCGCGTACAGCGCGGAGATGTCCGAGTAGCGCATCTCGTGCGCCAGCGTGACCAGCGAGTCGCCGGTGAGGATGCGCTGGATCGGCAGGTTCTGCTTGCGCATCGCGCGGACGATGGAGTCCTTGCCGTGCTCGATGGCCTCGTCGCGGCGCTCCTTGGAGAACCAGGCGCGGATCTTGTTGCGGGCCCGCGGCGACTTGACGAAGCCGAGCCAGTCGCGGGAGGGGCCGGCGCCGGCCGCCTTGGAGGTGAAGACCTCCACCAAGTCGCCGTTGTCGAGGGTCGACTCCAGCGGTACGAGGCGGCCGTTGACCCGCGCCCCGATGGTGCGGTGGCCGACCTCGGTGTGGACGGCGTAGGCGAAGTCCACGGGGGTGGCACTCGCGGGCAGCGCTATGACGTCGCCCTTGGGGGTGAAGACGAAGACCTCGTTGCGGGACAGGTCGAAGCGCAGGGACTCCAGGAACTCGCCGGGGTCCTCGGTCTCCTTCTGCCAGTCCAGGAGCTGCCGCAGCCAGGCCATGTCGTTGAGGTGGTCGTCCTTGCCCTTGCCGGACGACCTGGGCGCGTCGGAACGGACCTTGGAGGCGCCGGCGACGGCCTCCTGCTTGTACTTCCAGTGCGCGGCGATGCCGTACTCGGCGCGGCGGTGCATGTCGAAGGTGCGGATCTGCAGCTCGACGGGTTTGCCGCCGGGGCCGATGACCGTCGTGTGCAGCGACTGGTACATGTTGAACTTGGGCATCGCGATGTAGTCCTTGAACCGGCCGGGGACCGGGTTCCATCGCGCGTGCACGGTGCCGAGGGCCGCGTAGCAGTCGCGGACGGTGTCCACGAGGACGCGGATGCCCACCAGGTCGTAGATCTCCGCGAAGTCACGGCCGCGGACGATCATCTTCTGGTAGACGCTGTAGTAGTGCTTGGGGCGGCCGGTGACGGTGGCCTTGATGCGGGCGGCGCGCAGGTCCTGCTGCACCTCGTCGGTGACTATGGCGAGGTACTCGTCGCGCTTGGGTGCGCGCTCGGCGACCAGGCGGACGATCTCGTCGTACATCTTGGGGTAGAGGATCGCGAAGGCGAGGTCCTCCAGCTCCCACTTGATGGTGTTCATGCCCAGGCGGTGGGCGAGCGGCGCGTAGATCTCCAGGGTCTCGCGCGCCTTCTTCTCCTGCTTCTCGCGCTTGAGGTAGCGCATGGTGCGCATGTTGTGCAGGCGGTCGGCGAGCTTGATGACCAGGACGCGGGGGTCCTTGGCCATGGCGACGACCATCTTGCGCACGGTCTCGGCCTGCGCGGCCTCGCCGAACTTGACCTTGTCGAGCTTGGTGACGCCGTCGACGAGGAGCGTGACCACGTCGCCGAAGTCGCGGCGCAGGTCCTCCAGGCCGTACTCGGTGTCCTCGACGGTGTCGTGCAGCAGTCCGGCCATCAGGGTGGCCGGGTCCATGCCGAGCTCGGCGAGGATGGTGGTGACGGCGAGCGGGTGCGTGATGTACGGGTCGCCGCTCTTGCGCTTCTGGCCGCGGTGCCAGCGCTCGGCGACCTGGTAGGCGCGCTCGATCTGGCGGAGCGTGGCGTTCTCGATCTTGGGGTCGTTGCTGCGGACGATCCGCAGCAGCGGTTCGAGGACCGGGTTGTACGGGTTGGCGCGCTGGACGCCGAGCCGGGCGAGGCGGGCGCGGACGCGGTTGGAGGAGCCGGAGCGCGGCTGGCCGGTGTTCGGGCGGGCCAGGGGCGCTGAGCGCTCGGGAGGAGACGGCTTGGGGCGCGGCTGCTCGGGCTTGTCGACCGGCGCGGACTGGGCGTGCTGGACCGGCCCGCGCGTGTCGTTCTTCGCGTGGGGCGCGCTGGGCGCGGGCTTGGCCGCGGCCGCCGAGGCGGACTCGGGCTTGGCGGCGGTCAGGTGCTGGGCCTCGTCTGGCAAGAGGACTCCTCGTGCGCGATCCGGGTCCCCCGGTCAGGCTCCGGAAACCCCATGGTAGCGATCCCACGCCCGCGGATCGCCTGCGGGCGGATGTGAGGACGGTCTACCCCCGGAACACCCGGGACGGGCACCGGATTCCTCCGGGCCCGCCCGAACGATGCTCCCCATGCGCGATCCGCGCGCGTTACCGCAGGCCAGACCATGAACAACGCTCCAGAGGACAGCCTGCCCCGGACACACCCAAGGCGGGCACCGGATCCCTCCGGGCCCGCCCGAGCGGTTCTTCCTGTGTGCGGTTCGTGTGTGGCGCCGCTGGTCAGACCGTGAGGAGTGCCTCCAGCGGGGCGCCCGCCAGAGCCGGTTCCAGTCGGGCGCGGCCGCCGAGGAAGCCGAGCTCCATCAGTACGGCCAGGCCCGCGACCTCGGCGCCCGCCCTGCGGATGAGCTGGACCGACGCCTCGGCGGTGCCGCCGGTGGCGAGGACGTCGTCGACCACCAGGACGCGGTCGGCGGCGCTCAGGTCCTCGGCGTGCACCTCGATCTCGGCGGAGCCGTACTCCAGGTCGTACGCCTGGCTGAGGGTGGCTCCGGGGAGCTTGCCCGCCTTGCGTACGGGGATGAAGCCGAGGCCCGCGCGGATGGCGACCGGGGCGCCGAGGATGAACCCGCGGGCCTCCAGGCCGACGACCTTGGTGGCGCCGGTGGCGCGGGCGATGTCGGCGAGGGCGTCGCTGAGCGCGGAGAACGCCGCGGGGTCCGCCAGGAGCGGGGTGATGTCCTTGAACATCACGCCCGGCTCCGGGTAGTCCGCCACGTCCCGGATGCGGCTGAGCAGCAGCTCTCTGATCTCGGTCATCGGCGCTTCCCGGAGGGACGGCCCCGGCCGCGGGTGCGGGTGGCCGACTGGTCGCGCGGACCGACGACCGCGGGCGCGGCGTCCTCGGGCTCGTCGTCGTGGTCCTCGCCGGTGACCGGGGCCTCCTGCGGCCCGCCCGCGGTCGCGCCCTGGGCGCGCTTGGCCAGGACGCGCTTCTTCAGCGACTTCATCGCCGGCTCGCGCTCCTTGAGGTCGGCGACGAGCGGGGTGGCGATGAAGATCGAGGAGTACGCGCCGGCGGCGAGGCCGACGAACAGCGACAGCGAGATGTCGTTCAGCATGCCGGCGCCGAGGACACCGCCACCGATGAACAGCAGGCCCGCCACCGGCAGCAGCGCGACCACCGTGGTGTTGATGGAGCGGACCAGGGTGCTGTTGATGGAACGGTTGGCGATCTCGCCGTAGGTCCAGCGGGTCTGCTTGGTGATGTCCCTGGTCTGTTCCTTGAGGCTGTCGAAGACGACGACCGTGTCGTACAGCGAGTAACCGAGGATGGTCAGCAGACCGATCACCGTGCCCGGCGTGACCTCGAAGCCGACGAGGGCGTAGATGCCGACGGTGATGGTGATGTCGTGGATCAGGGCGACGAACGCGGCGAGCGCCATGCGCCACTCGAAGGCGATCGCCAGGTAGATCACGACGAGGAACATGAAGATGCCGAGGCCCTGCCAGGCCTTGTTGGCGATCTGCTCGCCCCAGCTCGGGCCGACCAGCTCGGCGTTGATCCGCTCACCGTCGACCTTGAGGTCCTCGGCGAGCTTGTCCTTGATGCTGTCCGAGGTCTTGGTGTCGATGCCCGCGACCTGGATGCGCATGCTGCCGTCACCGAGCTGCTGGACGATCGCGTCGTGACCGGAGGCGTCCTCCGCGTACTCCTCGGCCTGGGAGACCGAGACGCTCATGTTCTTCGGGGTGGTGAAGACCGCTCCGCCCTGGAACTCGATGCCCATGTGCAGGCCGCGCACCGCCAGGCCGAGGATGGCCGTGATGGTGATCAGGATGGAGACGCCGTACCAGATCTTGCGGTTCTTGACGAAGTCGTAGCCGACCTCGCCGTGGTGCAGTCGGGCCCCGAGGGTGCCGAGTTTCGACATCTCTCACGCCTCCTTCGTCTGGGCAGGGGCGGAGGGACGGCGGGTACGGCGCAGTGGCGGCTTCGCCCCCAGCGCCTTCGGGTCGAGACCGGACCACTTGTGGCCGCTCGCGAAGAACTTGCGGCGGGCCATCAGCGTGAGCAGGGGCTTGGTGAAGAGGAACACCACCACGACGTCGAGCACGGTGGTCAGGCCGAGCGTGAACGCGAAGCCCTGGACCTTGCCGACGGTGACGACGAAGAGCACCGCGGCGGCGAGGAACGACACGAAGTCGGAGACCAGGATGGTGCGCCGGGCGCGCGGCCAGGCCCGCTCCACGGAGGGACGCAGGGTGCGGCCCTCGCGGATCTCGTCCCGGACCCGTTCGAAGAACACGATGAACGAGTCCGCCGTGATGCCGATCGCGACGATGGCACCGCACACGGCCGGCAGGTTCAGCGCGAAGCCGATGGCCGGGCCGAGCAGCGACATGATCACGTAGGTGAGGGCGGCGGACACCAGCAGCGACAGGATCGCGATGAAGGACAGGCCGCGGTAGTAGACCAGCAGGTAGATGACGACCAGGGCGAGGCCGATGGCACCGGCGATCAGACCGGCCTTCAGCTGCTCACCGCCGAGCGCGGCGGTGACGGTGGTGACGCTGTCCTCGCGGAAGGTCAGCGGCAGGGCGCCGTAGGACAGCATGTTGGCCAGGTCCTGCGCCGACTGCTGGTTGAAGTTGCCGGAGATCTCGGCGTTGCCGCCGGTCAGGGCCTGGCTGACGTACGGGTCGGAGACGACCTCGTTGTCCAGGACGATCGCGAACTGGTTCTGCGGGGACTGGTTCTGGGCGAGCTGGCCGGTGATGTCGGCGAACTTCTTGGCGCCCTTGTCCGTGAAGTCCATGGTGACGACCCAGCCGGCGCCGGACTGGGTGTTCAGGACGGCGTCGGCCTCGTCGACGTCCGTGCCGTCGACCGCGGCGGGGCCGAGGATGTACTTCTGCCACTGGCCCTGGGAGTTCTGGCCGCAGGCGACGGTCGAGTCGCTGGACTTGGAACCGTCACCGGCCTTGGCGCGGACGCTCTCCTTGGTGCAGTCGAGCGCGGCGTACTGGGCCTGGAGCTTGCTGTCGGCGTCGCCGGAGGTGCCGCCGGTCGCGGACGCGGAGGGGCTGGCCCCGTCCTCGGCCGTGCCGCTCGGGGAGGCGGCCGGCGTCTCGTCGGCCTTCAGGGCGTCGGTGACGGCGCGGCCCTGGGTGGTGGCGCTCGCCGACGGGGAGGAACCGTCGGTCGCCTTCTCCGTGGCCTTGTCGGTCGCCTTCTCGGTCGCCTTGTCCTTGTCGGAGTCCTGCTCCGAGCCGTCGCTGGTCGCGCTGGGCGTCGGAGCGGCGCCGCCACCGGCGAGTTCGGTGGCGATCACGGGACGGAAGTAGAGCTTGGCGGTGGTGCCGACCTGTTCCCGGGCCTGCTTGGAGTTCGTGCCCTTGGGAATGTTGACGATGATGTTGCGGTCACCCTGCGTCTGGACCTCGGCCTCCGAGACGCCAAGACCGTTGACACGCCGCTCCATGATGGAGACCGCGGTGTTCATGTTGGTCTTGTTGATCGCGGACTCCTGGCCGGCCTCGGGGACCGCCGCCAGTGTGATGCTCGTACCACCGGCCAGGTCGATGCCGAGACGCGGAGTGGTGTGCCCGGATGCGAACATGCCGCCGGTGAGCGCCACGATGGCGATCAGGATCAGAGCGAGCGAGCGCCACGGCTTGCTTGTGGCGCTCGCGTTCCGTCCCTTTTTGAGTGCTGCCACCTTCTCGTACTCCCTCTCGGGCCGCCTCGCGCCGGATCGGTGGGCGGGCGGCCATGACATGGTGTCGGGACTCCGTGCGAGTCGGGCATGTCCCGGGGCGCGCGGGCAGCACCCGCGCGCCCCGGGCCACGACTACTTCGCGTCGGAGTCGCCGTCGGACTTCTTCGACTGCACGTCCGCCTTCACCTCGTCGGCGTCGGCCGGCTCGTCGGCCGCGTCCTTCTTGCCGAGGTCGACAGGCGTGTCGTCGGAGGCGGCGGCAGCGTCGGAGGAGTCGTCGGTCTCGGTGAGGGAGGAGGCGTCGTCGGGGACGACGTCGGCGTCGGACTTCAGGTCGTGCTCGATGCCGTGGACGATGCGGTTGTACTCCTCGTCGGTCAGGACGGCACCGATCGAGTTCTTGGCGAACAGCAGCTCCACACCCGGGCCGGCGTCGAGGAGGACCGTGTCCTCACTGACCTCCTTGACCGTGGCGTACATGCCCCCGATGGTGCGGACGCCGGAACCGGGCTGCATCTGGTTCCGCATGTCGATGGCCTGCTGCTGCTTCTTCTTGGCCGACCGGGTCATCAGGAACATGGCCCCGATGAGCACGATGAACGGGAGGAGGGTCAGGAGACTCACGGGTCGGAACTTCCTTCACACGACCGCGATGGTGAACGGCCTGATGGTTGGGGGTATGTACTGCCGCCGACAAGGGTGGCATCGGCGGAGTCTAAGCGAGTCCGCGCGCAGGGAACAACGCTCAGCATGGCACCGGGGTTCCAGCCTGGGCCATCGTCCTCGCCGTCACGCCCCGAACAGGTCCCCTTGTCCGTTTCCGGGGCCCTGTGAGCGGGGCGGCGTGAGGCCGAGATGCGCCCATGCCGCCGGGGTGGCGACCCTCCCGCGTGGGGTGCGGGCGAGCAGACCCTCCCGTACGAGGAAGGGTTCGGCCACCTCCTCCACGGTCTCACGTTCCTCCCCGACCGCGACGGAGAGCGTGGACAGGCCGACCGGTCCGCCGCCGAACAGCTTCAGCAGGGCCTCGAGGACGGCCCGGTCCAGCCGGTCGAGGCCCCGGGCGTCGACCTCGTAGACGGCGAGGGCCGCCGCGGCGATGTCCTTGGTGATCATCCCGTCGGCCTTGACCTGCGCGTAGTCCCGGACGCGGCGCAGGAGGCGGTTGGCGATACGGGGTGTGCCGCGGGAGCGGCCGGCGATCTCCGCGGCGCCGGCCGGGTCGATCTCCACGTCGAGGAGGCTCGCCGAGCGGTGGACGACCCGCTCCAGCTCGGCGGGTTCGTAGAACTCCATGTGCGCGGTGAAGCCGAAGCGGTCGCGCAGCGGGGGCGGCAGCAGGCCGGCCCGGGTGGTGGCGCCGACCAGGGTGAAGGGGGGCAGTTCGAGGGGGATGGCGGTGGCGCCGGGGCCCTTGCCGACGATCACGTCGACGCGGAAGTCCTCCATCGCCATGTAGAGCATCTCCTCGGCGGGCCGGGACATGCGGTGGATCTCGTCGAGGAAGAGCACCTCGCCCTCCTGGAGGGAGGAGAGGATCGCCGCGAGGTCGCCGGCGTGCTGGATGGCGGGGCCCGAGGTGATGCGGATGGGGGCTTCCATCTCGGCGGCGATGATCATCGAGAGGGTGGTCTTGCCGAGGCCGGGGGCGCCGGAGAGCAGCACGTGGTCGGCGGTGGCGCCCCGCGCACGGGCGGCGCGCAGTACGAGGTCGAGCTGCTCGCGGACCTTCTCCTGGCCGATGAACTCGCCCAGGTCCTTGGGACGCAGGGCGGCCTCGACGGCCTGGTCCTCGCGGTCGGCGACAGAGCCCACCAGCCGCTCGCCGGTGGCGTCGGTGTCGGTGGCGTCGTCCCAGTTCATGTGCGTATGCCTCAGCTCTCCGTACGGGCTATCGGGCGCGGTTCAGCGTCTGCAGGGCCGCCTTCAGCAGCTGCCCCACCTGCGGGGTGCCCTCGGCGGCCTCCGCCTGGGGTGTCACGGCGGACACGGCCTCGTCGGCCTCGCGGGTCGCGTACCCGAGGCCGATCAGGGCGGCGTGCAGCTGGTCGCGCCAGCCGCTGGTGACCGGTGCGCCGACGGCGGGGGCGCCGAGCGGCTCGCCGAGGCGGTCCTTGAGCTCCAGGAGCAGCTTCTGAGCGCCCTTCTTGCCGATGCCGGGGACGGCGGTCAGCGCCTTCTCGTCCCCGGTGGCCACGGCTCTGCGCAGGGCGTCGGGGGTGTGCACGGCGAGCATCGCCTGGGCCAGCCGGGGGCCCACGCCGCTGGCGGTCTGGAGCAGTACGAAGACCTGGCGCTCGTCGTCGTCGGCGAAGCCGTAGAGGGTCAGCGAGTCCTCGCGGACGACGAGGGAGGTGGCGAGTTTCGCGGGCTGTCCGACGCGGAGCGCGGAGAGCGTGTTCGGCGTGCACTGGACGGCCATGCCGACCCCGCCGACCTCGACCACCGCGGTGTCGGGAGCGAGGGCGGCGACCGTGCCGCTGACGAAGGCGATCATGTCGTACGGCCTTTCGATGCGCGCGGGGCTTGTGGTGCGCGGGGGGTTCTGGAGGCGTGCAGGGCGGCGGCCCGCTGGAGCCGGTTCTGCGCGGGGGCGCGCCAGATGTGGCAGATGGCGAGCGCGAGGGCGTCGGCGGCGTCGGCGGGCTTCGGCGGCGCGTCCAGCCGCAGCAGGCGGGTGACCATGGCGCCGACCTGGGCCTTGTCGGCGCGGCCCGAGCCGGTGACGGCGGCCTTGACCTCGCTGGGCGTGTGCAGGACGACGGGGATGCCGCGGCGGGAGGCGCACAGGATGGCGACGGCGCTGGCCTGGGCGGTGCCCATCACCGTACGCACGTTGTGCTGGCTGAAGACGCGCTCCACGGCGACGACCTCGGGCCGGTGCTCGTCCAGCCACTGTTCGAGGCCCTGCTCGACGGCGACGAGGCGGTGGCCGAGGTCGGCGTCGGCCGGCGTGCGGACGACGCCCACGCCGAGCATGGTGAGCGGCCGCCCGGCGACGCCCTCCACGACACCGACACCGCACCGGGTCAGCCCCGGGTCCACCCCCAGTACGCGCACGTGCCGCCCCTTTTCCCTCGATCACCTGTTTGTGCAGGCTATCGGGTGCCACTGACAGAGCGACGGGCCGACGGAAGTGTCCCGCCGGCCCGCTGAGCAGTGGACGCGTTACGCGTCGACCTTCTCCATGATCTCGTCGCTCACGTCGAAGTTGGCGAAGACGTTCTGCACGTCGTCGCTGTCCTCCAGCGCGTCGATGAGCTTGAAGATCTTCTTGGCGCCCTCCTCGTCCAGTTCGACCTGCATGGTCGGGACGAAGTTGGCCTCGGCGGAGTCGTAGTCGATCCCGGCGTCCTGCAGAGCGGTGCGCACGGCGACCAGGTCGGTGGCCTCGCTGAGCACCTCGAAGTTCTCGCCGAGGTCGTTGACCTCCTCGGCGCCCGCGTCCAGGACGGCGGTGAGGACGTCGTCCTCGGTCAGCTCGCCCTTGGGGACGATCACCACGCCCTTGCGGTTGAACAGGTACGACACCGAGCCCGGGTCGGCCATGGAACCGCCGTTGCGGGTCATCGCGACACGCACGTCCGAGGCGGCACGGTTGCGGTTGTCGGTGAGGCACTCGATGAGCACCGCGACACCGTTCGGACCGTAGCCCTCGTACATGATCGTCTCGTAGTCGGCGCCACCGGCCTCGAGACCGCCACCGCGCTTGATGGCGGAGTCGATGTTCTTGTTCGGCACCGACTGCTTCTTGGCCTTCTGGACGGCATCGTAGAGCGTGGGATTGCCGTCCAGGTCGACGCCGCCCATCCGCGCGGCGACCTCGATGTTCTTGATCAGCTTCGCGAAGAGTTTGCCGCGCTTGGCATCGATCACGGCCTTCTTGTGCTTCGTCGTGGCCCATTTAGAGTGGCCGGACATCTGCCTGTCTCCTTCGCGTAACCCATCTCTGCAACGAACGCAGGAATCCTACAAGGACTCGGCCGCCCGGCACGCGCGCACCATGTCGACGAAGAGGCCGTGCACGCGGTGGTCGCCGGTCAGTTCCGGATGGAACGACGTGGCCAGCGCGTTGCCCTGGCGGACGGCGACGATGTGGCCGCCGTGCTCGGCGAGCACCTCGGCCCCGGCACCGACGGACTCCACCCAGGGGGCGCGGATGAAGACGCCCTCCACGGGATCGCCCTCGACGCCCTTGACGTCGACCGCGGCCTCGAAGGACTCGTTCTGCCGGCCGAAGGCGTTGCGGCGCACGATCATGTCGATGCCGCCGAGGGTCTCCTGGCCCGAGCGCGGGTCGAGGATCTTGTCGGCCAGCATGATCATGCCGGCGCAGGTGCCGTAGACGGGCATGCCCTCGCGCACGCGCGCGCGGAGGGGCTCCATCAGGCCGAAGAGGACCGCCAGCTTGGAGATCGTGGTGGACTCCCCGCCGGGGATGACCAGTCCGTCGACCTCGGCGAGTTCCCCGGGACGCCTGACCGGCCTGGCCACGGCGTCGGCCGCGGCCAGGGCGACGAGGTGCTCCCGTACGTCGCCCTGGAGGGCCAGGACACCGATGATCACGGTCACCAGCCGCGGTTGGCGTAGCGCTCGGTCTCGGGGAGGGTGTCGCAGTTGATGCCGACCATGGCCTCGCCGAGGTTGCGGGACGCGTCCGCGATGATCTTCGGGTCGTCGTAGAAGGTGGTCGCCTTGACGATGGCGGCGGCACGCTTCGCCGGGTCGCCGGACTTGAAGATGCCGGAGCCGACGAAGACGCCCTCGGCGCCGAGCTGGCGCATCAGCGCGGCGTCGGCCGGGGTGGCCACGCCACCGGCGGAGAAGAGGACCACCGGGAGCTTGCCCAGCTCGGCGACCTCCTTGACCAGCTCGTACGGGGCGCGCAGCTCCTTGGCGGCGGCGTACAGCTCGTTGTTGTCGTAGCCGCGCAGGCGGGCGATCTCGTTCTTGATCTGGCGCAGGTGGCGTACGGCCTCGACGACGTTGCCGGTGCCGGCCTCGCCCTTGGAGCGGATCATCGCGGCGCCCTCGGCGATGCGGCGCAGGGCCTCACCGAGGTTGGTGGCGCCGCAGACGAAGGGGGTGGTGAAGGCGAACTTGTCGCTGTGGTTGACCTCGTCGGCCGGGGTGAGGACCTCGGACTCGTCGATGTAGTCGACGCCGAGGGACTGCAGCACCTGGGCCTCGACGAAGTGGCCGATGCGGGACTTGGCCATCACGGGGATGGAGACCGCGCCGATGATGCCCTCGATCATGTCCGGGTCGGACATCCGGGCCACGCCGCCGTCCTTGCGGATGTCGGCGGGGACCCGCTCCAGGGCCATGACGGCGACGGCGCCGGCGTCCTCGGCGATCTTGGCCTGCTCCGGCGTGACGACGTCCATGATCACGCCGCCCTTGAGCTGCTCGGCCATGCCGCGCTTCACACGGGCGGTGCCGGTCTCGGGACCCTGGTTTTCGGAGAGCGTGCTGGACACGAATGACCTCGCTGAGGGGAAGGAGGGGGTTTCTGCAGCACCGAGGAAACGTGAACGGACCAGGCCACAGCAAGGGCCAATGGGAAGCCGGTGGATCCTTTTCGGTCGGCGGCGGCCCGGCCGGGTGGCCGGATCCCGCCGTTACGCGGCCCGCTCGACCAGGGCGGCCGGAGGCTCGTCGTCCATCTCGAAGGCCATCGGGAAGGGCGCGTGCCCGGCCAGCCGGAACCAGCGCACCTTGCGGTGCCGGCGCAGCGCCCGTGCCGCCCGTACGGCGTCGTTGTGGAAGCGGCGGGCCATCGGCACCCTGCGCACCGCCTCGGCGAGCTCCAGGGCCGCCTCCTCGCCCCCAGGGGCCTCCCGGACCGCGTCCACCTGCTGCGCGTCGCCGAACACCGCGCGCAGCGCCTGGCTGAGCTCGCTCTCCGCGACCTCTCGCTGCTCCTCGACCGACTGCCGCGCGGCGTGCGCGGCCTCGTAGAGCACGATCGACGCGGCGGGGTCGAGCACGCCCGAGGTGGCCAGTTCCTGCGCCACGGAGGCACGGCGCAGCAGTTGGGCGTCGAGCGCGGCCCGGGCGGCGTCGATCCGGGCGTGCAGCCGGTCCAGGCGTCCCGCCGTCCAGCTCAGGTAGAGGCCGATGACGACGAGGGCGACGAGGATCCAGATGAGGGTTGCGGTCACGGGCGGCAAGGCTACCGGGGGCGCTCTCCGGGGGCTGCGCCCCGGACCTCCTTCGGGCTGGACGGCCCGCTCCCAGGCCCGTCCCCCTTCCCGTCGTCCCCCGGAAGGCGGGCCACGCGCCCGGGATCCCCCTCTGGTCGAGCTGCCGGAGAACCTGCCGGGCGCCGCGCGGCAGAAGGGAACGGTCCGGACGGGCCCCAGGGGGCGTCGTTCGGATCTTGCGGAGGTCGCGGGTCCAGGCACGCACTCCCCCAGAGGGGAACCTCAGCCGCGTTGTCGTCGGTTGCCAGGGCTCCGCCCTGGCGCGCCCTCCTCCGCCTTGCGGCTGCGCGCTCCCCCACGCCCGGCTGCGCTCGCGAGGGAGAGACCCCTCGCCCCCGCTCAGGCCGGCCACAAGGCGCGGTCGCCCGAGGCCTGCCTGATCCGAACGCCCCCTAGTCCCGTGCCAGGCCGAACCGTGCCCGCAGGCCCGTCGCGCGGTCGTCCGTCGCCACCGCCGCCGCGCCCGCCGTCACCGTCTCGTAGACCGACAGGATGTCCGCGCCGACCGTCGACCAGTCGAAGCGGCGGACGTGGGCGCTGCCGCGGTCGCGGAGCTCCGCGCGGCGCTCCGGATCCCCCAGGAGCCGTACGGCCGCCTCGGCGAGCGCGTCCGCGTCCTCGTTGGCGAACAGCTCGCCCGCCGCCCCCCGGTCGAGGACCTGTGCGAACGCGTCCAGGTCGGAGGCGAGCACCGGCGCTCCCGCCGACATCGCCTCGACCAGGATGATGCCGAAGCTCTCCCCGCCGGTGTTGGGCGCCACGTACAGGTCGACGCTGCGCAGGAAGCGGGCCTTGTCCTCGTCGCTGATCATGCCGAGGAACTCCACGCGCGGACGCAGCTCCCGGGGCAGCGACTCGACCGCCTCCTCCTCGTCGCCGCGCCCGGCGACCAGCAGCCGCGTCCGCGGCCGGGCGGCGAGGATCTTCGGCAGGGCCTTCATCAGCACCGGCAGGCCCTTGCGGGGCTCGTCGATCCGGCCGATGAAACCGATGGTGTCCCCCTGCCACTCCGGCTTGGGCTCGGCCTCGGCGAAGAAGTCGACGTCGACGCCGTTCGGGATGACCACCGCGTCGCCGCCCAGGTGCTCGACGAGGGTGCGGCGGGCGTACTCGCTCACCGCGATCCGCGCGCTGATCTTCTCCAGGGCGGCCTGGAGGATCGCGTACGCGGCGATCATCGCGCGGGAGCGCGGGTTGGAGGTGTGGAAGGTGGCGACGATCGGCCCCTCGGCCGCCCAGCAGGTCAGCAGGCCGAGCGAGGGCGAGGTCGGCTCGTGGATGTGGACGACGTCGAAGGCGCCCTCGTGCAGCCAGCGCCGTACCCGCGCGGCGGACAGGAAGCCGAAGTTGAGCCGGGCCACCGACCCGTTGTACGGCACCGGCACCGCGCGGCCCGCCGAGACGACGTACGGCGGCAGCGGGGTGTCGTCGTCGGCCGGGGCGAGGACGGACACCTCGTGACCGAGCCGGATGAAGTACTCGGCCAGATCACGGATGTGGAACTGGACGCCACCCGGCACGTCCCAGGAGTACGGGCAGACGATGCCGATCCTCACGGGGTCCCCTCCCGGTCCTGCCCGGAGGCGCCCGCGGGATCCCGCGCGGGGTCGAGGTCCCTCAGCCACAAGCGCTGCAGCATGTGCCAGTCCTCCGGATGGTCGGCGATCCCCGTGGCGAAGGCGTCGGCCAGCGCCTGTGTCATGACAGACGTCTTTTCGGCGCGCGTACCTGACCCGGGGACCTCGACCGGCGGGTGGACCCGGCCCCGCATCACCGGCGAGTCGTCGTACCAGAGGGTCACCGGCAGCAGCCGGGCCCCGGTCTGCTGGGCGAGCAGGGCGGGTCCGGCAGGCATCCGGGCCCTCTCGCCGAAGAAGCCGACCTCGACACCGGAGGCGGACAGGTCGCGGTCGGCGACCAGGCAGACCAGTCCGCCGTCGCGCAGCCGCCGGGCCAGGGTGCCGAAGGCGGAGCCGCCGCTGTGCGGCAGCACCTCCATGCCGAGGCCCTCGCGGTAGGCGACGAAACGGTCGTACAGCGTCTCCGGCTTCAGCCGCTCGGCGACGGTGGTGAACGGTATGCCGAGCTTGGTGGTGACCCAGGCGCCGGCGAGGTCCCAGTTGGCGAGGTGCGGCAGCGCCAGGACGACTCCCTTGCCGGCCGCCATGCCGTCGGTCAGGTGGTGGAGGTCCTTGGGGTCGAAGCCGGAGGCGATGCGCTCGGGGCTCCAGGCGGGCAGCCGGAAGGACTCCATCCAGTAGCGCAGATACGACCGCATCCCCGCGCGGGAGAGTTCGGCCAGCCGCTCCGGGCCCGCGTCCGGCACGACACGCGCGTAGTTGCCCTCCAGCCGGAGCACGCCCTTGCCGCGCCGCTTCCACGCGAGGTCGGCGATGGTCCTCCCGAGGCGCACGGCGACCGGCTCGGGGAGTTTCTTGACGGTGCCCCAGCCGGCGCCGTACAGGGCGTCGGCCAGCCGCTCCTGGGCGCTCACTTCGCGGCCTCGCTCCCCTGGGCCTCCTGCCGCTCCGCGGCCTCCGCCTCGGCGGACTCGCGGCGCACGGTGACCACCCGCTGGATCAGCGTGACCAGGCTGCCGACGGCGACGATCCACAGGGCGACCGGCAGCAGGTACTGGATGCCGGGCACACCGAACGCGTGCAGGCCCGCGAAACCGGCCGCGACCAGCGAGACCACCAGCCGTTCGGCCCGCTCGACCAGCCCGTTGACGGCGACCGGCAGACCGATCGACTCGCCGCGCGCCTTGGTGTACGACACCACCTGGCCGCTGGCCAGACAGAAGATCGACACCGCGCACAGGGCGATGTCGTCGCCGCCCCCGGCGTACCAGAGGGCGAAGCCGCCGAAGATCGCGCCGTCGGCGACCCGGTCCAGGGTGGAGTCCAGGAAGGCTCCCCAGCGGCTGGAGCGGCCCAGCTGGCGGGCCATGTTGCCGTCGACGAGGTCGGAGAACACGAACAGCGTGATCACGACCGTGCCCCAGAAGAACTCCCCCATGGGGTAGAAGACCAGCGCGCCCGCGACCACTCCCGCGGTGCCGATGAGCGTGACCGTGTCGGGGCTGACCCCCCGTCGGATGAGAAACGCGGCGAACGGTGTGAGGACACGCGTGAAGAATGCACGCGCGTACTTGTTCAGCATGGCCTTCCCGACGGTCGGTGGGGCCGCGTGGCCCTTGCTGGCCACCCGGCGGGCCCAATCGTAGCCACGCACACGCGCGGGCGACGGCGGGGCACCCGTACACCCACGCGGGGGCGGGGCCCCGACGCCCTTCACTCCGGCGCGCACCGCCCGTACGTCCCGCGCGGGAGCGGGACTCGCTGGAGTCGGCGCCGGCCGGTGCCGCCGTCCACTCGTACACCCGCGCGGGAGCAGGGCCGCGATGCCCTCCGGCCTGCGCGCACCGCCCGCTACGCCCCCGCGCGGGAGCGGGACTCGCTGGAGTCGGTGTCGATGGCCACCCCTACGCCCGCGCAGGGGGCGGGACAGGGACTGCCCGGCGGACCACTCCGCGGACGCGGGCCCCGGTACGCGCTCCCTCACTGTCCGAAGGGTGTGGGACACCCCGAGCCGCGTTGTCGTCGCCCTCGCCGGCTCCCCCACGCCCGGTTTCGCTCGAGCGGGGAGATCTCCGCCGCGCGGGAGGGATCCCCGCCCCGTCGGCTCCCTCCGCCGCCTTGCGGTTGCGCGCTCCCCCGCTCCCGGCTTCGCGCGGGGGCACTCCCGTCGCCCCCGCGCATCCGGGCCACGGGGCACCGCCGGTTTCCCCCGCCCCGACCGCCGGACAGGCCCCGGCCGGCGGCGCGGTTCGCACCGTCCTGAGCAGGGACGGACGTCGGGATCGCGTCGTTCGTATGGACGCGCCGTGACGGGAGTGGAAAGCTCGAAGGACCGCGGGCGTCGCCGGAGCCGCACCGCACGCGGATTCCGCGGGTCCGCGCCCACAGTGACCTCACCGTGCACGGGAGGCAGGATCATGGGCGACAAGGCGCACACACACCCCGGAGCCGCCGGCAGGGCACAGGCGGCCGACCACCCCACGTCCGTACGGAATGTGGTGCTGGTCGGCCACTCCGGATCGGGCAAGACGACCCTGGTGGAGGCCCTCGCGCTGACCGCGGGGGCGGTGAACCGGGCGGGCCGCGTGGAGGACGGCGGCACCGTCTCCGACTACGACGACATCGAGCACCGGCAGCAGCGCTCCGTACAGCTCTCCCTGGTGCCCCTCGAATGGGACGGCATCAAGGTCAACCTTCTGGACACCCCCGGATACGCCGACTTCGTCGGGGAACTCAGGGCCGGTCTGCGGGCGGCGGACGCGGCCCTCTTCGTCGTCTCGGCCTCGGACGGCGTGGACGGCTCGACCCGCATGGTGTGGGACGAGTGCGCGGCGGTCGGCATGCCGCGCGCCATCGTCGTCACGCACCTGGAGGCGGCCCGCGCGGACTTCGAGGAGATGACCCGCGTCTGCGCGGAGACGTTCGGCGGCGACGACCCCGACGCCGTACTGCCGCTGTATCTGCCGCTGCACGGCCCGGAGGGACCCGACGGGCACGCGCCCGTGACGGGCCTGACCGGACTGCTGTCGCAGAAGCTGTTCGACTACTCCACCGGCGAGCGCAAGGAGTCCGAGCCCGGCGAGGACCAGCTCCCGCTGATCGAGGAGGCCCGCGGCCGGCTCATCGAGGGGATCATCGCCGAGAGCGAGGACGAGACCCTCATGGACCGCTACCTCGGCGGCGAGCAGGTCGACGTCAAGACGCTGATCGAGGACCTGGAACGGGCGGTCGCGCGCGGGGTGTTCTTCCCCGTCCTGGCCGCCGCGCCCGCCGCCGACGGCGCCCGCCAGGGACTCGGCACGGTCGAACTCCTCGAGCTGGTCACCGGCGGCTTCCCGACCCCGCTGGAGCACGGCACCCCGAGCGTGACCACCCTCGACGGCAGGCCGCGCGAGCTGAAACCGTGCGACCCCGACGCCCCGCTGGTCGCGGAGGTCGTGAAGACCTCCTCCGACCCGTACGTCGGCCGGCTCTCCCTGATCCGGCTCTTCTCCGGCACCCTGCGCGCCGACCAGACCGTGCACGTCTCCGGGCACGGGCTCGCCGACCGCGGCCACGAGGACCACGACGTCGACGAGCGGATCGGCGCCCTGTCCACACCGTTCGGCAAACAGCAGCGGCCCGTCTCCCACGTCATCGCGGGCGACCTCGCGTGCGTGGCGAAACTCAGCCGCGCGGAGACCGGCGACACCCTGTCCGCCAAGGACGACCCGCTGCTCATGGAGCCGTGGGAGATGCCGGATCCGCTGCTGCCGCTGGCCATCCAGGCGCACAGCAAACCCGACGAGGACAAGCTCTCGCAGGGGCTGTCCCGGCTGGTGGCCGAGGACCCGACGATGCGGCTGGAACAGAACCAGGACACCCACCAGGTGGTGCTGTGGTGCCTGGGCGAGGCGCACGCGGACGTGGCCCTGGAACGGCTGCGCAGCCGCTACGGCGTCCAGGTCGACGTCGTACCGCACCGGGTGTCGCTCAGGGAGACCTTCGGCGGCAAGGCGGCCGGACGTGGCCGGCACGTCAAACAGTCCGGCGGACACGGGCAGTTCGCCATCTGCGAGATCGAGGTGGAACCGCTGCCGAACGGCTCGGGCATCGAGTTCGTCGACAAGGTGGTCGGCGGCGCGGTGCCGCGCCAGTTCATCCCCTCCGTCGAGAAGGGCGTACGGGCCCAGGCCCTCAAGGGAGTCGCCGCGGGACACCCGCTGATCGACGTCCGTGTGACACTCCTCGACGGCAAGGCGCACTCCGTGGACTCCTCCGACGCGGCGTTCCAGACGGCCGGCGCGCTGGCCCTGCGGGAGGCGGCCGCGGACGCGAAGATCCATCTGCTGGAGCCGGTGGCCGAGGTGAGCGTCCTGGTCGGCGACGACTACGTCGGCCCCGTGATGAGCGACCTGTCCGGCCGGCGCGGCCGGGTGCTCGGCACCGAGCAGTCACCCGGCGGGCGCACCCTCATCAAGGCCGAGGTCCCGGAGATCGAGATCGGCCGGTACGCCGTCGACCTGCGCTCCCTCTCGCACGGCACCGCCCGGTTCAGCCGCCGGTACGCGCGGCACGAACCCATGCCGTCGAACGTGGCGGAACGGGTCAAGGAAGAGGCGCGTACCGCCTCGTAACCGGCGACGGGCGCCCCCGGGAGACCCGGCGGGCGCCCGCGTACGCCCCTCTCGCCAGGACGACTTCGGAATGCTTCACTCCGTGGCGACGGACGGCTTCGGCCGTCCGCCGACGGACGACAGTGGGTACGGATACGCTGAAGACCTGATCAACAGGTGTGCGCAACAAGGAAGTCGGGAAGGCCGCAAGACGACAGTCGCGGCGATCGGGGGCGGGAATGACCGTTGAGAGCGGTTACGCGGAGTTCTTCGGTCCGCAGGTGCCGCGCACGGGCGACGAGGGGCAGACCCCGACGTTCGCGCTGGCCTCGGCGGCCTACCGGGACAACGAGGCCGAGGAGATACTCAAAGCCAACAACGAGTGGCACAAGTCAGCCGTGAGCGCACCCAGGCTGAAGCTGTTCCGGCCCAACCTGGGCGAGGCGTACTCCAGGGCGATCATCGACCGGATGCTCGGCTCCGGCCGCGCGCCGCTCATCCAGTCCTTCGGCACCCAGCCGCAGGTGGTGGTCGAGCACTCGCTGGCGGCGCACCGCATCCGCCGCGAGCGGGACAACTGGTTGAGCGCCGTCATGGTCCTGTGCGGACTGCTCTTCCTGCCGGGCCTGCTGGTGTGGCTGCTGGTCTTCCAGATCCGTACGACGATGTCCAGGCGCGAGGACAAACGGGCGGGCGCGCTGGCCACCACCCTGCTGGTCGCGGTGGGCGCCCTCGCCGTGCTGTTCCTGATCCGCATGCCCTTCGACGGCTTCTGGGGCTGGTACGCCCGCGCGGCGGTCGTCGCCCCGGTGCTGGGCTGGTTCTGGGCCAAGCAGATCTGCGAGCGCACGGCGAGGGACCTGCGCGAGCGCTGGGCCGGCCTGCTCTCCGGCAGCAGCGTCGGCGCCAAGGTGCCCGAGGCGGTGCCGAGCAGCCCCGGCGAGACGGCCGCCGAGCAACTGCGCCAGTCCCTGGCCCGGCTCAGCGCCGAACAGCAGTCCAACTCCGTCTTCTACGCCGGGCCCAAGGGCATACTCGGCATGGGCACGCGCTGGGGCAGCTGGCAGCTCGCCGAGGACCTGGTGCCCGTCGACCCGGACCGGGAGATCAACCCGTTCCGCAGCTGGGACGTCATCAGGTCCATCTACGACCGGCTGCGGATGCTGGAGCGCGGGCCGCTGCACACCGGCGGCTTCCCCAAGCCGTCGGTACGGCACTGGATCGTCACACCCATCGGCGAGAACGCCGACTCGGTCTCCCGGCCCGAGGGCACGGACGTCGAGGCGTACCAGGTCAAGCCGCACGCCATACAGGACATCTGCAACAAGCAGCAGTTCGGCGCGGGCGACCGGCACTATCTGGGCGTGCAGTGGACGCTGTGGGACGGCCAGCTGGTGATCACCATGCTGATCACCGTGACCGTGCTGCACGAGACGCTGCGCATCGAGGTCACCGGGCACGCGCTGGGACCGGTGCACTCGCTGTTCACCAGCAAGCCGGCGGCCAAGGAGAAGGAGGTCCAGAAGTCGATCAGGTTCTGGGAGACCCGGAAGGTGAAGCTCCCGCTGGTCGACTCGGACGAGGTGGTGCGCCTGGCCGCCCGGGCGCCGCTGACCTGGTACCCGCCGCTGCTGTACTGGCTGGGCGGCAAGCTGAGCCTGCCGGAGCCGTTCGGTCTGCGGCACGCGTGGGCGGACAAGCCGTGGCGGCACCGGTTCATGGCGGACGACGCGTTGCGGGCGGCCGCGCCGGTGCTGCGGGTGGTGCACTCCGCTGCGATCAAGGTGCTGGAGGAGAACGGGGTGGACACGGAGAAGTTCGGGTCGCGGTCGTCGTTCCTCAGCACGGCTGTGCAGGATGCTTCGCCTCGGAAGGCGGACGTGTACGACGCGTAGGGGCTGGGCGGGGGTGGGTCTGCTCACCCGCGCTTGCGGGGTGCCTCCCCCACGCTCGGCTCCGCTCGCGCGGGAGGTGCCCCCACCGCCCACCCGTGCCGCTGGGGGCACCTCCCAGACCCTTCAGGCACTGGGGGAGGCACGACTGCCCGCAGCTAGGCCGGCCAGGCCTCCGCGAGCATCTTCCTCGTGTCGGCCAGGAGCTGCGGCAGGACCTTCGTGTGGCCGATCACGGGCATGAAGTTCGTGTCGCCGCCCCAGCGGGGCACGACGTGCTGGTGGAGGTGGGCGGCGATGCCCGCGCCCGCGACCGTGCCCTGGTTCATGCCGATGTTGAAGCCGTGGGCGCCCGACGCCGTACGCAGTGCCGTCATCGCCTGCTTGGTCAGCTCGGCGAGCTCCGCCGTCTCCTCCACGGTGAGGTCCGTGTAGTCGGCGACATGCCGGTACGGCACGGTCATCAGATGACCGCCCGTGTACGGGTAGAGGTTGAGCACCGCGTAGACCCGCTCGCCGCGCCGCAGGATCAGCCCGTCCTCGTCGGACTTGGCCGGGAGGGAGCAGAAGGGGCAGCCGTCGTCGGCGCCCGGGCCGCTGGGCTTGTTCTCGCCCTGGATGTACGCCATCCGGTGGGGCGTCCACAGACGCTGGAACGCGTCCTGCGTGCCCACTCCCAACTGCTGCTCCGGCTCACTCGTCATGCGTGCAGCATATGGCGTCACCGGAGGACCACGAAAAGGCCCCCGGGATCGCTCCCGGGGGCCGAACCCCGCTCACGCGGGGGGCAGGTCACACCTGGATCCGGCGCTCCACCACATCGACGAGCTTCGCCAGCGCCTGGTCACGCGGAATGCCGTTCTCCTGCGAACCGTCGCGGTAGCGGAACGACACCGTGCCCGCGTGCATGTCCTCGTCACCGACGATGATCATGAACGGGACCTTCTGCTTCTGCTGCGTGCGGATCTTCTTCTGCATCCGGTCCGAGGAGGAATCCACCTCGACGCGCAGCCCCTTCCGCCGGGCCTCGCCCGCGAACTCCTCCAGGTACTGCACGTGGGCGTCACCCACCGGGATGCCCACCGCCTGGACCGGCGCCAGCCACGCCGGGAACGCGCCCGCGTAGTGCTCCAGGAGCACCGCGAAGAAGCGCTCGATGGAGCCGAAGAGCGCGCGGTGGATCATGACCGGGCGGGTCTTGGAGCCGTCCGCGCCGGTGTACTCCAGGTCGAAGCGCTCCGGCAGGTTGAAGTCGAGCTGGATGGTCGACATCTGCCAGGTGCGGCCGATGGCGTCCTTGGCCTGGACGGAGATCTTCGGACCGTAGAAGGCGGCGCCACCCGGGTCCGCCACGAGCTCCAGGTTCTGCTTCTCGGCGACTTGGCGCAGCGTCTCGGTGGCCTCTTCCCACGCCTCGTCGGTTCCGACGAACTTCGTCTCGTCCTTGGTGGACAGCTCCAGGTAGAAGTCGGTCAGACCGTAGTCGCGCAGCAGGTTGAGGACGAAGGTGAGCGTCTTGTCGAGCTCCTCCGACATCTGCTCGCGGGTGCAGTAGATGTGCGCGTCGTCCTGGGTGAAGCCACGGGCCCGGGTCAGACCGTGCACCACGCCCGACTTCTCGTACCGGTACACGGTGCCGAACTCGAACAGGCGCAGCGGCAGTTCACGGTAGGACCGCCCGCGCGCGTCGAAGATCAGGTTGTGCATCGGGCAGTTCATGGGCTTGAGGTAGTAGTCCACGCCCTCGTCGAGCTGCATGGGCGGGTACATGCCGTCGGCGTACCAGTCCAGGTGGCCCGAGGTCTCGAAAAGCCGCCCCTTCGTCGCGTGCGGGGTGTAGACGAACTCGTAGCCCTCCTCCTCGTGGCGGCGCCGCGAGTAGTCCTCCATGACCCGGCGGATGATGCCGCCCTTGGGGTGGAAGACGGCGAGACCGGAGCCGATCTGCTCCGGGATGGAGAACAGGTCGAGCTCGGAGCCGAGCTTGCGGTGGTCGCGCTTCTCGGCCTCGGCGAGGAACTCCAGGTGCGCCTTCAGCTCGTCCTTGGTGGGCCAGGCGGTGCCGTAGATGCGCTGGAGCTGCTTGTTCTTCTCGCTGCCGCGCCAGTACGCCGAGGCGTTGCGCATGAGCTTGAAGGCCGGGATGTTCCGGGTCGTCGGCAGGTGCGGGCCTCGGCAAAGATCCCGCCAGCACAGTTCGCCGGTCTTGGCGTCCAGGTTGTCGTAGATCGTCAGCTCGCCGGCGCCGACCTCGACGTCCGCGCCGTCGTCGTGCGAGGCGGAGCCCTTGAGGCCGATCAGCTCCAGCTTGTACGGCTCGTCGGCGAGCTCCTCACGGGCGGCCTCGTCGGTGACCACACGGCGGGAGAACCTCTGCCCCCGCTTCTGGATCTCCTGCATCTTCTTCTCGATGGCCTTGAGGTCATCGGGGTGGAAGGGCTTCTCGACGTCGAAGTCGTAGTAGAAGCCGTCCTTGACCGGCGGGCCGATGCCCAGCTTGGCCTCGGGGAACAGCTCCTGCACGGCCTGGGCCATGACGTGCGCGGTGGAGTGGCGCAGGATGTTCAGACCGTCCTCGGAGGAGATCTCCACTCCCTCGACGGTCTCGCCGTCCTCGACCTCGTAGGAGAGGTCCTTGAGCTCACCGGCCACGCGCGCGGCGATGACCGAGCGCTCGCCGGCGAAGAGCTCGGCGGCCGTAGTGCCCGTCGTCACCACGCGTTCTTCCCGCTCGGAATCGCGTTGGATGATCACACGGACGTCTGACACCGGTCTCTCCTGACTGAAGGCTGTGGTCGCGGCGCCATACCGGAGCGCACGCATGGGTGCGATCGTACCGACCCGGGCCCGCCGACCGCGAAATCAGTCCCCCGCGGTCCGGTACCGGTTCCCGCGGTCCGGTACCGGTTCCCGCCGTCCGGTGTCAGTCCCCACGGTCCGGTGTCAGTCCTCGCAGTCCGGTCCGCAGGCCTCGCCGAAGAAGGCGGCGGTCTCGGCGTTCGCCTGGAGCGCCTTCATCAGCCGGTCCCGTTCGGCTTCGTCGACCTGCACCGGTGCCAGCTCGCCGACGTCGGTGAGCCGCCGGAAGCCGCCCCGGCTCTCCAGCCGCCCGCGCACCCGCACCGGCAGTCCGACGAGGTGGGCGTGTCCGGCGACGCGGTAGTCCTCCTCGCCGAGCACGATCCGGACGTGGCCGACCTCGGCCCCGGCGAGCACGCGCAGCCGGACCGTGCCCTCGCCGCGGTGCCCCGACCTGTGCATCCGGACCACCGTGCCAGTGATCCGCACCGTCATCGACGGTTCCGCGCGCCGGTAGCGCAGGCCGGCCTCGAGCAGCACGGGCAGGTCGCCGGGTGAGAACTCGACGGGTTCCGCGGCGGCGGCGCAGCCCTCGGGCACACCGGCCGCCGGTGCCCAGGCCACGGCGATCCGGGCGCCCTCCGTGCCCCGGACCAGGGCGACGAGGGCCTCGGTGAGCTCATGGCTGACGCCGGCCGTGACGGCCGTGTCGAAGGCGTCCATGCCGCCGGTGGCGCGGCGGTAGTCGATGGCCTCGCGGGTGGCGTACAGGGCGTGGTGGAGGCGTACGGCGAGGGAGCGGCCGGCGGTGACGGGGGCGAACGCGGTCAGCCGGCGTCCGCCGGCTGCGGGTCCGACGAGGACGGTGTCCAGTGCGGCGGCGGCCTGGCGGCGGTGCCGGGCGCCGTGGAAGCCGGCTCGCGCGCGGGTGGCGAGTGCGGCGGCGAGGAGGGTCCGGCGGGCGGCGGAGCGCAGCTGTTCCTCCGCGGTCCAGGCGGTGGCGCCGCCGGGTCCCGCCGGTATGTCGCGCCACCAGTGGATCTCGTCGCCGGGTACGGCGAGGGCGAGCAGGATCTCGCGGGCGGAGGGGGCGGCGCTGCGGGACAGTGCCTGCAGTGCCTCGGCGAGCAGGTCCTCGCTGTCGGGGAAGGCGCGGCCGGCCGGTACCAGCAGGCTGGTGCCGGTGCCGGGTCCGGGCGGGGTCCAGCGGCCGTAGCGTCCGGGGGCGCCGCCGCGGCGCTGCCAGCCGTGCCGGTGCAGGAGGGCGGTGAGCACGGCGGGGTCGATGTCGGCGGGCTCGGGCGGCCGGCCGTCGTGGGCGGTGTCGGCGGGATGCGGGCGTACGGGCCTCAAGGGTTCCCCGGTCGGGCGGTGCGTCACGGTTTTCCTCCCGTCCCGACCCGCGTCATGATCTCGCACAGCGCCCGGTCGTCGAAGATGCGTGAGGTGGGGATCCGTACGGTGGTGCGGCGCCGGCCGGTGACCGGGTGTCCGGCGAGGTTGGTCCAGTAGCAGCAGTGCCTCAGGTCGAGCCGGTCGTGGCCGGCGCGCAGCCAGTCGTCCTGGGAGCGCGGCACGATCATCACGACCAGGATCTTGTGCACCGAGACCGGGGTGCGGGCGAGCTTCTCCAGGTGCGCGTTGTCCAGCGTGAAGGAGAAGGAGCGGCCGGGCGGGTGGGGGCGGAGCTGGTAGGTCGCCTTGAGCTGCACCTTGATGGTGACCTCGTCGTCGACGACGTGCCCGGCGGCGCTGTGGCTGACGTGCCAGTCGATGCCGTTGTCCGGGAACGGCTGGGACAGTGAGCAGCCCGCGGCGGCGGCGACGGCGTGCAGATAGCCGACCTGCAGTGTCTCCATGCAGGCGGTGGTGGCGAGAGTGCCGCGAGTGGGTGGCGTGCGCTCGGGCAGCAGCCCGCCCCGTTCGGGCTGCGCGATGGCCATGACCAACAGCCTTCCAGAACAAGTGTTTCCCCGCTGCGGGTTGTTGAACTGCAAAGACCCGTACTCCTGTTGTCTCCTTCCGGCGTACGGCGCAAACAGGCCGGGTATCACCGGATCGGGCAGCGGACGGTGCGTCGACTGCCGACGGTGAACGAGGGGTTGTTGGGTATGGCGTGCTGGTACGAAGGGCCGTTGGCCGCTTTCGACACGGAGACGACGGGTGTGGACGTCGAGACCGACCGGATCGTGTCGGCCGCCCTCGTCGTGCAGGACGCGCCGGGCGCCCGGCCGCGGGTGACCCGTTGGCTGGTGAATCCGGGGGTGCCGGTGCCGGCCGCGGCGACGGAGGTGCACGGACTGACGGACGATCACCTGCAGCGCAACGGCCGCTGGCCGGCGCCGGTGATGTACGAGATGGCTCAGGCGCTGGCCGAGCAGGCCAGGGTGGGCCGGCCGCTGGTGGTGATGAACGCGCCGTTCGATCTGACGCTGCTGGACCGGGAGTTGCGCCGGCACCGCGCGTCGTCGCTGGGCCGCTGGTTCGAGCGGACGCCGCTGCTGGTGCTGGACCCGTGGGTGCTGGACAAGCATCTGGACCGCTATCGCAAGGGCCGACGCACGCTGACCGATCTGTGCGCGCACTACGGGGTCGAGCTGGAGGGGGCGCACGACGCGGCGGCGGACGCGGCGGCGGCGCTGGAGGTGACCCGGGCGGTGGGGCGGCGTTTCGCGTCCCGGCTGGAGCGGCTGTCCCCCGCCGAGCTGCACCCCTTGCAGGCGGTGTGGCACGCGGCGCAGGCGCGGGGGCTGCAGGCGTGGTTCGCGCGCACGGGCACGGACGAGGTGGTGGACCCGGCGTGGCCGCTGCGTCCGGATCTGTCGGCGGCGGCGTGAGGCGTCACGTGGGCGCGCGAAGAGCCCGTGGGCACACAAAAAGCCGGTCCGTCGGGGACGGACCGGCTTTCCCGGTGGGCGATACTGGGTTCGAACCAGTGACCTCTTCGGTGTGAACGAAGCGCTCTCCCACTGAGCTAATCGCCCGGGAACGCACTGAACAATACAGGTCCGGGGACGGTTCCTTCAAACCGCTTCCAGGTGGGCGGCCAGGCCGCGCCGGCCGGCCCGCATCATCAGCGCGTGGTTGGCGCGGAAGACGGGCCGTCCGGGCACGGCGAGCAGGCGCAGCAGTGGTTTGCGGACGTCGACCTCCTGCTCGTAGTGGGCGAGGCAGCCGTGGGGTCCCAGGCGGGTGACGGTCCAGCGGGCCCATCCGTCGATGTCGCCGGAGAGGCCGGCCTCCAGGATCCCGGTCTCCGGGTCGCGCCGGCCGGCCCGCACGGTCGAGGTGAGGTCGTACGGCAGGAGGGAGCGGATCGTGATGATCCCGCTGGTGTCGTCGAGCCGGGTGACGTCCCGTACCTGGGGCCACCACAGGGGGTAGTCCTCGATCCGTTCCAGGACGCGGTAGACCACCGGGGCGGGCGCGGACAGGGTCCACAGACTGCGGAAGCGGTGATGGTTCCAGTCCATGGACGCAGTGTTCCCGTCCGCGCCCGTTGTGTGCGTCTACGGCATCCGGTCCCCGAGCAGCGACAGCAGCTCGATGGCGGCGAGGCCGTAGAGCGCGGTGTCGTTGGTGGACACCCAGGTGGCCTCACTGCCGGCGACCAGGGCCGTCGGGCCGCTGACCTTCTCGGTCTTCCAGGGTGCCGACTCCTTGTAGCCGTCGGAGTTGTAGAACTTCTGCCAGGCCCTGTCGGCCAGCTTGCGGTCGCCGGTCCGTACGGCGGCGTAGGCGTCGAGGCGGGAGTGGCCCTGGAAGAGGATCAGGCTGCCGAAGTGGGAGCCGTAGCGGGCGGCCTGTTCCGTCTTGCTCGCGTTGAAGTAGCGGCAGTAGTCGTAGTACGCCTCGTTGAACTTCGGCATGTCGACGAGGTCGATGAGTTCGGCGCAGAGTTCGTTCAGGCCGAAGACGGCCGACAGGTGGGAGACCTCGACCTTCGGGGTGTCGGCGACGGCGAACTCGCCGGTGTCGAGGTCGTACAGGCCGCTGCCCTGGACGAAGCCGTTGGGCTGGGCGGCGATGGTCTCCATGGTGGACAGGACGCGGGCCTTGGCCTTCTCCCACTTGGGGCCCTTGCGTTCCCACTCGGTGAGCCAGGCGGAGACCAGTCCGCTCCAGTCGGTGCCGAAGCCGACGGACAGGGCGTTGCGGTCGGGTGTGTACGGCTCGGTGCGGATCTTGCGCAGGGGGTCGAGGGCGAGGAAGGTCTCGTCGGAGTCGACGTTGGCGTGCATGAGGTCGCCGACGCGTTCGTCGGCGGTGAGGAAGTAGTAGTAGCGCCGGTAGGTGGTGTTGGCGATGCGCTGCTGCTTGGCGCTGTCGGCGAAGTGCTGGACGCCGTGGCGGGTGCCGAGGCCGGCCCACTTGCCGATGTGGTAGACGTCGACCTCGCCGGTGTGGCGGGTCATCGCCTCGGCGAAGCGGAAGATGTCGGCGCGGCCGGAGCGCAGGTAGGCGTACCAGAGCCACAGGTCGGGTGAGAGCTCGGAGTTGTCCCAGGCGTAGCCGCCGACGTCGTACCGCCACTGGTGCCGGACGGTGTCGTAGGTGTGCATGATGTCGCCGTAGTCCCAGAAGCCGTACCAGCGGCGCTGCTCCACCTGGTCCTTGTAGTAGGTGAAGAGGAAGTCGAGGTGGTCCTCGATCTTGGCCTTGGCGGGGGTGGAGCGGTCCGGTTCGGCGAACAGGCCCTTGCCGAAGACGCCCGCGGCGATGAGCTGCCTGGGCGGGGCGGCGAGCTGCGGGAGGACGCGGACCGCCTCGACCTGTTCGGCGAGCTTTTCGGCGCTCGGGGTGGATTCGTTGGCCCAGAAGAGGAGTTCGGAGGTGCGGGCGATGCCGTACGGGGTGCCGAACCCGGGCTCGTAGTCCTCGTAGGTGATGTTGAGGCCCTCGAGCTGTTCGGGGAAGGTGTCCTGGCCCATGCCGTCGTGGTAGAAGCGCAGGTCCATGGGCTGGGCCTCGGGTGACCAGAGCCAGAGGGTGACCTCGGCCTCGTCGGTCTGGGCGTCGCGGATGTCGAGCTGGGCGGGGTGCTTCTCCCAGAAGTCGCGCAGTCCGAAGGAGAGGCCGCCGGTGACGCCGCCGACGTAGCCGAAGCCGGAGGCGCGCCGGCCGCCGCCCGCGCCGATCCAGCCGTGGCCCTTCTTGGTGCGCTTGCGCAGGGTGAAGCCGTCGGCGGAGAGCTGGGAGAGGGTGTAGTCGCCCCATTCGGGGATGTACTGGAGGCGGGTGGTGACCCGCTGGTCCCAGGTGGCGGGGTCGGGGAGCTTCTCGCCGGCGAACTGGGCGGCCTGGACGGCGGCTCCGGGGTCGCGGCGCAGTCCGGTGATGCCCTTGACGGCCTCGCGGAGCAGGCCGGTGCCCTCGCCGCCGAGGCGGATGTGGCGGTCGTAGGACTCGTCGCGCATGGGGACGGTGAAGCGGACGCCGAGGCCGCGGATGAAGTCGCCGCTCGCCTTGCCGGGCTCCTGCTGTCCGTCGTAGGTGATGGTGTGCACCATGCGGAAGGAGTCGGCGCCGGCGTAGAAGTAGAGGCGGATGGAGAAGGGCAGCAGGTCGCGGTGGCCCTTGCGGTGCTTGCCGTCGACGCGGACGACCGCGCGGACGGGGCCCTCCTGTTCGACGGTGACGTCGGAGATGGCGCCGTCGAAGCGTTCGGTCCTGACGGTGGTCTGGTCGCCGTCCTCGTACTCGGGCTGGCGCAGGACGACGAGGCGGCCGTCGCGGGCGATCTCGGTCGAGCCGCGTCGGACCGATCTGACGATCGTGGAGCCGGACTTGCCGATCCTGGCGGTGATGACGCCGGTGGAGACGTCGATGGTGCCGCCGCGCTTGTCGACGGTGACCTTCTTCTCGGGTGCCGCGGGCGCCCCGGTGGTCAGGGTGAGCTTGCCGGAGCCCGAACTCACGGCGTGGGCAGTCCACTTGAGGGAGCCGTCGGGCCAGTAGGCGAGCGGCCAGGACTGGACGGGGACGGACTTCCCGTCGGCGTCGGTCAGCGCGAAGGTCTGGTCCTCCTGGTGGGCGCCCTTGGGCCAGGGCACGCCGACGGTGGAGCCGGGTGCCGCGCCGAGGCCGCCGTCCTCCAGCCAGTCGAGGGTCACCGGGTCGGCGTCGGCGGCTTCCGCGCGGGGCGCGGCGGAGGCGTTCTGCGTTCCCAGGGCCCAGCTGAACTGGGCGGCGGCTCCGGCGACGGCGGCCGCCTTGAACAGGGATCTGCGGGGGATGGGGGACATGGCCTTTCCTTTCCATTGCGGCGGTGCAAGGTGGTGTCAAGGGCATGACAGACAGAGGTGCGGCGCCGGAGCGCCGACCTCGAAAGAGGGGCAACGCCTCTCAGCGGTGCCGGTACCGCGTCTCCACGGCGACGGCCGCCGCCGCGACGGCCCCCAGGACGGGGACCGCCAGCGGCGGGACGAACCCCGCGGACAGGGCCACGACGGCCAGTCCGCAGACGACCAGGAAGGATCCGGCGGGGTCGAGCACGGTGTGCCGCCCGGCGTCCGCGAGCAGCGCCCGCCAGGTGGTGCCGGGTGACCAGAGGGCGGTCGCCCGCAGCAGGGCCACGGCGGCCCCGATCAGCGCGAGGACGCCGACGGCCCCGACGAGCGGCCCGCCGGGGAGTCCGGCCCGCGCCGCCAGGACGTCCACCCAGACCGCGGCGGCCACCGCCCACCCGGCGAGCCCGACGACCCACCCGCCGCGCACGGCCGTACGGAAGTCCGTGACGAACTCCCGCAGGCCGCCGCCCTGGTGGGTGGTACGGCGCCGCAGGTGCCGCGCGCCGGCGGCGAAGGCCGCGGGGTAGGTGACGATCCCGAGACAGGCCACGGCGATCCACACGCCGGTGAGCATGCACTCGGCGAAGACCCCGAAGCGCTCGCCGAACACGGACTCCTTGCGCGCGGTACGGGCCTTCACGCGTGCTTGCGCCATGGTGACCGCCTCAGCCCTTCAGTCCGGAGGTCGCCATACCGTCGATGAGGTAGCGCTGGAAGGCCATGAAGAAGGCGATGACCGGCACCAGCGCCACCAGCGACATCGCGATCATGCTGCCGTAGTTGGAGATGCCCTCCTGGTCGCGGAACATCATCAGGCCGAGCGAGACGGTGTACTTCTCGGGGGTGTTGAGGTAGATCAACGGTCCCATGAAGTCGTTCCAGGCGTTGATGAAGGTGAAGATCGCGCTGGTGATGATCGCGGGCCGGCTCAGCGGCAGCACGATCGACCAGTAGGTGCGCAGGTGCCCGCAGCCGTCGAGCTTGGCGGCCTCGTCCAGTTCCCTGGGCAGTCCGCGCATGAACTGCACCATCAGGAACACGAAGAAGGCTTCCGTGGCCAGGAACTTGCCCGCGACGAGCGGCACCAGGGTGTCGGTGAGCTCCAGGTTGCGGAAGAGCACGTACTGCGGGATGAGCAGCACGTGGTACGGCAGCAACAGCGTGCCGATCATCAGCGTGAAGAGCAGGTTCCGGCCGGCGAACCGGATCTTGGCGAAGGCGTACGCGGTCAGCGAGCTGGACAGGACGACACCGGCCACGGCGAGGACCGCGTACAGCAGCGAGTTCCAGAAGAAGCTGCTGATCGGAATGCCCGAGATGCCGTCGGCGAGCCCGGAGAAGTTCTCCCAGACCGGCTCGGTGGGCAGCAGGTCGAGGCTGGCGATGATGTCCTTGCTCGGCTTGAACGAGGCGCCGACCACCCAGATCACGGGGTAGAGGACGACCGCGAGGACGGCGAGCGCGCCCACGTGCCAGGCGATCGATCCGAAGCGCCGCCGCTCGTTCGCGGTGGACAGGGCGGGGCTGGTGGCACTGGTCACTTGGCGGCCTCCTCGTAGTGCACCCACTTCTTCTGCGACCAGAACAGGACCGCCGTCACGAGCGCCACCGCGATCACCAGCGTCCAGGCCATCGCGGAGGCGAAGCCCATCTGGGCCTCCTTGAAGCCCTTCTGGTAGAGGTAACAGGTGTAGACGAGCGTGGCGTCGGCGGGACCGCACCGGGTGTCGGAGACGACGTAGGCGGAGCCGAACACCTGGAACGCGTGGATGGACTCCAGCAGCACGTTGAAGAACAGCACCGGGGAGATCATCGGCAGCGTGACGTTCCAGAACCTGCGCAGCGGTCCGGCACCGTCCATCTCGGCGGCCTCGTACAGCTCCTGCGGGACCTGCTTGAGGCCGGCCAGGAAGATGACCATGGGCGCGCCGAACTGCCAGATGCTCAGGGCCACCAGGGCGTAGATGACGTAGTCGGGGTTGCCGATCCAGCCGCCCACGTCGAAACCGAAGATCTTCTGCCCGCGGTCCACGATCGCGTCGTCCGAGAACAGCGCCCGCCACACGAAGCCGACGGAGACGCTGGCGCCGACGAGCGAGGGCATGTAGAACGCGGCCCGGTACAGGCCCTGGCCACGCCGCTTCTGCGCGAGCAGCAGCGCGACGCCGAGCGCGAGCAGCAGTTTCAGGGGGGTCGCCACGACGACGTACTTGAGCGTGACCTCGACCGACTTCTGCCAGCGCGGGTCCTGGAACATCGTCGTGAAGTTGTCCAGGCCGATCCACTTGGGCGGCGCGAACAGGTTGTAGCTGGTGAACGCGTAGTACAGCGACGCGATCATCGGCCCCGCCGTGAGCAGCAGGAACCCCGCGATCCACGGCGACATGAACAGATAGCCGGCGAGAGTCTCGCGGCGCCGCCCGCGCCGCCCGGCGGCGGGGGCGGCGGGCCGCTTCCCGGCCGGGCGCGCGGGCGCTTCCTTGACGAGCGTCATGGTGGTACGTCCCCTCAGCCGGCGAACGCGGCCTTGGCCTCGCCGAACAGTGCCTTGGCGGCGTCGGCCGGCTTGGTCTTGCCCTGGGCGACCTCGCCGCCGATGCGCAGGAACGCGGCCTCGATGACGTCGGCGCCGGACGGGTGCGGGGTGATCTTGCCGAGGACG
Source organism: Streptomyces sp. NPDC053426 (assembly GCF_055585405.1). Lineage (NCBI taxonomy): Bacteria > Bacillati > Actinomycetota > Actinomycetes > Kitasatosporales > Streptomycetaceae > Streptomyces > Streptomyces sp. NPDC053426. The sequence continues at coordinate 125,773 of NZ_JBVJKE010000013.1, read as the reverse complement.
CCGGCCGCGGCCACCTCTTCCTCGTACGCCTTGACACCCTTGTTGTTGGCGTCGGTGGGCGTGAACGCCTCGTACTGCTCGGTGGTGGCGAGGATGCCGCGGTCGTAGCCCATGATCTTGCCGACCTCGGGGTCGTGGACCATGAAGTCGATGAACTGGGCGACCTCCTTGGGGTGCTCGGTCCCGGAGAAGGCGCTCAGCATCAGCGAGCCGAGGTACTGGCCGGTCTCCTTGCCGTCCGTGGTGGGGATCGGCGCGAGCCCGTAGTCCGACTCGCCCTCGCCCTCGTAGCGGATGGAGAAGTTGTCCCAGGTGAACTCGGACGCCGCGAGGCCCGCCGAGAGCGCGGACTTGGGCTTGACCTGCTCGACCTTCTTCGGGTCGGCGACGAGCCCGGACCGCACGCGCTTGTAGCCGTCCTCCCACCACTGCGTCAGGTCGTCCTCGGTGAAGCCGAGGTCGGTGTCCGTGAAGAAGGCCTTGCCGTTCTGGCGCAGGTAGAGGTCGTAGAGGTACATGATGCTGAAGTAGCCGGTGTCGCCGGCGATCTTCAGCTTGTCCTGGATCGTCTGCAGCGCGTCGAAGTACTCGTCCCAGGTCCAGCCGAACTTCGCCTCCACGCCGGCCTTCTCGAAGGCCTTGAGGTCGATGACGAGCGACATGGTGTTGGCGCCGACGGGGACGGCGATCTGCTTGCCGTCGACCTGACCGTTCGCCAGGACGCCGTTGCGGAAGTTCTCCAGGCTCAGGTTTCCGGCGTCCGCCTGCGACTTGAGGTCCAGCAGAACGCCGCGCTTGTCGTACTTGCGCAGGAAGCCGACCGCATTCTGGAAAACGTCCGGCGGATTCCCGCCGGAGGCCTGGGTCTGGAACTTCTCCCAGAACGCTTCGTAGTCGGTGAATTCAGGCTTGATCTTGATCTTCGGGAACTTCTTCTCGAAGAGCGCGATCGTCTTCTTGATGGCGATGGTGCGCGGCTCGCCGCCCCACCACGCGTAACGGATCGTGACCGTTCCGTCTCCCGAGCCACTGCCGCCACCACAGGCGGTGGCCGTCGCGCCGATCCCCGCGACGGCCAGCGAGGCCCCCGCCGCTTTGAGGATCGTCCGCCTCTCCACGTTCCCACTCTGCTGCATATGAGCCTCCCCGCGACGTTCGCGTCCGCCTCATGAATCGTTTCAAGTAAGCGCTTGCTGGCACAAGTTACGGAGGGCCTACGGGCACGTCAATGATTCGGACAGGAATTCATGTGCGACGCGACCCGGCATCGGCGGCGGCCGCTTCGCCCGCAGGGCCCAATCCGGCCACAAACGCGCAGGTGGCAGCCCTGCGGCCGACCGGCCGAACATGTCGGAGCCTACCTGGACGGGCGCGGCGGAAGGTCACGGTTGGATGAAGACGACCGGAAGCGGAACGCCGCGGAGACACCGGAAGGGATCCCATCCGGCGGCACCCCGCCACGGGCGCACCGTGCCGGCCGCACACGACGAGGCGGCCCGGCTCACGATTCGTGAGCCGGGCCGCCTGATGATCCGGTGGGCGATACTGGGTTCGAACCAGTGACCTCTTCGGTGTGAACGAAGCGCTCTCCCACTGAGCTAATCGCCCGGACGCAGGAAGAACATTACCCCATGTCAGGGGGTGCCCGTGACCAGCGGGGAGCGATACGCCCGCCCCCCGCCGCGCATCACTGCTCCTCGATCTTCCAGGGCATCACGAGACCGAACTTCCACAGGTAGACACCGGCCAGCGCGGCCACGAGCACCAGGCCGACCGAGGTCAGGATGATGTTCCTGCGCCGCACCTTGGGGTCCAGGGCCCGCTGGGCCGCCTCGGTGACCTTGCGCTTGGTCCAGCGCAGCACCAGCTGGGCCCAGACGAACTCGGTCGCCCAGATCGCCATGCCGCCGAAGATCACGACCCAGCCCGGTCCCGGCAGGACCAGCATCGCGGCGCCGGCCGCCACGACCGCGAGGCCGACCACGAAGACGCCGACCTGCCAGCTGAAGTGCAGCGCCCGGCGCGCCTTGACGAACTCCGGTGCGCGCGATCCGAGCGCTCGCTCGTCCCGGTTCTCGCTCTCGTCCACCGTCACCCCGTGGGCCGCCACCGCGGCCTCGCCAGACTTGTTACTCCCCGTGTTCATACATCCAAACACTACCCGAGCCGAACACATCACCGGAATGGCCGCAGGGCGCGAACGATCTCTCGGCCGGAAGAGTTACCTAATCCCACGCAAAACACTCAGAGGGGTTTACAACGGCACCGTAGGTGGCATGTCGATTTGGCCGACGTGCGAATCCCCGAGCGCACACTGAGCGAAAGGCCCTGGCGCTTATGAACACCACGGTCAGCTGCGAGCTGCACCTGCGCCTCGTTGTGTCGAGCGAGTCCTCCCTGCCTGTCCCCGCAGGCCTGCGGTACGACACGGCCGACCCCTACGCCGTGCACGCCACCTTCCACACCGGAGCCGAGGAAACCGTCGAGTGGGTGTTCGCCCGCGACCTCCTGGCCGAGGGACTTCACCGCCCCACGGGCACCGGCGACGTCCGTGTCTGGCCGTCGCGCAGTCACGGTCAGGGCGTCGTCTGCATCGCCCTGAGCTCGCCGGAGGGGGAGGCCCTGCTCGAGGCCCCGGCAAGGGCTCTGGAGTCCTTCCTGAAGCGCACCGACGCCGCCGTGCCGCCCGGCACGGAACACCGGCACTTCGATCTCGACCAGGAGCTCTCGCACATCCTGGCGGAAAGCTAGGCGAGGCTCGCGAAGCCGCCCGGCGCCGTCGACTCGGGGAGACGGCTCGGGCCCGGACAGCCGCATACGGGCAGCCGGACACGGCTCACGCACGACGGCGCCGACACCGCGGGGTTCCGCGGGCGGCGCCGTCGTGCTGTGCGCACGCCGGGCCGGTGCCGGCCGAACGGGTGATCGGGAACGACGGCCGGTCTCCGCGCGTTGCATTCGAAGCCACGTGCGGAGCGGGGAGGTACGGGGCGCGCCGGAGCCACTACCATCGGCCAGCATCGGCGGGCGCCCGCCCGACCCCCAGGCCAGGGAGCGAACTGTGCTGATCACCCACGACACCCGGTGCGCGCTCGACACCGTGGTGGACCTGGTGAACTCCGCGCCGGAGGACGACACGACACCGGAGGGGCTGCCCGACGTCGCGGCTCTCGAGGAGTTCGTACGGCAGCACGAGGTCAGCGAGGTCGGGGTGCTCACGGAGTTCGACCTGGCCGCGGTGCGCAAGATCCGCGGCCGGTTCGCGGCGGTCTTCGCCGCTCCGGACGCCCGCGCGGCCGCCACGCTGATCAACGAGCTGATCGCGGCCGCGGGCACCACGCCCCGGCTCACCGACCACGACGGCTACGACTGGCACGTGCACTACTTCGCGCCCGGCGCCTCCGTGGCCGACCACCTGGCCGCCGACTGCGGGATGGCGCTGGCGTTCTTCGTGGTCGCCGGGGAGCAGGAGCGGCTGCGGCGCTGCGAGGCCCCGGACTGCCGGCACGCCTTCGTCGATCTCTCCCGCAACCGTTCGCGCCGCTACTGCGACAGCCGCACCTGCGGCAACCGTCTGCACGTCGCCGCCTACCGGGCGCGGCGCAAGGAGGCGGCGGGCTGACGCCCACGCGGGTGGAGCGGCTCGATGCCGTGCCGACGCGGTCCCGACGGGTGACGCCGGGTACCGCGGGTACGGCTCACAGCCACAGCAGGTCGTGCAGGGCGGCCATGAGCAGCAGACACCCGATCACCGCCAGGAAGATCATCAGCGGTGGCTGGGAAAGGGCGAAGAGGCATCCGCGCGGCTCGTCCTGCTGCTGCGCGGCATCGCTCTGTGTCGTGTCCAGCATCTCGCGGCGATGATGACGCATCGGGAGCGCCCGACGCGATCAACACTCATGGAGTGAGTGTTGATCGCCGATTCCGCGATCTACGGTTCGGGTTGTGATCACTTCCGGGCGCTCGCGGACCCACTGTGACGTTTCTGCCGGTCGCGCGCGTTCGCCTGTGGCGCGCCACGGTCATATGCCGTGCTTCTTGAGGATGGCCTCGATGTCGCTGAAGTCGTCCTCGCCGCGGGAGGCGGGAGCGGGACGGGCCGCCGGGCGGGATCCCCGCCCCAGGGAGGGCGCGGAGGCCTCGGGTGCCACCGCCTCGGGCTGTGCCGCGGCCCGCGCGGCCTTGCGCTCCTTACGGGTGCCGCCGCGTCGGCGCTCCACGGTGCGGGTGGTCGCGAACAGCGCCCAGGACAGGCCGAGCACCCCGAAGCCGGCCCAGGCCGTCGGGCTGAAGGCGGTGTCGGCCAGCCAGTCGACGACACCCGCCATCACCAGGCCGAGGGGCACGAGCGAGTAGGCGGCGATGCGGGCGGCCGCGAGGAAGCGTTTGCGGTAGGCCGTGACCGCCGCGATGCCCAGGCCTGCCGCGGAGACGGCGGAACAGACGGTCTCGGCAATCATCCGGTCCTCCAGGCAGGTGGGCTCGCTGTGGCGCTTCGTCCCTTCCATCCTGCACCTGTGGGGCCCGGCCGGGCCATGCCCCGGCCGGACATCAGGGACATCTCCGGGTCGGTGATCCTCCGTAGGTGCGAGCACCGGTATGACCGGGGGTGCGGTGACCGGCGTGTTCCTGGCACCCGGCGTCGGCGCTCCCCCGCCAGGGGCTGCTGCCCCCGGACCCCCGCTTCGGCCCTGAACGGACCTCGTCCTCAAACGCCGGACGGGCTGGGACGCGGCCGCCGAACGGGCTGGAGAGACGCACCGGACGGACGAAGGACGGCTCTTCGGACGTCCGATTGGGTGGTCCGGGGGCCGGCTGGGAGACTGTGACCATGAGTGACTCCTCCCCCGCCCGCCCCGCCGCCCCCGTCCTCGACGTCTGGTGCGAGCTGCAGTGTCCGGACTGCCGAAGCGCCCTCGACGACCTCCGTGCCCTGCGGGCCCGCTACGGCGACCGCCTGGAGCTGCGGCTGCGGCACTTCCCGCTGGAGAAGCACAAGCACTCCTTCGCCGCCGCCCAGGCCGCCGAGGAGGCGCTGGAGCAGGGGCGGGGATGGCCGTACGTCGAGGCCGTGCTGGGACGGGTCGAGGAGCTGGACCGCCGAGGAGAGGACTTCCTCGTCGAGATCGCCCGGGAACTCGGCCTGGACGCCGATGAGTTCGACACCGCGCTGATCGACGGACGGCACATCCTGATCGTGGACGCGGACCAGGCCGAGGGCAAGGCGATCGGGGTGACGGGCACCCCGACGTACGTCATCGGCGGTGAGCGCCTGGACGGCGGCAAGAGCCAGGAGGGTCTGCGTGAGCGCGTCGAGGAGATCGCGGACCGGCTGCTGGCCGGGCAGGAGGGCTAGGGGCGCCGTTCGGGCCGGGCCGTAGCCGCCCCGAGGGGGCTAGGGACCGGCCCCCTCCGGGGAAGTGCGTGCCGGGCCCCTCCCCCGGGAAGATCCGAGCGGCACTCCCCGCCCCCGGGGATGCCGCCCACCGTCACAGGAGCGGCTTGTACATCGTGTACTGCGTGGTGCCGTAGCCGAGCGAGTCGTAGAGCCGCTCGGCCGGGGTGTTGCCGGCGAACACGTTGAGGCCGATGGTCCGGTTGCCCGCGGCGGCCGCCTGGGCCTCGGCGAGCAGCATGAGCGCGCGTCCGTGCCCCCGGCCGCGGTGGGCGGCGTCGGCCTCGACGTCGAAGACGTAGGCCCGTTCCCCGCGCACCGACAGCCACAGGGTGCCCACGGGCGTGCCCTCGTGTTCGAGGACGCTGAAGAGCATGTCCTCGGTGGCGTGGCCGTCGGGCAGCAGCGCGGCGTGGTCGTTCGCCGCCTTCGCCCGCGCCTCGGCCTCCGGCACCCCGCGCCGGATCCAGTCCCCCGCGTAGTCCTCCTGGCCCTTGGCCGACCAGGGCCCGAACTCGTCCTCGGTCATGGGCCGGGCCACGCTGCCCTCCGGAAGCGCGGGCGGAATCTCCGCGAGGGCCTTCTCCATGGTCCGGTTGCGCACGACGTAGCCGAGCGCGGTGGCGAGCCCGAGGGCGGCCCGGGCGTCGGCGGGGACCGTCGCCTCGATACGGCGGCACCCCCAGCCGCGCGCCACCTCCTCCGCGGCGAGCGCGGCCACCGTGCCCCGGCCGCGCCGGCGGTCCGGCTCCTCGACGTGCAGGCTCGCGATCCGGGCGACGGCATCGCCGAAGACGGGATGCGTGCCGAGATGGACCGTCCCGACGGGACGGCTGTTCACGCACACCCGGTAGCGGCGCGAACGCGTGCCGTCGGAGTTCTGCTGAAGCGGCTCGGCCGGCCGCAGGGTGGTGGTCATCAAGGGTGTTCTACCCGGTGCCGCGCCCCGGATCAGCCGAATTTCGGGTCCGTCACGGATCGAGGTCGGCCCCGGAGCGCTCGTCGAAGATCCGCATGGCCTTGGCGGTCACCGGGCCGGGGGCGCCGGGCAGTTCACGGTCGTCGACGCGGTGCACGGCCTGGACGTCGCGCAGGGTGGAGGTGAGGAAGATTTCCTCGGCCCGCTCCAGCACGTCCAGCGGCAGCTCGGTCTCCCTGGCACCGGTCCACTCGACGGCGAGGGCGCGGGTGATGCCGGCGAGGCAGCCGGAGGCGAGCGGCGGGGTGTGGAGCTCGCCGTCGAGGACGACGAAGACGTTCGACCCGGTGCCCTCGCAGAGCTGTCCGACGGTGTTGCCGAACAGCGCCTCGGACGCGCCCCGCTCACGGGCGCGGGCGAGGGCGACGACGTTCTCGGCGTACGAGGTGGTCTTCAGGCCGGTGAGCGCGCCGCGTTCGTTGCGGGTCCAGGGGACGGTGACGACGGCGGTGGAGTCGGGGCGGCGGGTGGTCTCCCCGAGGGCGACCACGAGGGTCGGGCCGTGCTCGCCGCGGTCGGAGCCGAGCGGGCCGTGACCGCCGGTGTAGGTGAGGCGCAGCCGGCCGAGCGGCATCGGGTTGGCCTCCAGGACGGCGGCGCAGGCGCGGCGGACCTCGTCGAGGTCGGGGTCGGGCAGCCCGAGCCCGCGGGCCGACCGGGTCAGCCGGTCGAGATGCCGGGTGAGCGCGAACGGCCGGCCGTCCACGGCCTTCACCGTCTCGAAGATGCCGTCGCCCACGGTCAGTCCGTGGTCGAAGACGGAGACACGGGCGGACTCGGTGTCCTGCAGCCCGCCGTCGAGCCAGATCTTCACCTTTGGGTCCCTTCACTCACCTCGTACGTTCCCGACGCTACCGCGAGCAGCCGGGAGGCCTTCAGTTCGGTCTCCCGCCACTCCCCCTCGGGGTCGGAGCCCCAGGTGATACCGGCGCCGGTGCCGAACCGCAGGACGGCGTCGCCGCCCGCGGTCCGGTCGATCCAGAAGGTGCGTATGCCCACGGCGAGCACGCCGGTGCCGCGGTCGGCGTCGACCCAGCCGACGCCGCCGCAGTACGGTCCGCGGGGCGCCGTCTCCAGCGCGTCGATGATCCGCAGCGCGCTGGACTTGGGCGCGCCGGTGACGGAGCCGGGCGGGAAGGCGGCACCGAGCAGCTCGGGCCATCCCGCGCCGTCCCTCAGCTCGCCCCGCACGGTCGACACGAGGTGGACGAGACCCGGGTGCTTCTCGACGGCGCACAGGTCGGGCACGGTCACCGTGCCGGTGTCGCAGACCTGTCCGATGTCGTTGCGGACCAGGTCGACGATCATCACGTTCTCGGCGTAGTCCTTCTCCAGCAGGTCGTCCTCGGTGCGCCCGGTGCCCTTGATCGGCCCGGAGACGACGGCCCGGCCCTCCCGCCGCAGGAACAGCTCCGGCGACGCGGTGGCGATCTCCACCCCGTGGCCGGGCAGACGAATCGTTCCGGCGTACGGGGCCGGGTTGCCCCGGGCGAGCAGGGCGGTGAGGGCGTCCACGTCGGCGCCGGACGGCGCGGGCGCCGACAGGACGCGGCAGAGGTTCGCCTGGTAGACCTCGCCGGCGGCTATGTGGTCGCGGATACGGCGTACGGCCGTCGTGTACGCGCCCCGGTCGAGCGAGGACGTCCAGTCGCCGGCCGCCGGCCCCCGCCAGGCCCCCGGTACGGGGGCGGGGACCCGCTGCTCCCGGACCTCCCGGAAGCGGGCGCAGGTCAGGCGGCCCTCGAAGTCGGCGGCGACGGCCCAGAACCCCGTGGAATCCAGGGCGGCGGGGTCGTCGGTGACGTCGAGGAGTCCGGTGGCGACGCGGTCGCCGAAGCGGGCGAGAGGTGTCAGGTCCAGCACGCGACGAGTCTATGGCGGGCGCGGTTCCGGTGGCCCGGGTACGTCCGTGAGCGGGCGCAGCGCAGCACGCTGCACAAACGGGTTTTTGTACTGGCCCCGGAATCCGCTAGAGTTCAGTTCGTCGCCGGGAAGCGCAAGCCGACCGAAACGACAGGCGGACGTAGCTCAGTTGGTAGAGCGCAACCTTGCCAAGGTTGAGGTCGCGAGTTCGAGCCTCGTCGTCCGCTCGAAGGAAGAGGGGGCTTCCCGGTCCCCTACACTCCTGGTGGAGTGGCCGAGAGGCGAGGCAACGGCCTGCAAAGCCGTCTACACGGGTTCAAATCCCGTCTCCACCTCCAAGGACGATTAGCTCAGCGGGAGAGCGCTTCCCTGACACGGAAGAGGTCACTGGTTCAATCCCAGTATCGTCCACTCGGATCCCCGGATCCTGGATCTTCGGATCCCCCGCGCGATTAGCTCAGCGGGAGAGCGCTTCCCTGACACGGAAGAGGTCACTGGTTCAATCCCAGTATCGCGCACGCAGTGCCCATGATCCGCTCCATGGAGTGATCGTGGTCCCGAGGACGATTAGCTCAGCGGGAGAGCGCTTCCCTGACACGGAAGAGGTCACTGGTTCAATCCCAGTATCGTCCACACCACCCGAAGCCCCCGGTCCTCCGACCGGGGGCTTCGTCGTGTCTCCGTCAGCTGGAGAAGAGCATGTGCCCGAAGCTCTTGTGGCGGTGGTGACCGTGGTGGCCGCCGTGCGGGGCGCCCCAGGCGGGGGCCGGCGCGGCGGGGTAGGCCTGCGGGGCGGCGGGCGGGGCCGGCGGCGCGGGCTGCGACCACTGGGACTCCAGCCGGGTCAGCGACTCCAGCTCGCCGTAGTCGAGGAAGATGCCCCGGCACCCGCTGCACTGCTCGATCTGGACACCGTTGCGGTTGTAGGTGTGCATCGGGGCACGGCACTTCGGACACTGCATGATCGGTTCAACTCCTAGCCGGTCGTTCCTGCTTCGCGTATCGCCAGGACAGACTCTGTCCGGTTGCGGGTCGGTTGCACCCTACTTCGGGAAACTTCGGCTCAACTCGACGGGCCGGAAGGGCGGACCGGGCCCATGCGCGCACAGGCGTCGACCAGTGACTGCTCCACCTCGTCCAGGGGCCGGCCGGCCGCGACGGCCTTGGTCACGGCGCGGGCGGCGGTCTGGGCCGTGAGGGCGCGGGCCGGGACGTCCAGCGCGGGCCAGGGGTCGCCGTCGGGCGGTACGGCCGGGCCGCCGGCCGTGCGGTAGGCGGTCAGGAAGCGGTGCCACTCGTCGGGGGCGAGCAGTCCGCAGGCGTACCAGGCCGCCGGGCGGGCCAGGTCCCACTCCGGTACGCCGGTGCCGAGGTCGTCGACGTCGATGAGCAGCCAGGGGCCGTTGTGCGCGGGGTGGCGTATGAGCTGGCCGAGGTGGAGGTCGCCGTGGCAGAGGGTGGTGGTGTCCGGCATGGGGGCCTCGCCGCGGGCCCAGGGCGGGAGGGTGGCCCAGGCGTGCAGTACGGGGGCGGTGGCGGGGTGGCGGGGGGCGGCGGTGCGGAGGAGGGCGACGGCGTGGGCGGCCTTGGCGGGGCCTCGCATGGGGGGCACGGCGGTGGGGGCGGGGGTCCGGTGGAGCAGGGCGAGGAGGGTGGCCGCGGCTTCCCAGGGGGCGGCGTCCGGGTCGTCCGGGTCCACGGGAGTGCCGTACGGCCAGTGGGTGACGAGTCGTCCGTGCAGTTCGGTGGGTGTGGGGGTGAGCGGGGGGAGGAGGATGCCGGGAAGCCGGGTGGCCACGGTGAGACGGAGGGCCAGCTCGGCGGGGTCGGCGTCGGGGGCGTGGGCCTTGGCGACGGTGCCGGCGTGGCGTACGACGGTGGCGTCTTCGCGGGCGGCGAGGGTGGCGGTGGCGCAGTGGCAGGTGCGGGGGTTTGCGTGGGCCGTCGCCGTGACGTGGGCTGTCAGGGCGGGGAGGAGGTCCGTGGTCACGGGGTGAGGGTACGGGGCGGTTGCCGGGGCGTGGCCCTGCGCTTGCGGGTGCCCTGGCGTTGGGGTGGGCCGGGGTGTGCGCGGCCCGGGGCCAGGTGGGGTGCCCTGGCGTTGGGGTGGGCCAGGTGTGCGCGGCCCGGGGCGTTACGGGGTGCCCCGTGTCGGTGTGGGCCGGGGGGTGTCCGCGCGGCCCGGCGCTTGCGGGGTGCCGTCGCGCCCACCCGTGCCGCCCCAGCGGCACGATTGCCCGCGGTTACGCCGCCTACGGCGGGGAGGGGGCGGGGCGGGGGTGGCCGCCCGCAGCGGCTGGCGCGTCCGCACCCCGCACCCCCACCAAGGAACGCAGTCGCGCCAGTCCGAGGACGGACACCCCCGACGCGGCCCCGACCCACCCACCCACCATGGGCGCTACCCCAGCCCCCACCGAACCGAAAGCGGCGCCGCAGGCATCCGCATCCCACCCGACCGCCGGAGGCACACCGCAGGCAAAGCAATGCCGGCGCAGCTCCCCAGCTGCGCCGGCATTTTGCCGTCCGCCGCACCCCCGTCCCCACGGGGTTTCATGGGTGGATGTCCCCGCCCGGACCGCTCTTCCGGGCCTGGGGTCGCTGTTCAGCGCCCCAGCATCTCGCCCACGGACGACGCCTGTGTGGCCACTGTCTCCCACCCGTCGAAGACGAGGAGGAGCAGGACCGCCAGAGGAAGGGCCATCAGCGTCGCCACCAGCGGATGGCGACGCCCCTCGCCGCGTTCCCGCGTGCGGATCAGTGTCCGCGGTGCCGTGTACGCCATGGTCCCTCTCCTGGCCGTTTCTGTTGTCGTTGGCAGCGGCGGGCGTCTGACCTCGGGGGACGAGTGCTGCACCCGCCGCTTGACCTCAAATCTAGGCGCCACGCCCTCCCCCGACGTCATGCCCTCGTACCGATTGCCGGGCCTCCCGGAGGATGAGCCCTTCCCCACGGTGTACTCCCCTGGGTGGAGACGGGGTCCTACGCCTCAGGGACATCCCCGAAGGGCCGCCCGCTCTGCCCCGCTTTCTCCGAGCCGTCCTCCCGCGGCACCGGCTGCTCCACCAGCGCGAGCACCCGGTTCGCCATGAATCGGGCGGTCCGCACGACCGTGCCGCTCCGGGTGACTTCGCTCACTTCGACGACCCCCCGCCGCACCGCCGTCTCCACCCGGCGCCCCGCCCTGCTCGCCACCACCTCGTACGTGCGCGTCGTGTCCCCCGCGTCCACGACGATCTCCACGCGGTCACCCTTCATACGATCAATCCCCCTTCGCCGTCGGGTGGTTGGAAGCACCAGCCGCGCGAACCGGGTTTGCCCGCGCGCTCCCTGACCACTCTTCAAGTCTCCCACCCACCACTGACAATCCACCGCTCCGAGAGGGCGCGGCCTCTGCGCACGGGCGGCCGTGGAAACGTAAGCTGTGGCACGTCACAGGACCGGGCAGCGGGGATGAACATGGCGATGATGCGCCTGAGGCGCGAGGACCCGCGCGTCGTCGGCTCTTTCAGGCTCCACCGACGACTCGGCGCGGGCGGAATGGGCGTGGTCTACCTGGGCTCCGACAAGAAGGGGCAGCGGGTCGCGCTGAAGGTCATCCGGCCCGACCTGGCCGAGGACCAGGAGTTCCGCTCCCGGTTCGCGCGCGAGGTCTCGGCGGCCCGCCGCATCCGCGGCGGCTGCACGGCCCGGCTGGTGGCCGCGGACCTCGACGCCGACCGTCCCTGGTTCGCCACCCAGTACGTGCCGGGACCCTCGCTGCACGACAAGGTCGCCGACGAGGGGGCGCTCGGCGCGGCCGACGTCGCCGCCGTCGGCGCGGCCCTCTCCGAGGGGCTGGTCGCCGTGCACGAGGCCGGTGTGGTGCACCGGGACCTCAAGCCGTCCAACATCCTGCTGTCCCCGAAGGGACCGCGGATCATCGACTTCGGCATCGCGTGGGCGACCGGCGCGTCGACGCTCACCCACGTCGGCACGGCGGTCGGCTCGCCCGGCTTCCTCGCCCCGGAGCAGGTGCGCGGCGCGGCCGTCACCCCGGCCACGGACGTGTTCTCGCTGGGCGCCACGCTCGCGTACGCGTCGATGGGCGACTCGCCCTTCGGGCACGGCAGCTCCGAGGTCATGCTGTACCGCGTGGTGCACGAGGAGGCCCAGCTGCACGGCGTCCCGGACGCCTTGGCCCCCCTCGTCCGCGCGTGTCTGGCGAAGGACCCCGAGGAGCGGCCCAGCACGCTCCAGCTGTCGCTGCGGCTCAAGGAGATCGCCGCGCGGGAGGCCCAGGGCCTCGCCGACGTGCGTCCGCCGGCCCCGCGCAGTGCCGAGACGGAGCGGCCCACCGGGCGCCTCGCGGACACCTACCCGGAGCGGGCGCAGCGCCGGCAGGGCGGTCAGGGGACCCCGCCGCCGCGCGGACGCGGCCCCGCGCCCAAGAACAGCGGTTCTTCTCCCGGACGGAACAACCGGAGCGTCCCCCCTTCCCGGAACGGCGGCGCACGCGACAGTTCCCCGCGCGCAGGCGCTCCGTCCCGCAAGGGACCGCGCCCCACGCCGGCCTCCCGGAACACCACCCGGTCCGGTACCGGCACCGGTGCCCGTCGTCCGGGGCCCCGGACGACGGGCACCGGCCTGCGTCCGGCCAATCCCCGGCTGCTCAGGCAGCGGCTGTTCGTGTTCGTCGTCGTGACGCTGGTGGTGGCGCTGGGCATCGCGCTGGTGCAGGGCTGCCAGGGCCCCGGGTAAGGACTCGGTGCCGGGAGGGCCAGGTCCTCCCGGCAGGGCTCGGCACAAGGGCTGCCGGGGATCCGGGCAGGGACCCGGCAGCAGCAGCGGCCCGGCCCGCTACTCCCGCGGGCGCCCCGTGGCCACCGCGTAGAAGGCGACCGCCGCGGCGGCTCCCACGTTGAGGGAGTCGACGCCGTGCGACATCGGGATGCGGACCCATTGGTCAGCGGCGGCCAGGGCCCGGTCGGAGAGGCCGGCCCCTTCCGCGCCCAGCATCAGGGCCACCCGGTCCATCCGGTGCGGCGCCACCTCGTCCAGGGTCCGGGCCTTCTCGCCGGGGGTGAGGGCGAGCAGCTCGAACCCGGCCTCGCGCACCGCCTCCAGCCCCTTGGGCCAGGTGTCCAGACGGGCGTACGGCACGGAGAAGACCGCGCCCATGGAGACCTTGACGCTGCGGCGGTAGAGGGGGTCGGCGCAGTCCGGGGAGAGCAGGACGGCGTCCATGCCGAGGGCCGCCGCGGAGCGGAAGATCGCGCCGATGTTGGTGTGGTCGTTGACCGACTCCATGACGACGACACGGCGGGCGGTCCGCAGCACCTCCGGCGCCGACGGCAGCGGTGCGCGCTGCATGGAGGCGAGCGCGCCGCGGTGCACGTGGTAGCCGGTGACCTGTTCGGCGAGCGCGGGCTCGACGACGTACACCGGGGCGGTGGCCCGGTCGATGACGTCGCGCATGGCGTCGACCCACTTCGCGGACAGCAGCATCGACCGCATGGCGTAGCCCGCTTCCCCGGCGCGCCTGATGACCTTCTCGCCCTCGGCGATGAACAGGCCCTCGGCGGGTTCGCGGCGGCGGCGCAGTTCGACGTCGGTCAGGCCGGTGTAGTCGTGCAGCCGCGGGTCGGCGGGGTCGTCGACGGTGATGGGTTCGGCCATGTCACGCCGTCCCGCGCGGGCCCACGGCGACGACCTCGCCGATGACGATCACGGCCGGCGGCTTGACCTCCTGGGCGACGACCGTCTCGGCGACCGTGGCGAGGGTGGCGTCGACCCGGCGCTGGGCGGCCGTGGTGCCCTCCTGGACGAGGGCGACCGGGGTGTCGGGGGACCTGCCGTGCGCCACCAGGGTCTCGGCGATCCGGCCGATCTTGTCGACGCCCATGAGGACGACGAGGGTGCCGGTCAGCTTCGCCAGGGACGGCCAGTCGACCAGGGAGCGTTCGTCGTCGGGGGCGACATGGCCGCTGACCACGGTGAACTCGTGGGCCACGCCCCGGTGGGTGACGGGGATGCCGGCCGCGCCCGGGACCGAGATGGAGCTGGAGATGCCGGGGACGACGGTGCAGGGGATGCCCGCTTCGGCGAGCGCCTGGAGCTCCTCCATGCCACGGCCGAAGACGTACGGGTCGCCGCCCTTGAGCCGGACCACGGACTTGCCCTGCCTCGCGTGCTCGATCAGCGCGTTGTTGATGGCCTCCTGGGCCATGAAACGGCCGTAGGGGATCTTCGCCGCGTCGATCACCTCGACGTGCGGCGGGAGTTCGGCGAGCAGGTCGCGGGGGCCGAGCCGGTCGGCGATGACGACGTCGGCCTCGGCGAGCAGGCGGCGGCCGCGCACGGTGATCAGGTCCGGGTCGCCGGGGCCGCCGCCGACGAGGGCGACGCCCGGGGTGCGGGTGCGGTGGTGCGGGGCGACGAGGGTGCCGTCGCGCAGGCCCTCGACCACGGCGTCGCGGATGGCGGCGGTGTGGCGGGGGTCGCGACCGCGTGCCTTCGTCGTGAGGACGGCCACGGTGACGCCCTCGCTGGAGCCGGTGGCCGGGGTCCACGCCGTGGCCGCGTCGGCGTCGTCCGAGCGGACGCACCAGACGCGGTGTGCTTCCGCCTCGGCGGAGGCGCGGGTGTTCGCGTCGGTGTCGCTGGTGGCGATGAGGGCGTACCAGGCCTGCGCGAGGTCGCCCTCGGCGTAGGGGCGGCGGTGCCAGGTGATCTCGCCGGCGTCCGCCATGGCCTCCACGGAGGGGGTGGCCTCGGGGGACACGAGGTGGATGTCGGCGCCGGCGGCGATCAGGGCGGGGAGGCGGCGTTGGGCGACCTGGCCGCCGCCGAGGACGACCACGCGGCGGCCGGTGAGGCGGAGGCCTACGGGGTAGGCGGGGTGTTCGGCCATCAGGTGAGGCTCCTCGGACATGCGGTGGGTCAGCGGGCACGCTGCGGCTTTGGAGCGAGCCTGACGTGGGGATTTTATGCGCGCGTCCGGTGGGGCCGGGGTGGGCGGGGCGATTTCCCCAGCCCACCCCTTCCCGGAACCGGGGGCGCCGCCCCCGGCCCCCGCACGTGCGGGTGGGTGGCTGTGGGCATCCGTTCCGCCCTGCGGAACGGATGCCCACAGCCGACCGGCCTACTTCTCGGTCACCCCTGCCGAATCGAACGTCGCCACCTCGTGCATGGCGCGGGCCGTGCTCTGGACCAGGGGGAGGGCCAGGAGGGCGCCCGTGCCTTCGCCGAGGCGGAGGTCGAGGTCGACCAGGGGGCGCAGGCCCAGTTTGTTGAGGGCGGCGACGTGGCCGGGCTCGGCGCTGCGGTGGCCCGCGATGCAGGCGGCCAGGACCTCGGGGGCGATGGCCCGTGCCACCAGGGCGGCGGCACCGGCGCTGACGCCGTCCAGGATCACCGGCGTACGCAGCGACGCGCCGCCGAGGAGCAGGCCGACCATGGCGGCGTGCTCGAAGCCGCCGACGGCGGCGAGGACGCCGATGGGGTCGGCCGGGTCCGGCTGGTGGAGTTCCAGGGCGCGGCGGACGACCTCGGTCTTGCGGGCGAGGGTCTCGTCGTTGATGCCGGTGCCGCGGCCGGTGACCTCCGCCGGGTCGGCGCCGGTGAAGACGGAGATGAGGGCGGCGGACGCGGTGGTGTTCGCGATGCCCATCTCGCCGGTGAGGAGGGCCTTGTTGCCGGCCGCGACCAGGTCGCGGGCGGTCTCGATGCCGACCTCGATGGCCTTCTTGGCCTCCTCGCGGGTCATCGCGGGCCCGGTGGTCATGTCGGACGTACCGGCGCGGATCTTGCGCGGCAGCAGACCGGGGGTGGCCGGGAGGTCGGAGGAGACGCCCACGTCGACGACGCAGACCTCCGCGCCGACCTGGGCGGCGAAGGCGTTGCAGACCGCTCCCCCGCCGAGGAAGTTGGCCACCATCTGGGCGGTGACCTCCTGCGGCCAGGGGGTGACGCCCTGGGCGTGCACCCCGTGGTCGCCGGCGAAGATCGCGACGGCCGCGGGCTCCGGGATGGGCGGCGGGCACTGGCGGGACAGGCCGGAGAGCTGGGCGGAGATGATCTCCAGCATGCCGAGCGCCCCGGCCGGCTTGGTCATGCGCTTCTGGCGCTCCCACGCCTCGCCGAGCGCCTTGGCGTCCAGCGGGCGGATCTGTGCGACGGTCTCGGCGAGCAGGTCGTGGGGGTCCTCTCCGGGCAGGGCGCGACGGCCGTACGTCTCCTCGTGCACGACCCAGGACAGCGGGCGGCGCTTGGACCAGCCCGCCTGCATCAGCTCGGGCTCGTCCGGGAACTCGTCGACGTAGCCCACGCACAGGTAGGCGACGACCTCGAGGTGCTCGGGGAGCCCCAGCGCGCGGACCATCTCGCGCTCGTCGAAGAAGCTGACCCAGCCGACGCCGAGGCCCTCGGCGCGGGCGGCGAGCCAGAGGTTCTCGACGGCGAGCGCGGAGGAGTACGGCGCCATCTGGGGCTGGGTGTGGCGGCCGAGGGTGTGCCGGCCGCCACGGGTCGGGTCGGCGGTGACGACGATGTTCACGGGCGTGTCGAGGATGGCCTCGATCTTCAGTTCCTTGAACTGCTTCGCCCGGCCCTTGGGAAGGGACTTGGCGTAGGCGTCGCGCTGGCGCGTGGCCAGTTCGTGCATGCTGCGCCGGGTGTCGGCGGAGCGGATGACGACGAAGTCCCAGGGCTGCGAGTGGCCGACGGAGGGCGCGGTGTGGGCGGCCTCCAGGACGCGGAGCAGCACCTCGTGCGGGATGGGGTCGCTGCGGAAGCCGTTGCGGATGTCCCGGCGTTCGCGCATGACCTTCAGTACGGCCTCGCGCTCGGCGTCGTCGTAGCCGGGTGCGGCCGGACCGGTGGACCGTACGGCTTCCGCGTCCACGCCGGCGCCCTGGGTGTCGAGGTCGTCCGGGTTCTGCGCGGGTTCGGCGTCCGCTTCGCGGGGTTCCCCGGCGGGGACGGCCACGCCCTGGGGCGGGGTCGGCGCGAGGTGCGGGGTGGTGGGCACGGTGCCGTCCACGGGGACGAACTCGCCCACGGGCCGGTCCGGCTCGGGCTCCGGGGGGACGGTGCCGGTCAGGGGGGTGGTGGGGGTCCGCTGGGGGCCCTGGACCGCGCCCGTGTCGGTCACGGGGGTGGCGTCGGCAGCGTGGGGCGCCTCGGGGCCGGCGGCGGCCGGGACCTCGGGCGTGGGGGCCTCCGCGGGGGCTTCGTCGCCCGCCGCCGCGGAAGCGGGTGCCGCAGCGGTGTCCTCCGCTTCCGCGGCGGGGAGTACGGCGGTGTCGGCGCCCGGCGCGGGAACGTCCGGGGAGGCTTCGGGAACCCCGACCTGATCCGGAACGAGAGCCTCCGCACCCGGCACCGGAACGGCCTGGTCAGCCTGGTCAGCCTCGGCAGCGTCGGCACCCGGCACCTGGACGGCCTGGTCAGCCTCAGCCACCTCGGCGACCTGCGCCTGAACGGCCTGAGGGACTTCAGTCACCTCACCGGCCTGCGCCGCGACAGCCTCGGCACCCGGCACCTGAACAGCCTGAGAAACCTCAGCCACCTCACCGGCCTGCGGCACGACGGCCTCGGCACCCGGCGCCTGAACAGCCTGAGAAACCTCAGCCACCTCACCGGCCTGCGCCGCGACAGCCTCGGCACCCGGCACCTGAACAGCCTGAGACGCCTCGGCCTCCGGTCCGGGCTGCTGAACGGCCTGCGGTGCCCCGGCCTCCCGGGCGTGGTCCGGCACGGCGACCGGTGCCTGACCGGCCTGCGGCACCTCGGCCCCCTGCGCGGCGGCCTCCGCGATCCCCGCCTCGCCGGCCTGCGTCGCCGCGGGGTCGACACCCGGTACCTGAGCCCCGTAGGAAGCGTCCGCCCCCGGGGCGTACCCGGAGACGGCAGCCCGCGGCGCCTCGGCGACCTGGGCGGGGTCCGGCACGGCGACCGGTGCCTGACCGGTCTGCGGCGTCTCGGCCCCCTGCGCGGCGGCCTCCGGTCCGGGCCGCTGAACGGCCTGCGGTGCCCCGGCCTCCCGGGCGTGGTCCGGTGCGGTGGCCACCGCACCTGGTGCCTGGGTGTCCCGCACGGGCACGGGGGACTCCGCGGCCACCGCCTCGCCGGCCTGCGTCGCCGCGGGGTCGACACCCGGTACCTGAGCCCCGTAGGAAGCGTCCGCCCCCGGGGCGTACCCGGAGACGGCAGCCTGCGGCGCCTCGGCCGCCAGGGCGTGCTCCGGTGCCGTGGGCTCGGTGCCCGGCGCCTCCTCCGGTTCCGGGGCGGCGGGCCCGGGTACGGGTGCCTGGGCCGCCTCGGCGGGCCGCGGTGCCTCGGCCCCCTGCGCGGGCTCGGTGGCAGGCGTGCCGGACGGGCCGTGATCCGCGGCCGGAACCGGGACGGGTCCCTGTTCCCCGTCCTCGGCCGAAGCGCTCACCGCGGCGGCGGCAACCGCGTCCCCGGTGTCCTGCTGCACCGCCCCCGCCTCCGCGGCGACGCGGGTCACGACCGCCTGGGCCGCGTCCACCGGCTGCGGAGCCGGAACCGGAACAACCGTTTCCGCGGCCACCGCCCCCGCGCCCGCCGTGGGCTGCGCGCCCCAGGGCTCCGCGGCCTGCGGCACCGCCGCCTCGCGCGCGTGCGGAATGTCGAGGTACTCGGGGCCGAGGGACGGCGGGCCGGCCTGGCGGGCCGGCACGTCGGCGGGACCGCGGTCGGCGAGGGTGCGCACCGGGCCGGCGTTGATGTTGGGAATGGGCGGGCCGAGGTGCAGCGGGCGGCGCGGCGCCGGCGGCGGCTCGGGGAGCCGGACGCCGCCGAGGTCGACCGAGCCGCTGTCGCGGCCGGCCGTCTCGTGCGGGCCCGGCTGGTGCACGGTCTCGACGACCGGCTCGGGCGCGGGCGGGGCGATCTCGTTGCCCCAGGCGCTCTGGGCGCCGGGCAGCAGCAGGTCTTCTTCCTCGGCGGGACCGTCGGAGAGGTAGGTGTACGCGTCGGGCGCGGCGACGCCCGGCTGCTCCACCATGCCTGCGTTCTCCGGCAGTCCCTCGCCCGGGACCTGGCCGGTGTCGGTCATGCGTACCCCTCGCCCATCGGTTAGTGCTCCTACGACCAGCTCACCCGGAACGGCGCACCGACCGCCCCACACTGAAGAACGAGCGTGCGTCCCCAGCGGCACGAACGGCGCATCCGAAAAAGGCGACAAAGCCCTTCACCGTCATTCTCGCGGCCGTACGGCCGTCGCGTCAGCTTGATCGGCGACGGTTCCGCTGTGGACTGCGCCACGTTGCGCGTCCTCCGGTTCCTGCCGTACCACGACCCACCCCAAAACGGGCGCGTTTTCCGGACATTGACCGGCGAAGCGCCGGGTGTCCGGATGCGGTACAACGATCGGCCAGCCTACCCCGCGTGGTCGGACAATCCGATCACGGGGACGGTGGTCGGATCAGTCGCCGCGCGCGGGCAGCACCCCGCTGAGCAGGAACGCGACGCTCCGCTCCTTCTCCGTCCAGGCCCTGGTGTCGAGTTCGACGGACTGCAGCAGGGCGCACTCCACCTGGTAGCCGTGTTCCGCGAGGTTCCGGCCGATGAGTTCGGCCCCGTCGCGGGTGGCGGCGTGCGTGACGATGCGCTGCGGACGGCGGTCGGCGACCGCGGAGACGACGGCGGCTCCCCCGCCGCCGACCCGGACGACGTCCGGCTCGGGGAGGTTCTCCAGGACGTGCGGGGCGGTGCCGTGGACGATCTGGAGCTGGACCCCGTAGCGGCGGGCGGCGGACTCGGTGCGGGTGCAGGCGCGCGGGTCGCTGTCGACGGCGATGACGGCGGCGCCCGCGCGGGCGGCCTCGGTGGCGAAGGCGCCGCTTCCGCAGCCGATGTCCCAGACGAGGTCGCCGGTGCGCGGTCCGAGCCGGGCGAGTTGGGAGACGCGCAGCGGTTCCCGCTCGCCCTCGCCGAGGTCGCCGCCGTACTCCTCGGCCGGCAGCGACCAGCCGCGCGGGCCGGCGGAGGGATCGCGTCCGGCGAGCCAGCCGCCGGACTCACCCGCACCGGCCCGGCCGCCGACGACGATGACGACATTGGGGTCGCGCCAGGTGTGGTCGGCGGCCTTGTCGGAGGTGACCACGCTGACCCGCTCGCGCTCGGTGCCGAGTTCCTCGCAGATCACGAAGGTGCGGTGGACGCCCTCCATGAGCAGGCCCAGTTCGGCGGGTCCGGCACCGGGCGCGGTGAGGACCGCCACCTTGGTGTGGGCCCGGCATACATTCACCGCGCGTCGCAGGGTGCGCGGGTGTGCGACGACCACGTGGGCGTCGTCCCAGGGCATTCCGGCGCGGGCGAAGGCGGCGGCGACGGAGGAGACGCCGGGGACGACCTCGACCTCCAGGCCGAACTCGGGTGCGCGCAGGGTCCGTACGACGCCGAAGAAGCCGGGGTCGCCGTCGGCGAGGACGACCGCGGTGCCGCGGTGGGCGGCGATGCGGCGGGCGGCGAGGGCGACGGAGCCGAGCCGGACGCGCTCGGCGCCGGGGGGCACCTCGGGGAGTGCCAGATGGTGGGCGGCGCCGGCCACCAGTGTGGCGGCGCCCAGCGCGGCGCGGGCCGCGGCGGTCAGCGGCGAACCGTCCCAGCCGATCACCGTGACCCGGTCGGCCATCGTCGTCAGTCTCCTGGGGTCTGCGCAGGTCGTCGTCGGCTGTCCCGCCACGGGGCGGGCTCCGTGAGACTACCTGGTGCGACCGGGGACCGCGCCGCCGGTGCCGCGTGCGAAGGTCAGTTCCAGTCCGTGTACGGGGTGAATCCGCCGGTGTCGGCCAGTTGTCCGTCCGCGCCCTCGATGTCCTCGGGCAGCAGGCTCCATACGATGAAGTCGGTGCGTACGTCGCTCCAGCCGCCGCCCTCGGTGCGGACGTGGGCTATGCAGGCGCCTCTCAGCACGCCCTCGCTGATGCAGCCGATCTTCTGGGCGACCTGCTGCGCGGCGGTGTTGTCGGCGGCGGTGCGCAGTTCGACGCGTTCGAACTTCTGGTCGCCGAAGAGCCACTGGGCGGTGGCGAGCGCGGCCTCGGAGGCGTAGCCCTCGCCGCGCGCCCAGGGGGCGACGATGTAGGACATCTCGGTGGACCGTACGTGCCAGTTGGCCTTGGTGAGCCGGATGAGGCCGACCAGGCGCTGGGTGAGGAACTCGGTGACGGCGAGGTCGAGTCCGTTGCCGGCCGCGCGTTCGGCGGGGGCGTGCCCGGTGATCCAGGTGCGGGCGTCCTGTTCGGTGAAGGGCCGGGGGACGTCGGTCCAGGCGGCGACCTGCTCGTCGTTCAGCATCTCGGCGAGGGCGGGGACGTCGTCCGTGTCGAGGGGGCGCAGCACCAACCGCTCCGTGCTGATGGAGATGTTGGGGAAGGTGCTCGTCATGCGCCGCTCCGTAACCTGAGAGACCGTCGGGTGCTGCTGAACTGCCCAGCATGCAGCATGAAGGCACCGAACCGCACCACGGGGTCCTCCCCTCGCGGCGGAGTGGACCCCGTGAGTGGCGCGGGACCGGATCAGAAGGAGGCGAGGACGGAACCGGCGTACTTGTCCTCGATGAACTTCTTCACCTCGGGGGAGGTGAGGAGGCCGGCGAGCTTCTTCACGCGCGGGTCGTCCTCCTGGCCCTCCTTGACGGCGAGGAGGTTGTTGTTCGGGTTGCCCTCGGCGGCCTCCAGGACGAGGGCGTCCTCGGCGGGCTTGAGGTCGGCCTCGATGGCGTAGTTGCCGTTGACGACCGCCGCGTCGACGTCCGCCAGGGAGCGGGGCGTCTGGGCCGCCTCCAGCTCCTTGAACGTGAGGTTCTTCGGGTTCTTCGTGATGTCCGCGGGGGTCGCCGCGGTGCCGACGCCGTCCTTGAGGGTGATCAGGCCGTTGGCGGCGAGCAGCTGCAGGGCGCGGCCCTCGTTGACGGTGTCGTTGGGGATCGCGATGGTGGCGCCGCTCTTCAGCGCGTCGGCCTTGTCGACCTTGTCGGAGTAGAGGCCGAGCGGCTCCAGGTGCACGTCGACGACGGACACGATGTGGGTGCCGTTCTTCTTGTTGAAGTCGTCGAGGTACGGCTGGGTCTGGAAGAAGTTGGCGCCGACGGAGCCGTCCTCGGTCGCCGTGTTCGGGGTGACGTAGTCGGTGAACTCCTTGACCTCGAGGTCGAGGCCGGCCTTCTCGGCGAGGTTGTCCTTGACGAAGGTCAGGATCTCGGCGTGCGGCACGGGGCTCGCGGCGACGATCAGCGGGCCGGAGGTGTCGGAGGCGGCGTCCTTGTCCGAGCCGCAGGCGGTGAGCCCGAGGGTGAGGGCTCCGGCGGCGAGGACGGCGGTGGTGATCTTGGCGGTGTTACGCACGAAAAGTGCCTTTCCTTGGGTGGTGCGGCCCCTTGGATCAAGGGGTGCCGGCGCGAAGCGCCGTCGTTGAGGGGTGGTGGCCGGGCGACGGGTGGGCGTGACGGGGAGTCCGAGGGGGCGCTTACGCGACCTTGCCGATGTCGGCCGCGGCGGGCTCCTTGGCCTTGAGGAGGCGGAGCCTGGGCGAGGGGCCGGAGCGGCCGCCGCGGCGGTGCAGGGCGCGGGCCGCGTAGTCGCCGGCGAACTGGATGACCGAGATGACCACGGCGAGGATCGCGACGGTGATCCACATCAGTTCGCTGTCGAAGCGCTGGTAGCCGTAGCGGACGGCGAAGTCGCCGAGCCCGCCGCCGCCCACGGCGCCGGCCATGGCCGAGTATCCGATGAGGGCGATGACCGTGGTGGTGGTGCTGGCGATCAGCGAGGGCAGCGACTCGGGGACGAGGACCTTGCGGACGATCGTCCAGGTGTTGCCGCCCATGGCCTGTACGGCCTCGACGAGCCCGTGGTCCACTTCGCGCACGGCCGTCTCCACCAGGCGGGCGAAGAACGGGATGCCGCTGACGGCGAGCGGCACGATCGCGGCCTCGCTGCCGATGGACGTGCCGGTGATCCAGCGGGTGAAGCTGGTCAGGGCGACCATGAGGATGATGAACGGCATCGAGCGGCCGATGTTCACGATCTGCCCGATGACCTTGTTCACCAGGGTGTTCTGCAGCAGTCCGCCCTTGTCGGTGAGGACGAGCAGGATGCCGAGCGGAAGGCCGCCGGCGACGGCGATCAGGGTGGACCAGCCGACCATGATCAGCGTCTCGATACACGCCTGTTCGAGCAGCGGCTGCATCTCGGACCAGGTCACTTGGCCCCCTCCTTCACCAGCGCGGGCTGTTCCCGGTTCACGACGTCTATCTGGAGGCCCTGTTCGCGCAGGAAGCCGACGGGGACGACGTTGTCCTCGTAACGGCCGGGCAGTTCGATGCGCATCCGGCCGACCTGGAGGCCGCCGACGGTGTCGATGGCGGCGCCGAGGATCGATATGTCGATGTTGTAGGTGCGCGAGAGCTGGGAGATGACCGGCTGGGTCGCGCTCTCGCCGTGGAAGGTGACGTCGAGGACGGTGCGGTCGTCGCCGGAGGCCTCGCCGCCGACCGGGAACAGCGCGGAGGCCAGTTCGGAGCCGGGGGTGGCGAGGAGGTCGGTGACCGTGCCGGACTCGACGACGCGGCCGTTCTCCATGAGGGCGGCCGAGTCGCAGACCGACTTCACGACGTCCATCTCGTGGGTGATGAGCAGGACGGTGAGGCCGAGCTGCCGGTTGAGGTCGCGCAGGAGCTGGAGGATCGAGCGGGTGGTCTCCGGGTCGAGGGCGCTGGTGGCCTCGTCGGAGAGCAGCACCTTGGGGTCGCCGGCGAGGGCGCGGGCGATGCCGACGCGCTGCTTCTGGCCGCCGGAGAGCTGGGCGGGGTAGGCCTTGGCCTTGTCGGCGAGGCCGACCAGGTCGAGCAGTTCCAGCGCCTTGCGGGAACGTTCCTTCCCCGACTTCCCGAGGATCTCCAGGGGCAGTTCGACGTTGTCCTGCACGGTGCGCGAGGAGAGGAGGTTGAAGTGCTGGAAGACCATGCCGATACGGCTGCGCGCCCGCCGCAGTTCCCGGCCGGCCCTGGGGCCGCGGCCGGCGAGCGCGGTGAGGTCCTGGCCGGCCACGGTCACGGTGCCCGAGGTGGGGCGTTCCAGCAGGTTGACGCAGCGGATGAGGGAGGACTTGCCGGCGCCGGACTGGCCGATGACGCCGTAGACCTCGCCTTCGCGGACGTGCAGGTCGACGCCGTCGAGGGCGGTGACCTCGCGGCCGCGTGAGCGGTAGACCTTGGTGAGGCCCGAGGTGGTGATCACGTGGGTATCCGTCACTGTCGAGTGCGCGGCGCGTCGTGGGCGCCGGGCACGAGGCATTCAGGGTCGAAAGCAGCCGGGCGGCACGGATCTCGGTGGGGCGTGGCGGTGGAGACCGTGGAGAAACGTGCGCGCGGGGGCGTGACTCAGTCGCACATGCGGGGCATGCGGGCGGACATGAGCGGGCTCTCGCTTCGGGGCGCGAGGCTCAGATGGTGCAGGGGCCCTCTGTCAGGCGCACATTCGGCGACACATACACCGGGCACCGGGCGTCGTGGGCGCCTCGGTCGCGGGGATGCGGTCGCTCGTCGTGGTCATGCGATCAGTAAAGCAGACGTTTGCTCCTGACCGGACACGGCTGTCCGTATTCTGGACAGCCGTGGACAGTGGTGCGCGCACGTCAGGGACGTACGGAGATCTCCACTCCCCCGTCCGTGACCAGTGCGGACAGGGCCGAGAGGTCCTCGACGACGAGGTCGGCGGTCAGCTCGTGGGCCCGGTGGGTTGTGGCCAAGGCCACGGTGGTCATGCCGGCGGCGCGGCCGGCCTGGAGTCCGGCGGGGGCGTCCTCGAAGACGACGCAGTGCGCGGGGTCGACGCCGAGGGTGCGGGCGGCGAGGAGGTAGGGCTCGGGGTCGGGCTTGCCGCGGGTGATGTCGTCGGCGGCGACCAGGGTCTTGGGCAGGATGCCGACGGCCTCCAGGCGGGCCTCGGCCAGGCGCCGGGTGGCGGAGGTGACGACGGCCCAGCGCTCGGCGGGCAGCGCGGCGAGGAAGTCCCTGGTTCCCGGCAGCAGTTCCACACCGCCGTTGGGTACGTCCTCGACCTCCAGGTCCTCGATCCGCGCGACGGCCTCCGGCACGACATGGGCGGGCAGCAGATCGGCGGCTATCTCCGCGGCCGGCCGCCCGTGCAGCTCGACGCGCCCGAACTCCTCGGCCGTGATCCCGTACTCGACGGCCCACCGAGTCCAGCAGCGGTTCACGGAGGCGAGGGAGGAGACGAGGGTTCCGTCGTTGTCGAACAGCAGGGCCTGCGCATGGATGGTCATGCCATCGACCTTACGGGCCCGCCGGACCTTGCCGGATTCCCCGGCCGTGGCGACCATCACGGCATGAGACCCGAGGTGAGCGCCTTCGTGGCGGACGGACCGCTGCCCGACGAGGAGACCGGGGAGGAAGAGGAGACCGACCGCAGGGCACGGCAGCTCGAGGCGATGGCACGCCCGCTGAGCCTCGCCGAGGCGCAGGCCCTGGCCGGCTGCTTCGGGCCGGACGACTGCCACGGGCTCGCCTGGACGACGGCCCATCTGATCGAGACCGCCCCGGGCCCGGTGCACACGCCGGAACCGGCGTCCGAAGCGGGCGCGCACGCGCGGATCCGCGGGTGGGCGGTCGCCGCCGGACCGGCCGCGGAGGGGGCCGGGCCCGGCGCTCCCGGGGGCGAGGACACCGGGGGTTTTCCGGCGTAATAGGGTCACTGCCATGCTTGATGTCCTGACGGTGGTGACCGGTGTCGCCGCGTTGCTGCTCGGCGCCTGGTGCGGCTGGGCCGCCTACCGTGACCAGCCGACGAAGGACTGGCACTTCATCGGGATGGCCGTGGTCACGCTGCTGGCGCTGGCGCAGCTGGTCGTCGGGATCGTGCAACTGGCCCGGGGCGAGAAGCCGGAGCAGGGCACGACGATCTTCGTGGCGTATCTGCTCGGCGCGTTCGCGTGCGTCCCGGCGGCCGGCTTCATGTCGCTGGGCGAGCGCTCCCGCTGGGGTTCGCTGACGGTCGCCGCGAGCGGTGTCGTGCTGGCCGTGCTCGAGGTGCGGCTCTATGACATCTGGGGAGGCTGAGATGGCCGCGACGCAGGAGAAGCCGGCCAGGACGCGGCTGATCGGCGGTCCCGGACTGCTGCTGGTGTGGCTGTACGGGGTGATGGTCGTCGGCGCGGTGTCGCGCTCCGCGTACCAGATCGCCACCGAGTTCGACCGGGCGCCGCTCGCCTACGCGCTGTCGGCGGCGGCCGGCGTGGTCTACGGCTTCATCACCTACACCCTGGTGCGCGGCGGGGAGACGGCCCGCAGGGCGGCGCTGGTGTGCTGCGCCGCCGAGCTCGTGGGCGTACTGACCGTGGGGACCTGGACGCTGGTGGAACCGTCCGCGTTCTCCGACGCCACCGTGTGGTCGGACTACGGGATGGGCTACCTCTTCATCCCGGTGCTGCTGCCCCTCACCGCCCTGTACTGGCTGCGCAGGGCGCGGCCGGAGCAGCAGCGGCCCGCGTCCTGATCAGGCGGTCGTCGCGTAGGCCTGCGCCTGCTTCTCCAGGACGATCATCGGTACGCCGTCGGCGCCCTGGGAGGTGCCCACCCGCTGGTAGCCGACCTTGCTGTACAGCCGCAGGTTGCTCTCGCTGCGGTGTCCGGCGTGCAGGCGGAAGGTCCTGGCGCCGCGCTCGTCGGCCAGGGCGGACTCCGCGGCCCGGAGGAGACGCGCACCGATGCCGTGCCCCTGGAGACGGGGGTGGACGCAGAGCTTGCCGATCGCGGCGGCGCCCTCCTCGGTGATCCTGCCGCGCACCGAGCCGACGATCTCGTCGCCGAGGCGGGCGACGAAGACACAGTCGGCGGCGACCTCCTCGCGCACCGAGTCGAGGGTCTGGACGAGCGGGTCGATGCGGTAGTTGCCGTAGAGCGCCGCCTCGCTCTGGAAGCACAGGTACTGCAACCTGAAGATCTGCTCCGCGTCCTGCCCGGCCGCCGCAGAGATGGTCACGCTCATGCCCATGTGCGCATGCCTCCCGCTCACCTGATCACCTGTCGTCCCCCACTCCTATCCCCGTCCTCAGCCCGCCGCAACCTCCCGTGTGAGCAAACGACGCAGACATCCCAGGCATCTGGAACGTTCCGGGCCGAGACTGCCCTGTGAGATACCCAACTCCCCCGCGATCTCCCGGTATGTCGGGTCGCGCGGGGACAGCAGCGCCTCCATCAGCTCCGGGCAGCGGCCGGGCAGCCGCCGTACGGCGTCCCGCAGGGCACGGCGGCGGGCGGCGGCGAGTGCGAGACCCTCGGGGCCGTGGTGGCCGGTGTCGGCGGGGTCGCCGGTCAGCGCCGTCTCCCGGCGGGCGCCGCGGCGGGTGCGGCGGACCTCCGTACGGACGGCCCGGCGGAGCCAGCCCGGAGGGTCGGACGGCGGGCCGCAGGTGTCGAGACGCTCCAGGAGGCGCAGCCACACCGCCTGTTCCAGGTCGCCCGGTTCGGCCCCGGAGCCGGGCGCCTCGGCGGCGGCCTCCGCGGTGAGCAGCGGACGCAGGGAGACGACCAGCTCGTACGCCGTGACCGACTCGTGTGTCATACGCGCAACGACTCGGCCGCTCCGGACAGGGTTGCCCGGAGCGGCCCTAAATCCCCCCTACCGGGGCAAAGCGGGTCAGCCGTTGACGAAGTCCTCGCGGGCCAGCAGTCCGGTGTCCGGGTGGTCGGTGAAGACGCCGTCGATGCCGGTGGCGAAGTACGTCCGGTAGGCGCCGAAGACGTCGCCGTAGGCGTCGGGGTCGGTGCCCTCGCGGAAGTCGGCGGGCAGGAAGGGGTTCTCGTTGCGCAGGGTGTAGGGGTGCAGGATCAGACCGGCCCGGTGGGCGTCGCGCACCAGCGTGGTCGGCTCGGTGAGCCGGCCGGCCGCGTCGCGCGGGATGACCAGGTCGAGGGTGGGGCCGATGCCCTGGGCGTAGGAGGCGATCTCCTTCAGCCCCTTCGGGGTGACGAGGTCGGCGACGGTGCGCGGGTCGCCGGACTCGACGAAGTCCCAGGGGCGGCTGTTCGCGCCGGACAGCAGGACCACGAGCGGGTTGTCCACGAGCCGGCGCAGCCGCTGGATGCTCGTCGGCTCGAACGACTGCAGGATGACCGGTGAGTTCCGGCGGTCCTTGCCGTACTTGCGCAGCAGCTTCGCGACCCGCTCCTCCAGGCCGAGGCCGAGACCGCGGAAGTAGGTGGGGTGCTTGGTCTCGGGGTAGATCCAGACCTGCTTGCCGCGCCTGCGGGTCTGCTCGTCCTGCCAGCGCAGCACCTCCTCGAAGGTGGGGATCTCCCAGCGGCCGTCGTAGAGGGTGTTGTGCGGGCGGTTGGCGGGGATGCGCTCGACGGCGCGCAGCCGCTTCAGTTCGGCGAGGGTGAAGTCCTCGGTGAACCAGCCGGTGACGGAGGCTCCGTCCAGCGTCTTGGTGGTCCGGCGGCCGGCGAACTCGGGGTGGTCGGCGACGTCCGTGGTGCCGCCGATCTCCGGTTCGTGCCGGCAGACGAGGTGGCCGTCCCTGGTGGGGACGAGGTCGCCGGCCTCGACGATGTCCGCGCCCATGTCGAGGGCGAGCTGGTAGGCGCCGAGGGTGTGCTCGGGCCGGTGACCGCTGGCCCCGCGGTGGCCGACGATCGTGGGCACGGGCAGGCCCTTCAGCCCCCGGCCGCCGCCGTGCCGCGCGTCGGCGGCTCTCGCGGTGCCGGCCGGCGCCAGGACCGCTCCGCCCGCGCCGAGCACCGCCGCGCCGAGGAGGGCCCGCCGTCCGGTTCCGCCCGTCTGCTCGTTCGACTCCCGTGTTGCCATGAGTGTCCTCCTGGTGTCGGCTCGTCCGGTGCGGGGTGATCGTAGGTGCGCGCGGATGACGCACGGGAGACCCCCGGCCGAACACGCGGGTGATGTTGCGTGGCGTACGCCCCTCATGCGGATGACGTACGTCTGTCGTATTCCGGCGGGGATGTGACGGCTCGTCCGGTTGGGCCGGGCGGAGAGGGGCACGCGGGGGGGTGTGCGGGTCCGGACGACTTCCGTCACAACCCGACCGCCGTGTCGCGCGCCGGTCACGGGCGGGCCACCGCGGGTGAACCCGGGTCAAGAGTGAGTAAGACCTCGGTGAACTCCCACGATCCCGATGTGCGCAACCCCCCGGGCCGCGAGTAATGTCCTCACCTGCACAGACTCGTACGGCAAGAACCGACGTCCGTTTCCCACCGGAGGGCCCGTTGTCCCGCTTCGCGCTCATCAAGGCAGTGCTCGGTCCGATCATGCGCCTGATGTTCCGCCCACAGGTGGAGGGCGCGGAGAACATCCCGGGCGACGGTCCCGTCATCCTGGCCGGCAACCATCTGACGTTCATCGACTCGATGATCCTGCCGCTCGTCTGCGACCGTCAGGTCGTCTTCATCGGCAAGGACGAGTACGT
Organism: Streptomyces sp. NPDC053426; assembly: GCF_055585405.1. Classification (NCBI taxonomy): domain Bacteria; kingdom Bacillati; phylum Actinomycetota; class Actinomycetes; order Kitasatosporales; family Streptomycetaceae; genus Streptomyces; species Streptomyces sp. NPDC053426. The sequence continues at coordinate 96,083 of NZ_JBVJKE010000013.1, read as the reverse complement.
CACCGGCAAGGGCCTCAAGGGCCGGCTGATGGCGTGGTTCTTCACCGGCGTCGGCATGATCCCGGTCGACCGCGACGGCGGCCGGGGCGGGGTGGCAGCCCTGATGACCGGGCGCCGGGTGCTGGAGGAGGGCCGGATCTTCGGCATCTACCCGGAGGGCACCCGCTCCCCCGACGGCCGGCTGTACCGGGGCCGTACCGGCATCGCCCGGCTCACCCTGATGACCGGTGCGCCGGTCGTGCCGTTCGCGATGATCGGCACGGACAAGTTGCAGCCGGGGGGTGCGGGTCTGCCCCGGCCGGGCAAGGTGACGGTTCGCTTCGGCGAGGCGATGGAGTTCTCCCGTTACGACGGGATGGGGCGTGACCGGTACGTGCTGCGGGCGGTGACCGACTCGGTGATGAGCGAGGTCATGCGGTTGTCCGGGCAGGAGTACGTCGACATGTACGCCAGTAAGGCGAAGGCCGCGTAGCGCGACCTTCGCAGGGAAGCGGGGGCGGGCTCGGGTCGCCTTTCGGGCGCGGGTGCGTTGTGGCTTGTCGCGCCCACGCGGCGGAGCCGCATATTGAAACAGCCTCGCGCCCCCGACGGCTCGCTGCCCAGCCGTCGACCTCAGGTGCCCGTGCTCCTAGAGCCGTTGGTCTCGGAGCATGAACCACGCCGCTGCCGCCGCTGCCAGCAGGACCGTCGCTCCGGTGCCCGCTGCCAGGGTGAGGCCGTCCACGAAGGACTGGCGGGCCGCGTCCAGCATCGGACCGGCGATGTCGGCGGGCAGGTGGGACGCCGCTTCCACCGCGCCGCCCAGGGACTCGTGGGCCTCCGCCGGGGTGCCGGACGGACCCGTGAAGCCGCGGTAGACGCCGGTCACGATGGAGCCGAGTACGGCGATGCCGAGGGCCGCGCCGAGTTCGTACGCCGTCTCGGAGACGGCGGAGGCCGCGCCCGCCTGTTCCTTGGGGACGCTGGAGAGGATCACGTCGGCGGTCACCGTGAAGGAGAAACCGGCGCCCAGGCCGACCACCAGCAGTGCCGCCCCGAGCAGGGGGTAGCCGGTGGACTGGCCGATCACCGTCAGCGCGGCCAGGGCGAGACCGATGGCCGCCAGTCCCCCGGCGACGACCGAGCGCACCGACCAGCGCCGGGCGGCCCGGCCGGCGACCAGTCCGGCCGCCACCGCGCCGATCGCGGCGGGCAGTTCGGCAAGGCCCGCCTCGAACGGGCGCCTGCCCTGCACGAGTTGCAGGTACTGCGAGAGGAAGAAGACCAGCCCGGACAGGCCGAGGATGGTCAGCAGATCGGCAAGCACGGCTCCGCTGAACCCGCGGTGGCGGAACAGCCGCATGTCCAGCAGCGGGACGGGAAGGGTGAGCTGACGGCGTACGAAGCCGTACAGGGCGCCCGCGCCCAGCAGCCCCGCGGCCAGGGCGGACCGGGCGAAGCCGTGGCTCGCGGTCTCCTTCACCGCGTACACGACGCCGACCATGCCGACCAGGGACAGGACGACACTGGCCAGGTCCCAGGGGCCGGGGGCCGGGGTGCGGGACTCGGGGAGCAGCTTGGCGCCGACGGCCACCAGGACGGCCATCACGGGCAGGTTGATCAGGAAGACCGAGCCCCACCAGAAGTGTTCGAGGAGGAAGCCGCCGAGTATCGGCCCGACGGCGGTGCCCGCGGAGGCGGTCGCGCCCCAGATGCCGATGGCGAGGCTGCGTTCGCGCGGGTCGTGGAAGAGGTTGCGGATCAGGGCGAGGGTGGCCGGCATCAGGGTGGCGCCGGCGACACCGAGCAGGGCCCGCGCGAGGATCAGCACCTCGGGCGTGTGCGCGTAGGCGTTGAGCACGGACATCACGCCGAACGCGGTGGCGCCGCAGAGCAGGATCCGCTTGCGGCCGATGCGGTCGCCGAGGCTGCCCATGGAGACGAGCAGACCGGCGATCACGAACGAGTAGACGTCGCCGATCCACAGCAACTGGGTGCCCGTGGGGGCGAGGTCCTCGCTGATGTACGGGGTGGCGAGGCCGAGGACGGTCGCGTCGACGGCCACCAGCAGCACGGCGAGCACGAGGACGGAGAGCGCGAGCCACCGGCCCGGCCGCTTCACCGTCTCGGCCGTGGTCTCGGGCCGCAGGGCGCTGGTCATGATTCCTTCCTTCGCACCGGGGCGTCCGGGCGTCGTGCGCCGCCGAGCAGCAGCTCGACGATCATGTGGGTGAAGTCCTTGGGGGCGACCCGGCCCTCGGCCACCGCCCAGGCGGCGGAGGCGAGCAGTCCGTAGAGCGCCTCGGTGAGCCATGCCGGGGTGAGGTCGATGCGGAACTCCCCGCTCGCCTGGCCGCGCCGGAACAGCGCGGCGACGCGCTCGTCGATCGCGGCCCAGCCCTCGTTCTGCCCCTCGCCCTCGAACAGCTGGTTCTCGGAGTAGAGGAAGGCGAGCAGGGGGGCGTGCGGTTCGATCGCGGCGACCAGGCGGCGCACGGCGTCGGCGGCCGGTCCCTCGTCGGGCCGGGCCGCGGCCAGGGCGGCCTCGCACTCGGCGATCCCGAGCGCCTCCAGCGCCCGGACCAGCGCGTCCCGCCCGGCGAAGTGCCGGTGCAGCGTGGCGCGGCTGATCCCGGCGGCCTTGGCGACCTCGTCCATGGTCGCGGTGGATTTACGGGTCAGCAGGGCGGCGGCGCTGCGCAGTACGTGGTCACGATCGACAGCCATGAGACAACCGTACCCCACGTGAGACATCAATGTCTCATTCAATGCGTACGGGTCTCACGGCTGCCGTGTGCTGAACGGCCGGGTGCTCAGTGCCAGGGCAGCTGCCCGCGCCGCTCCCAGTAGGCCCGGGGCTCCTCGGCCAGGGCGGCGAGGCGGGAGAGCTGGTCGTCGGTGAGGTCGACGACGGCGGCGTGCAGGTTGGAGGCGAGCTGGGCGGTGGTGGCCGCGCCGGAGAGGACCACTCCGGCCCACGGCTGCCGCAGGACCAGCGCGAGGGCGACGGCGTCACAGCCGAGCCCGGTCTCCTCGGCGGCGGTCCGCAGCGCCTCCGGGGCGTTCGCGGCGGCGAGCCGGCCGTTGGCCATGCCCTCCTTGACGATCACGGTGAGCCCGGCGTCATGGGCCTCGGCGAGCGCGGGCCCGGCGGAGGTCTCCAGGGCGTTGTACGTCGACTGGACGGTACGGAAGAGGGGCTCGCCGTCGACCGTGACGGCGAGGGCGGCGCGGATGGCGTCGGCCTGGGCCGGGCCGCTGGTGGAGAAGCCGACGGTGAGGCCCTGCCCGGCCGCCTCCGCGAGCCGGGCGTGCAGTTCCTTGTCGGTGAGGGCGGGGCTCTCGGGGGTCACCGAGTGGATCTGGTAGAGGTCGAGCCGGTCGCCGAGCAGTTCCCCGGTCTCGGCGCGCTGACGCTCGTACGCCGCGAGGGAGTGGTCCTTGACCTCGTGCCGCTCGGCGTCGGTGGTCCAGTCGGCGGTGTAGGTGTAGCCCCACTTGCTGCCGATGACGACGTCGTCGACGTCGGTCCTCTTCTTCAGCCAGTCGGCGAGGAACTCCTCGGAGCGGCCGTAGGAGCGGGCGGCGTCGAAGTAGCGGACGCCTTGGGCGTAGGCGGCGTCGAGGAGTTCGTGCGTGCGGGTTCGCAGCGTTTGCACGCTGCGGTCTTCTCCGAGGTCGGTGCTTCGGCCGAGGTTGATGTAGCCGGGGCGGCCGATGGCGGCGAGGCCGAGGCCGATGTGGCAGGTGGGGGTTGTTGCTGTTGCCAGTCGGGCGAAGGGCATCGCGGGCTCCGTTGGTCGGGTCCGGTTCGGCTTTCCGACCAACGTAACCCGCGGTGCGGCTGGGTTCGCCCAAGGGCTCGGTTCTTGCGGTTGATTTGCGGGTGCGGGTGCGTCGGGGTTCTTCGCGCAGTTCCCCGCGCCCCTTCAGGCCTGCTTCCGAGCCGTTGCCCAGGCGTGCTGGGCCGCCACGTTCGCCTTCACCTCTGCCAACTGGATCGCGACCGCGCTCGGGGCCGTGCCGCCTCTGCCGTCGCGGGAGGCGAGGGCGCCGGGGACGTTCAGGACCGAGCGGACGTCCGGAGTGAGGTGGGTGGAGATCTTGGCGAACTGTTCGTCGGTCAGTTCGTCCAGTTCCTTGTTCTCGGACTCGGCGACCTTGACGCACTCGCCGGCCACCTCGTGCGCGACGCGGAACGGTACGCCCTGCTTGACCAGCCACTCGGCGATGTCGGTGGCGAGGGAGAAGCCGGCCGGGGCCAGTTCCTCCATGCGCTCGCGGTGCACGGTGAGGGTGGCCATCATGCCGGTGAAGGCGGGGAGCAGGACCTCCAGCTGGTCGATGGAGTCGAAGACCGGCTCCTTGTCCTCCTGGAGGTCGCGGTTGTAGGCGAGCGGGAGGGCCTTGAGGGTGGCCATCAGGCCGGTCAGGTTGCCGATCAGGCGGCCCGACTTGCCGCGTGCCAGCTCGGCGATGTCCGGGTTCTTCTTCTGCGGCATGATCGACGAGCCGGTGGAGAACGCGTCGTGCAGGGTCACGAAGGAGAACTCCTTCGTGTTCCAGATGATGACCTCCTCGGCGATCCGGGAGACGTTCACGCCGATCATGGCGGTGATGAAGGCGAACTCGGCGACGAAGTCGCGGGAGGCCGTGCCGTCGATGGAGTTGGCCGCGCTGCCGTGCTCGAAACCGAGGTCCTCGGCGACGGCCTCCGGGTCCAGGCCCAGGGAGGAACCGGCGAGCGCGCCCGAGCCGTACGGGGACACCGCCGTGCGCTCGTCCCACTGGCGCAGCCGCTCGGCGTCCCGGGACAGCGCCTGGACGTGGGCGAGGACGTGGTGGGCGAAGAGCACCGGCTGGGCGTGCTGGAGGTGGGTGCGGCCGGGCATGGCCACGTCCGGGTGGGCCTCGGCGAGGCCGGTCAGCGCGTCCTGGAGGTCGGCGATCAGACCGCCGACGGTGCGGGCGTGGTCCCGCAGGTACATGCGGAAGAGGGTGGCCACCTGGTCGTTGCGGGACCGGCCGGCGCGCAGCTTGCCGCCGAGGTCGGGGCCGAGCCGCTCCAGCAGGCCGCGCTCCAGGGCGGTGTGCACGTCCTCGTCGGCGATGGTGCCGGTGAAGGAGCCGTCGGCGACGTCCGCTTCGAGCTGGTCGAGACCGGCGATCATCCGGGTCAGCTCGTCCTCGGTGAGCAGCCCCGCCTTGTGCAGCACGCGGGCGTGGGCACGCGAGCCGGCGATGTCGTAGGGCGCGAGCCGCCAGTCGAAGTGGACGGACGCGGACAGCTTCGCCAGGGCCTCGGCGGGACCGTCGGCGAAACGACCGCCCCAGAGCCGTACGTCACCGCTGTTGCTGCTCACTAGCCTGCGCTCCTCAAAGATGGTGATGTGCAACGCGCCCCCAAAGGGGCGCGGGGAACTGCGCGATCAGCCACAGCGGGCCCGCAGTTCCCCTTCCACGGCAATGACCCGACCGTCAGGCCAAGTCCCGCTTCGCGGCAATCTTCGCCGACAGACTGTAGATGTCGATGAACCCCTTCGCGGCGGCCTGGTCGAACGTGTCGCCCGTGTCGTACGTGGCCAGGTTGAAGTCGTACAGCGACGACTCCGAGCGGCGGCCGGTGACGACGGCGCGGCCGGCGTGCAGCGTCATCCGGATGTCACCGTTGACGTGCTGGTTCGCCTCGGCGATGAAGCCGTCCAGGGCGCGCTTGAGCGGGGAGAACCACTGGCCGTCGTAGACCAGCTCGCCCCAGCGCTGCTCGACCTGCCGCTTGTAGCGGGCGAGCTCGCGCTCGACGGTGACGTTCTCCAGCTCCTGGTGGGCGGTGATCAGGGCGATCGCGCCGGGGGCCTCGTACACCTCGCGGGACTTGATGCCGACGAGGCGGTCCTCGACCATGTCGATCCGGCCGATGCCCTGGGCGCCGGCGCGCTCGTTGAGCTGCTGGATGGCCTGGAGGACGGTGACGGGCTTGCCGTCGACGGCGACCGGCACACCCTCCTTGAAGGTGATGACGACCTCGTCGGGCTCGCGCGCCACGGCGGGGTTCTGCGTGTACTCGTACACGTCCTCGATCGGCGCGTTCCAGATGTCCTCGAGGAAGCCGGTCTCGACGGCGCGGCCGAAGACGTTCTGGTCGATGGAGTACGGGGACTTCTTGGTGGTCGCGATCGGCAGGCCCTTGGCCTCGCAGAAGGCGATGGCCTTGTCGCGGGTCATGGCGTAGTCGCGGACCGGGGCGATGCACTTCAGGTCGGGGGCGAGGGCGACGATGCCGGCCTCGAAGCGGACCTGGTCGTTGCCCTTGCCGGTGCAGCCGTGGGCGACGGTGGTGGCGCCGTGCTTCTGCGCGGCGGCGACGAGGTGCTTGACGATCGTCGGCCGGGACAGCGCGGAGACCAGCGGGTAGCGGTCCATGTAGAGGGCGTTGGCCTTGATCGCCGGGAGGCAGTACTCCTCGGCGAACTCGTCCTTGGCGTCCGCGACCTCGGCCTCGACGGCACCGCAGGCGATGGCGCGCTTGCGGATGACGTCCAGGTCCTCGCCGCCCTGGCCGACGTCGACCGCAACGGCGATGACCTCGGCGCCCGTCTCCTCGGCGATCCAGCCGATGGCGACGGAGGTGTCCAGACCGCCCGAGTAGGCGAGTACGACGCGCTCGGTCACGGGTTTCTCCTTACAGTGCATTCGCTGACATGCATGAGTATGCAGGAGTCCGCATGAATCGTCAATCTGCTCGCGAATCCGGGGCGGGTTGAACACCGGAAACCGCTTTCGCGTACTTGTCGCCGGACGCAGGCGCCGCGTCGGACCGATCGAGACAGCACGACGGACACCCGTGACACCCCCGACCCGAGTGAGGCATCCACATGTCCAGGGCCCTTCCGAAGTACAACAAGCGCCGCGTCGGCCTCATCGGCGGCGCCGCCGCGCTGGCGCTGTCCGGCGCGGTGATCGCCGGCTCCGCCCTCGCCGGCGAGTCGTCCGGGGACGGCGACGCGGACGCCCGGACGCTGGCGGGGCCGGGCACGATCTCCTGCCCGGACGTGGCCCCGGAGCTGCCCGCGGTCCCCGCCACCGCGCGGGCCGAGGTCGACCGCAACCTCGCCGACCTCGACAAGCAGATCGCCGAAGCCGACAAACGACTCGTCGACACCGTCGGACAGGGCGGACCCGACTTCGTCAAGAACGCCATCCTCGGCCCCCTCGAAGACAAACGCGTCGCCACCGTCAACCGCATCGCCACCGCCATCGGCCGCACCGCCGAACGCCCCACCGGACTCGACGCTCTCGCCCCGTGCTCGCTCGACACGGAGGGCTCGGCCGGGCAGGACGACACGGGCGCCGGCGGGGAAGCGACAACACCGCCGGCGGAGGAGGACGCCGGCCAGGGCGCCGAGGCGGGGAACGACACCGGCGTCGGCGCCATCTCCTGCCCGGACGTGGCCCCGGAGCTGCCCGCGGTCCCCGCCGCCGCGCGGGCCGAGGTCGACCGCAACCTCGCCGACCTCGACAAGCAGATCGCCGAAGCCGACAAACGGCTCGTCGACACCGTCGGACAGGGCGGACCCGACTTCGTCAAGAACGCCATCCTCGGCCCCCTCGAAGACAAACGCGTCGCCACCGTCAACCGCATCGCCACCGCCATCGGCCGCACCGCCGAACGCCCCACCGGGCTGGACTCCCTGGCCGCCTGCACACTCACCAAGTGAGGTGACAGGCGCTGTGGCCGCCCCGTACAAGCGCCGGCCGGGGCGGCCACGGCATCTCCCCGGTTTTCTCCAGCGACCGCCAATTGCTTAGACAAACGAAAGACCTTGTCCCATAATCGGTGCACATGGGAAAGACCTATGAGCGCATAGACGGCCGCCTCCGCACCTTCATCGAGGAACAGCCCGTCTTCTTCACCGCCACCGCCCCCCTGTCCGCCGACGGCACGGTCAACCTCTCGCCCAAGGGGCTCAAGGGGTCCTTCGTGATCCTCGACGAGCTCACCGTCGCCTACCTCGACTTCGCCGGCTCCAACGCGGAGACCATCGCCCATCTGCGGGAGAACGGCCGGATCACCCTGATGTGGTGCGCGTTCCAGGGGCCGCCGAACATCGTGCGCGTGCACGGGCGCGGCGAGCCCGTCTTCCGGGACGACCCGCGCTTCGGGGAACTGCTCGCCCGCTTCCCCGGCATCGACCACACCCTCCACGGCCTGCGTGCCGTCGTCGTCGTGACGGCCGAACTGATCCGCGACACCTGCGGATACGGGGTGCCCTTCATGGCGTACGAGAGCGAACGGGACCTGCACGCGAAGCGGTTCGCGCGGGAGGACGACGCCTCGCTCGACGCGTACTTCACCAAGAAGGAGTACATCGCGACCAGCCTGGACGGACTCCCCGGGCTGCCGTTGCCGCTGCCCCCCTCTACCGTCTGAGCCATGCGCCCAGGTGCCGCCCCCGCCGCCGTCCTCGTCTCCCTGTCCCTGCTCCTGCTCGGCGCCGGCCGGCCGGCCGCGCCGCTGCCGGACCGGATGGCGGACACCGGGGGCGGCACCCAGCTGATCACCGCGGTGGCACCCGGCACCGGCTCCACGACCGGCACGGTCACCTGGTGGGACCGCGAGGACGGCCGCTGGGTGGCGGCCGGTTCCGCGCCGGCCCGCTTCGGGGCGCGCGGGCTGGCGGAGGGCACCACCCGGCGGCAGGGCACGGACACGACACCGACCGGGCTGTACGGAATGCCGTACGCCTTCGGCATCGAGGCGGCGCCGTACGGGACGGCGTACACCTACCGTCCCGTACGGCGGAACTCCTGGTGGTGCCAGGACGGCGACTCGCGCTCCTACAACCGCTGGACCGAGCCCCGCGCGGCCGACTGCCGGGCCGCCGAGGCCGAGCACCTGATCGGCTACCGCGCGCAGTACGCCCATGCCCTCGTCGTCGGCTTCAACTACCACCGCCCGGTGCGCGGCCGGGGCGCCGGGATCTTCCTGCACGTCAACGGGCGCGGGGCGACGGCGGGATGCGTGTCCGTGCCGAGGACGGCGATGCGGAAGATCCTGCGCTGGGCCGATCCCGCGCGGGGACCGCACATCGCGATCGGGACGGAGAGCGGGCGCACGGCGATCACTCGCTACTGAACCGCGATTCTTCTCACCGAACCGCGGACCTCCTCTGAACACTCCCGCGTGACGGCACGTATCTGTGGGCCAAGGGCCGAGTCCCCACGGAGGAACCGTGACCACCACGCTCGCCGGCGGCCGTGCCGCCCGCCGCCAGACGATGCGCCGCATCCGCCCGCGCCGCTCCCCCGCCGTGCCGTTGCTGCTCGCCGTCGGCGCGGGCGCGGTGGCCGTGCTGTGGTTGTGGTGGACCAACACGCCGTCCATCGCGGACACCACCGGGAAGATCGTCGCCGCGGGCCGGATCACCGGTCTGCTCGCCGGCTATCTGATGGCCCTGGTGGTGCTCCAGATGGCGCGGGTGCCCGCGCTGGAGCGCCGGGTGGGTTCGGACCGGGTCGCCCGCTGGCACGCGATGAGCGGCCGTTACACCGTCAGCCTGGTGATCGCGCACGTCTTCCTGATCATGTGGGGCTACGCCCGCCAGGCGGGCAAGAGCCTCGGCGACATCGTGCAGCAGACCATCACCTCCATCAACACGCTGCCGGACATGGGCAAGGCCGCCATCGGCACCGGTCTGCTGTTCGTCATCGCCTTCCTCTCCATCGGTCCGGTCCGGCGCCGGCTGCCGTACGACGGCTGGTACCACGTGCACCTGCTGACGTACGCGGCGGTCTTCCTGACGTTCTGGCACCAGATCACCACCGGCAACGAGTTCGCCGTCGAACCGACCGCGAAGACCTTCTGGTACGGGCTGTACGGCGTCGTGACCGCGCTGGTCCTGTGGTACCGGATCATCACCCCGGTGCGGCTGAACATGCGGCACCGGATGCGGGTCGAGGCGGTCGTCGAGGAGACGCCGGGCATCGTGTCCGTGCTGATCGGCGGGCGCAGGCTGCACCGGATGGGCGCGGAGGCCGGGCAGTTCTTCCGCTGGCGGTTCAAGGCGCCGGGCATGCGGTTCAGCTCCCACCCGTACTCGCTGTCGGCGGCGCCCCGCCCGGACATGCTGCGGATCACGGTGAAGGCGATCGGCGACCACACCTCCCGGCTGCGCGAGCTGGAGCCCGGCACGAAGGTGTGGGCGGAGGGCCCGTACGGGGCGCTGACCGCGCAGCGCCGCAGCCGGGGCAAGGTGCTGCTGGTGGCGGGCGGGGTGGGGATCACCCCGATGCGGGCGCTGTTCGAGACGCTGCCCGGCGCCTCCGGTGACATCACGCTGCTGTACCGGGCCAACAGCACGCAGGACCTGGCGCTGTGGGGCGAGCTGGCGAAGATCGCCGACGAGCGGGGCGCCCGGCTGATGTACGCGGTGAACAGTCCCGACGGTGAGCGCCCCGACATCTCGGCGGAGAGCCTGCGGCGGAAGATCCCGGACGTCGACCGCCACGACGTGTTCATGTGCGGTCCGCCCGGGTTCGCGCAGTCGGTGTACGAGGCGCTGCGCGGCGCCGGGGTCCCCGCGCGCCGTATCCATCACGAGTCGTTCGAGATGTGAGCGACGGGCCGTCCGCCCGGGTCATCCACAGTCACCAGGAGCTTGAGAAGCGATGAGGAAGAGTCATCCCGTCCGGCGTGCCGTGCTCGCGACCGCCGCCACCGTGTCCGGCATCGTGCTGCTGCTGTCGCTCAAGCCGGCGTCCGACCCCGGCTCGGCCGCCGCGGCCGGCGGCACGGCCCCGCCCGCGGCGGCCCAGTCCCCGCAGGGCGGCGCCGCCCAGCCCATCGGGAACGGCACCGTCACCGGTGACGCGGCGCAAACCCAGTACGGCGCGGTGCAGGTCAGGCTGACGGTGAGCGGCGGGAAGATCACCAAGGCCGAGGCGGTGCGGGCGCCCGCGGGCGGGCAGAGCGACCGGATCACCTCCAACGCCGTGCCCAGGCTCAACCAGGCGGCCGTCGCGGCGCAGAGCGCGGAGATCGACGCGGTGTCGGGGGCGACCTATACGAGTTCCGGGTACAAGAAGTCGCTGCAGTCGGCGCTGGACAAGGCGCGGGCGGCCGGGTCCGGGGACGGTGCCGGGCAGGGCGCCGGGGACGGTGCCGGGAGCGCGCGGGCGCGGACCGTCACCGGGGACGTGGCGCAGACGCAGTACGGGCCGGTACAGGTGCGGATCACCGTCAGCGGCGGGAAGATCACCAAGGCGGAGGCGGTGCGGACGCCCAAGGGCGGGCAGAGCGACCAGGTCAACTCCGACGCGGTGCCGAAGCTCAACCAGGCGGCGGTGGCGGCCGGGGACGCGGGGATCGACGCGGTGTCGGGGGCCACGTACACGAGCGCGGGGTACAAACAGTCACTTCAGTCGGCGCTGGACAAGGCCGGTGGCTGACACGGTGGCCGAGCCGGCCGAGACTCCCGCCGCGGTGCGTCACGCGGAGGAGACGATGGGGACCGTCTTCTCCCTCGACGTCCGCGGCGGGGAACCCGCCGTGGTGCGCGCGGCGCTGGAGGAGGCGGTCGCGGGGCTGCACCGGGTCGACGAGGTGTTCAGCACGTACCGCGACGACAGCCAGATCTCCCGGCTGGCGCGGGGTGAGCTGAGCGTCGGGGAGTGCGATGCCGAGGTCGCCGAGGTGCTGGAGCTGGCGGCGGAGGCGGAGCGGGTGAGTGAGGGCTGGTTCAGTCCGCGTTACCGGGGTCGGCTCGATCCGACGGGCGTCGTGAAGGGCTGGGCCACGGAGCGGGCGGCGCGGCGGCTCGCTGCCGCGGGGGTGACGGGGGTGAGTGTCAACGGGGGCGGGGACGTCCAGTTGCTGGGTGGGCCGGGGGCGGGGCGGCCGTGGCGGGTGGGGGTGTCGGACCCGTTGCGTCCGGGAGGTCTCGCCGCGGTCGTCTCCGCGGCGGGCGCCTCGGAACTGGCTGTGGCGACGTCCGGCACGGCCGAGCGGGGCGATCACATCGTCGATCCGCGCACGGGGCGCTCCGCGGTGACCGATCTGGTCGCGGTGACGGTCGTCGCCCCTCGCCTGACGTGGGCGGACTGCTGGGCCACGGCGGCGTTCGCGATGGGGTCGCGGGAGGGGTTGCGGTGGCTGGAGTCCCTCCCGGACGTCGAGGCGCTGCTGATCACGGCGGGCGACGAGGTGCGGTGCACCGGGGGGTTGGCGGGGTGGCTGGGGTGAGCGGCGCTCCTGGGTGAGCGGCGCTGCGGATGAGGCAACGGTTTCACTCACCGCGTCCGCGGAGCGCCGCCGCGCCCACCCGTGCCGCCCTGGGGGCACCTCCCAGGCCTTTAAGGCACTGGGGGAGGCACGACTGCCCGCGGCTACGGGCGGGAAGCCCGCGACTGCCGCGCGGGGGCTGCGGCTGCGGCGCGGGGCCCCGCTGCGGGGCCTCTCAGTCGGGAGTACTGCAGTTCCCCAGGGGCGCGGGGAACTGCGCGACCAGCCACAAACGACCCGCAGGGGGCGTACCGGAGAGACCCGCGGAGCGATCAGTGGCCGTTCTGGGCCAGGCGGAGCAAGTGGTCCGCCAGGGCCTGACCCCCCGTCGGCTCCCTGCTGATCAGCAGCAGCGTGTCGTCGCCGGCGATCGTGCCGAGGATGTCGTGGAGCTCCGCCTGGTCGATGGCCGAGGCCAGGAACTGGGCCGCACCGGGCGGGGTCCGCAGGACGACCAGGTTCGCGGAGGCCTCCGCGGAGATCAGCAGCTCCTGCGACAGCCTCCGCATCCGCTCCTCCTTCGCCGACTCCCCCAGCGGAGCGCGAGGCGTGCGGAACCCCCCTTCACTCGGCACCGCGTAGATCAGGTCACCGTCGTTGTTGCGGATCTTCACCGCGTTCAGCTCGTCCAGGTCCCGCGACAGCGTCGCCTGGGTGACGCTCAGCCCGTCGTCCGCGAGCAGCTTCGCGAGCTGGCTCTGCGACCGCACCGGCTGCCGGTTGAGGATGTCCACGATCCGGCGGTGGCGTGCGGTGCGCGTCTGCGGCACGGCGGGCCCGGCCTGCTGCCCCTGGTCCTGCTCCTGGCTCATCGTCGTCTCATTCTCCGGATCGTCCTTCCCCGCCCGCCGTACCGGCCTGGTCCAGGATGCCGGGCAGCGCCCCGAGGAAGGCGTCCACCGCGTCGTCCCCGAGGTTCAGCGGCGGCATCAGCCGTACGACATCGGGGGCGGGCGCGTTCACGAGGAATCCGGCGTCCTGAGCCGCCTGTTGCACCCGGGGCGCGAGCGGCTCGGTGAGCACGATACCCAGGAGGAGGCCCGAGCCCCGGACATGGTCGATCAAGGCGTGGCCGGCCCCCTCGATCCCGTCGCGGAGTTTCTCGCCCTGCCGCTTGACGTTCTCCAGCAGCCCCTCGTCCTCGATGGTGTCGAGCACGGCGAGTCCGGCGGCGCAGGCGACCGGGTTGCCGCCGAAGGTCGTGCCGTGGTGGCCGGGCCGGAGCAGGTCGGCGGCGCGGCCGAAGGCGACGGTGGCGCCGAGCGGCAGGCCGCCGCCGAGCTGCTTGGCGAGGGTGACGACGTCCGGCAGGACGCCGTCGTGGGCCTGGTACTCGAACCAGTGCCCGGTCCGGCCGATGCCGGTCTGCACCTCGTCGAGGACGAGCAGCGCGCCGGTGGCGGCGGTGATGGCGCGGGCCGCCTTCAGGTAGCCGGCGGGCGGGACGACGACACCGAGTTCGCCCTGGATGGGCTCGATGATCACCAGGGCCGTCTCCTCGGTGACCGCGGCGGCCAGCGCCTGCGCGTCGCCGAAGGGCACGTGGGTGACGTCGGCGGGCAGCGGCTGGAACGGCTCCCGCTTGCCGGGCTGCCCGGTGAGCGCGAGGGCGCCCATCGTACGGCCGTGGAAGGCGCCCTCGGTGGCGACGACGTGGGTCCGCCCGGTGAGCCGGCCGATCTTGAAGGCGGCCTCGTTGGCCTCGGCGCCGGAGTTGCAGAAGAAGACCCTGCCGTCCCGGCCGAAGAGCCGGAGCAGCCGTTCGGCGAGGGCGACGGTCGGCTCGGCCATGAAGAAGTTGGAGATGTGGCCGAGGGAGCCGATCTGCCGGCTGACGGCCTCGACGATCGCCGGGTGGGCGTGGCCGAGTGCGTTGGTCGCGATGCCTCCGACGAAGTCGAGGTACTGCGTGCCCTCGGCGTCCCAGACCTTCGGGCCCTCGCCGCGTACGAGGGGCAGGCGCGGCGTGCCGTAGTTGTTCATCAGCGCGCCCTGCCACCGTGCGGTGAGTTCTGCGTTGGTCACGACTCCCCCTGTTCGTCGGGCACGACCATCGTGCCGATGCCCTCGTCCGTGAAGATCTCCAGCAGGATCGAGTGCTGGACCCGGCCGTCGATGACGCGGGCGGTGGTCACGCCGTTGCGCACGGCGTGCAGACAGCCCTCCATCTTCGGCACCATGCCGGAGGACAGCTCCGGCAGGAGTTTCTCGAGCTGGGACGCGGTGAGCCGGCTGATCACCTCGTCGCTGTTCGGCCAGTCCTCGTAGAGTCCTTCGACGTCCGTGAGGACCATGAGGGTCTCGGCGCCCAGCGCGGCAGCGAGTGCCGCAGCCGCCGTATCAGCATTGACGTTGTAGACATGGTGGTCGTCCTGACTGCGGGCGATCGACGAGACGACCGGGATGCGGCCGTCGGCGAGCAGGGCCTCGATCGCGCCGGTGTCGATGTCGGTGATCTCGCCGACCCGCCCGATGTCGACGAGCTCGCCGTCGATCTCGGGCCGGTGCTTGGTGGCGGTGAGGGTGTGCGCGTCCTCGCCGGTGAGGCCGACGGCGAGCGGGCCGTGCCGGTTGAGCAGCCCGACCAGTTCGCGCTGCACCTGTCCGGCGAGCACCATGCGCACGACGTCCATGGCGTCCTCGGTGGTGACGCGCAGGCCGGCCTTGAACTCGCTGACGATGCCGTGCCGGTCGAGCGCGCGGCTGATCTGGGGGCCGCCGCCGTGCACGACGACGGGCTTGAGGCCGGCGTGGCGCAGGAAGACGACGTCCTGGGCGAAGGCGGCTTTCAGGTCCTCGTCGACCATGGCGTTGCCGCCGAACTTGATGACGACGGTCTTGCCGTGGTGGCGGGTCAGCCAGGGCAGCGCCTCGATGAGGATCTGGGCCTTGGGCAGCGCGGTGTGCTTACGGGTGTTGGTCATGACGAATACGCGCTGTTCTCGTGGACGTAGTCGGCGGTGAGGTCGTTGGTCCAGATGGTGGCGGTGGCGTCACCGGCGGCGAGGTCGGCGACGACGTGGACCTCGCGGTAGCGCATGTCGACCTGGTCGCGGTCCTCGCCGACGCCGCCGTTCTTGCAGACCCAGACGCCGTTGATGGCGACGTTGAGCTCGTCGGGCTCGAAGGCGGCCTTCGTGGTGCCGATCGCGGAGAGGACGCGGCCCCAGTTGGGGTCCTCGCCGTGGATGGCGCACTTGAGGAGGTTGTTGCGGGCGATGGAGCGGCCCACCTCGACGGCGTCGTCCTCCGACGCCGCGTTGATCACCTCGACCTTGATGTCCTTGCTGGCGCCCTCGGCGTCGCGGATGAGCTGCTGGCCGAGGTCGTCGCAGACGGTCCGTACGGCCTCGGCGAACTCCTCGTACCCGGGCGTGGCCCCGGAGGCGCCGGAGGCGAGCAGCAGCACGGTGTCGTTGGTGGACATGCAGCCGTCGGAGTCGACCCGGTCGAAGGTGACCCGGGTCGCGTCGCGCAGGGCCTTGTCGAGCACCTCGGAGCCGAGGTCGGCGTCGGTGGTGAGGACGACGAGCATGGTGGCGAGGCCGGGGGCGAGCATGCCGGCGCCCTTGGCCATGCCGCCGACGGTCCAGCCGTCCTTGGTGACGACGGAGGTCTTGTGGACGGTGTCGGTGGTCTTGATGGCGATGGCGGCCTTCTCACCGCCGTGCTCGGAGAGCCGGCCGGCGGCGGTCTCGACGCCGGGGAGCAGCTTGTCCATGGGGAGCAGCACGCCGATGAGTCCCGTCGAGCAGACGGCGATCTCGCCCGCTCCGGTCCCCAGCACCTCGGCCGCCTTCTCGGCGGTGGCGTGGGTGTCCTGGAAGCCCTTCGGTCCCGTGCAGGCGTTGGCGCCCCCGGAGTTGAGGACGACGGCGGACAACTGCCCGCTCTTCAGCACCTGCTCGGACCAGAGCACGGGTGCCGCCTTGACGCGGTTGGAGGTGAAGACGCCGGCGGCGGCGCGGCGGGGGCCGTTGTTGACCACGAGGGCCAGGTCGGGGTTGCCGTTCTCCTTGATCCCGGCGGCGATGCCCGCCGCCGTGAATCCCTTCGCTGCCGTCACACTCACGGCGCAACTCCGATCGTCGTCAGCCCGGTGGCCTCGTCGAGGCCCAGGGCGAGGTTCATGC
Organism: Streptomyces sp. NPDC053426; assembly: GCF_055585405.1. Lineage (NCBI taxonomy): Bacteria > Bacillati > Actinomycetota > Actinomycetes > Kitasatosporales > Streptomycetaceae > Streptomyces > Streptomyces sp. NPDC053426. The sequence goes on along the minus strand of NZ_JBVJKE010000013.1, from coordinate 79,691 downwards.
TCTGGACGGCACCGCCCGCGGTGCCCTTGGTCAGGTTGTCGATGGCGCTGATCGCGATGATCCGGCCGGCGGCGGTGTCGTACGCGACCTGGATCTGAACGGCGTTGGAACCGTGGACGGACGCGGTCGCGGGCCACCGTCCCTCGGGCAGGAGGTGGACGAAGGGCTCGTCGGCGAAGGCCTTCTCGTAGGCGGCGCGCACGGACTCGGCGGTGACGCCGGGCTTCGCCTTGGCGGTGCAGGTGGCGAGGATGCCGCGGGGCATCGGTGCGAGGGTCGGCGTGAAGGAGACGGAGACCCGCTCGCCCGCCGCCGCGCTGAGGTTCTGGATCATCTCGGGGGTGTGCCGGTGTCCGCCGCCCACGCCGTACGGGGACATGGAGCCCATGACCTCGGAGCCCAGCAGGTGCGGCTTGGCCGCCTTGCCGGCGCCGGAGGTGCCGGAGGCGGCGACGATCACCGCCTCGGGCTCCGCGAGGCCGGCGGCGTACGCCGGGAAGAGGGCGAGGGAGACGGCGGTCGGGTAGCAACCGGGCACCGCGACGCGCTTGGACCCCTCCAGCGCGGCACGGGCACCCGGCAGTTCGGGCAGGCCGTAGGGCCAGGTGCCGGCGTGCGGGGAGCCGTAGAACGCCTCCCAGTCGGCGGCGTCCTCCAGCCGGAAGTCGGCGCCCATGTCGACCACGAGCACCTCCTCGCCGAGCTGCTCGGCGACGGCGGCGGACTGGCCGTGCGGCAGCGCGAGGAAGACGACGTCGTGCCCGGCGAGCACCTCGGGCGTGGTCGGCTCCAGTACGCGGTCGGCCAGCGGCAGCAGATGCGGCTGGAGCGCGCCCAGCCGCTGCCCGGCGTTGGAGTTGCCGGTCAGGGCACCGATCTCGACCTCGGGGTGCGTCAGGAGCAGACGCAGCAGCTCACCGCCCGCATACCCGCTCGCTCCGGCCACCGCAGCACGTACCACCATGGAAAACCCTCCTCCTGGATGGCATGACTATACGTTTCCATGCACGTTTATGCAATGCGGTCCCGGAACGATCCCGCGGCCGTCGGCGGCGGGGGTCAGGCCAGGGCCATCAGGGCGACGGTGATCACGAGGGGGGTGAGGAGCAGGGCGGCGAGGTGTCCGAGCAGGGAGCGGACCATGCCGAGCACGGCGAACAGCGCCACCCCGCCCAGCAGCCAGCAGCCGAAGATCCGCAGCGCCAGGTCCTGCGCGGCGTTCTCCTCCTCACGGGTGGCGGGGTTCCCGATCCCGCCGATCGCCAGCCACAGGAGCACGCCGCCCACCAGGACGTTCCCCGCCACGACGAAGGGTGCGACGGACCTGTCGGCCCGCCGCACCCCCTTCCAGACCCTTACGACGCTCATGAGCACGAGAGCCTAGCCCGCCGGTCTCCCGGCGGGCCGGGGTCACCGCTGCTTGATCCGCAGGAACGTCACCGAGTGCGCCGGGAAGGTGTACGTGAACTCGCTCGCCACGCCCCGGAAGGTGGAGGTCACCGGGGTGACCGGGGCGTCCGTCTCCGTGTTGACCGCGTCCGCGTCGGCGGCCAGGGTGGTCACACGGGCCCGCGAGGAGACCTTCGCGCCGCCGAGGTCGATCGCGGTGCGGGCCTCGGACGGCTGGGCGTTGACGACCTTGACGATCAGGTCGCCGGTGCGGGCGTCCTCGGTGACCACCTGGCGGAACGGCTCGGCCGGCTTGTCGTCGGTGAAGCCGCCCCACTCCTGGCCGTCGAGGTAGAGGGTCACCTGGCGGCCCCGCACCTTGACGTCGATGTCGTAGGCACGGCCCGTCTCGATGGAGCCGGCCTTGGAGATCAGCGTCGACTTGCCGCCGTCCGAGGCCTGCTCGACGGCGGACTGGGTGTTGTTCCAGCCGCCGAGGTTCCACCAGTAGTAGTTGCCGGTGTCCTTGACGCCGAAGGCGACGAGGAAGCCCTCCTTGCCGGCCTTCTTGGTGGCCCTCACATGCAGGTCGTAGTCCTGCCAGGCCGGGTCACCGGCCGTGACCAGGGTGTTCTCGGCGGCCTCGTCGGTCTGCACGTACTGCCCGTCCTGGACGCTCCAGCTTCCGCCGCCGCTGTGGGTCCACTTCGATGCGTCACCGGAGAAGTCGTCGCTCAGCAGCGTCGTGCCGTCGGCGGCGGTCACCTTCACGTCGTCGTACGCCGCGCTCGTCGCCCACGTCGACAGGCCGACGGCTCCCGTGATGGGGCCGCTGACGTCCGGCGTGGTGCTCGCCCGCGACGGGACCACGCGGTCGCCGACGTTGGTCATGAACAGCTTCTGGACCTCGTAGTTGGCCGAGCCCCACGAGGCGTGGTTGTTGAACCAGATCATGTCCGGCGACCACTGGACGTAGTCCTCGTTGGCGAGCAGCGGAGCGTACGAGGCCAGCTCGACGATGTCGGCGTTGCGCTCCAGGCCGGTCATGAAGGCGGCTTCGGCGAGGCCGTTCTTCCAGGCGTTGCCCTGGGAGGCGTACTCGCCGAGGAAGACCTTGGGGCCGCCGCGGTCGTAGGAGTCGTAGCGGTCGTTGTTCTGCAGGAACCACTGCGGGCTGTTGTAGTAGTGCTCGTCGACCATGTCGACGTCGCCCTCGCGGTTGAGCTGCCAGGCGGTGTCGAAGGTCGTGCCGGAGTCGTCGGGGCCGGAGTTGGAGATCACGGTGATGTCCGGGTACTCCGCCTCGATGGCGGCCCGGAACCGCTCGAAGCGGGCGAAGAACTCGCGCGGCAGGTTCTCCTCGTTGCCGACCCCGATGTGGGTGAGGCCGAAGGGCTTGCGGTGTCCCATCTCGGCGCGCACCTTGCCCCAGGTGGAGTTCGCCGGGCCGTTGGCGAACTCGATCAGGTCGAGGGTGTCCTGGATGTGCCGCTTCAGCAGCGCCTCGTCGTCGGTGGCCTTGTTCTGGCCGCAGCCGGTGACCAGGGCGGGGACGACGGGCAGCGGCATCGCGCCGATGTCCTCGGCGAAGCGGAAGTACTCGTAGTAGCCGAGGCCGTAGCTCTGGTTGTAGCCCCAGAAGTTGGCGTTGGTGGCGCGTTCCTCGACCGGGCCCACGGTGTCCTTCCACTGGTAGGAGCGCTTGCGCTCCCAGCCGGAGGCCTCGCTGTAGTCCTCCATGGAGCCGGTGTTGACCAGGCAGCCGCCGGGGAAGCGGACGAAGCCGGGTTCGAGGGCGGCGATCTTCTCGGCGAGGTCCTTGCGCAGCCCGTTGGACTGGTGCTTGTAGGTGTCGCGCGGGAACAGCGACACCATGTCGAGGGCCGCCGCGTTCGCGGTGGCGACGGAGAGCCGGCCGCGGTTGCTGGTGCGGGACGCCTCGAAGGTGGCCTCGTACTTCGCCCAGCCGCCCTCGACGGCCACCTTGCGGGCCCTCGCGAGCTCACCGGCGGCGTCCTTCAGCGTGACGGTGAGGGTGGTGGCGCTCTCGGTACGGGCCCACACCGAGAAGTCGTACCGCTCGCCCTCCTCGACCCGGACGCCGGTGTTGTAGCCGGAGTTCGTGACCGACGAACCGGCGCCCAGGGAGAGGTAGTTGCGGTTGCGCTCGTTGAGCCGGCCGGAGTCGTTCACCACCTCGGCCGTACCGCTCACCGACCAGGAGGTCAGGGGCGTGTAGGAGCCGTTGTCGGCGGTGGAGTACTCGAAGGACCGGTTCTGCACGAGTTCGGCGTACAGGCCGCCGTCGGCGGCCCGGTTGATGTCCTCGAAGAAGACGCCGTACATCGTGTCGTCGATCGCCGCGCCCTCGGCGCCCGGGTCGACGGTGATCGTGTAGTCGGCGGCGGCCTCGGCGTGCGCGGGGGCCGGGACGAGGGCGGTGGCCGTCAGGAGCGCGGTGGCGGTGAGCCCGAGTCTGAGGCGGGCGCGGTGGCGTGCGGTGCGTGACATGGACACTCGGCGGCTCTCTCTAGGAGTGGGCGACTCTAGGAGGTGTTCGATATATCGATCAATGGTCAGCACTTCGAACGGCAAGATAGGGAGGAGACAGGGGCACGTCAATGGGTCGTGCGACGACGGACACCACGCGGGAACGAGGCGGGATGGGCGAGTTCTGGCCAGTGCCCGACGCACTGGGCTATCTGAGCGGCCGCTGGCGGGCGGAACGGACCGTGCGGGATCTGGCGAGCGGCGAGGAGGGGCGCTTCGAGGGGACGGTCGTTTTCGGCCCGCTGGAGGGCGGCGGTCTGCTGCAGAGCGAGTCCGGCGACTTCACCTGGCGGGGCGTCACCCGGCCCGCCGAGCGGACCCTGCGCTTCCTGCCCGGACCGGGTGGCACGGCGGACGTACGGTTCGCGGACGGGCGCCCCTTCCACGGCCTGGACCTCACCACGGGACGGTACGTCGCCGACCACCCCTGCTCGGCCGACCTCTACCGGGGCGAGTTCACCGTCCGGGACGCGGACCACTGGCGGACCCTCTGGCGGGTGCGCGGCCCCGCGAAGGACCTGGAGCTCACCACCGGCTACGCGCGCGTGGGCTGAGCGGACACCCCTTCGAGGCGCAGGTTCCAGCGGCCCGCCCGGCCGGCGACACCGATCGCCGACAACGAACGGACGTCGATGTTCCAGTACGTGGCGGGCGGGGCCTTGAGCACGTACACCAGGGCCGCGCGGATCACCGACGGCTCGGCCACCGCGACGACCCGGCAGCCGTCCTCGACCGGCCGGGTGTCGAGCCAGCCGCCGACCCGGCCGATGAAGGCCGGCAGCGACTCCCCGCCGTGCGGGGTGGACCGCGGGTCGGCCAGCCAGGCGTCCACGGCCCCCGGTTCCCGGGCCATCGCCTCCCCCAGGGTCAGCCCCCGCCAGCGGCCCATGTCGCAGTCACGCAGGGCGAGTTGCACCAGCGGCGCGTACCCGAGGCCCTCGCCGGTGGCGCGGCTGCGCGGGGCCGGGGAGCAGTAGCGCAGATCGGCCGCGGCGAGCGGCAGCAGTTCGTGCGCGACCCGTTGCACCTCGCCCCAGCCGGCCTGGTCCAGCGGCCGGTCGTCCTCGAAGCGTTCGGCGAGCACCGAGGAGCTCCCCGCGGCGGCGACGAACGTGACCCGAAGTGCCATGCGGGGATCGTGGGTCTCCGGGGTGCGCGGGTCAAGGGGTGTCACCGAGCCGTCACTCAAGGTGCATCCAGGTTTACCGACTGGTAAGGACGCGCCGGACAAGTGCCGCGAAACGCTCCGTCATCCTTCGACGAGCGCCATCCACTGGTCGGGCCGCTCCAACGGCCGGAAACCGAGCCTGGCGTAGACCTCGTGCGCGTCGTGCGTGGCCAGCACGACGCGCTTCGGCCCGCAGGGCCGCAGCTCCTCCCGCACGGCCGCCACCAGCGCCGTACCGACGCCCTTGCCGCGCACCGACGGGTCCACGTACACATCGCACAGCCAGGCGAAGGTCGCCCGGTCGGTGATGACCCGGGCGTACGCCACCTGCTCCCCCGAGAAGGTGTCGTACACGCCGAAGTTGAGGGATCCCCCGATCGCCCGGTCCTGCTTCTCACGGGAGCGGCCCAGGGCCCAGTAGGCGTCGGTGGACAGCCACCGGTGCACGCGTTCGGCGTCGATGCGGGCGGGGTCGGTGGAGATCTCGTAGCCCTCGGGCAGGCGCGGGGAGTCGGTCATGGCCGGATGGTCGCAGGCCGGGCCGTACGGCGTCGAACGCTTATCCCAGCACTTCGTCCCAGGCGGTGCGCAGGCGCCGTACGCCCTCGGTGATCTCCCCGGTGCCGGCCACCGCCGCGAAGCTCAGGCGGAGGTGGCCGGCCGGGGGTTCGGCGCTGAAGTAGGGGCGGCCGGGGGTGACGGCGACGCCCGCGCGCAGGGCGGCGGCGGTCAGGGCGGACTCGGACGTGCCGTCGGGCAGCCGGGGCCACAGGTGGTAGCCGCCGGACGGGACGTGCGGCAGGGCGAGTCCGGGCAGGTGGAGGCGGAGCGCGGCGGTCATCGCGTCCCGGCGGGCCCGCAGCGCGGCCGAGACCGCGCGCAGATGGCGCGGCCAGGCGGGCGAGCCGACGAGTTCCAGCGTGGCCTCCTGGAGGGGGCGGGGCACGAAGAAGGTGTCGACGATCTGGATGGCCCGCAGCCGTTCCAGGACCGGGCCGTGCGCGGCGAGCGCGCTCACCCGGAAGCTGGGCGAGGTCGCCTTGGTCAGCGAGCAGACGTGCACCACCACCCCGTCGGGGTCGTCGGCGGCCAGCGGGCGCGGCAGCGGGCCCGCGTCCTCGTGCACCAGCCGCCGTACGAAGTCGTCCTCGACCACGAAGGCGCCCGCATCGCGGGCGATGCGCAGCACCTCGCCGCGCCTGTCGGGGGCGAGCACGGCGCCGGTGGGGTTCTGGAACAGCGGCTGGCAGACGAGGACGCGGGCGCCGGTCGCGCGGAACGCGTCCGCGAGCAGCGCGGGCCGTACGCCGTCCGCGTCCACCGGGACGGGCACCGGGCGCAGTCCGGCGGCGCGGGCGATGGCGAGCATGCCGGGGTAGGTGGGCGACTCGACGAGGACGGGGGCGCCCGGCGGGGCGAGGGCGCGCAGGGCGGTGGTCAGCGCGGACTGCCCGCCCGAGGTGACCAGCACACCCGCCGCCGTCACCGGCCCGCCGATGCTGCGCGCGAACCACTCGCGCAGCTCCGGCAGCCCTTCCATGGGCGGACGTCCCCAGGCGCCCGGCCGGCGTCCGGCGCGGGACAGGGCCGCCGCCATGGCCCGCTCGGGTTGCAGGGAGGGGTGCAGATAGCCACCGTTGAACTCGATCACGCCGGGTGGTGGTGCGGCCAGTGAGACCAGCACCCCGGAGGCGTCCACCGAGCGCGGTACGAGGTCGGCGGCGCCGTCGGCGCTGAGGGCGACCTCCTGCCAGGAGGTGTCCCCGGCGGGCGCGGCCGTCGCCCGGGGCTGTGCCCGGAAGGCGCCGGCGCCGGGCCGGGTGACCACCAGTCCTTCGGCGGCGAGCTGCGCCAGCGCCCGGGAGACGGTCACCGGACTCACCCGGAACCGCTCCACCAGGGCCCGGCTGGAGGGAAGCTTTCCACCGGGAGAGTAGCGGTCCAGTTCTCTCCGCAGCCGTTCCGCCAGTTCACCGACACTGCTACGCTCGTGCATGAGAGCACACAGTAGCGCTACCGCCGCAGCGCCGATAGCAGTCACCGCCCCCCGCGACCGCCGCGGCTTCGGCACCCTCCAGGCCGCCCTCGGCGTGATCGCCTTCTCCCTCACCTTCCCGGCCACCGCCTGGGGTCTCGAAGGGTTCGGACCCTGGTCGTTGGTGGCCGTGCGCAGCGTGCTCGCGGCGTTCGTCGCCGGCGGCTGTCTGCTCGCCCTGCGCGTGCCGCCGCCGGACCGGAAGCACTGGCCCGGACTCGCGGTGGTCGGCGCGGGGGTGGTGCTCGGCTTCCCGATGCTGACCACCCTCGCCCTGCAGACCTCCACCACCGCGCACGCGGCCGTCGTGGTCGGCCTGCTCCCGCTGACCACGGCGCTGCTGTCCGCCCTGCGCGTCGGATCCCGCCCCTCGCGCACCTTCTGGACGGCGGCCCTCGCCGGGGCCGCCGCGGTGCTGGCGTTCACCGTGCAGCAGAGCGGCGGCGCGCTGACCACGGCCGACCTGTACCTCTTCGCCGCGCTGCTGGTGTGCGCGGCCGGCTACACCGAGGGCGGCAGGCTGGCCCGGGTGATGCCGGGCTGGCAGGTGATCGGCTGGGCGCTGGTCCTGTGCCTGCCGCTCACCCTGCCCGTCGCCGCGGTCGCGCTGACCGTCGAGCCGGTGACACCGACCGCGCACAGCGTGGCCGGCCTGCTGTGGGTGGCGGCGGGTTCGCAGTTCCTCGGGCTGATCGTCTGGTACCGGGGCATGGCGGCCATCGGCATCCCCAAGGCCAGCCAGTTGCAGCTGGCCCAGCCGCTGCTCACACTGGTGTGGTCGGTGCTGCTGCTGAACGAGCAGCTGACGGTGGCCGCCCCGCTGACGGCCGCGGCTGTGCTCGTGTGCATCGCCGTCACCCAGCGGGCACGCGGTTGAGAGGAGGCCCCGATGCGCGCAACCGAGGGTGACCAGCTTGTCCAGCACGGCAGGGTGGTCGGCCAGCACGACAAGGTCGGAGAGATCGTCGAAGTGATGGGCCAGGAAGGGAACCCGCCCTACCGCGTCCGCTTCCAGGACGGACACGAGGGCGTGTGCTCACCCGGCCCCGACACCGAGATCCGGCACAAGGCGACGCGACAGCGGTAGGAGGAGGCGTCGTCGGGACCAGCGGCGCCATGCGGCCGAGCCGGGCGGGGGCGCCGGGGAAGCGCGCGTTCGGACCCCGCTCGGCCCGGCGGGACCTGGACGGCACCCCTGGATTCAGCGCGGAGGTGCGGCCGGCTGCCGGTAGTGGTCGGCGACCACCCGCGCCATCGCCCCCGCCGGATCGGCCGCCACCTCGCGGGCGGCGAAGAAGACATGCCCGCGCACCTCGGGGTGCTCGGCGGCCAGCGTGAGGTGGCGGGAGAGTTCGGCCGGGTCCCGCCAGGCCGCGGGCTGGGCCGGGTCGCCCGCCTTGTAGAGGGCCTCCCCCGCGTACAACCGGGTCCCGGAGCCCCGGACGACCTCGGCCCACCAGGGCAGCAGCTCGGCGTAGTCGGCGGCGGCGAAGCCGATGTTCCAGTAGAGCTGCGGGCAGATGTAGTCGATCCAGTTCTCCCGGGCCCACCGGCGGGTGTCGGCGTGCAGGTCGTCGTACGTCTGCACGCCCGCGTGCGTGGCGGAGCCCCGCTCGTCCACGTCGGCGTTGCGCCACACCCCGAAGGGACTGATGCCGAAGCGGGTGCCGGGCCGGATCTCCTTGATCCCGGCGGCCATCTCGCGCACCAGCCGGTCGACGTTGTCCCGCCGCCAGGCCGCCCGGTCCGGGAAGTCGCCGCCGTGGGTGTCGTAGGCGAGGTCGTCGTCGAAGGTCTGCCCGGCCACCGGATACGGATAGAAGTAGTCGTCGAAGTGGACCGCGTCGACGGGGTAGCGGCGCACCGCGTCGAGCATCGCCTCCCGGACGAAGGCGCGGACCTCGGGCAGGCCCGGGTCGTAGTAGAGCTTGCCGCCGTACGGGACGGTCCAGCCGGGGTTCCGGCGGGCGGGGTGGGAGGCGGTGAGCCGGGCGGGGTCGTCGTGCAGGGCCACGCGGTACGGGTTGAACCAGGCGTGCAGTTCCAGACCGCGGGCGTGGGCCTCCGTGACGGCCGTGCCGAGCGGGTCCCAGCCGGGATGGGCGCCCTGGGTGCCGGTGAGGTACCGCGACCACGGCTCGTGCGGCGAGGGCCACAGCGCGTCGGCGGTGGGCCGTACCTGGAAGATCACGGTGTTGAGGCGGTTGCGGACGGCCGTGTCGAGGTGGCCGAGCAGTTCGGCGCGCTGCCGCGCGGCGCTCAGCCCCGGCCGGGAGGGCCAGTCCCGGTTGGTGACGGTGGCCACCCACACGCCCCGCATCTCACCGGTCGCCGCGCCCCGCACCGCGCGCCGCCGCGGCGCGGCCGACGCCCGCGGCACCGTCGCCAGCGCCGCCAGCGCCGCCGTCGCGAACATCCTGCGTGACACCCGCCCCATAGCGCCCCCCTGAACACCATCGGACCGCCTGGCCGGACACGGTCCTGTGCCCAGGATGCCCCACCCCCGCGATCGATCATCGATACTTCGGAGTAACGTGCACGGACGGAGCAGGACCCGGGACCCGGCGACCTGCCACAGCCGTAAGCAGTAGCGAAAGGGACGATGTGACCGACATCGAACGCGTCGGAGTGGTGGGCTGCGGTCAGATGGGCGCGGGGATCGCCGAGGTGTGCGCCCGGGCCGGACTGGACGTCAAGGTCGCCGAGACCACCGGCGAAGCCCTGGAGATCGGCCGTACCCGGCTGTTCAACTCCCTGTCGAAGGCGGCCGAGCGCGGCAAGATCTCCGAGGAGGAGCTGGCGGCCACACAGGACCGGCTGAGCTTCACCACGGACCTCGGCGAGTTCGCCGACCGTGATCTGGTGATCGAGGCCGTGGTCGAGAACGAGCAGGTCAAGACCGAGATCTTCCAGGTCCTGGACCAGGTGGTGACCCGGCCGGACGCGATCCTGGCCTCCAACACCTCCTCCATCCCGCTGGTGAAGCTGGCGGTCGCCACCTCGCGGCCCGACCACGTCATCGGCATCCACTTCTTCAACCCGGCCCCGGTGCAGAAGCTCGTCGAGCTGATCCCGGCGCTCACCACCTCCGAGGGCACGCTGAGCCGCGCCCAGGCCTTCACCGAGAAGCTGCTGGGCAAGCACGCGATCCGCGCCCAGGACCGCTCCGGTTTCGTGGTGAACGCGCTGCTGATCCCGTACCTGCTCTCCGCGATCCGGATGTTCGAGTCGGGCATCGCCAGCCGCGAGGACATCGACAACGGCATGGAGATGGGCTGCGCCCACCCGATGGGCCCGCTGAAGCTGTCCGACCTGATCGGCCTGGACACGGTGGCCTCGGTGGCGCACTCGATGTACGAGGAGTACAAGGAGCCCCTGTACGCCGCTCCCCCGCTGCTCCAGCGCATGGTCGACGCGGGCCGCCTCGGCCGCAAGAGTGGGTCGGGGTTCTACACCTACGGCTGACGGCGTCCGACCGCTCGCCTCGCCCGTGGGCGGTGGTCAGGGCAGCAGCCGCTGTTCCTTCGCCACCGCGACCGCGCCCGCCCGGGTGTCGACGCCCAGTTTGCCGTAGATGCGGCGCAGGTGGGTCTTGACCGTGGCCTCGCTGATGAACAGGGCGCGGGCGATCTCCTGGTTGCCGAGGCCGCGGGCGAGGTGGGTGAGGATGTCGCGTTCGCGGTCGGTGAGGGAGGGCCGCGGGCTGCGCAGGTTGGCCATGACCCGGCTGGCGACCGGTGGGGAGAGCACGGTGCGGCCCAGCGCGGCGGCGTGGATGGCGGCGAACAGTTCGTCGGGACGTTCCGCCTTCAGCAGGTAGCCCGTGGCGCCGGCCTCGATGGCGCGGGTGATGTCGGCGTCCGTGTCGTACGTCGTCAGCACCAGCACGCGCGGGGCCTCGTCGGGTCCGGCGGTGAGGCGGAGGGTGGTCTCCACCCCGTTGATGCCCTCGCCGAGCTGGAGGTCCATCAGCACCACGTCCGGCCGCAGCTTGGCCGCCAGTGCCAGGGCCTCCTCCCCGGTGCCGGCCTCACCGACCACCTCGATGCCGGGAGCGCTGTCGAGCAGGGCGAGCAGTCCGGCCCGGACCACGGCGTGGTCGTCGCAGACCAGGAGGCGCACCCCGGGGCCGGTGTCGTGGGTGGTCATCGAGGGCCTTCCAGGGGTACGGCGGCGGACAGCACGGTGCCCTCGCCCGGTGTGGACTCCACGGTCAGTGTGCCGCCGAGCTGTCGCAGGCGGGCCCGTATCGCGGGCAGTCCGTGGCCGCGCAGTCCGGCCGGGCCGCTCGGCGGCGCGGACGGGTCGAATCCGCGGCCGTCGTCGCTCACGTCCAGCAGGACCTGGTCGTCGAGGACGGTCAGGGTGAGGGTGGCCGTGCCGGCGGACGCGTGCTCGCGGACGTTGGACAGGGCACCCTGCGCGATGCGCAGCAGCGCCGACTGGACGCGGTCCGGCAGCAGCGGCACCCGCCCGTCGTCGTCGACGTGGACCCGTACGGTGAGGTCCTCGCCGCTCTCCCGTTCGGCCAGCGCCTCCAGTGCCGCCCGCAGGCCGCCGCCGCGCGCCAGGTCGGTCGGCGCGAGGTCGTGCACGAAGCGGCGGGCCTCGGCGAGGTTGTGCTCCGCGACCGTGGCGGCGGACCGGACGTGCCGGCGGGCCTTTGCGGGGTCGTCCTCCCACACCCGCTCGGCCGCCTGGAGCAGCATCCGCTGGCTGGACAGCCCCTGGGCCAGGGAGTCGTGGATCTCCATGGCGAGCCGCTGCCGCTCCGCGAGCGTGCCCTCGCGGCGCTCGGAGGCGGCGAGTTCACGGCGGGTGCGGAGCAGGTCGTCGATCAGGGCGCGCTGCCGGTCCGCCTGCCGTTCGGTGTGGAGGAAGACGGCCGCCGCGATGGCGGCGACGGCCGGCGGCGCCAGCAGCAGATTCGGGTCGAACCGCCCGGCCAGCCGCAGCTGCGCCGCGACGACGAGCGCCGTCAGCACCGTGACCAGGACGAGCGCGGCCCGGGTCGGCAGCGTGCGCAGACCGGTGTAGAACAGGGGCACCGCGCACCAGGAGAAACTGGGCGCGAGCACCACGAGCACCGTCCACACCACGACCACCGGCCCCAGCCGGACCGGCCACCGGCCGCCGGGCCGCGCGCCGGGGGCGCCGAGCACCGGCCCCAGCAGGTGCAGCAGGGCCAGGACGGCGGACAGGACGACGATCCACGGAGTGCGCGGCTCGCCCGGATGGTTGATCAGGAACCGGGCCAGGGCCCCACCGAGCAGCAGGAAGAACGCCGCGTACATCACGGCGCCGAGCCACCGGGCATCCGGATCGTACGGCTTCGGCATCGAGGCGCGCTTCCTTCCCCTGACCCCCTGACGGGCGGGATCCTGGCCGTTTCCCGTTCCTCGGCGTCCCGCCGGGCCGGCACCCGCGTCTCCATTGTCGCCACCGCCCGCCGGGAGGCGGGTCAACCGATCGGATGATCCTCCCGGCCGTCCGCCGGTCCCGGGCCTCCGCCCGACCGTGGGCTTCACCGGCACCCGGGCGGGGCCCCTTCGTCCGACTGGAGAACGGCGATGCCCAGCGGACGTTCTCCCGCGGCCAGGCGCCGGGTGTCGCCACTGTCCAGGTCCACGACGCTGATGCCGTTCCAGTGGCCGTCGCGGGTGAAGCCTCCGGTGACGTAGGCGGTGCACTCGTCCGCGGAGACGGCGACGGACTCGTGCGGCCCCTCCAGCGCGATCACCTTCTCCCTGCCGTCCTCCGTGCGGACGGTCAGCGACGGGCCCTCGTCCTCGGAGGGGTCGATCGGGCCCGTACCGACGATGACGAGGGTGCCGCCGGGGGTGACGGCGACACCGTGCTGGTGGGTGTCGGCCGTCAGCCGCTCGACGGTCGACCGGCCGGTCCGCGGGTCGAGCACGACGAGCCGTTCGCCCTCGAAGGGCAGGAGCAGCTTGCCGTCCGACGGGCGCACGGCCGCGTAGTGCGGTTTCAGCCAGGAGCCGAGCCCGCCCTCGGTGCCGTACGGGGCGGCTTCGAGGCTGCGGGTCTCGTGCGTGTCCGTGTCGACGACGGTGACCTCGAAGGAGTCGTGGCCGGTCGCGTAGACCTCGCGGCCGTCCCGCGCGACGTCGACGTCGAACGGGCGCCGGCCCACCGCGGTCGTGCGGGTGACCTCGTGGGTCCCGGTGTCGATGGTCTCGAGGGTTCCGTTGCCGGAGGGCACGTTGACGCCCACGTACACCTGCTCGCCGTCGGGTGCGAGGGCGATGCCCATGCCGCCGCCGCGGTACTCGCCACCGGTGACGGGGCCGAGGTTCTCCGTCTCGTACGGGATCAGGTCCAGGAGGTCGCGGTGGTGCGTGTCGACGACGGCGACGCCCTCGGCGGTGGCGACCCAGGCGCGTCCGTCCTCGCCGACGACGAGGCCGTAGGGAGCCTCGCCGACCTCGACCGAGTCGAAGGGGCCCTCGTCCGGGTCGACGAACGTGACGGTGTCGGCGCCGAAGTCGGCGACCAGCAGGGTGCCCGCGGGGGTCCTGCCCGTCGGCTCGGGCCCGGGAGCGGACGGGGCCGGAGCGGACGGGGAACCGCTCTTCCCGGCCGCCCCGTCCGGGGCGTCGGCGGCGGACGCGCAGCCGGCGAGCAGGACGGCGGAGGCGAGTACCGGCAAGACCGCGCGGGCGGCACGGCACGGTGCCGCGGGGCGCCTCACCGTACGGCCCTCAGCAGACCCGCGATCTCCCGGAAACCGCGGCGCTCCGCGTGTTCGAGGGCGGTGCGGCCGTCGCTGTCGGGGAGGTCGGGAGCGGCTCCCGCGGTGATGAGCAGTTCCACGATCTCCTGGTGGGCGTGGCCGCCGTCGCCGAGGATCACGGCTTCGAGGAGGGCGGTCCAGCCGAGCCGGTTGACGTGGTCGACGTCGACGTCGGTCTCGCGCAGCAGGGCCCTCACGTAGTCGACGTGGCCGCGCTCGGCGGCGGGGATGAGGGAGGTGCCCCCGAAACGGTTGGTGATCTTCAAGTCCGGACGCGCCGGGAGCAGTGTCCGCATCATGGCGACGCTGCCCGTGACGCCGGTGACCAGCCACGGGCTGTCGTCCTGGTCGTCCTGGGCGTTCGGGTCGGCGCCCGCCGCGACGAGCACCCGCGCGGCGGCCACGTGGTCGTGCAGGGCGGCGAGCAGCAGCGGCGTGCGCCGGCGGAGGTCCCGGGTCCCGGTCCGGGCGCCCGTGTCGAGGGCGGCGCGTACGGCGTCGGCGTCGCCGCGGGCGGCCGCGTCGAGCAGGGCGCGGTCGGGTGGGTTCATGGCGGTTCTCCTCGTGGCCGTTCGCGTCCCCGGCGTCCCGGTGGCGGTCGCGGTGGAGCGGCGGACCCGGGTCGCGTGGCACCGGGTGGCCGCGGCCTCGGCAGCGGGCGGGAGCGGCATGCCGGGGATCCTCCCGGGTGACAGGTGTGAGGGGGTCGGCGGCCCGCCCCGTCTCGGACGGGCCGCCGGCGCGGCTCCGGTGGCGCCGGGACAGGGGCCACGCGCCACCGGAGGTTCACGGGAGGGGCTTACCCGAGGACGTCCGCGCCGGCCCGGGCGAACTTCTCGTCCAGGGCGCCGGAGGGCGCGCCGGCCACGCCGATGCCCGCGATCGGAGCGTTCTTCGCGGTCACGGGGACGCCGCCCGCGAGGAACAGGGTGTTCGGGATGTCCTTCAGCGTCGGGGCGTCGTCCAGGCGCTTCACCAGCTCGGAGGTCGGCGAGTTCCAGGCCACGGCGGTGTACGCCTTCTTCACGGCCGACTCGTAGGACTGCGGCCCGGCGCCGTCGCCGCGCAGGGTGAGGACGGTGTTGCCGTTGCGGTCGACGACGGCGACGGTCACCCTCTGGCCCTCCTTCTCGGCGGCGTCGAGCGCGGCCTGCGCGGCCTTCGAGGCGGCGTCGATCGTCAGGTGGGTGGTCGTGGTGGTGGTGTTGCCCTTGACGCCTGCGGCCTGCGCGGCGGCGACGGTCCGCGTGTCGTCCGACGCGCTCGCCGAGTAGGCGCCGAAGCCCCCCAGGGCCACGGCCGCGGCGAGGGACGTGCCGGTGATGACGCGGGTGCGCTTCGAAACCCTCTTGACGTGCTTCATGAGTGGTCGGTCTCCAATGGATGGTGAAGGGGGCCGGGACGTCGGTCGCCGGTGCGTGTGGCGGAATCCCGACGGGCTCGGTGGCGGGCGGTTCCCGCCGTCCCGCTCTGGGATCCATCCTCGGCCCGGGGCCGGTACCGTCCCCTCGACGTACCGGCTGGACGCGACGCGCCGGGCGGCTGACACCCGGGTCATCCGATCGGACGACCCCCGGGGTCAGGGCCTGCCGTCCTGGCCGAGCCTGAGGTGGTGCAGCAGGAGTAACGCCGCCGCCATGCCGGAGGCCGGGACCTCGCCGGCGGCGACCAGGTCGGGGACCACTTTCAGGGGCACCCACTCCCGGCGGTCCGACTCGAAGTCGTCCACGGGGTGTCCGACGTACTCGCCCTCGTCGGACCAGTAGACGTGGTGCCGGGCGTCGGTGAGGCCGTTGGAGGGTTCCACGGTCATGAGGTGGTGCAGCGGTCCCGGCCGCCAGCCGGTCTCCTCCTCCAGTTCCCGCGCGGCGGCCCCGGCGATGTCCTCGCCGTCCTCGACCACTCCGGCCGCGAGCTCCCACCCCCAGCTGTCGGTGATGAAGCGGTGGCGCCACAGCAGGAGGACCTCGTTGGCCTCGTTGACCACCGTGGCCACGGCGACGGGCCGCAGCCGGATGAGGAAGTGGTCGAGATGCCGGCCGTCCGGCAGTTCGACATCCGCGAGATTGACGCTGAACCAGCGATTCGAGTACACGGTTTGTTCGTTCTGCTTCGTCCACTGCACGGTTCTGCCACCTTCCGACGGGTAGGGGGCAATATCGCAGCAGCGGCGGTCCGGCAGGCAGGCGCACGGGAGGCAGCCCGTGGCGCAGCGGCGGGCGCGGCGGAGGCGCGCGGCCGGGCACGGGGAGCCTTGAACCGCACCCGTGCTACAGCGGTACGCGCAGTGCCCCGTCGATGAGTTCGGCCGCCTCGGCGGTGCCCGCGCAGCCGCTGCGGACGAGGTGCTCGCGCACCTCGCGCAGTCTGTCCCGCAGCCGCTGCGACTCCATCCCCCTGGCCTGCTCGGCCATCTGCACCGCGATGGCCACCGCCTTGTCGGCGTTGCCCTGGCGCAGTTCGATGGTGCTCAGCATGGCCAGCCGGTGCACCCGGCCCCGGTCGTGCGCGGGGTTGTCCACGGCCGCCGCCGCGTGCTCCCCGGCCGCCGCCAGCTCGCCGAGGCTGAGCAGCGCCTCCGCCACCTGGACGTTGACCAGGCCGGGCTGGACATAGCCGGTCTCGTCGGGTTCGGTTCCGCGCCGGATCCGCTCGGCGGCCCGCTCGGCCCGCCGGATGCGGGACAGCGCGCTGCTGCCGTCGCCGAGGTGCGCGTACGCCTTGGCCTGCATCGCGTACAGGTCGGAGGCGAGGGCCGGGGTGATGTCGGTGCCGGCGGCGCGCAGCGCGGCCTCCGCGAAGGCGACGGCCTGCCGGTACTCCCGCATGTGCAGCGACTGGTTGACGAGCAGCGCGATCACATAGGCGCCGAGCCCCCGGTCCCCGCTGGCCTTCGCCAGCCGCAGCGCCTGGTGGAAGTAGCGCTGGGCGAGGCCGTGCGCGTCGGAGTCGTACGCGCAGATGCCGGCGACCGCCACCAGGCCGCCGGTGGCCCGGTGGAGCTGGCGGCCGGTGGCGTCGGTGTAGCGGCCGCGCAGCAGCGGGGCGGCCTCGGCGTTGAGGAAGCCGACGATCCGGGCGCGGGTCGCGACGCCGCCCGCCTTGCGGTACATCTGCTCGTAGTGGGTGCGGGCGGCGCGCAGCATGTCGAGGTCGCCGGGGGTGACCCGGTGCCGTCCGCCACGGGAGACGTCCACGTCCTCGGGCGGGTTCTCCCACTCCCATACGGGCATGACGGCGGGCGTGCCGGTGACGGCGGGGGCGCCGAGTATGTGCGGGCGGCGCTGCTGGTCGGAGCGCCACAGCGCGGTGGCCCGCTCGACGAACCCGCAGAACGAGCCGGTGTGCGGGGCGGACGGCTCGCCGGGCACGCCGAGGCCGATGTCGTCGAGGGTGACCTGGCGGTGCAGCCGGGCGGCGAGCACCTCGCAGATCAGGTCGGGCACCTGTCCCCGGGGCCGCTGCCCCTTCAGCCAGCGCGCCACGGCGGTGTGCTCGTAGCGGAGCGACACACCACGCGCCCGTCCGGCCTGGTTGACGTGCGCGGCCAGGCCCGCGTGCGAGATCCCGGCCTCGTCCAGGATCGCGTCGAGCAGAGAATTGGGCTGCATTCGGGCCCCCCGGTGGCTCGGTGCCGGACAGAGTAGTGGCTGCGCGTTCACACGGGGTGTGAACGGAGTGCTCGAATCCGCAGTGTGCGCGCACTGTCGCCGACCGTGTCCGACCGGTTGACTGAACTGCCTCGAAAGAGGCCGGCCGGGCCGCCGGCTCCCCCTCGTACAGTGCGGCGGCCCGTTTCCACGCCGTCCGCCCTGCTGCCTGCCCGACACTCCGTGGCGGGACGGACGGCGTGGCACCGCCGGTCGCGTCGGTCACGCCGGGGACTGGAGGTGGGTCGTCGGGTGCGGTTGCGTGGTGGTCGGCCGTGTGGTGGCGCGCGGTTCCGTGGGGGTGCCTCCCACATGCCGCTCGTTCCTCAGGATCAGCAGGGCCACGTCGTCCTTCGGCGGGCCGACGGTGTGCCGCAGCAGAGCCGTGAGGACCGTGCGCAGCACCGAGCGGGGTGTGAGCGGGTGTTCGCGTGCGGCCTCGGTGAGGACGTCCCGCAGCGGGAAGAACCGGCCCTCGGCGTCCCGTGCCTCCTCGGCTCCGTCCGTGTGCAGGACGAGCGCGTCGCCGGGCAGCAGGGGTCCGCAGGGCACGGCGGGGAGTTCGGGCGGCAGCGGGAACGGGCCGAGCGGCGGGAGCGGATCGGTGCGGGCGAGCGGTTCGGCCCGTGCGCCGGTCAGCAGATACGGCCAGGGGTGGCCGCAGTTCAGGGCCCGTACTCCCCCGTCCGGAAGGATCTCCAGCAGCAGGACGGTGACGAACTCCTCGCCGGGCGGGACACCCTGGGCGGCGCCCGCCGGGCCGTGTCCGCCGTGGGCCCGCTCCCGCAGGTGCCGGTCCATCGCCCGCTCCAGCCGGCGCAGCACACCGGCGAGTTCGGCCTCGTCGTGGACGGCCTCGCGGAAGCTGCCGAGGACGGCGGCGACGGTCGTCACGGCTCCGAGCCCGTGGCCGCGGACGTCACCGATGACGGCCCGTACGCCGTGCTCGGTGGCGACCACCTCGTACAGGTCGCCGCCGATCCGGGCTCCGGGGTCGGCGGAGAGGTGGACCGCGGCGGCGGCCAGGCCGTCGACCCGTGGGGGCGGGGGCCGCAGCAGCGCGCTCTGCGCGGCCTCCGCGGCCCGGCGGGCCAGCCGCAGTTCGCGCAGCAGTCGGTGCCGGACGTGCATCACCAGGCCGGTGACGATCGCGCACATCACGGCGCTGCTGACGAGGCGGGCGCCGAGGGCTTCGTCGTGGGCGAGCGGGCAGGTCAGCCGGTAGGCGACCGCGGTGGCGCCCAGGGCGGTGGGCACCGCGAGGGTGGGTACCCGTGAGGACAGGAACCGGGGTGGCACCCTGCGGGGAGCCCCGGGCTTGAAGCGGATCATGCCGATGGCCCCCCATATAGGCCCGGACAGCGCAGACCGGCCTCGAGAGGCCGGTCTGATTCTGTCGACCGTGTGGCCTGATCCGGACGTATCGACCCGGATAGTCACCCGAATGAGTGAGGTGACTGGTGGGGAAAGGGGGGCGGGGGGTGCGGGAGGTGCGCTTTGCGCCTCCCGCACCCCCCGTTTCCGGTGGTTGTCGGCCCCCTACGGGCCGGGCTCTGTGCGGTTGTCCCCGCGGGCGGCTGTGGGGATTTTTCGCCCCCGCCGCCCCTTCCCGTCCCGTCCCTGGGGGCTGCGCCCCCAGACCCCCCTTTGTCCTCAAACGCCGGACGGGCTGATTGGGCTGATCGGGCCGGGCGGGCTGGAAGGGGTGTCAGCCCCTCAGGACTGCTCCGGTGCGGTCGCTCGCCAGGGTGACCGCCGATTCCCGGGCCGCCGAGGCCTCGTCGACGGTCAGGGTGCGGTCGGTCGCTCGGAAGCGGAGTGCGTAGGCCAGGGACTTGCGGCCCTCGCCGAGCTGTTCGGCGTTCTCGTACACGTCGAACAGGCGGATGGACTCCAGCAGTTCACCGGCGCCCTCGCGCAGTGCCGCCTCGACGTCCGAGGCGGGCACGAACGCGTCGACGACCAGCGCGACGTCCTGCGTGGCGACCGGGAAGGTGGAGATGCCCGGCGCCTGCGGGATGTCGTCGCCGACCTGCTCCAGGGCGTCCAGGTCCAGCTCCATCGCGCAGCTTCGCGCGGGCAGGCCCAGGGCCTTCAGGACGCGCGGGTGCAGCTCGCCGGCGTGGCCGATGATCCGGTCCTCGCCGTCGACCGTGACGGTCAGCTCGGCGCAGCGGCCCGGGTGCCACGGGCCGTACTGGCCCTTGCGGACGCCCAGTTCGGCGCCGGCCTCACGGGCGACGGTCCGGGCGGCCTCGACCGTGTCGGCCCAGTCGGCCGCGCGGCCCTTGCCCCACCAGCCGGCCTGCTCGCGGGCGCCGGTCAGCACGACGGCGACGTGCCGCGGCTGGTCGGGCAGCGCGGCGTCCAGCGCGGCGACGTCGGCCTCGCTGGGACGCCGGTCGACGGGCAGGTTCGCGGCGACCCGCTGCTCCTCGCGCGGCCGGAAGACCAGGCCGGTCTCGAACAGCGCGAGGTCGTGCGAGCCCCGGCCGTCGTTGCGGCGCAGCGCGCCGAGCAGGCCCGGCAGCAGCGAGGTCCGCAGCGCGGGCTCCTCGTCGCTGAGCGGGTTGACCAGCTTGACGACGCGGCGGGCCGGGTCGTCGGCCTCCAGGCCGAGCTGGTCGAAGATCTGCTCGCTGACGAACGGGTAGTTCAGCGCCTCGACGTAACCGGCCCCGGCCAGGGCCCGGCCGATCCGGCGGTGCAGGCGCTGGCGGGCGGTCAGGCCGCGGCCGGCCGGCGGCTTGGGCAGCGTGGAGGGCAGGTTCTCGTAGCCCTCCAGGCGGATGACCTCTTCGGCCAGGTCGTTGGCGTCGGTGAGGTCGGGCCGCCAGGACGGCACGGTGACGATCAGCTCGTCCTTCCCGCCCGTCGCCCGACCACCACCCCCCAACGACGCGTTCCACGCGGCAGAACTTCCATAGACGTCGCAGCCGACCTCCTGGAGGCGGCGCACGACGGTCTCACGGCCGTACGTCACACCCGCGACCTTGTCCGGGTGGTCGGCGGGGGCGGTGATGGTGTGGGGCGCGGTCGGGGCGATGACCTCGGTGACACCGGCCTCGGCGGTGCCGCCGGCGAGCAGCACCAGCAGGTCGACGGTGCGCTGCGCGGCAGCGGCGGCGGCCTGCGGGTCGACGCCGCGCTCGAAGCGGCGGGACGCCTCGGAGGACAGCTTGTGGCGGCGGGCGGTGCGCGCGATGGAGACCTGGTCGAAGTGGGCGGCCTCGATCACCACGTCGCCGGTCGACTTCTCGAGGTCGTCGTGGTCGGCGATCTCCGTGTCGGCGCCGCCCATGACACCGGCGAGGCCGATGGGGCCGCGGTCGTCGGTGATGACGAGGTCCTCGGCGTGCAGCTTCCGCTCGACGCCGTCGAGGGTGACGATCTTCTCGCCCTCCTCGGCCCGGCGTACGCCGATGGTGCCCTGGACCAGGGAACGGTCGTAGGCGTGCAGCGGCTGGCCGAGCTCCATCATCACGTAGTTGGTGACGTCGACGGCGAGCGAGATCGGGCGCATGCCGACCTTCTGCAGCCGGCGCTTCAGCCAGATCGGGGAGCGCGCCTCGGGGCTGAGGCCGGTCACCGTGCGGGCGGTGAAGCGGTCGCAGCCGGCCGGGTCGTCGACCTTCACCGGGTAGCCGAAGGCGTTCGGTCCCGGCACGTCGAGCAGGGCCGGGTCGCGCAGCGGCAGGCCGTAGGCGATGGCGGTCTCGCGGGCGACGCCGCGGATGGACAGGCAGTCGCCGCGGTTGGCGGTGACGGCGATGTCCAGGACCTCGTCGACCAGTTCCAGGAGCTCGATGGCGTCCTTGCCGACCTCGGTCTCCGGCGGCAGCACGATGATGCCGTGCGTGCCGTCGTCGCCCATGCCCAGCTCGTCGGCGGAGCAGATCATGCCGTGGGAGGTCTTGCCGTAGGTCTTGCGGGCGGAGATCGAGAAGCCGCCCGGCAGGGTGGCGCCGGGGAGGACCACGACGACCTTGTCGCCGACGGCGAAGTTGCGGGCGCCGCAGACGATCTCCTGGGGCTCGCCCGTGCCGTTGGCCCGGCCCACGTCGACGGTGCAGAAGCGGATCGGCTTCTTGAAGCCCTCCAGCTCCTCGATGGTCAGCACCTGGCCGACGACGAGGGGGCCCTTGAGGTCGGCGCCGAGGTGCTCGACGGTCTCGACCTCGAGACCGGCCGAAATGAGCTTGGCCTGTACGTCACGGCCGGTCTCCGTCGCCGGCAGGTCGACGTACTCCCGCAGCCAAGAAAGCGGGATCCGCATCAGATCTCCATCCCGAACGGCCGGGTGAACCGGACGTCACCCTCGACCATGTCTCGCATGTCCTCGACGTTGTGGCGGAACATCAGCATCCGCTCGATGCCGAACCCGAAGGCGAAGCCGCTGTACTTCTCGGGGTCGACGCCGCAGGCGGTGAGCACCCGCGGGTTGACCATGCCGCAGCCGCCCAGCTCGATCCAGCCCTCGCTGGAGCAGGTGCGGCAGGGACGGTCGGGGTTGCCGACGGACGCGCCCTTGCAGACGTAGCAGAGCATGTCCATCTCGGCGCTCGGCTCGGTGAAGGGGAAGAAGTTCGGCCGCAGCCGGGTCTTCATCTCCGCGCCGAACAGCGACTGGACCATGTGGTCCAGGGTGCCCTTGAGGTCCGCCATGGTCAGGCCCTCGTCCACGGCGAGCAGCTCGACCTGGTGGAAGACGGGGGTGTGCGTGGCGTCCAGCTCGTCGGTGCGGTACACGCGGCCGGGGCAGATCACGTAGACCGGCAGCTCCCGGTCGAGCAGGGAGCGGATCTGCACGGGCGAGGTGTGGGTGCGCAGCACGACACCGGACTCGGTGCCGCCCTCGGGGCCCTGCACGAAGAAGGTGTCGGCCTCGCCGCGGGCCGGGTGGTCCGGGCCGATGTTGAGGGCGTCGAAGTTGAACCACTCGGCCTCGACCTGGGGGCCCTCGGCGACCTCGTAGCCCATGGCCACGAAGATGTCCTCGATGCGCTCCGACAGCGTGGTGAGCGGGTGGCGGGCGCCGGCCGGGACGCGGTCGTAGGGCAGCGTGACGTCCACGGCCTCCTCGACCAGGACGCGCGCGTCGCGCTCGGCCTCGAGTTCGGCCTGGCGGGCGGCGAGGGCCTTGTTCACGGCACCGCGCGCCTGGCCGACGCGTTTGCCCGCCTCGGCCTTGGCGTGCGGCGGCAGGGCGCCGATCTCGCGGTTGGCCAGCGACAGCGGGGAGGTGCCGCCGGTGTGGGCGACCTTGGCCTCCTGGAGCGCGTCGAGGGAGTCCGCGGCGGCGAAGGCGGCGAGCGCCTCGTCCCGCATGCGCTCGATCTCTTCCGGTTTCAACGCCTCGACCTCGACAGGGTCGTACGACTTATTGGGTGCCGACATCTCTTCCCGTGCTTCCGATTGGCTGGCTGATGGTCCCCGTACCGACTCGTGGACGGTGCGTCCAGGTTTTTGGGACACAAAGGTGCCAAAGGCCGAGTCTAACGGGGTGAGGGAACGCGAATGCGCCCGTGGGGCCTTCGGACGTCTCAGGTGAGATACGCCGGTGCCGCCACGGGCAACGTAAATCGGAACTGTGCGCCGCCGCCGGGGGCGCGTCCGACCGTGATGGTGCCGCCGTGGGCCTCGACGATGCCCTTGACGATGTACAGCCCGAGGCCCGTCCCGCCGCGCTTGCTGCCCCGCCAGAAGCGGGTGAAGACGCGGTTCATGGACTCCTCCGGAATGCCGGGCCCCTCGTCGCTCACCGTGACCGACGTGCCGGTGTCCTCCCGTTCGCGGGGGGACGCCGAGGGCGTGATGTCAATCGTGACGGTTCCCTCGCCGTGCCGCACCGCATTTTCCAGCAGGTTGCTGAGCACCTGGTCGACCTTGTCGGGGTCGGCCCACAGGTCGGGCAGCGGGTGCTGCACGCGGAGCAGGAAGCGGTCGGCCTGTTGTCCGGCGGCGACGTAGGCCTGGATGTGCCGTCCGACGGCGGCCCCGATGTCGACGGGCTGGCGGCGCACCTCCAGGCGTCCGGAGTCGATGCGGGATATGTCGAGCAGCTCGGCGATGAGCCGGGTGACCCGGTCGGCGTCGGCGTCGACGGTCTCCAGCATCAGCCGTTTCTGGTCGTCGGTGAACCGTTCCCACTTGGCGAGCAGGGTGGCGGTGAAGCCCTTGACGGAGGTGAGCGGGGAGCGCAGTTCGTGGGCGACGGTGGCGATCAGCTCGGCGTGGCTGCGCTCGGTGCGGCGCCGGGCCTCGGTGTCGCGCAGGGTGACGACGACGCGGCGGACGGGGCCGGTGGGTTCGGCGCGGACGTAGCGGGCGGAGACGAGGACTTCCCGGCCGCCGGGGAGCAGCAGGTTGCGTTCGGGCTGGCGGACGCGGATGGCGAGGCCGCCGTAGGGGTCGGTGAGCTGCCACCAGCGGCGGCCCTCCAGGTCCTCTAACGGCAGGGCGGTCTCCAGTGGCTGTCCGAGGGCCTGCTCGGCGGGGACGGCCGTGATGCGGGCGGCCGCCGCGTTGAAGCAGATCACCCGCCCGTGCTCGTCGGCGACGACGAGTCCGTCGGGCAGCTGGTCGGGGTCGATGCCGAGTTCGGCGAGATCACCGGGCCGGGGCGCGGGCGGGCGCGCCGCCCGCCGTGCGCCCGGTGCGCTGCTCGTGCCGACGCTCATCCCCGTACCCCACCTCTCGGAACGTCCTCGGGGCGCCCCGTGCTCGAGCCCTGCCGAGAGCCTGGGGGAGGGTCCCCGAGCTGGTCACCCTACTAGTTCCCGGTGACGGAGCGGCACCCTCCGGCGGCGCGCTGTGCACGTGCCGACGCGTAGAGACATACGGCGGCGGCGGTGGCGAGGTTCAGGCTCTCCGCCTTTCCGTGGATGGGGACGCGGACGACGGCGTCGGTGAGGGCGCGGGTCTCCTCGGGCAGGCCCCAGGCCTCGTTGCCGAAGACCCAGGCGGTGGGCCCGCCCATGGTGCCCTTGTCGAGCTCGTCGTCGAGGTCCCGGTCCCCGGCGCCGTCGGCGGCGAGCAGCCGCACGCCCGCGTCCCGCAGTCCGCTCACGGCCTGTTCGACGGGGACGCCGACGGCGACGGGCAGGTGGAACAGGGAGCCGACGGAGGCGCGTACGGCCTTGGGGTTGTACAGGTCGACGGAGGCGTCGGTGAGGACGACGGCCTCGGCTCCGGCGGCGTCGGCGCAGCGCAGCACGGTGCCGGCGTTCCCGGGGTCGCGCACGTGCGCGAGGACGGCGACGAGCTTCGGCCGGGCGGCGAGGATCTCCTGGAACGGCGTGTCCAGGAACCGGCACACCCCGACGAGCCCCTGGGGGGTGACGGTGGTGGAGATGTCGGCGATGACGTCCTCGGAGGCGAGGTGGATCCGCGCGCCCGCGTCGCGGGCCGCCCCGATGATGTCGGCGTACCGCTCGGCGGCCTCGACGGTGGCGAACAGCTCGACGAGCGTGTCCCCGTGGGCGGCGGCCTCCCGCACGGCCTGCGGCCCCTCGGCGAGGAACAGCCGCTCCTTCCCCCGGAAGTTCCGCCTACCGAGCCGCCGGGCGGCGGCGACGCGGTGGGAACGGGGGGAGATCAGCTCGGGGCTGACGGGGACCATCTTCTTCACCTTCGGGAGATCTCGACGCACAGCACGTTTCCGGGTGAGTGCGCGCAGCGACGGGACTGCGCAGCCGACGGGGCTGCGAGCACCCAGGGGCGCGGGGAACTGCGCGACCAGCCCCGACGCACCCGCAGTCGCACGGTTCGCCGCGCCACCGCGCAACAGCAGGACCCGCAAGCTTCAAGCCTGCGGGTCCTGCAGTCACGTCGGCTCAAAGCCGGCGCAGCGTCACGCGGCCTTGGGCGCGTTCACGTCCGCCGGCAGCGCCTTCTGCGCGACCTCGACCAGCGCCGCGAAGGCGGTCGCGTCGTTGACGGCCAGCTCCGCGAGGATCTTGCGGTCGACCTCGACGTTCGCGGCCTTCAGGCCCTGGATGAAGCGGTTGTACGTGATGCCGTTGGCGCGGGCAGCGGCGTTGATGCGCTGGATCCACAGCTGGCGGAAGTCACCCTTGCGCTTCTTGCGGTCGTTGTAGTTGTAGACCAGCGAGTGGGTGACCTGCTCCTTGGCCTTGCGGTACAGGCGCGAGCGCTGACCGCGGTAGCCGGAGGCCTGCTCGAGGATCGCCCGGCGCTTCTTGTGGGCGTTGACTGCCCGCTTGACGCGTGCCACTTGTTAACTCCTTGTAGCGGGGCCGTGGTTGTCCTCACACGACCCGGTATCGATTGGGTCCCGGTCCTGCCGTACGGCGCTCAGCGGCGCCCGTACGTCACTTGCCGAGAAGCTTCTTGATCTTCGCGGCGTCGCCCGGGGCCATCTCGGCGTTGCCGGTGAGGCGACGCGTCACGCGGGACGACTTGTGCTCGAGCAGGTGGCGCTTGCCGGCGCGCTCACGGAGCACCTTGCCGGAGCCGGTGACCTTGAAGCGCTTGCTGGCACCGCTGTGCGACTTGTTCTTCGGCATAGCGCCGTTCTCTCCTCGTCGGTGGCGCTCCGATGCCCGGTCATGAGAACCGGGCACGGTGGAGCGTCGTACTTGTTTCGGTTGCTTCCTGGGGCTCGCGCCCCCGGGAGTCACGCCTCGGCAGGCTCCTCGGCCGGCTGGGCCTCGGCGTCCGCGGCGTTCTGCGACTTGCCGGGGTTGGCCTTCGCCTCCGCCTTGCGGGCTTCCTGCGCCTGGCGGGCCTCGGCCATCGCCTCGGTCTTCTTCTTGTGCGGACCGAGAACCATGATCATGTTGCGGCCGTCCTGCTTCGGGTTCGACTCCACGAAACCGAGGTCCTGGACGTCCTCCGCGAGACGCTGCAGCAGTCGGTAGCCGAGCTCCGGCCGGGACTGCTCGCGACCACGGAACATGATCGTGATCTTGACCTTGTCGCCCTGCTTGAGGAACCGGACGACGTGACCCTTCTTGGTGTCATAGTCGTGCGGGTCGATCTTCGGCCGGAGCTTCATCTCCTTGATGACCGTGTGCGCCTGGTTCTTGCGCGCCTCACGGGCCTTCATGGCCGACTCGTACTTGAACTTCCCGTAGTCCATGAGCTTGCACACGGGCGGACGGGCGTTCGCCGCGACCTCGACGAGATCGAGGTCGTACTCCTGCGCAAGCTCCAGGGCCTTGGCAAGCGGGACAATCCCGACCTGCTCGCCGCTGGGACCGACAAGTCGCACCTCGGGAACGCGAATCCGGTCGTTGATGCGGGGCTCGGCGCTGATGGATCCTCCTCGGTAGCACCACGCGACGGTCTGGCGGACAGCCGCGTAACGTCTGTATGCGTAAGACCTAACCGCGCCGAAGCAGAAAAAATGCCCCGGACGATCACAGGCGGGGCTCCTCGAACTACCGGAGCACCGCCACGGGGACCGCGGGGCGCGCTTTCGGGCGGACCGCCGCCTCGGGGACGGGACCGCCTGACCGGTGACCCGCCGCCCTGAGGGCGGCCAGGTGGGAGTTCGAAGCCTCCACTTGTGGGCCGGGCTCGCGGGCCGTGAGGCATACGGGTCCGACCGGTCGTTACACAAGGTTAGCAGCTCCCGGTGAGGTGCACCAACCGGCCGTCTCCCGCCTCCTGGCGTCAGGGGGGCGCCCCGCTGCGCCTATCGTGTGGGGCATGAGTGACACCTCCCCCTCGGACACCCCCGAGACCCCCGGCAACCCCGACTTCGACGCCATGGCCCGCGACATCGCGGAGGTCCCGGCGGTCGAGGTGATCGTGACGGTCGCCGTCAACCTGATGAGCGCCGCCGCCGTGAAGCTCGGTCTGACCGAGGAGGGCGACAAGTTCAAGGACCTGGACGAGGCCCGCAAGCTGGTGCACGCGCTGGCCGGTCTGCTGGACGCCTCCGCGACGGAGATCAGCTCGTTCCACGCGGCGCCGCTGCGCGACGGTCTGAAGTCGCTCCAGCTCGCGTTCCGCGAGGCCTCCCTGGTCCCGGACGAGACCGGCCAGGGCCCGGGTGAGAAGTACACCGGACCGCTCTACGGCTAGGCAGTCAGGGACGTACGTACAGGGGCTCGCCCGGAGGTGTGGTCCCGGCCGGCAGGACTGCCAGGTCGAGGCCGCGCACCAGGCGGGCCCTCAGTGTCTCGTCGGCGGCCAGCCGCCGGGCCACGGCGCGGGCGGCCTCGGCGGCGGGCGCGGCGGGGTCGAGGACGAGGGCGAGGGTGCCGTCGGCCTGGCCCGGCCCGAGGTGGGCGCGCAGCACGGCGGGCTCCGCGGCGACGGCGGCCCGTACGGCCTCGACGACGGCCGGGTCGGCGAGCGGGGCGGTGCTGGTGCGGCCCTCGGCGAGGGCGAGCAGCGCGGGGCCGGTCAGTTCGAAGGGCACCGGGCCCGACATGTCCAGGATCACCGTGTCCGCCTTCTCGTGCGCGGCGGCCTGCAGGGCCTGGTGCAGCGGTACGGCGACGGGGCGGGCCGCCGGGTCCCAGCGGGCGAGCGACTCGGTGGACGTGAAGGCGGGCAGGGCGGTGCGCCCGCCGGCCTTCAGGGTCGGTACGGCCATGTCGCTGGTCTTCTCGCGGCGCAGCCCGCCCTCCCGTCGCCCGCCACCACCCTTCCAAGGAGCTTCGCACCCCTCCTCATCGTCCTCCTCGACCTCGCCGAGGATGGCCACGACCGGGACGAGCAGCCGGGCGCCCTTGAGCGCCTCCAGGACGGGGCCGACGGCGTTGCCGTCCTCGGCCCAGGCGGCGAGCGCGGCGCTCAGCCGGGGGTCGGCGGTGCCGTCGTCGTCGCGGAACGGGGAGTCGGGAATGTTCTTGTTCGCCACGGTCACCGACCCTATCGGGGGGTGGACGGTGTTCCTCACCGGCCTCTCACCGAGATCTGAGCCGGCTCTCAGCTCCGTCCGACGGTCCGCACAGCCACCGCCTCGACCATCGCGGCCATGGACTCCTCCAGCAGACCGCGGCGGCGCCGTCGTGCCCGCCGGTCCCGGCGCCGTGCCCTGCTCTCCCTCGCCCTCGCCCTGGCCGCCGTCGGGTGCGGTACGGCGGCGGGGGCGATGTACATGACCTCGTGGGCGCACCCGCGGGCGGCGGGAACCGTATCCTCGTCGGCCTCGCGGGCGACCGAAGGGGAGGAAGCGGTGGTGGAGAGCATGACGGAAGCGGCGGTGGACCGGGACGCGTCGCTGGCGGCGGCCATGGAGCCGGTGGGCGTGGCGGACGGCGCCGAGGTGTCGGTGGCGGTGCTCGATCCGGACTCCGGGGAGAGCGCCTCGTACGGAGGGGGCGCCTTCGACACGGCGAGCATCGTCAAGGTCGACGTCCTGGCGGCGCTGCTGCTCCGGGCGCAGGACGCGGGGCGGACGCTGACCGCCGAGGAGAGGACGTACGCCGCCGCCATGATCGAGAACAGTGACAACGACTCCACGTCGGCGCTGTGGCGGGCGATCGGGGCGGCGGACGGGCTCGACGCCGCGAACGAGCGGTTCGGGCTGACGGGGACGACGGGCGGGGACGGCCCGCTGTGGGGGCTGACGCAGACCACGGCCGCCGACCAGATCACGCTGCTGCGGCAGGTGTTCGACGCGGAGGGCTCACGACTGGACGACGCCTCACGGGCGTATGTGCGGGAGCTGATGGAGCGGATCGCCGTGGGGCAGCGGTGGGGGGTGTCCGCGGCGGCCGACGGTGCGCAATGGGCGTTGAAGAACGGCTGGCTGCGGCGGAGCACCACCGGGCTGTGGGTGATCAACAGCATCGGGTGGGTGACGGCGGGCGGCCACGGCTGTCTGGTGGCGGTGCTGTCGCGGGGCAGCGCGACCCAGGAGGAGGGGATCGCGCTGGTCGAGGCCGCGGCGCGGGCGGCGGTGTCCGTGTTCACCGAGGGCACCGATGACACCGCGGGTGACGCGGCCGGGGCTCAGCCCTCGTCGTAGCGGGCGCGGCGGCCGCGCCACAGGACCACCGCGGCGACCAGCAGCACACCGCCCGCGCCGCCCGCCAGGGGGGCCGCCCAGTCGGCGGTGTCGTCGTCGGAGCCGGCGGTGTCCGGGCCGGGGCCGAAGTACTTGTCGCCGTACGCCGCCGACTTCAGGCCCTCCGGCTCGAGCCGGGACGCGGCCTCGATCGCGGCGGCCGGGTCGATGAAGCCGAAGCCGCGGGAGTCGTCGCGGCCGTCGGCGGGGGCGTTGCGGGCGGTGTCCTCCAGGAGCCGCTTGATCTGGGCCGGGGCCAGGTCCGGGTGGGCCGCCTTGACCAGGGCGACGGCGCCGGAGACGAACGCGGCGGCGGCGCTGGTGCCCCAGCCCTCGTAGTACTTGTGGTCGGGGTCGGCGATGATCACGTCGACGCCGGGGGCGCTGACCGTGGCGTACCAGCGGCGGGTGGAGAACGGGGCGCGGGTGCCGTAGCGGTCGACGGCGGTGGCGGCGATGACGCCCGGGTAGGCGGCCGGGTAGGAGACGTGGTCGCCCTTCTCGCCGCCGTTCCCGGCGGAGGCGACGACGGTCACGCCCTTGCGCAGGGCGTACTGGATGGCCTGGTCCTCGCCGGGTTCGGGGTGCGCGGAGGCGGAGTCGTCGCCGAGGGAGAGGTTGATGACGTCGGCGCCGTTGTCGGCGGCCCAGCGGATGCCCTCGGCGAGGGCGTTGCCGCGGGTCTTGCGGGCCTTGGCGCGGGAGTCGTCGCCGTCCTCCAGGATCACGCGGACGGGGAGGATCTTCGCCTCGGGCGCGATGCCCATGACGCCGTCGGCGTTGCCTGGGCCGTGCCCGTGGCCGGCGATGATGCCGGCCATGGCGGTGCCGTGGCGGGCCCAGGCGCGGTCGCCCTCGCTCGCGCCGAAGCCGACGAGGTCCTTGCCGGCGAGGACGTTGCCGTCGAGGTCGGGGTGGTCGGCCTCGACGCCGGTGTCCAGGACGGCGACGGTGACGCCCGCGCCCTTCGTGGTCCGCCACGCCTCCTCGGTGTGCATGGCCTCCAGGGACCACTGCCGGGCGCGGATGCCGTCGGCGTGCGCGGTGGTGGCGGGGACGAGCACGAGGGCGGTGGCGAGGAGGCCGCCGAGTGCCGCCGCGGCGGGGCGCCGGCCGGTGACGGGCCTCATGACGGCTGCTCCGTGACGGTGCCGGCCTTCTTGCGCAGGCCGCGTTCGACGCGGTCGGCGAGGCCCTGGGCCTCGTGGCCGAGGCCTGACTGAGCGGGGGCGGTGGTGGCTCCGGACTCCATGGCGTCCTCGGCGGGTTGCGGGGTGTCGACGGTGCGGCCGTCGGCCCAGCCGGAGACGGCGTAGACGACGACGGGGGCGTCCGTGAGGACGGAGACCGTCCAGGTGGCGCGCTGTTCGGCGCCGAAGTCCGCGGCTGCGGTGCCCTTCGCGGCGTACGGCAGGGGCATCAGGTCGGCACGGCGGTCCAGGCGTTCGGTGTCGAAGCGGCGGGCGAGGGAGGTCATGGCGGCGGCGTCGGCCTTGGTGAAGAGCAGGCCGACGGTGGTGACGTGGCTCTGGGTGGCGTCGGTGTAGGTGGCGCGCAGCAGGCGCTCGCAGCCGACGGGGGCGAGGACCTTGCGGAGCAGGGCGTCGAAGGCGTCCTCGCAGCCGCTGTCGGGGGCCACGGCGATACGGGTCCAGGTCCGGTCGGCGCCGCCGGGGCCCGCGCCCTTGCCCTGAAGGGTGGGCGGGAACAGCTGGTCGACCGGGACGTCGTGCCACATGTCCCGGGCCGCGGCGAAGCCGCTTCGGGCGCCCGGCCCGTCGGAGTCCCCGGCGAGCCAGCTTCCGGTGACGGCACCGCCGATGAGTCCCGTCCCGAGGACGAGACAGGCGGCGGCCGCGACGGCCTGTGACCGCCCCCGCCGCCCGAGCGGCCGGGGCCGCGCGCCCTCGTCGTACCCCTCGGGCTCCCCGAACGACACCACGGGCCGCCCCGCTCCGGGCGTACCGCCCGGCGCCATGGGGGCGCTCCAGGAGAGCGCGGGATCGGGAGCGCCCTCCGGGTCCGTCCCGGGGCGGCGCTCTCGACCGGTGCCCGGCCGCGCGTCCGGGGCCGCCTCGCCGGCGCCGGGCCGCCACGCGGGGCGGGCCGGCGCGTACGCCGAGCCCGCTCCGGCACGGTCCGCGCCGCCGGAGCCCGGCCGTGCCTCCGGCACGACGCGCAGGCGGGTGGTGGTCTCCGAGGGGGTTTCGGGAGGCGTGGCCGTGCCACCCGCGGTGGGCCGGCGGGTGGGCTGCGGCGGTACGGAGGGTGAGCCGGCCCTCTGGCCTGCGGTCGGCGGTGTGTCGGGGAAGCGGGCGGAAGCACGCGGAGGCGGGGGCGCGACGGGGTCCGTACCGGCGGGCACGCCGTCCCCGAGGCCCGGAGAACGCGGCGGCCCGGCATCCCCCGCCGACGAACGCGCGGGTTCACGGGACCCGAACCCACCGGAACCACCCACGGTGCGCCCACGAGGCACACCCGCACCACCGGCGTCCGCACCGGCGGAAACCCCCGCCGACGGACCCGCCGACTCACGAGCCCCGAACCCACCGGAACCACCCGCGGTGCGCCCACGGGGCGCGCTCGCGTCACCGGCGTCCGTACCGGCGGGACGGCCCGTCGGCGGACGCGTGGGGTCGAACGCGCCCGCGCCGTGCGAGGTCTCCCCACGGGGGCCGTCGGTGTCCGTGCGGGCCGGTTCGCGGGGGGTGAAGAGGCCGGAGCCGCCGGAGGTGTGGTCCCGGGGGGCACCGGCCTCCGGGCGGGCCGGGTGCTCCTGGCCCTCCCGCTCGTCCGTGGCGGGCTCCGGCGGCCTCGGCGGGTGCGCGGGGCGTGGGGGGACGGTGGGGCGTGGGGGGTGGGAGGCGCGGCGCGCTTCCGTGCTCATGCACCCCCCGTTTCGTCGTGCCCGCCCGGCACGGACTCGTCCCGGGTAGAGATACCCGCACGGACGACGCGTCATCCCGGCCCGGACCTCCGTCCGGCGCCGCTCCGCCGTCGTGCGTGCGCGTCACTCTACGGCGTGGTCCGCGTCGGACGGGAACCAGTCCGCACGGCCGCGGCATCTGCCCGGAACATCCCCTACCGTGCGGTAATCCCGTCTGGCAGGCTGCGCTCATGACTGCGCGCGCCGCCGACCGGGCCCGTTACGACCGGGCCACCGCCCACCTCGACGCCCCCTTCGCGATCGTGGACCTGGAGGCCTTCGACGCCAACGCGGACGATCTGGTCCGCAGGGCCGGCGGGAAGCCGGTCCGGGTCGCGAGCAAGTCCGTACGCTGCCGCGCGCTGCTCGAACGGGTCCTGGCCCGGGACGGTTTCGCGGGCGTCATGTCGTTCACGCTCGCCGAGTCCCTGTGGCTGGCCCGCTCCGGTTTCGACGACGTCCTGCTGGCCTACCCCTCCGCCGACCGCGCCCGCTACGCGGAGCTCGCCGCCGATCCCAAGCTCGCCGCCGCCGTCACGGTCATGGTCGACGATCCGGCGCAGCTCGACCTGATCGACGCCTCCCGCGCGGGCGGCGACGAAGTGGTGCGTGTGTGCCTGGAGTTGGACACGTCCCTGAAGCTGTTCGGCGGGCGGGTGCGGATCGGCGCCCGGCGTTCCCCGCTGCACTCCCCCGACCGGGTCGCCGGGTTCGCGCGCGCGGTGGCCCGGCGGCCCGGCTTCGAGCTCGTCGGGATCATGGCGTACGAGGGTCATGTGGCCGGTGTCGGCGACGCGGTGGCCGGGCGGCCGCTGCGGTCGCGGGCGGTGCGGCTGATGCAGGCCGCCGCGCGCCGTGAACTCGCCGAGCGGCGGGCCGCGGTGGTGCGGGCGGTGCGGGAGGTCGTACCGGATCTGGAGTTCGTCAACGGCGGCGGCACGGGCAGTGTGCAGCACACCGCCGCGGAGGACGCGGTCACCGAGATCGCGGCCGGTTCGGGGCTGTACGTGCCGCGTCTGTTCGACAACTACACGTCGTTCAGCGGGCGTCCGGCGGCCCTGTTCGCCCTGCCCGTGGTACGGCGGCCCGGTGTCGGCGTGGTGACGGTGCTGGGCGGGGGCTATCCGGCGTCGGGCGCGGCCGGTGCGGACCGGCTGCCGGTGCCGTATCTGCCGGAAGGGCTGAAGTACGACCCGCAGGAGGGGGCCGGCGAGGTGCAGACGCCGCTGCTGGGCTCGCCCGCCGACGATCTGCTGATCGGCGACAAGGTGTGGTTCCGGCACGCCAAGGCGGGCGAGCTGTGCGAACGGTTCGACGCGCTGCACCTGGTGGAGGGCGACGCGGTGACGGCGACCGTGCCGACGTACCGGGGCGAGGGCCACACGTTCCTGTAGCGGCTCAGTCCGCCGGGCCGATGCTGCTGCCGACGCCGCCGCCGGAGGCCGTGTCGTCGACCGAGCGGATGCCCTCGGTGATGCGGTCCATGTCGGCCGGGGGCGGGCCGTCCTCCCCGGCGTCGAAGACGTAGCGGACGAGGACCGGGGAGCCGGTGCCGACGCTGGAGGGGAACACCAGTGACTGCACGTAGCCGCCGGGCCCCTTGGCGGTGGTGACGCGCCAGCGCACGAGGTACCCGGCGCGGCCCGCCACCGCGACCGGGCCGGACTTCACGAGCTCGTGGGACTCCAGGCCGCCGTAGGGGCGTTGGCCGAGGGTGTCCTTGTCGAAGGCCGCGTCGGCCGCGTCGGAGATGTCCTCCTTGGCGAGCGCCTCGGGTGAGGTCTCGTCGTTCCCGGTGACGGTGCGGGAGATGACGAGGCCGTGCCGGCAGACGGTGCCGTCGCCGGGGCAGTCGTAGGTGCCGTCGGTGGTCATGACGACGTCGTCCTGGGGCACGTTCTCGGGCCGGACCCAGCCGTCGAGGAGCGGGAAGGTGATCCCGTTGAGCTGGTCCTCGACGACGTCCGGGTCACCGGCGGGCGACTCGGACCCGGACGGTGACGGCGACGGGGGCCCGGGGACGGACGTGGTGGCCGTCGGACCGGTGCGCGTCTCCGGGTCGCCGTCGTCCCCGCCGAGGAGCACCGCGCCGGTGACGACCGCCGCGACCAGCACGGCCCCGGCGGTGGTGAGCGCGACCGCCTTCGTGCGGCCGGTGCCGCCGGTGGGCGGGGCCGGCGGCACGGCGGGAGCCCCGGGCGTGCGCCGGTGCTCGGTCCAGGCCGTGCCGTCCCACCAGCGTTCCAGGTGCGGGGCGTGCGGGTCGCGGTACCAGCCGGGCGGGGGCGTCATGCTCATCCGGGCACTGTAACGACGAGCGCTACAGCGGTGTGACGTACGCCCCCGAGATCCCGCCGTCCACCAGGAAGTCGGTGGCGTTGACGAAGGAGGAGTCGTCGCTGGCCAGGAAGGCGACGGCGGCGGCGATCTCCTCGGCCTCGGCGAACCGGCCGAGCGGGATGTGCACCAGACGGCGGGCGGCGCGCTCGGGGTCCTTGGCGAACAGTTCCCGCAGGAGCGGGGTGTTGACCGGGCCGGGGCACAGGGCGTTGACGCGAATGCCCTCGCGGGCGAACTGCACGCCGAGTTCCCGGGACATGGCGAGGACTCCGCCCTTGGAGGCGGTGTACGAGATCTGCGAGGTCGCCGCGCCCATCCGGGCCACGAAGGACGCGGTGTTGATGATGGAGCCCTTGCCCTGGCGCCGCATGTAGGGGATGGCGGCCTTGCAGCACAGGTAGACGGAGGTCAGGTTGACCTCCTGGACGCGCTTCCAGGCGTCCAGCCCCGTCTCCAGGATGGAGTCGTCGTCGGGCGGGGAGATCCCGGCGTTGTTGAAGGCGACGTCGACGCTGCCGTAGGTGTCGTACGCGGTCCTGAACAGCGCCTCGACCTGCTCGGGGTCGGTGACGTCGACGTTCACGAAGGTGCCGCCGGTCTCCTCGGCCGCGGCCTTGCCGCGTGCCTCGTCCACGTCGCCGCAGACGACGTGCGCGCCCTCGGAGGCGAGCCGGCGGGCGGTGGCGAGGCCGATGCCGCTGCCGGCTCCGGTGACGACGGCGGTGCGGCCGGCCAGTCGGCGGCAGATGTTCTCTTCGCTCATGTGCCCTCAGGCCTCCGTGCTGATGAAGACGTTCTTGGTTTCGGTGAAGGCGGTCAGCGCGTCGGGGCCGAGCTCGCGGCCGACGCCGGACTGCTTGAACCCGCCGAAGGGGGTCCAGTAGCGGACGCTGGAGTGGGAGTTGACGGAGAGGTTTCCGGCGCGGACCGCCCGGGAGACGCGCAGGGCGCGGCCGACGTCCCGGGTCCAGACCGAGCCCGAGAGGCCGTAGTCGGTGGCGTTGGCCAGGCGTACGGCGTCGGCCTCGTCGTCGAAGGGGAGGACGACGGCGACGGGGCCGAACACCTCCTCGACGGCGACGCGGGACCGCGGGCCGACGCCGGTGAGGACGGTGGGCGGGAACCAGTGGCCGGGCCCCTCGGGGGCCTTGCCGCGGATGCCGTCGAGGTCGTCGGTGACGTAGGAGCGGACGCGGGCGAGCTGGCCGGCGGAGATCAGCGGGCCCATGTCCACGTTCTCGTCGGCCGGGTC
This sequence comes from Streptomyces sp. NPDC053426, assembly GCF_055585405.1. Classification (NCBI taxonomy): domain Bacteria; kingdom Bacillati; phylum Actinomycetota; class Actinomycetes; order Kitasatosporales; family Streptomycetaceae; genus Streptomyces; species Streptomyces sp. NPDC053426. The sequence goes on along the minus strand of NZ_JBVJKE010000013.1, from coordinate 43,638 downwards.
GCCCACCCGGACCGCCTCGATCGCCGGGGCGAGCAGCTCCAGGAACCGGTCGTGCGCGGAACGCTCGACGAGGATGCGGGTGCGGGCGCAGCAGTCCTGGCCGGCGTTGTCGAGGAAGGACATGGGGGCGGCGGCCGCGGCGGCCTCCAGGTCGGCGTCGGCGAAGACGATGTTGGGGCTCTTGCCGCCGAGTTCGAGGGTGACGCGCTTGAGGCGGTCCGCGCCCTTGGCCCACACCCGCTTGCCCACGGCGGTCGACCCGGTGAACACGATCTTGGCGACGCCGGGGTGCTCGACGAGGGCGTTCCCGGCGACGGGACCGTGTCCGGGGAGCACCTGGAACAGGCCCTCGGGCAGGCCCGCCTCCAGGGCGAGTCCGGCGAGGCGGAGAGCGGTGAGGGGGGTGGTCTCGGCGGGTTTGAGGAGCACCGCGTTGCCGGCGGCGAGGGCGGGTGCGGTGCCCCAGGCCGCGATGGGCATGGGGAAGTTCCAGGGGGCGATGACGCCGACGACGCCGAGCGGTTCGAGGAAGGTGACGTTCACCCCGCCCGGGACCGGGATCTGGCGGCCGGTGAGGCGCTCCACTCCCCCGGCCGCGTAGTCGAGCAGGTCGCGGACGTTGCCCGCCTCCCAGCGGGCGTTGCCGAGGGTGTGGCCGGCCTCGCGGACCTCCAGGCGGGCCAGTTCCTCGATGTGCCCGTCGACCGTGGCGGCGAACCGGCGCAGCAGCCGGGCCCGGTCACCGGGCGCGAGGGCGGCCCACGCGGTCTGCGCGCGGGCGGCGCGTACGACGGCGGCGTCGACGTCGGCGGGGCCGGCGGCCGGGACGGTGGCGATCACCTCCTCGGTCGCGGGGTTGTGGACCTGGAGCTCATGGGGCTGGTCGGACAAGGAGGGCCTCACATGCGTTCGAAGGAGCGGCGCAGCTCCCAGTCGGTGACCGCGGCGTCGAAGGCGTCGGTCTCGACGCGCGCCATGTTGCGGTAGTGCGCGACGACCTCGTCGCCGAAGGCCGCCTTGGCGATCGCGCTGTTCTCCCACAGCTCGGCGGCCTCGCGCAGGGTGGTGGGGACGTGCTCGAAGCCGGCGGTGTAGGCGTTGCCGGGGCAGGGCTCGGGCAGCTCCAGTTTCTGCTCGATGCCGTACAGCCCGGCCGCGACCATGCCGGCCACGGCGAGGTGCGGGTTGACGTCGCCGCCGGGCAGCCGGTTCTCGAAGCGCAGGGAGCGGCCGTGGCCGACCACGCGCAGCGCGCAGGTGCGGTTGTCGCGGCCCCAGGCGACGGCGGTCGGGGCGAAGGAGCCCGGCTGGAACCGCTTGTAGGAGTTGATGTGCGGGGCGTAGAGCAGGGAGAACTCGCGGAGCGCGGCGAGCTGCCCGGCGAGGAAGTGGCGCATGACCTCGGACATGGCGTCCGGCTCCTCGGCGGAGTCCGGCATGGCGCTGCCGCCGGCCGCGTCCGCGAGGGAGAGGTGGATGTGGCAGGAGTTGCCCTCGCGCTCGTTGTACTTGGCCATGAAGGTGATCGAGACGCCCTCCTGGGCGGCGATCTCCTTGGCGCCGGTCTTGTAGACGGCGTGCTGGTCGCAGGTGACCAGGGCCTCGTCGTAGCGGAAGGCGATCTCGTGCTGGCCGGGGTTGCACTCGCCCTTGGCGGACTCGACGGTGAGTCCGGCGGCGGCCATCTCGTTGCGGATGCGGCGCAGCAGGGGTTCGATGCGGCCGGTGCCGAGCACCGAGTAGTCGACGTTGTACTGGTTGGCGGGGGTGAGCCCGCGGTAGCCGGCGTCCCAGGCCTGTTCGTAGGTGTCCTTGAAGACGATGAACTCCAGCTCGGTGCCGACCTGGGCGGTGTAGCCGAGGGCGGCGAGGCGGTCCAGCTGGCGGCGCAGTATCTGCCGGGGGGCGGCGACGACCGGGGAGCCGTCGGCCCAGGCGAGGTCGGCGACGACCAGGGCGGTGCCCTCGTTCCAGGGCACCCGGCGCAGGGTGTCGAGGTCGGGGTACATGGCGAAGTCGCCGTAGCCGGTCTCCCAGGAGGACATGGCGTAGCCGTCGACGGTGTTCATGTCGGCGTCGACGGCGAGCAGGTAGTCGCAGCCCTCGGTGCCGTGCCGGAGCACCTCGTCGAGGAAGAAGCGCGCGGCGAACCGCTTGCCCTGGAGCCGCCCCTGCATGTCGGGGAAGGCCAGGACGACGGTATCGATCTCACCGCCGGCGACGAGGGCGTGCAGCTCCTCGACGGTGAGCGGGGGTGTGCGGTCTGCCACGGGAGAGCCTCCTCGGGCTTCTGCGGGCTTCTACGGTCTTCTTCGCTCGGGCCGGGAGCCATAAGGTATTGCCGAGAACCATTGCTTGGGAAGGGGGCACGGCCGGATGCCGGAAGATGCGGTCGGTGCGGTCGGCGCGGTCGGGGACCGCCTGGCGCCGGTGCTGCGGCAGGTCCGCGCGGGCAACGGCTTCGAGGAGGCGCTGGAGCAGATCCTCCAGGTGGTGCGGCTGGGCCTGGTGGCGGGCGGGGAGCGGCTGCCGGCCGAGCGGGAGCTGGCGGAGCGGCTGGGGATCAGCCGGGTGACGCTGCGCGAGGTGCTGAAGGTGCTCCAGGACCAGGGCCTGGTGGAGTCGCGGCGCGGCCGGTACGGCGGAACGTTCGTGCTGCCCCGCCCGACGGACACCGGCGAGGAGGAGCTGCGGCGGCGGATCGCCGAGGTCGACATCGAGGACGTGCTGCGCTTCCGGGAGGTGCTGGAGGTGGGCGCGGCGGGGCTGTGCGCGGCGCACGGGCTGACGGAGGAGCAGGCGGCGCGGCTGCGCGCGGCGCTGTCCGGCACGCAGGAGGCGCCGCTGAGCGACTACCGGCGCCTGGACACGCTGTTCCACCTCACCCTGGCGGAGCTGTGCGGCTCGCCGACGCTGACCGCGCAGTACGCGGCGGTACGGGCGACGGTGAACGACCTGCTGGACTGCATCCCGCTGCTGGTGCGCAACCTGGAGCACTCGCAGCGGCAGCACGCGGCACTGGTCGAGGCGGTGCTGGAGGGGGACGCGGACGGGGCGAGGGAGATGACGCGCGAGCACTGCGCGGGGACGGCGGCGCTGCTGCGGGGGTTCCTGGCGTGAGGGCGTGACGGAAGCGGGTTCACCGCGGTTTGACGCACGGGGCTTGCGCTCGCGGCGTCCGCGCCACGAAGGTATGGGCCCACAAAGGTCTGGATCCGTTCCATTGCCCCCTGCCGTCGCCGCCTCCTGGGGAGTCGCCTTGTGAGCCTTCCATCCGCGTCCCGTGAACCGGCCGGTGAGCCGGACGACTACCTCGAACGCAGGAAGCTGCGCCGCGGCAGCGCCGGCTGGCTGCTGCTGACCGGCCTCGGCGTCGCCTACGTCGTGTCCGGCGACTACTCGGGCTGGAACTTCGGCCTGGCCGAGGGCGGCTTCGGCGGCCTGGCGATCGCCATGGTGCTGATGGGCGCCATGTACACCTGCATGGTCTTCGCCCTGGCCGAGCTGTCGTCGGTCCTGCCCACGGCCGGCGGCGGCTACGGCTTCGCCCGCCGGGCGCTCGGACCGTGGGGCGGCTTCCTCACCGGGACCGCGATCCTCATCGAGTACGTCCTCGCGCCCGCCGCGATCTCCATCTTCATCGGCGACTACGTCGAGTCGCTGGGCCTGTTCGGCCTGGAGTCCGGCTGGCCGGTGTACCTGGCCTGCTTCATCGTCTTCATCGGCATCCATCTGTGGGGCGTGGGCGAGGCGCTGCGCTTCAGCTTCGTCGTCACGGGCATCGCGGTGGCGGCGCTGGTGGTGTTCGCGCTGGGGGCGCTGCCCGAGTTCGACGCCTCCTCGCTGGACGACATCCCGGTGGACTCCTCGGCGTTCGGCGCGAACTCCTGGCTGCCGATGGGGCTGCTGGGCATCTGGGCGGCGTTCCCGTTCGGCATGTGGTTCTTCCTGGGCGTGGAGGGCGTACCGCTGGCCGCCGAGGAGACCAGGGAACCGGCCCGTACGCTGCCGAGGGCGATCCGCTGGTCCATGGGCATCCTGGTGGTGCTGGCCGTGGTGACCTTCTTCGCGGCGGCCGGGGCGCGCGGCTCGGCGGCGGTCCAGGACGCGGGCAACCCGCTGGTGGAGGCGCTCCAGCCGGACGGCGAGGCGACGGCGCTGAGCCGGATCGTGAACTACGCGGGCCTCGCGGGACTGGTCGCGTCGTTCTTCTCGCTGATCTACGCCGGTTCGCGCCAGCTCTTCGCGCTGTCCCGCGCGGGCTACCTGCCGAAGTTCCTCTCCCTCACCAGCGGCCGCAGGGCGCCCTACCTCGGTCTGCTGGTGCCGGGCGCGATCGGCTTCGCGCTGGCCGCCGGGACGGGCAACGGCGCGCGCATGCTGAACATCGCCGTCTTCGGCGCGACGATCTCGTACGCGCTGATGTCCCTCTCGCACATCGTGCTGCGCCGCCGGGAGCCGGAGCTGCCGCGGCCGTACCGCACGCCGGGCGGGGTGCTCACCTCGTCGGTGGCGCTGGTGCTGGCCTGTGCGGCGCTGGTGGCGACGTTCCTGGTGGACGTGACGGCGGCGTTCATCGCGCTGGCGGTCTACATCGTGGCCGTGGCGTACTTCGGTCTCTACAGCCGCAAGCACCTGGTGGCGAAGGCGCCGGAGGAGGAATTCGCGGCGCTGGCGGCGGCCGAGGCAGAGTTGTCACGGGACTGAGGTGCGGGAAAGGTGATCGGCATGACGGCCAGGCCACTCATCGGCATCAGCACGTACGCGGAGTCCGGTGTGCGCTGGGGAGTGTGGCGACTGGACGCCGTGCTGCTGCCGGCCGGCTATCCGCGGCTGGTGCAGCGGGCGGGCGGACTGGCCGCGATGCTCCCGCCGGACGCGCCGCAGCGGGCGGCGGCGACCGTGGCCCGGCTCGACGGCCTGGTCGTCGCGGGCGGCCCGGACGTGGAACCCGTCCACTACGGCGCCGAGCCCGGCCCGCGCACGGGACCGCCCGCCCGGGCGCGGGACGCCTGGGAACTCGCCCTGATCGAGGCGGCCCTGGACCGCCGGATCCCGCTGCTGGGCATCTGCCGGGGCATGCAGCTCCTGAACGTCGCCCTGGGCGGCACCCTGGTCCAGCACATCGACGGCCACGCGGAGGTGCCGGGCACCTTCGGCCGCCACCCGGTCAAGCCGGTCCCCGGCACGCTCTACGCCGGCATCGCCCCGGAACAGACCTCCGTCCCCACCTACCACCACCAGTCGGTGGACCGCCTGGGCACGAACCTGATCCCGTCGGCGTACGCGGAGGACGGCACGGTGGAGGCGATCGAACTCGCAACATCCCCTTGGACTCTGGGCGTCCAATGGCACCCGGAGATGGGAAACGACCTACGCGTCATGCAAGCCCTGACCACAGCGGCCTCCGCACTCCGCGGGCAGCCCTCGCCGCCGTAACCGCGGGCAGCCGTGCCGCGCCCTCCGCGCCTCCGCGGGCAATCGTGCCTCCCCCAGTGCCTTAAAGGCCTGGGAGGTGCCCCAGCGGCACGGGTGGGCGATGGGGGTACCTCCCGCTCATGGGGGTCCCTCCCGCTCGAGCGAAGCCGAGAGTGGGGGAGGAGCCGAGAGTGGGGGAGGCACCCCGCAAGCGCCGGGCAGCGCGACCCACCCCCGCTCAGTCACAACGGGGAGCACCCGGCAAACGCCCGCCGCTCACCCTCGCGTCAGCGACAACAGATCCCGCGCCGGCCCGGTCGGCCGATGCCCCGTGGGCCACACCGCACGCAGGTCGCGGGCCAGGGCAATACCGTTCACCGGGATACGGACCAGTCGCCGCATCGCCAGCTCCTCCCCCACCGCGAGTTCGCTGAGCACCGCCGGTCCGGCGCCGCCGACGGCAGCTGCCTTGACGGCGGTCGTGGAGGAGAGCTCGATCAGCGGCCGGGCCAACCCTCCCAGCGCCGCGTCCAGCACCTGCCGCGTCCCCGACCCCTTCTCCCGCAGGATCAACGGCGTACTCGCCAACTCCTCCGCCGCGATCGGCCGCCGCCGGCGGGCCCACGCGTGCGACGGCGCCGCGACCACGATCAGCCGGTCATGGGCGATCACCGCGGAATCCAGCCCCGCCGACACCGTGAGCCCCTCCACGAACCCCACGTCCGCCTCCCCCGCCAGCAGCCGCTCCGCCACCGCCGCCGAGTTCCCGGCCAGCAGCGACACCGCCGTGTCCGGCCGGTCCGCGCGCAGCGCGAGCAGCCATCCCGGCAGCAGGTACTCGGCGATCGTCATGCTCGCCGCCACCCGCAGCCGTGAGTCCCTGCGGTCCCGCAGCGCCTGCGCGCCCGCGTCGAAGGCCTCCGCCGCCTCCACGATCCGCCGCGCCCAGTCGGTGACCAGCGCCCCCGCGTCGGTCAGCCGCGACCCGCGCGGCGAGCGGTCGACGAGTGCCACCCCGAGCTGCCGTTCCATCGACCGGATCCGGCTGCTGGCGGCGGGCTGGGTGATGCCCAGCTCCCGCGCCGCCCCGCCCAGGCTCCCCAGCCGCGCCACCGCCAGCAGCAGCTCCAGCGCCCCGAGGTCCGGCACCCGGTGAGCCAGGGACCCCGGGCTCGCGGAGCGGTACCCCGGATGGTCGTGGTCATCCGTTGTGCTCATAAGCCCAGCTTATGCCGCCATAGAGGGGTGCTCCCTGGTGGCGGTGGTCCGCCGGCCCGACCGTATGACCATGGTCACCGCGATCCGGCCCCTGCCACCCCTCCCCCGTGCCACCGCACGGCCCCCGCGCGCCGCCGCCGTCCGTCACCTCGGACCCAACTGGTACGCCTGCGTGATGGGCACCGCCATCGTCGCCGGAGCGGGCGCCGCGCTCCCCGCGCACGTGCCCGTCCCGCGCCCCGCGCTCACCACCGTCTGGGCGCTGTCCCTCGCCCTCCTGGCGGTCCTGCTCGCCGCCCGCGCCCTGCACTGGGCCCACCACCGCGACCGGGCCCGCGCCCACCTCCTCGACCCCGCCGTGGCGCCCTTCTACGGCTGTCTCTCCATGGCCCTGCTGGCCGTCGGCGGCGGCGCCCTGACCGTCGGGCGGGACTGGATCGGGCTGCGCGCGGCCGTCGTCCTCGACGCCGTGCTGTTCACCGCCGGTACGGCCGTCGGGCTGGCCGCCGCCGTGGCCGTCCCGTACCTCATGGCCGTACGCCACCGGGTGACGGCGCGGGAGGCGACGCCCGTCTGGCTGCTGCCGCTGGTCGCGCCCATGGTGTCCGCCGCGCTCGGGCCCCGCCTGGTGCCGCACCTCCCGGAGGGCCAGCCCCGCGCCACCCTGCTGCTCGCCTGTGTCGCGCTGTTCGGGGTCAGTCTCCTCGCCACCCTGATGACGCTGCCGCTGGTCTTCGGCCGGCTGATCACCCACGGTCCGCTGCCCCTCCCGCTCACCCCGTCGCTGTTCCTGGTGCTCGGACCGCTCGGCCAGTCCACGACCGCCGTCGGCGCCTTCTCGGACATCGCCCCGGGGGTCGTACCGGCGCCGTACGACGAGGGCTTCCGCGTGCTCGCCGTCCTGTACGGGGTGCCCGTCACGGGGTTCGCGCTGCTGTGGCTCTGCCTCGCCGCCGCGCATGTCGTACGGGCGTGGCGGCGGGGCATGCGCTTCGCGATGACGTGGTGGTCGTTCACGTTCCCGGTGGGCACCTGTGTCACCGGCGCCGGGGCCCTCGCCTCGCACACCGGGCTGCTCGCCTACGACGTACTGGCGCTCGCCCTGTACGCCCTGCTGGCCGGTGCCTGGGCCACCGCCGCCTGGTGCACGGCGCGCGGGCTGTTCAGCGGCGCGCTGCTCGCAGGGCCCGCCCCAGTACCGCCGGCGCCCCGGTCAGCGACGGCCCGTACCAGGTGAGGTGCCGGCCGTCGACGAGGGCGCAGGGCAGGCCGGGGAAGGCCTCCGGGCCGTCGTCGGCGGTGAAGCGGTAGGGCTCGTCGGGGAGGACCACCACATCGGGGCCCGCCGCGCGCAGCGCGTCGAGCGGGACGCGCGGATAGCGCTCCGGGTGGTCCGCGTAGAGGTGGTCGACGCCGAGGCGGGAGAGCAGGTCGCCCGCGAAGGTGTCCCGGCCCAGCACCATCCAGGGGCGCCGCCAGACGGGCACGACCGCCGTGCGGCGCTCGGTGGGCGCGGGCGGCGCCGCCCAGGCCGCCTCGGCCTCGTCCAGCCAGCGGGGGCGGGCCCGTACCCCGCACGCCGTGAGCACCCGGTCCAGTTCGCGGAAGGCCTGGGGCAGCGTCCGCACCTCCGTCACCAGCACGTCGAGGCCCGCCGCGCGCAGGGCCGCCAGGTCGCTCTCGCGGTTCTCCTCCTCGTTGGCGATCACCAGATCGGGGGCGAGCGCGACGATCCGGTCCACCTTCGGGTTCTTCGTGCCGCCGACGCGTACGACGTCCAGACCGGCCGGGTGCGTGCACCAGTCGGTGGCGCCGGCCAGGGCGTCGGGGGCGGAGAGCGCCACGGCCTCCGTCAGCGAGGGGACGAGGGAGACGACCCTGGCGGGACTCATCGGCGGGGCTTGTCCCGCAGCGCCTCGATGTGCTCGGCGACGGCGACGACCAGCAGCCGTGTCTCCGGGACCGTGGCCCGCCAGCGGTGCCGGACGCCTCCGGTGAGGTACAGGGTGTCGCCGCGGCCGAGGCGGTACGCGCGGCCCTCCGCCTCGATCTCCACCGCGCCGTCCGCCACGTACATCAACTGGTCGTTGCGGAACTGGAGTTCACGGCCGGCGTCATGGTCGCCGGTGAACTCGGAGGCGTGCATCTGGTGGTGGCCGCGCACCAGGGAGCGCACCCGCGGTTCCGTCCACGGCTCGGCGCCCTCGGCGCGGACGACGTCCACGCTGCACGCGGGGTCGGCGGCGGCGAGGAGCTCCACGGCGGTGGTGCGCAGGGCGTCGGCGACCTTCTCCAGGGAGCTCTGGCTGGGACGCGCCCGCTCGTTCTCGATCTGGCTGAGGAACGGGACCGACAGGCCGCTGCGCTCGGCCACGACGGCGAGGGTGAGGTCCAGCGCACGGCGTCGCCGCCGCACGGCCGCGCCCACCCGCAGGGGCTGTTCCTTGTGGTCGCCCATCGCTCCGGCTCCCTCCTCCGCCGATCGTCCCGCACCCCGTGCGCCGCGGACCCGGCGCACTCCTTCTCGTGGGTTGTCTGCACCCTACGCATGTTCGGCAAACCGTTTCAGGCGCCTGTCACGTCGCCGTCACACGTGACCGGCGCCGACCCGCCAGTTCACGCCAGCCGCCCCGCGGGTCCCCCGGTCCCTCCCGCGCGCGATAAGGGGTGTTCCCGCCATTGTTCCCCTCGCACGGCGGAAGGTCACCAGGAGGTCCGGGGAGGGCGTCGCGCTGCGTGGTTGTCCGGATTCCTACCGTGTTCCCGCCCGGTTCCGGACATGCCCGAGGGGCGGCCGGTACGGCGGTTACCGCGGAGGCGTCTCCTGCGAGGTCGTCTACCGCGGGGTCGTCTACCGCGGGGTCATCCGCTCCACCATGTCCGGGTGCTCCTTCAGCCAGGCGGCGACGGCCTCCTCCTCGTGGCCCTGGCCGCGGTTCTTGATCTCGGCCTCCAGGCTGCCCAGCTCGTCCTCGCTCATGTGCCAGCCCTTGATCCACTTCGTGAGCTCGGGGTACTGCTCGGGGAACTTCTTGCTCGCGATGGTGCGGATCGTGTTGCCCTCGCCGAAGGCCTTCTTGGGGTCCTTCAGCTTGGTCAGCTCGTACTCGCTGTAGGCCCAGTGCGGCGACCACAGGGTGACCGCGATCGGCTCCTTCTTGGCGAGGGCCCGCTTGAGCTCGGCCAGCATCGCCGGCGTGGAGCCGTCGACGACCTCGTACTCGTCCTCCAGGCCGTAGCCCGGCATGACCTCGTTCTTGAGCAGCTGCATCTCGCCGGTGCCGGGCTCGATGCCGATGATCCGCCCGTCGAACAGGTCGGCCTTGCCCTTGAGGTCCTCCAGGGACTCGACGTCCTTGACGTACGAGGGGACGGCGATCTCCAGCGAGGTGGGCTCGTACCAGGTGCCCAGGTCGGTGAGGTCGTCCTTGCTCTTGTCCCAGTAGTTCTTCTGCGCGTACGGCAGCCAGGCGTCGAAGTTGAGGTCGAGGTCACCGGAGGCGAGGCCGGTGTAGACCGGGCCGACCTCCATCTGCTTGAGGTTCAGCGTGTAGCCGCGACGCTCCAGGACGTTCTTCCACAGGTAGGTGACGGCGATGTCCTCGTCCCAGGGGAACCAGGCCACGTCCAGCGGCCGCTTCGCCTCGGCGGGGGTGTCACCGGAACCGGACTCGACCGGGGCCAGCTTGTCGACCACGCCCGGGTTGGCCTTCAGCCAGGTGCGGACGGCGTCCTGCTGCCTGCCCTTGCCGGCCTTGTTGATCTCGGCTTCCAGACCGGTGAGTTCCTCCTCGGTCATCGAGAAGTCCTTCAGCCACTTCCCGACGAGCGGGTTGTCACCGGCGAAGCCCTTGCGCGACACCGTGTGCACGCCGTCGCCCTTGCCCCAGCTTCCCTTGGGGTCCTCCAGCTTCTTCAGGTCGTAGTCGCTGTACGCCCAGTGCGGCGACCAGAGCGTGACGACGACCGGTTCCTTCTTGCTGTAGGCCCGCTTGAGCTCGGCCAGCATCGCCGGGGTGGAGCTGTCGACGACCTTGTACTCCTCGTCCAGGCCGTACTCCTTGAGGACCTTGCTCTTGAGCAGGCCCATCATGCCGGCGCTGGACTCGATGCCGGTGATCTCCCCGTCGAAGAGGTCGGCCTTGCCCTTGAGGTCCTCCAGGCTGTCGACGTCCTCCATGTACGACGGGACGGTCAGCTCCAGTGACGTCTCGCCGTACCAGGAGCCGAGGTCGTCGAGCCGCTCACCGTACTTCTTCCAGTACGCCTCGTGGGTGGTGGGCAGCCAGGCGTCCGTCTGGAAGTCGATGTTGCCCTGCGCGAGGGCGGTGTAGAGCGGGCCGGCCTCGAACTGCTTGGCCTCGACCTCGAAACCGCGCCGCTCCAGGATCTCCTTCCACAGGAAGGTGGAGGCGACGCCCTCGTCCCAGGGGATGTAGCCGATGGTGATCTTCTTGCCGTCGCCGACCTTCTCGTCGCCGGCGGTGGTGGTCTTGGAGCCGCTGCCGCCGAAGATCCCCATGCCGCCCGCGACCAGGGCGAGGACGACGACACCGATCACGGCGACCTGCGGGCGGGGCCGGTAGGACCAGATCTTCAGCCCCTGCGCGGAGCGTGCCTTGGCGGCGGCGCGCCGGCCGAGCGGGGAGACCTGGGTGCCCAGGGCGCTGGTCATGCGGTCCAGGTAGATCGCCAGGATGACGATGGCGATGCCGGACTCGGCGCCGAGGCCGATGTTGAGCTGCCCGATGGCCTCGATGACCGCGCCGCCGAGTCCGCCGGTGCCGACCATGCCGGCGATCGCGGCCATGGACAGGCCGAGCATGATGACCTGGTTGACGCCCGCCATCACCGTGGGCAGCGCCAACGGAAGCTGCACCCGCAGCAGGGTGTTGCGGGGCGTGGTGCCGAACGCCTCGGCCGCCTCGACCAGTTCCTTGTCGACCTGGCGGATGCCCAGCTCGGTCATGCGCACGCCCGGGGCGAGCGCGAAGATCAGGGTGGCGACGATGCCCGGGGCGGAGCCGGTCCCGAAGAACAGGATCGCCGGGATGAGGTAGATCATCGCGGGCAGCGTCTGCATGAAGTCCAGGACCGGCCGGACCACGGCGCTGACCCGGTCCGAGCGGGCCGCCCAGATGCCCACCGGCACCGATATGACCAGCGCGATGACGGTGGCGACGATGACCAGCGCCAGCGTCACCATCGAGTCCTCCCACAACTCCATGGAGTCGAGGAAGGCGAAGCCGAAGAAGGTGAGGACACCGGCGAAGGTGCCGCGCAGCCAGAAGGCGATGACCGCGAAGATGCCGCAGAGGATCAGCGGTTCGGGGGCCTGGAGGACGGCGTTGACACCGTCGTAGGCGCCGGTGAAGACGGTCTTGAAGAAGTCGAACAGCCAGGTGACGTTGGCGAGCAGCCAGTCGACGGCGCTGTTGACCCAGTCGCCGAGCGGAATCCTAGGCACGGGCCATCACCTTCTCGCCGCCCTTGTCGCGCGGGGTGTCGCAGACCCCGGGGTCGGACTCCTCGTCGCCGAGGAAGCCGACGAGGCGCTGCCGGGGCACGACCCCGACGAGCGCGCCCTCCTTGTCCAGCACCGCCACGGGGTGCGGTACGCGGGCGCTGATCGCGCACAGGTCGGTGAACGGCGTGTCGGGCGTCGCGGTCTCGCAGCCGCAGTCGGCCTCGTCGCCGCGCACCTCGCGGTCCATCACGGCGCCGGCGGTGAGCACGCGGGAGCGGTCGACGTCCTGGGTGAAGGAGGCGACGTAGTCGTTGGCGGGACGGATCAGGATGTCCTGCGCGGTGCCGATCTGCACGATGCGGCCGTCGCGCATCACCGCGATCCGGTCGCCCAGGCGCATGGCCTCGTTGAGGTCGTGGGTGATGAAGACGATCGTCTTCTTCAGGGTCTTCTGCAGTTCGAGGAGCTGGTCCTGCATGTCGCGGCGGATCAGCGGGTCGAGGGCGCTGAAGGACTCGTCCATCAGCAGCAGGTCGGCGTCGGTGGCGAGCGCGCGGGCGAGACCCACGCGCTGCTGCATGCCGCCCGACAGCTCGTCCGGCCACGACTTCTCCCAGCCGGCCAGGCCGCACAGGGCGAGCGCCTCGTCGGCGCGGCGTTCGCGCTCGGCGCGGGGCACGCCCTGCACTTCAAGACCGTAGGCGGCGTTGTCGCGGACGCTGCGGTGCGGGAACAGCGCGAAGTGCTGGAAGACCATGCTGATCTTCTTGGAGCGGACCCGGCGCAGCTCCCGGTCGGGCAGCGCGGTCAGGTCCTGGCCGTCGAAGCGCACGTGTCCGGCGGTGGGCTCCAGCAGGCCGTTCAGCATGCGCAGCAGGGTGGACTTGCCGGAGCCCGACAGTCCCATGACGACGAAGATCTCGCCCGGCTCCACGGTGAACGAGGCGTCGATGACGGCGGCGGTGGTGCCGTCGGAGCGCAGCTCCTCCCGGTCGGCTTCCTTCTTGCGCAGTCGTTCGACCGCCTGGTCCGGTCGTCTGCCGAACACCTTGAACAGATGCTCGGCCTCAAGCCTGGATGACACGCGTACCTCTTGTCTCGACGGCAAATGGCGGAAGCGATGCCAGGCGGGCGGCTCACGCGGCCCACAACAGTTGAATCTGTAACCGGCATCGCTCCGTGGCCGCGCCTCCCCGGTTTTGCACAGGGCAAACGTTTTCGTGTGACGCCTCACACAGGTCGCGCAGAACGCAGTTTGTTGCGTATGACGCAACTGTGGGCAGTCATGCCTCCCCCAGTGCCTCAAGGGCCTGGGAGGTACCCCCAGGGCGGCACGGGTGGGCGCGACGGCACCCCGTGAACGTTGGGCTGTGGAGACCCACCCCCGGCCCGCACCAACGCACCCGCGCTGTCAGCGACGTACGGCATGATGCGGTCCGTGACCGGACGACTCATGCTCCTAGACACCGCTTCCCTGTACTTCCGCGCCTACTTCGGCGTCCCGGACTCCGTCAGGGCCCCGGACGGCACCCCGGTGAACGCCGTGCGCGGACTGCTCGACTTCATCGACCGCCTGGTCAAGGACCACCGCCCCGACCACCTGGTCGCCTGCATGGACGCCGACTGGCGCCCGAAGTGGCGGGTGGAACTGATCCCCTCCTACAAGGCGCACCGCGTCGCCGAGGAGCGCGCGGCGGGCCCGGACGAGGAGGAGGTGCCCGACACGCTGTCCCCGCAGGTTCCGGTCATCGAGAGCGTGCTCGACGCGGTGGGCATCGCGCGGGTGGGGGTCGCCGGGTACGAGGCGGACGACGTGATCGGCACGTTCACCGGCCGGGCCGGCGGACCGGTCGACATCGTCACCGGCGACCGCGACCTCTACCAGCTGGTGGACGACGCGCGCGGGGTGCGCGTGCTGTATCCGCTGAAGGGCGTCGGCACGCTCCAGGTCACCGACGAGGCCGTGCTGCGCGAGAAGTATGGGGTGGACGGCAGGGGGTACGCGGACCTGGCGCTGCTGCGCGGTGATCCGAGCGACGGCCTGCCGGGCGTGCCGGGCATCGGGGAGAAGACGGCGGCCAAGCTGCTGGACGGGTTCGGCGACCTGGCCGGGATCCTGGCGGCCGTGGACGACCCGCGGGCCAAGCTCACGCCGTCGCAGCGCAAGCGTCTGGACGAGGCGCGGCCGTATCTCGCGGTCGCCCCCAAGGTCGTCCGGGTCGCGGACGACGTCCCGCTCCCGGACGTCGACACGGCGCTGCCGCACGGGCCGCGCGATCCGGCCGGGGTGGAGTCCCTGGCCGCCCGCTGGGGTCTGGGCGGCTCGCTGCAACGCCTGCTGACGACCCTCTCGGCGTGAGCCGTACACATCGCTGAACCGGACGAGGTGTCCGCCGACGAGGCGTCGACCGAGATCGAGGTGCTAACTTAGGTAAACCTAACTGTGACAGCTGGGAGGCTCCTCATGGCAGAGCGACCGGTACGCGCACCACGCGCGCCGCACACCGCCGAGGTCGTCCGCACCGAGCGGCTGACCCCGCACATGCAGCGCGTGGTGCTCGGTGGTGAGGGGCTCTCCGCTTTCTCGGCGGACACTTGCACCGATCACTACGTCAAGCTGCTGTTCCCGGCCGCGGGGGCGACGTATCCGGAGCCCTTCGACCTCCAGCGCATCCGTGAGGAGTTCCCGCGCGAGCAGTGGCCGGTGACCCGGACGTACACGGTGCGCCAGTGGGACGCCGAGCACCGTGAGCTGACCCTGGACTTCGTGGTCCACGGCGACGAGGGCCTGGCCGGCCCCTGGGCGGCGAACGTCCGGCCGGGCGAGGTCGTCCGGTTCATGGGTCCCGGCGGCGCCTACGCGCCCGACCCGGCCGCCGACTGGCACCTGCTCGTCGGCGACGAGAGCGCGCTGCCCGCGATCGCCCGCTCGCTGGAGGCGCTGCCGCACGGCGCCAGGGCGTTCGCCTTCGTGGAGATCTCCGGTCCCGACGAGGAGCAGAAGATCGACTCCGACGTGGAGGTCCGCTGGCTGCACCGCGGTGACCGGCCGGTCGGCGAGGCCCTGGTGGAGGCCGTCCGGAGCCTCGACTTCCCGGAGGGGCGGGTGCACGCCTTCGTCCACGGCGAGGCCCACTTCGTGAAGGAGCTGCGCCGTCTGCTGCGGGTCGAGCGCGGCATTCCGCGCGAGGACCTGTCGATCTCCGGTTACTGGCGCCTCGGCCACAACGAGGACGGCTGGCAGGCCTCCAAGCGCGACTGGAACGCCCGCATCGAGGCCGAACAGGAAGGCGCGGAGACCTCCGCCTGACCTTGTGACCGCACGGTCACGGTGCCGGTCCGGTGGGTGGGACACCTGCGGCGCCGCTTTCGGTCCGGTGAGGGCTCGGGTTTTATGCCTGCGGCGCCGCTTTCGGCCCGGTGGGGGTGCGGGTCTTGTGCCTGCGGCGCCGCTTTCGGTCCGGTGGGGGCGTGCGTAGCGCCCACGGTGGGTGGGTGGGTCGGGGCCGCGTCGGGGGTGTCCGTCCTCGGACTGGCGCGACTGCGTTCCTTGGAGGGGTGCGGGGTGCGGACGCGCCAGCCGCTGCGGGCGGCCACCCCCGCCCCGTCCCCTTCCCGCCGCGGGCGACTGCGGTGCGCCCACCGTGGCACGCGCCCCGGACCGTACGCGCCTGCGCGCCGCGATCCGCGGGCAGCCGCCCTCCGCGATCCGCGGGCAATCGTGCCGCAGGGCGGCACGGGTGGGCGCGACGGCACCCCGCAAGCGCCGGGCCGCGCGAACACCCCCCGGCCCACACCCACACCGGGGCCGCAACCCCGTCAACGCGGGGCACCCCACAAAGCACCGGGGCCGCCCCCGCCCACCCGCCCGGACGGGCTGATCAGGTGAACCACGGCCCGTCGGGCCATGACCGGCGGCGTGGCGGGCCGGCCGGAGGCGGGACACTGCCCCAGGATCCGGCCGCGTGGCACACACCTTCGACGAACTCGTGGCCAAACAGCGCGCCGCGGACGAGGCCCACTCCCGGGTCCGGCAACTGCGGGACGCCTACGGCCCGCCCACCCGGACCAAGTGGAGCGAGCACCAGACCACCACCTGGGAGACCGCCTGGCGGGCCTGGCGCGACCTCGCCCGTGACGTCCGCCTCGCGGTGACCGAGTACGCCCGGACCGAGGGCAGACCGCTCCACGAGATCGAGGCGGAGTTGAAACGGGCGACCGGGAACCACGACTGAGCGGCCCCGTACGCTTGCCCGGTGTGAGACGCAGACGGCCGACCCCGCCCTCCCCCCTGCCGCAGCGCGACGGTGTGGACCCGGTGCGGGTCCGGCTGCCCGCCGGGCAACGGTGGGCCACGGTGCGGGAGCACCTGGTACAGCGGCTGTCGGCCGCCGGCCCCGGAGTCGTGGACGGGATGTTCGCCGCGGGCCTGATCGTCGGGGCGGACGGACGGTCCGTACCGGCGGACGCCCCGTACGCGCCCGGCATGTTCGTGTGGTTCCACCGTGAGCTGCCCGCCGAGGTGCCGGTGCCGTTCCCGCTGGAGGTCGTCCACCGGGACGAGCACGTCGTCGTCGTCGACAAGCCCCACTTCCTGGCCACCACCCCGCGCGGCAGCCACGTCGCCCAGACCGCGCTCGCCCGGCTCCGCCGTGAGCTGGGCGTCCCGGAGCTGGGCGCCGCTCACCGCCTGGACCGGCTCACCGCGGGCCTGGTGCTGTTCACGGTGCGGCCCGAGGAGCGCGGGGCCTACCAGACGCTGTTCCGCGACCGTCTGGTGCACAAGGAGTACGAGGCCGTCGCCCCGTACGACCCGGCGCTGGACCTGCCCCGGACCGTACGCAGCCGGATCGTGAAGGAGCGCGGGGTACTGACCGCCGAAGAGGTCGAGGGCGAGCCGAACGCGGTCACCCGCGTCGAACTCGCCGCCCACCGGGCCGACGGCCTCGGCCGGTACCGGCTGGTGCCCGGCACCGGGCAGACCCATCAGCTACGGGTGCACATGAACGCCCTGGGCGTGCCGATCCTCGGCGATCCGCTGTATCCCGGGGTGGCCGCCCCCGTCCCGGCCGGTGACTTCCGGCGTCCGCTGCAACTGCTGGCGCGGAGGCTGGAGTTCACCGATCCGGTGACGGGCGTGGAGCACCGGTTCACCAGCGGCCGGATGCTCGCGGCATGGTCCTCGTACGAGGACTGGGCGGCCGGTCAGTAACCGCGCCACCAGCGCAGGAAGCGCTGCCAGGCGCCCCGCGGCGGGGCGGGTTCCGCCACCGGCGGCGGCACCGGCGCGGGGTGCGGCACGGGCGGCTCGACGCTCGGCTCGGGCAGCGCGGGAGACGCAGAAGGCACGGTGGCCGCCGGCCGGGTCACGCCGATGTGCCAGTCCTGCTGCGGGGGCGCGTCGTTCTCGTGGCTGGGCCGCTGCGTCACGTCCTGCTGCGGCCGGGGCGTGAAGTGGACGGGCAGCTCCACGAGATGCCGCGAGGCGAGGGACTCGGTGAAGGTCAACCGCTCCTCCTCGATGCTCAGTTCGACGTCGGGCAGCCGCATGAGCAGCGCGTCGACACCGACTTCGGCGATCACGCGGCCGATGTCCTGGCCGGGGCACTCGTGCGTGCCGCCGCCGAAGGCGAGGTGCGAGCGGTTGCCCTTCATGTCGGCGGTCGGGTCGGGGCGCACACGGGGGTCGACGTTGGCCGGCGCGGGTGCGAAGACCAGTCCGTCGCCCTTGCGGATGCGCTGCCCGCCGAGCTCCGTGTCCTGCTTGGCGAAGTAGGCGAAGATGGTGCTGAACGGCGGTTCGTCCCAGAGCAGTTGTTCCACCGCCTGGGGCACGGTCATCTGGCCGCCGTTGAGCTGGGAGCGGAAACGCGGGTCGATCAGCACCTGGCGCAGCACGTTGGCGAGGAGGTTGGCGGTGGTCTCGTAGGCGGCGATGAGCACCACTCGGAGGTGCTGGGCGACCTCCTCGTCGGTGAGTCCGGCCGGGTGCCTGATGAGGTGGCCGGTGAAGTCGTCCAGCGGCTGGGCCCGGCTGCGGGCCGTGAGGCGTTCCAGGGCCTCCATGACGTAGGCGTTGCTGGCGATCGCGGTCTCGGTGCCCCTGATCATGTCGCGGGCGGCCTCGACCATCCGGTCGTCGTACTCCTCGGGCATGCCGAGGACGTGGCACATCACGGCCATCGGCAGGTGCTCGGCGTACTGGCCGACCAGCTCGGCCTCGCCCGCCTCGCAGAACCGGTTGACGACGCGCTGGACGCTGCGGTTGACGTGCCGGCGCAGACCGCGGAAGTCGGTGGCCGCCACGGCGGCGTCGATGGCGCCGCGCAGCCGCCGGTGCTCGTCGCCCTCGGCGTGGGCGCACATCGGCTGCCAGGCGATGTGCGGCATCAGCGGATGGTCGGGCTTGACCAGTCCTTCTCCGAGCGCGGACCAGATGCGGCTGTCCTTGCAGTACTGCGCGGGAGTGCGCACCAGTTGCTGGTTCTCGGCGTGGCCGAGGACCACCCACACCGGCACGTCGTCGTGGACCAGCGCGGGCGCCACCGGACCGTGTTCGGCCCGCAGTTCCTCGTACAGCTTCTTCAGGTCCTCCGACTCGTGCAGCCGGCTCAGCCCGCCGGGGCCCTTGCCGTGCGCGGGGCAGCCGGGGGGCGGGCCGGGCCGGGGGGCGTCCGTTCCGGTCGGGGAGTCTCCCGTCAGGGAGGTGGGTTCAGGCGTCACAGTGGTCGCTCCGAGGGGGAAAGCGGGGGCCGGTGCGGGAGAGGGGTCCCGGGGGTCAGGTGAGCGAGCCCGTCATGGCGAGCGAGTGCAGGAACCGCATCAGGGTCATCAGCACGTCACGGCTGGAGGCGCGGCGCCGCACGTCGCACTCCATGATCGGGATCTGTTCGGACAGGTCGAGGGCGGACCGCAGGTCCTCGATGGGGTAACGCGGGGCGTCGGGGAAGGAGTTGACCGCGACGACGAACGGCACGCCGCGCTCCTCCAGCCGCCCCATGACGTCGAAGCTGACTTCGAGGCGGCGGGTGTCGACCAGCACGACCGCGCCGAGCGCGCCCTCGAACAGCCCGTTCCACAGGAACCAGAAGCGCTCCTGGCCGGGGGTGCCGAACAGGTACAGCACCAGCTGGTCCGTGATCTTGATGCGGCCGAAGTCCATGGCGACCGTGGTGGCCGTCTTGGACGCGGAACCGAAGTTGTCGTCGACCCCGACGCCGGCCTGCGTCATGGTCTCCTCGGTGGTCAGCGGTTTGATCTCGCTGACCGAGCCGACCATGGTCGTCTTGCCGACCCCGAATCCGCCCACGATCACGATCTTCACCGCGGCCTGTGCCGTGTGCGGCAACTGGTCCTCGGCACGGGGGCCCGGGATGGTCTCAGAGCCTTTGAAGTCCATGCATCACCGCTTCGAGAAGGGAACGGTCGGGCAGCGCCTTGCGGACGATCGGGAAACGCGCCTGGACCAGTTCCGCCGCCAGCATCTCGGTGAGCAGCACGGTCACCACACTGAACGGCAGGTTGAGATAGGCCGACAGTTCGGCCACGGACAGGGGGGCGGCACAGAGCCGGAGCAGCGCCGCCTGCTCGGGGGTGGCGGAGGGCGGGGGGTCCGGGGAGCCGGCCACGATCAGCGTGACGAGATCGAGGTCGGCCCGTTCGCCGTCCGGTCCGGTGACGACGTACAGCCGCTCCGGGTTGCCGCCCTCGCCCTCCTTCCCGGCCGGTGCGGCCGGCTGCGGAGGGGGGCCGTCCTGGGGGAAGCGCCTCTGGCGTTGCGGAGGAGTCATACGGTCTGCCCGTTCCGTCGGGGCGGACTGGTCAGATGGGCGCCGATGCGGACGACGAGGTCGCGCATCATGCCGCCCATGCGGCCCGGCTCGCAGGTCATGTCGGAGAGCACCGCGAGATAGGCGTTGGCGCCGGCCGCCATCAGATAGAAGTAGCCCTCGTTGATCTCGATGAGCACCATCTTCATCTCGCCGTTGCCGTACGGGAGTTCCTGGGCGACGGCTCCGGCGAGGCTCTGTACGCCCGCGCAGGCCGCGGCGACCCGGTCGGCGGCGTCCGGCTCGCCGCCGTAGCGGGCGATGCGCAGGCCGTCGGCGGAGAGCACCACGATCATCTCGACGCCGGGTACGCCGTCGGCGAGCTCCTTGAGCATCCAGTCGAAGTTGGCTCGTTGCTGGATCACTTGAGGTCCCCCTCGTCATCGGCCTCGGTGCGGGCCGGTTCGTTGATGAGATGCAGGTAGGCGGTCGGGTTCCGGGTGAAGTCGGTGGTGGGGACGCCCGGGTCGAGGCCCTTGCGCATGCCCTCCCAGAAGGCGTCGACCCACAGCCCGGGTTCGCGGTCGTCCTGCTTCTTCTCGGGCTCGGGCCTGGCCCAGATGTCGTGGTACTCCTCGCCCCGCTCCTTGGCCTCCCGCTCGGCCCGCTCGGCGGCCGCCTGCTCGGCGTACCGCTGGGCCAGCGGGGTCTTCACCCGGCTGCGGCGCTGCGGCAGTCCGCCCGCGGTCCACTCGGTGACCTCGGGGACGTCGTCCTCCATGGAGACGGTGGCGGGGATGCGGGGGCTGGTGGGGCGCCGCTTCTTGGGCGTGCGCTCCGGGCCCGGCAGGGCGTCGACCGGGCGGGGCACGGAGGTCGCCCCGATGCCGTGGGCGAGGCCCACGCCGGGCTCGTCGGTGATCATCTCGCTGGGCACGACGAGGACGGCGCGGACGCCGCCGTACGCGGAGGCGCGCAGCGAGACCTGCATGTTGAACGCGGTGCAGAGGCGGCCGACGACGGCGAGGCCGAGGCGCGGGTTCTCCCCGATCTCCTGGAGGTCGGTGCCCTTCTGGGCCTGTTCGAGGATGCCCTCGATACGGGCGCGGGCCTGCTCGTCGAGGCTGACGCCGGCGTCCTCGATCTCGATGGCGACGCCGGTCTGCACCTCGGTGGCGGTGACGCTCACCTTGGAGGTCGGCGGCGAGTAGCGGGTGGCGTTGTCGAGGATCTCGGCGGCGGCGTGGATGACCGGCTCGACGTAGATGCCCTTGATGTTGATCTTGGCGATCGACTTCAGGTCGATGCGGCGGTACTCGAGGATGCGGGACATGGCGCCGCGCAGCACGCTGTAGAGCGCGACGGGCTTGGGCCACTGGCGTCCGGGACGGCCGCCGCCGAGGACGGAGATGGAGTCGGCGAGGCGGCCGATCAGCGCGGTGCCGTGGTCGATGCGCAGCAGGTCGTCGAAGACCTCGGGGTTGCGGCCGTGGTCCTCCTCCATCTCGCGGAGTTCCTTGGCCTGCTGGTGGACGATCGCCTGGACGCGGCGGGCGATGCTGACGAAGGAGCGCTGGGCGGAGTCGCGCAGGTTCTCCTCGTCGTCGATGATCTTGAGCATCGTCCGCAGCATCCGGAGCTGGTACTCGGGCAGGTCGCGCCAGGCCGGGTTGAGCCGGGGCAGGTCGCGCAGCACCTCATGGGGGTCGTTCCCGCTGTGCAGGTGGTTCAGGGCCGCGGGGGCGACCTGGTTGATGAAGTGGTCCGTCTCCGTGTCGTGGGCGGCGATCCGGGACTCCAGGTACGCACGGTGACGGTCGTGCTCGGCCCGCGCCTCGCGCAGGATCCGGCCGCGGCGCACCGCCTCGGCCGCGGCGGCGGTCACCAGCAGGGTCGCGACGGCGCCGCACACGCCGACGGCGATCCGGGCGGGCTCCGTCACCAGGGCGACGGCGGCTCCGGTCGCCGCGGCCATCACTATGGCCGGCAACAACAGCACACGCGTGTAGGGAAGTTGGACACTCGCCATGTGAGCCCTCTGAAACGAATCGACTGACGGCCGGGGAACGTGCACATAGGGGAACAAGCGCACGAATTCATCTCAACTCGGTGCGCTGCGGGCGAGCTTAGTCCGGCAGGATCATCGCCATGTCATATTCGGCGAGTGCCGGAAATGGCCCCTGGGACAGGAGTACGCTCAGGTCGTTTACACGCGGTGCGGCCGCTCGAACACCATCCGTCACCGCGCTCAGGCGTACGAAAACCACTCACCGTCACGGGTGAGGGAGCGCCCCCGGCTCCCTGATCCTGCCCATGGAACCGGGCCGTGACGCCTCCGGTGAGGGCGCGCGGAAGGCAGAAGCCCGGCGCGCACGGGGCGCACCGGGCTTCTTCGAGGCTCTCGGGCCGGGCGGTCAGCCCACGGACGAGTAGGCGACCACGCCGCGCAGCAGTCCGTCGACCGCCTTGCGGGCGTTCCTGGCGACCGTCGAACCCTCGACGGACGGCGCGGCGGCCGAGATCTGGCCCAGCACGTCGATGACCTGCTTGCACCAGCGCACGAAGTCGCCGGCCGGCATCTCCGCCTCGCGCAGCACCTCGTCCAGGCCCTTGCCGGACGCCCACATGTAGGCGGCCCAGGCGAAGCCGAGGTCGGGCTCGCGCTGGCCCACGCCCTCCGTCTGGCTGATCCGGAAGTCCTCCTCCAGGGCGTCCAGCCGGCCCCAGATGCGGACCATCTCGCCGAGCGCCGCCTTCGCCCTGCCCGACGGCAGCTTGGGCGCCATCGCGTCGTCGGCGGCCCGGGCCTCGTACACCAACGCCGACACGCACGCGGCGAGTTCGGCGGGGGCCAGCCCCTCCCATACGCCCTCGCGCAGGCATTCGCTGGCCAGCAGGTCCAGTTCGCCGTACAGCCGGGCCAGCCGCTTGCCGTGCTCGGTGACCTCGTCGCCGCGCAGATAGTCCATCTCGGTCAGCAGCGCGACGATCCGGTCGAAGGTGCGGGCGATGGTGTTCGTCCGGCCCTCGATACGGCGCTCCAGCTGCGAGGTGTCGCGCAGCAGCCGGTGGTAGCGCTCGGCCCAGCGGGCGTGGTCCTCACGGTCCTGGCAGCCGTGGCACGGGTGCGCCCGCAGCGCCTTGCGCAGCCGCGCGATCTCCCGGTCGTCGACCGCCTGGGAGCGCTTCTTGCGGTGCCGGTCCGGCGTGATGTGCCCGGCCTTGGTGCGCAGCGCGGAGGCGAGGTCCCGGCGGGACTGCGGGGACCGCGCGTTGAAGGACTTCGGGATCCGCATCCGCTCCAGCGCCTCCACCGGCACCGGGAAGTCCATCGACGCCAGCCGCTTCACCTGCCGCTCCGCGGTCAGCACCAGCGGGCGCGGGCCGTCGGCGTACTCGTAGCCGCGGTGGCCGTTGGAACGGCCCGCCGGCAGCCCCGGATCGAGGACCAGCGCCAGCCCCGCGTACTTTCCGGTGGGCACGTGGATGATGTCGCCGGGCTTGAGCTTCTCCAGCGCGACGGCGGCCTCCGCGCGGCGCTGCGCCGCGCCCTGCCGGGCCAGCTCGTTCTCCCGGTCCTTCAGCTCCCGGCGCAGCCGCGCGTACTCCTCGAAGTCGCCGAGGTGGCAGGTCATGGAGTCCTTGTAGCCCTCGAGACCCTCCTCGTTGCGCTGCACCTGCCGGGAGATGCCCACGACCGACTTGTCCGCCTGGAACTGCGCGAAGGACGTCTCGAGGAGCTCGCGCGAGCGGTGCCGGCCGAACTGCTCGACCAGGTTGACCGCCATGTTGTACGACGGCCGGAAGCTGGAGCGCAGCGGATACGTGCGCGTGCCGGCCAGTCCCGCCAGGTGCTCGGGGTTCATGGCGCGCTGCCACAGCACGACCGCGTGGCCCTCGACGTCGATGCCGCGCCGGCCGGCCCGGCCGGTCAGCTGGGTGTACTCGCCGGGGGTGATGTCGGCGTGCTGCTCGCCGTTCCACTTGACGAGCTTCTCCAGGACCACCGAGCGGGCGGGCATATTGATGCCGAGCGCGAGGGTCTCGGTCGCGAACACGGCCTTCACCAGACCGCGTACGAACAGCTCCTCGACGACCTCCTTGAACGTCGGCAGCATGCCCGCGTGATGGGCCGCGATGCCGCGCTCCAGGCCCTCCAGCCACTCGTAGTAGCCCAGGACGTGCAGGTCCTCGGCCGGGATGGAGGCCGTGCGCTCCTCGACCAGGGCGCGGACCGCGGCCCGCGCCTCCTCGTCGTTGAGCCTGAGGCCCGCGTACAGGCACTGCTGGACGGCGGCCTCGCAGGCGGCGCGGCTGAAGATGAAGGTGATCGCGGGCAGCAGGCCCTCGGCGTCGAGCCGCTCGATGACCTCGGGCCGGCTCGGCGTCCACACCCGCGAGCGCTGCCGGCGCTCGCGCTCCCGGTCGGCCTCGCGCATGTTGCCCCGCCCGCGCCTGCGGTCGCCCCAGGACGGGCGGCTCGCCTCCAGGCGGGCCATGCGCGTGAGGTCCGGGTTGACGGCCTTCTTGCGGCCCTCCCCCTCCTCGAACAGGTCGTATATCCGGCGTCCCGCGAGCACGTGCTGGAACAGCGGCACGGGCCGGTGCTCGGAGACGATCACCTGGGTGTCGCCGCGGACGGTGTCCAGCCAGTCGCCGAACTCCTCCGCGTTCGACACCGTCGCCGAGAGTGACACCAGGGTCACCGACTCGGGGAGGTGGATGATCACTTCCTCCCAGACGGCGCCGCGGAAGCGGTCGGAGAGGTAGTGCACCTCGTCCATCACCACGTAGCCGAGGCCGAGGAGGGTCTGCGATCCGGCGTAGAGCATGTTCCGCAGCACCTCGGTGGTCATCACGACCACCGGGGCGTCGGAGTTGACGCTGTTGTCGCCGGTGAGCAGGCCCACCTTCTCCGTGCCGTAGCGGCGGCACAGGTCGGCGTACTTCTGGTTCGACAGCGCCTTGATGGGTGTCGTGTAGAAGCACTTCTTGCCCTGCTGGAGGGCGAGGTGGACGGCGAACTCGCCGACGATCGTCTTGCCGGAGCCGGTGGGCGCGGCCACCAGCACGCCCTTCCCCGCTTCGAGCGCCTGGCAGGCCTCGATCTGGAAGGGGTCGAGGCCGAAGTCGTACATCTCGCGGAAGGAGGCGAGCGCGGTGGCCTGCTCGGCAGCGCGCCTGCGCGCCGCCGCGTACCGCTCGGCCGGTGAGAGGTCCTCTGTCATCGTGCTTTCGAGCGTACCGGGCCGCACCGACAACAGGACGATCATTATCCGTTCAGGGGCCCACGACCCGCAGCGCGCCCGGCACGCAGCGCGCGGTGAGCGGCAGCGGCCCCACCGGCTCCCCGTCCGCGTACCCGGTGACCTCCTCGGCGGCCAGCTCCACGCTCGCCGCCCGCAGCACGGTGATCGCGGGATGGCCGACGTGCGTGCCCCGGTACACCCTCGGGAACACCCGCAGCAGCGTGGCCCGGCTGCACTCGCCGACCACCGTGATGTCGAACAGCCCGTCGGTGAGATCGGCTCCGGGGCAGATCCGCATGCCGCCGCCGTACGACGGCCCGTTGCCGACGGCGACCAGCGTCGCCTCGACCTCGCGGACCTCGCCGCCGTCCAGGGTGATCCGGTAGGGCAGCGGGCGGAAGGCGGCCAGCTCGGCGACCATCGCGACGTCGTACTTCAAGCGGCCGAGGGGCAGCCGCATCCGGTTGCCCCGGTCGTTGACCCGCGAGTCGAAGCCGGAGGCGAGTACGGCGCCGAACCAGCGGTCGCCGACCCGGCCGAGGTCGATGTCGCGGACCCGGCCGCACTTGAGGGCGTCTGCGATCATCCGGCCGGCCGCGGCCGGTTCCCGCAGGGGCATGCCGAGGGCGCGGGCGAAGTCGTTGCCGGTTCCGGCGGCGACCAGTCCGAAGGGGGTGCCGGTGCCGACGACGGCCTGCAGGGCGAGGTTCGCCATCCCGTCGCCGCCGACGGCGATCAGGGCGCCGGTGCCCTCCTCGACGGCGGCGCGCGCCCGGTCCAAGGCGTCCCGGGGATCGTCACCGAGCACGGTCCGCACCGAGAAGCCGGCGTCCCGGAACGCGGAAGCGGCCGGCCGCGCCGCGCGGGCGCCCCGGCCGCGGCCCGCGGTGGGGTTGACGAAGAGGGTGATCTCGCTGGTCACGGGGATGACCCTATGAGCTGCGAGGCGGCCCTCAGGTCACGTCGTCATAACCGTTGACCCGGTCCTTGGACGCCTGCTCGGGCAGGGCCGCCACGGGCTCCACCGGATCGATGTCCTCCGGGGTGAGATCCAGCTCGGATGCCTCGTCGTCGGCGGGGCCCTGGGATTCCCTGCGGGCACGCCGTTTGTCGTTGAGCAGCGAGAACGCCACGGCGACGAAGTAGAGGACGACGATGGGCCCGGAGAGCGCGATCATCCCCACCGGGTCGGTGGTGGGCGTCGCGACCGCGCCGAAGACGAAGACGCCCATGACGACACCGCGCCACCAGCCCATCATGCGGCGGCCGGAGACGATGCCGACGAGGTTCAGCATGATGAGCAGCAGGGGGAGCTCGAAGGCCAGGCCGAAGACCAGCACCATCCTGATGGTGAAGTCGAGGACCTCGTCGAGCGAGAGGATGTTGGCCGATCCCCCGGGGGTGAGGCTGAGCAGCACCTTGATGCTGACGGGGAGGATGACGTACGACAGGTAGGCGCCGCCGACGAACAGCGGAACCGCGGCCGAGACGAAGTAGTAGGTGTACTTCTTCTCGTGCTTGTGCAGCCCGGGGGCGACGAAGGCCCAGAGCTGGTAGAGCCACACAGGGCTGGAGACGATCAGGCCGGCCATGAGGCTCACCTTGATCGTCGTGGTGAACGGCGACGTCAGCGTGTTGAAGGAGACGATGGCGCAGTTACCACCGTCGCTGTTCGCCAGGTCCTCGCATTTGGGCACCGGCTCCGCGAGGAACTGCATGAGCTGCTCGCTGTAGAACGCGGCCACGATCATCACCACGACGATCGCGACGACGGCCTTGGCGAGCCGGTTGCGCAGCTCACGCAGGTGTTCCACGAGGGGCATCCGCCCCTCGGGATCCCTCTCCTGCTTGCGGGCAGACTTGAGCAACCCACGTTCCCATCTCGTGCGGCGGGCCGGAGTTCACCGGCCCTGCGTCAGCGCTTGGTCGTGTCCGTCGGCTCCGTGACCGGGCGGGAGCTGGTCACGTCGCCGGGGGCGGCCTGGATGGTGCGCTGCGCCGGGGGCTGCTCGCCGGTGGCCGGCGGGTCGGCGGGGGCGGCGGACTTGTTGTCGTCCTTCATCGCCTTGGCCTCGCTCTTGAGGATGCGGGCGGACTTGCCGAGCGACCGCGCCATGTCCGGGAGCTTCTTCGCGCCGAACAGCAGGATGATGACGACGAGGATCAGAATGATCTCGGTGGGTCCGAGCCGTCCCATAAGTCTTTACCTTCTCACCGAGGCGGGTGGGTGGGTGGCTGTCCGACCGGTCGGACAGGTGTCCGAACGACGGCGCTGACAGCGATCGTAACGCCCTGGGGTAAACGTCCGGCAATCCCCGTGCGTACTCCCGTCCGCGGTCCGGGCCTCGTTCTCCGGGCCGCGATCAGCAGCGTACCTGCCGGGACCCGCAAGGTGACAGGGCGAAGCCGCACGGGGAGTGGCCGGGACCGTTCAAAGGGATTCGGCGGAGCGGGCCGTGCTGGTCGCCGCGTGTTCCAGGTCCTCCGCGGCGCGGCTGATGCGGCGGGCCGAGTCCGTGACCTGCCTGCCGAGCCGTTCCGCCTCGACGAAGACCTTGACGGCGAACACCCCGAGCACCAGCAGACCCAGGAACCCCACGGCAATCGCGAACATCGGCCAGAACATGAGGGCGAGCCTAGACGGTCGAGTGGAGCCGCAGCGTCCGGACCCCGCCGCCGGTGAGCAGCTCCACGATCCGCTCCCCCGCCGGCTTGCGGACGGCCGCCCCGCACTCGGGGCAGGTGAAGGAGTAGAACGTGGTGCGGCTGCTGGCGCCGATGGCCAGGCGCAGCGCGCTCGCGGCGAGCTCGAAGCGCTCCCGGCAGTCCGGGCAGCCCGCCCGGAACATCACCGGGGCCACGCTTCTCATCCCCGCGAACGCGGACGCCGCCGTCATGGTCCGCGCACCGGACGTCGCCGACTCGCTCAAAGCCCTCGCTCCTGCCTGTCGTCCTGTCCGTGCGGCCCCGGTCATCCGGCCGCCTCGACCCCGTCGTACGCCGCCAGCGCCTCGCGGGCCGCCTGCCGGGCGCTGTCGGCCAGCGCGCGCGGCTCGACGATGCGGCCGTCGCGGCCGAGCCGCAGGGCCAGCCGTCTGAGCGAGGCCGGGTCGGGCGTGCGCAGAGTGATACGCAGCCCGCCGTCGGGAAGCTCGTCCGCGCTGTCGTGCGGGTAGTACTCGGCGACCCAGCGACCGCCCGGCCCGACCTCGACCACGACCTCGGGATCCTCGGCCGCGGGCTGCACCAGCGCCTCCGACAGGTCCCGCAGCTCGACCTCGGGCGGCGCGGACGGCTCGTCGAGGATGCGGATCTCGGCGACCCGGTCGAGCCGGAAGGTGCGGCGCGCCTCGGAGCGCCGGCACCAGGCCTCGACATACGTGTGTCCGACGCTGACCAGGCGGATGGGGTCGATCTCCCGCTCGGTGACCTCGTCGCGCGCGGGCGAGTAGTAGCGGATCCACAGTCTGCGGCGCTCGGCGATGGCCCGGTCGACGTCCGCGAAGACGCCGCCCTCGGACTCGAAGGTCACCGACAGCCGGGCGCTGGCGCCGGCCGCCTCGCCGGCCGAGGCCTCCACCTTGGCGGTGGCCCGCAGCAGCGCCTGCCGGTCGCCCTCGCGCAGCCCCGGCAGCGTGGCCACGGCGCGGGCGGCGACCAGCAGCGCGGTGGCCTCGTCGGCGGCGAGCCGCAGCGGCTCGGCCGCCTCCGCGCCGAGGGCGGCCGGGTTGTGCCACCAGATGCGCTCACCGTCGGTGTCGATGTCCAGCAGATCGCCGCCGCGGAAGCTGGTGCCGCACATGGGCAGCACATCGAGGTCGGAGACCAGCTCGTCCTCGGTGATCCCGAAGGCGCGCGCCACGTCCTCGATCCGCGCGCCGGGACGCTCCCGCAGATACGTCACCAGGGAGAGCATCCGCCGGGTCTGGTCGATGGCGTTCACGGGCCTGACCGGTTTGCCTGCCACGTCCTTCTCCGCTCCCCCTCAGCCCTTGGCCACGGCACGCAGCCGGTCCATCACGTCGGCCCGCAGCTCGGCGGGCTCCAGGACCACCACATCGGGCCCGAACTCCACCAGCCAGGCGTCCAGGCCGTGCCCGTACGGAATCTCCAACTCGTCCCAGCCGTCGCCGAGTTCCCGTACCACGGTGGCCTTCGCCCGAAGGGGGTAACCGGCGTCGGAGCGCAGCCGGATCCGCGCCGAGCGGTCGGCGGTCTCCCCCGCCCAGCTCGCCACGGTCTCCCGCACGGTGACGACGTCCGGCACCGGGACGGTGAACCGGCCGCCGCGCGAGCGCACCTTCCCGGTGATCCGGGAGAGCCGGAAGACCCGCTCGGCGCCCCGGTCGCGGTCCCAGCCGGCCAGGTACCAGTGGCCGCGCCAGCACTCCAGCGCCCACGGTTCGACGTGCCGCTGTCCGGGCTGGGCGGCGTTGGCCTTGCGGTAGTCGAAGACGACCGGCCGACGGTCGCGGCAGGCCAGCATCAGCGGCTCGAACGCGGCCTCGTGCACCGGGATGCGCGGCTCCAGCGCGCCATGGGCGCCGTACGGGTCGACGTCCTCGGGCAGACCGGCCGCGCGCAGCTTCTGCAGGGCGCCGCTGGCCGCTCCGGCGAGCCGGGCCTGCTGCCACACCTTGGCGGCGAGCCCGAGGGCGGCGGCCTCCTCGGCGTCGAGGGTGATGGGCGGCAGCCGGTTGCTGTCGCGGCGGGCCAGGTAGCCGACCTCGCCGTCGAGGTTCTCCACGGTCTCGATGACCAGTCCGAGTTCGCGCAGGTCGTCCTTGTCGCGCTCGAACATGCGGTTGAAGGAGTCGTCGGAGCCCGCTTCGAGATAGGCCTCGATCGACTCGCGCAGCTCACGCTTGCTGAGGGGCCGGCGCGTCCCGAGCAGACACAGCGCCAGATTCATCAGCCGCTCGGCCTTGGCAATGGCCATCGACCCGCTTCGCCTCCCTATGGTGCTTACGACCGACGACCGTACCGCCCCGAGGTGGCGCGGTGAAAGCCGAGGGCCCACGCCCGGACAGGCATGGGCCCCGGATGATCGGCTCCGGTCGGATCAGACGCCGAGCAGGTCGACCACGAAGATCAGGGTCTCACCGGGCTTGATCGCCGGGGTGGGGCTCTGGTTGCCGTAGGCGAGGTGGGCGGGGATGGTCAGCTGACGGCGGCCGCCGACCTTCATGCCCTGCACGCCCTGGTCCCAGCCCTTGATGACCCGGCCGCCGCCCAGCGGGAAGCGGAAGGGGGTGCCACGGTTCCAGCTGGCGTCGAACTCCTCGCCCGTGCTGAAGGCCACGCCGACGTAGTGCACGGTGACGGTCTGGCCCGCCTGCGCCACCTCGCCGTCGCCCTCCCAGATGTCCTTGATCTCGAGGTCCGCCGGGGGCTCGCCGCCCGGGAAGTCGATCTCGGGCTTGTCGATGCTCACGTCTAACGCTCCTGCTTGTCTGCGGAAAGGCGAACACGCACAGTCTTACATCCCCACGGCGTCACAGCTTCGCGAGGATGTCGACCGTGAAGACCAGCGTCGAGTCCTTCTTGATGCCGCTGCCCTCCGGCGGATTGTCGCCGTAGCCCAGCTCCGGCGGGATGACGATGAGGACCCGGCTGCCGACCTTCTTGCCGGTCAGCCCCTGCGCCCAGCCCTTGACGACCTGCTGCAGCGAGAACGACGTCAGCTGCCCCCGGTCGTACGTGGAGTCGAACTCCTTGCCGCCGTCCCACAGCACGCCCTTGTACTGCACGAGGACGCTGTTCTCGGCGCCGACCTCCTCGCCGTCGCCCTCGATGACATAGCTCGACACGAGCTTCTTCGGGGCGTCAGCGTCGGGCACCTCGACGGAGGGGGCCTTGCCGTCGGTGTTGGTGCCGACCTTGGGCAGGTCCTTGTCGTCCTGCGCCACCTCGGTGCCCTTGGCGGAGCTCTTGGCGTTGAACGAGTCCTGGATGTCGACCACGAACACCAGCGTGTCGGTGCCCTTGATGCCGGCCTGCTCATTGCCCTGCTCGCCGTAACCCCAGGTGGGCGGGACGGCCATCTGGACGCGGCTGCCGGCCTTCTTGCCGGTCAGCGCGTACCGCCAGCCGTCGATGATGGTGCCCTGGGCGAGCTGGATGGCCAGCGGGGTCTTGCGGTCGTAGGAGTTGTCGAACACCTTCGCGGTGCTCCACACCTGGCCCAGGTAGTGGGCCACGACGAAGTCGTTCTCCGCGACCGTCTTGCCGCCGCCCGCGATGACCGTCTTGACCGCGAGGTCCTTGGAGGGGTCGCCGCTGCCCTTGGCGACCGTCGGCTTCTGGCCGAACTCCTTGCCCGCCGTGATCGCCGGCAGCGGCCCGTCGACGATCTTCGGCGGCGGCGCCGCGGACGTCTGGGGCGCCGAGGGCGAGGCGCTGTCGCTGGCCTTGCCCGAGTCGGACTTGTCGTCGCCGCACGCGGCGAGGGTCACCAGTCCAGCGGGAACGGCAATGAGTAGTGAGCGTCGGCGCACGGTGGGGGCCTCGTAATCATCGATCTTGTGGATGGCGTCCGCGCAACTCTACGGCGTGAGAAGGGCGCCGCACGGTGTAACGTACGGCGCCCGTGTGACGTTCCGGGAATTTCGGGGCCCCCGGCGGAACGCGTCTCTCACATTCCGGCGATCAGCTTCTCCACCCGCTCGTCCACCGAGCGGAACGGGTCCTTGCACAACACCGTGCGCTGAGCCTGGTCGTTGAGCTTGAGGTGCACCCAGTCGACGGTGAAGTCGCGGCGCTGCTCCTGGGCCCGCCGGATGAAGTCGCCCCGCAGCCGGGCCCGAGTGGTCTGCGGCGGAACGGACTTGCCCTCGAAGATCTTCAAATCGTTGCAGATCCGGGCCGCTTGTCCCTTTTTCTCCAGCAGGTAGTACAGACCCCGCCGGCGGTGGATGTCGTGGTAGGCGAGGTCTATCTGCGCGACCCGCGGATGCGACATGGTCATGTTGTGCTTGGCCCGGTACCGCTCGAGGAGCTTGTACTTCATGACCCAGTCGATCTCGGTGCCGATACGGTCGAGGTCCTCGGCCTCGATCGCGTCCAGCGTACGGCCCCACAGCTCCAGCACCTGCTCGACGGTGCCGGTGCGGATGCCCCGGCGCTCGCAGAAGTCCAGCGCCTTCTCGTAGTACTCGCGCTGCACCTCCAGCGCGGAGGCCTCCCGGCCGCTGGCCAGGCGCACCTTGCGCCGGCCCGTGATGTCGTGGCTGACCTCGCGGATCGCCCGGATCGGGTTCTCCAGGGTGAGGTCGCGCATCACGGTGCCCGCCTCGATCATGCGCAGCACCAGGTCGGTGGCGCCGACCTTGAGCAGCATGGTCGTCTCGGACATGTTCGAGTCGCCCACGATGACGTGCAGCCGGCGGTAGCGCTCGGCGTCCGCGTGCGGCTCGTCGCGCGTGTTGATGATGGGCCGCGAGCGGGTGGTCGCCGAGGAGACGCCCTCCCAGATGTGCTCGGCCCGCTGGCTGACGCAGTACACGGCGCCGCGCGGCGTCTGCAGCACCTTGCCGGCACCGCAGAGCAGCTGCCTCGTGACCAGGAACGGAATGAGGATGTCCGCGAGCCGCGAGAACTCCCCGTGCCGGGCCACCAGGTAATTCTCGTGGCAGCCGTAGGAGTTGCCGGCGGAGTCGGTGTTGTTCTTGAAGAGGTAGACGTCGCCCGCGATTCCCTCCTCGTGCAGGCGTCGTTCGGCGTCCACCAGGAGTCCTTCGAGAATGCGCTCGCCGGCCTTGTCGTGGGTGACCAGTTCGGTCACGTTGTCACATTCCGGCGTCGCGTATTCCGGATGTGATCCCACGTCGAGATAGAGGCGGGCGCCGTTCCGCAGAAAGACATTGCTGCTTCGGCCCCATGACACGACACGGCGGAAGAGGTACCGCGCCACCTCGTCAGGCGACAGGCGGCGCTGTCCCCTGAACGTGCACGTGACGCCGTACTCGTTCTCCAGCCCGAAAATGCGGCGGTCCATGAGGGAACATTACGCCCGATCCCCCGACCTGAAACGAGGTTCGACGGCACGATTCGGATCATTTTCCGAACGGGCCGCAACCACCGCCCTCCCGGCGGGAACTGCCAGTACCCGCCCCGTGGCGACCAAAACCAGCAGCGACACACCACCCGCGACCCCCGGCACGGCGAACCCCCACAGCGCCCCGCCCGCCTCGACCACCGGGCCGGTGAGACCCGTTCCGACCGACGCGCCCACGGTGAACGTCGTCACCAGCCAGGAGAACGCCTCCGTGACGGTCCCGCGCGGCGCGTGCCGGTCCACGAGCACGAAAGCACAAGCGATGGCCGGCGCCAGGAAGAGCCCGGCGACCACCATGAGCAACGTCATGGCCACCGCGCCCGGCATCAGCATCAGCGGCAGGTAACACACCGCCAGAAGGGCCACGAGCCCCTGGAGTCGCCGCGCGGGCTCACCGGCCCACTGCCGCGCCCCGTACGCCATGCCCCCGATGAGCGCACCCAGCCCGATCCCCGCCATCAGCCAGCCGTACACCTGGTCGCCGCCGTGCTCGTCCGCGTACGACACCGCCGCCACGGTGATGGACCCCAGCGCCATCCCCACGGCCAGGAAGGCGCCCAGCAGCGCGAGCAGCCCCGGCGAGCGCAGCGCGCCCAGCCAGTGCGCCTCGCGCGGCGCCGACCGCCAGGCACGCGAGGGCGGCGAGACGACCACGGAGAGGGCGCCCAGCACCCCGATGACGTTCAGCACGAGCAGCGCGGCCTGCGCCGACCACAACGAGGCGCACACCGTCACCAGCAGCGGCCCGACGGTGAACATCACCTCCTGCGCCACGGCGTCCATGGCGTACGCCCGGTGGACGTGGTCCTCCTCGGACAGCACGGAGGACCACAGGGCGCGCAGCCCGCCCTCCAGGGGCGGCGTGAAGAGCCCCGCAGCGGCCACCGCGCCGTACGCCACCGCGGGCGACCCGGTCCCCGCGAAGGCGAACACGGCCATCGCCAGCGCCGACAGCACCGCGGCCGGCAACTGCACCCGCGGCTGCCCGCGCAGGTCCACCAGCCGCCCCAGCACCGGCTGCCCCACGGCGTTGGCGACGCCGTACACCGCCGCCAGCGCGCCGGCCAGGCTGTACGTACCGCCCTCCGCGCGCACGAACAGCACGATCGCGATGGCGGCGGTCGCGTTGGGCAGCCGCCCCACGAGCGTGCCCACGAGCAGCCGGGTGGCGTGCCGTGCCCGGAGGATATCCAGGTATCCCGTGGCCATGCGGGCCCCTCCACTGGAAGTTTTACGTATAACTAAGCACTCCATACGTACCATGTCCGCTGTTCACCAGTCCAGACGAAGGAGCGGCCCGACGATGCCCCGAGCCGGCACCCGCCCCACGAGCCGGGACGTCGCCCAGGCCGCCGGCGTCTCCCAGGCCGCGGTCTCCCTGGTCCTCGGCGACAAGTGGCGCGGCCGGGTCTCCGAGGCCACGGCGGAACGCGTCCGCGAGGCCGCGCGCACCCTGGGCTACCGCCCCAACCTGGCCGCCCGCAACCTCCGCCTCGGCCGCACCCGTACGGTCCTCCTGGTCGTCCCCGCCCTCACCACGGAGTTCTTCGCCGGCGTCTACACCGGCGCCGCCCGGGTGGCCTCCCGGCACGGCTTCGGCGTGGTCCTCTACCCCTCCCCCGAGGGCATCGGCCCCGCCCGCGACCCCTTCGCGTCCGCGCAGGCGGCCCTGGACGGCGTCATCGCCTCCTCCATGGCCGCGGAGGCCCTCACCGCGATCCGCGGCGAGGCGCTGCCGCTGGTGATGCTGGACAGCGACCCCGAGGGCAGTGTGGGCGCGGCCACGGTCAACCTCGACATCGCCGACGGCGTCCGCCAGGTCACCGACCACCTCCTGGCACTGGGCCACCGCCACTTCCTGCACCTGGCGGCGGACGTGGCGTCCTGGACCTTCGAGGTGCGCGCACGGGAACTGGCGGCGCGGCTGCGGAAGGTTCCGGGGACGTCGTTGCGCACGGCGCGGGCACCGATCTCGATCAAGGGGGCGGATGTGTCCGCGGAGGCCGCGCTCTTTGGGGCGGCGGCGGTGCCGGACCGCCCCACCGCCGTGATCTGCGACGACGACCATCTGGCGGCCGGCACGTACAAGGCCGCGCGGCGTCTGGGACTGCGTGTCCCCGAGGACCTGTCCGTCACCGGTCTGGACGATCTGGCCCTCGCGAGCGCGATCGATCCGGAGCTGACCACGGTGCGGTTGGACGCGGAGCTTTTCGGCGAGCGGGGGATGGAGGCGTTGCTGGCGGTCCTGGAGGGCCGCGCCCCCGCCGCGGGCGACATCCCGGTCGAGCTGGTGGTACGGGGGTCCACGGCCCCGGCGCCCCACTGAGGGCTGCGGCGGCCCGCTGTGTCGGTGCTGAGCGGGGGTGGGGTGCGCAGCCGGCGGCTTCTTACGGGGCGCCCGGCGTTGGTGTCGGCCGGGGGTGGGATTGCGCTGCCCGGCGCCGTGTGGGGTGCCCCGGCGTTGCTGTGGGCCGGGGGGTGTTCGCGCGGCCCGGCGCTCACGGGGTGCCGTCGCGCCCACCCGTGCCGCCCCAGCGGCACGACTGCCCGCGGAGGGCGGAGGGTGGCGGCACGACTGCCCGCGGAGGGCGGAGGAGCGGCAGCGGCAGGCCGCAGAAGGCTGGGGGTGTGGCTCTGCCCGCGGGAACGGCGGCTGGCGGCAGCCCACGGTGAGCGGCAGCGGCAGCGGCAGCGGCAGCGGCAGCGGCAGCGGCAGCGGCAGCGGCAGCGGCAGCGGCAGCGGCAGCGGCAGCGGCAGCGGCAGCGGCAGCGGA
>NZ_JBVJKE010000013.1:0-7591 GCF_055585405.1 Streptomyces sp. NPDC053426 | reverse complement strand
CGGCAGCCTACGAGCATGGCGGCAGGTGACCGCCCGCGGCGGGGAGGGGACGGGGCGGGGGTGGCCGCCCGCAGCGGCTGGCGCGTCCGCACCCCGCACCCCCACCAAGGAACCCATTTCGCGCCAGTCCGAGGACGGACACCCCCGACGCGGCCCCGACCCACCCACCCACCGCAGGCGCTACACACGCCCCCACCGAAGCCGCACAGGCGCCGCAGGCACAAAACCCAAGGCCCCACCGGAGCGGACGCTGCGCCGCAGGCGTCAGACGCGCACCCCCACTACTCGACGTCTCCGCCGGAGTCCGTCTCGGCCTCCGCCTCGGAGGCCGTCTCCGCACCGCCCGCCTCCAGCAGACGGGACAGCTGACGCCCCCCGATCCGCTTGAACTTCCGCTTCTGCGGCCGCGTACGGTCCAGCACCGCCACCTCCAGCCGCTCAGCGGGAATCTCCCGCTCACTGCCGTTGGTGTCCCGCGACAACGCCTGCACCGCCAGCTTCAGCGCCTCCGCCAGCGTCATCCCGTCCCGGTGCCGCTGGTCCAGGTACCCGCTGATCTGCTCCGCGTTGCCCCCCACCGCCACCGAGCCGTGCTCGTCCACGATGGACCCGTCGTGCGGCAACCGGTAGATCTGGTCGAACTCCGGGGTCTCCCCGACCTCGGCCACCACCAGCTCCACCTCGTACGGCTTCTCCCCCACACTCGAGAAGATCGTCCCCAGCGTCTGCGCGTACACGTTCGCCAGACCCCGGGCCGTCACATCGTCCCGGTCGTAGGTGTAACCCCGCAGATCGGCGTACCGCACGCCCCCGATCCGCAGATTCTCGTACTCGTTGTACTTACCGGCCGCGGCGAACCCGATCCGGTCATAGATCTCGCTGAACTTGTGCAGCGCACGGGACGGGTTCTCACCGACGAACACGATCCCGTCGGCATACTGCAGCACAACAAGGCTGCGACCACGGGCGATGCCCTTACGGGCGTACTCCGCCCGGTCCGCCATCGCCTGCTGGGGTGAGACATAGAACGGCGTCGACACCGGTTATCCGTCCCTTTCTGTCAAAGTCACTGGACCACCAAACAACCGAACAACCCGCCCGCGCGGCCTACAGCAGCGAGGCCCGCGGCCCGTCCGGCTGCTCCAGCCGCCGCTCCAGCACCGACCGGGCGATGCCGGACGCCTCGTCCTCGGTGAGCCGGCGGAAGCCGTCATCGGTGATCACGGTGACGATCGGGTAGATCCGGCGGGCGACATCGGGACCACCGGTCGCCGAGTCGTCGTCTGCCGCGTCATACAGCGCCTGCACCACCAGCGTGGTGGCCTCGGCCTCGCTCAGGTCGTCCCGGAACAGCTTCTTCATCGCACCGCGCGCGAAGATCGACCCGGAACCGGTCGCGGCGTACCCCTGCTCCTCCGAACGCCCGCCCGTGACGTCGTAGGAGAAGATCCGCCCCTTGTCCCGGTCCACGTCGTACCCGGCGAACAGCGGAACAACGGCCAGCCCCTGCATGGCCATGCCCAGATTCGACCGGATCATCGTCGACAGCCGGTTCGCCTTGCCCTCCAGCGAGAGCTGCGCGCCCTCGACCTTCTCGAAGTGCTCCAGCTCCAGCTGGAACAGCTTCACCATCTCCACGGCGAGACCCGCCGTACCGGCGATCCCCACCGCCGAGTACTCGTCGGCCGGGAACACCTTCTCGATGTCCCGCTGCGCGATGACGTTCCCCATGGTGGCCCGCCGGTCACCGGCGAGCACGACGCCGCCCGGGAAGGTCACGGCCACGATCGTCGTCCCGTGCGGCGCCTCGATCACACCCTTCACGGGCGGCAACGACCTCTTGCCCGGCAGCAGTTCCGGCTGGTGCTCGGAGAGGAAGTCCATGAAGGAGGACGACCCGGGCGTCAGGAAGGCGGCCGGCAGACGCCCGGTGCTACGAGTGTTCGCTTCCACGAAGTTCCTTCCAGGTAGGCGGCTGCCCGACGAACAGCGTCGGGATCATCTCCCAACTTGCCGATGGCCGAATTGCAGTTGAAGCACAGTACGCCACGGACCCTACCCGTCCTGCGGCAATGATCCACATATACGGCGGAGGCTTTCGGGCGGCTCCCGCAGCGCGGACGCTGCCCGCGGCCGGTCCATCCCGCACCACGGACAGCGCCTCACGCCACCTTCGACCCTCACCCCGGACACCCCCGCAACCTTCGATGCGAAGGTTACTGGCCGCCCTTTTGCACGAAGCTTCGAACGAAGTCCTCGGCGTTGGCCTCGAGCACATCGTCGATCTCGTCCAGGACGTCGTCCACGTCCTCGCTCAGCTTTTCCTGACGCTCCTTGAGGTCCTCCGAAGCCTGCGCCTCCGACGCCTGCTCCTCGACCTCCTCCGTGGACCGGGTGGCCTTCTGCTGTCCGCCGCCGGTGTCCTTGGTCGCCATCACCCTCACCCCGCTCGGTTCGCCCGACACACTTGCTCGGTCAAGATCAGACCCTACTCGCCGGGTCCGACAATGCCCCCGCAGTTGCTCCAACGTACGGGGACCATCTCGATGATTCCCGGACCCGGCGTTTTCCACCCTGTCCGGCCGGCCCTTCCCGGGTACCCCCGGTACCCGCTCAGTGTCCCGACAACACCCTGACCAGGTCTTCTGCCGTACGGCAGCGGTCCAGGAGCTCCTTGACGTGATTACGCGTTCCGCGAAGCGGTTCCAGGGTTGGGACCCGCTGGAGCGAGTCCCGGCCCGGCAGATCGAAGATCACCGAGTCCCAGGAGGCCGCCGCGACGTCGTCCGCGTACTGCTCCAGACAGCGCCCGCGGAAGTACGCGCGGGTGTCCTCCGGAGGCTTCGTACGGGCCCGCTCGACCTCTCCCTCGTCCAGCAGCCGCTTCATCCGCCCCCGGGCCACCAGACGGTTGTAGAGGCCCTTCTCGGGGCGTACGTCGGCGTACTGCAGGTCCACCAGGTGCAGCCGGGCGGCGTCCCAGTCCAGGCCGTCCCTGCGCCGGTAGCCCTCCATGAGCTCCCGCTTGGCGACCCAGTCCAGCTCGCCGGCCAGGCTCATCGGGTCGTTCTCCAGCCGCGTGAGCGTGTCCTCCCAGCGGACCAGCACGTCCTTGGTCTGCTCGTCGGCGTCGGCCCCGAACCGCTCCTCCACGTACTTGCGAGCCAGCTCGAAGTACTCCATCTGGAGCTGTACGGCGGTCAGCGTCCGCCCGCTGCGCAGCGTGACGAGCCGCTTCAGGGACGGATCGTGCGACACCTGGTGCAGTGTCCGTACCGGCTGGTCGACCGCCAGGTCCACCGCGATGAACCCGTCCTCGATCATGGACAGGACCAGTGCCGTCGTACCCAGCTTCAGGTACGTCGAGATCTCGGACAGGTTCGCGTCGCCGATGATCACATGCAGCCGCCGGTACTTCTCGGCGTCGGCGTGCGGCTCGTCACGGGTGTTGATGATCGGCCGCTTCAGGGTGGTCTCGAGCCCCACCTCGACCTCGAAGTAGTCCGCCCGCTGGCTGAGCTGGAAGCCGTGTTCGTGGCCGTCCTGGCCGATGCCGACGCGGCCGGCGCCGGTGAAGACCTGGCGGGAGACGAAGAACGGCGTCAGGTGGCGCACGATGTCCGAGAAGGGGGTCTCCCGCTTCATCAGGTAGTTCTCGTGCGTGCCGTAGGACGCGCCCTTGTTGTCGGTGTTGTTCTTGTACAGGTGGATCGGCTGGGCGCCGGGAAGCTGTCCGGCGCGTTCCGCCGCCTCGGCCATGATCCGCTCGCCGGCCTTGTCCCAGAGGACGGCGTCGCGCGGGTTGGTGACCTCGGGGGCGCTGTACTCCGGATGGGCGTGGTCGACGTAGAGCCGCGCACCGTTGGTGAGGATGACGTTGGCCAGGCCGATGTCCTCGTCGGTGAGCTGGCTGGCGTCGGCGGCCTCACGGGCGAGGTCGAAGCCTCGTGCGTCCCGCAGCGGGTTCTCCTCCTCGAAGTCCCAGCGGGCCCGGCGGGCCCGGTGCATCGCCGCCGCGTAGGCGTTCACGATCTGGGACGAGGTGAGCATGGCATTGGCGTTGGGGTGGCCGGGGACGGAGATGCCGTACTCCGTCTCGATGCCCATTACTCGCCGTACGGTCATGCGGCCCTCCTTGCCCGGCGGCGTCCCCGGTCGGGGGCGCTGCTGTACCGCCGGCGCTCCGGTGCGTGTGCGGTGCCCGTCCCCGCACTGCGCGACTCGGCGGTACGGACGAGCCTAGAACGCCTTCGCCCTGGTGGGGAGATCATTTGCGTCATTGCTGTGCTCCAGCCGTGGCACCGAAAAACAGTCGGCTGCGGGTACCCGCTGAGGGCACCCGCAGCCGCCCTGGCTTTTACAGGTACTGACCGGTGTTCGCCACCGTGTCGATGGAGCGTCCGGTGTCCGCACCCTGCTTTCCGGTGATGAGGGTGCGGATGTAAACGATCCGCTCGCCCTTCTTTCCGGAGATGCGGGCCCAGTCGTCCGGGTTGGTGGTGTTGGGCAGGTCCTCGTTCTCCTTGAACTCGTCCACGCAGGCCTGGAGCAGGTGGGAGACGCGGAGGCCCTTCTGGTTCTTCTCCAGGAAGTCCTTGATCGCCATCTTCTTGGCGCGGCCCACGATGTTTTCGATCATGGCGCCGGAATTGAAGTCCTTGAAGTAGAGGACTTCCTTGTCGCCGTTGGCGTAGGTGACTTCCAGGAAGCGGTTTTCCTCGGATTCGGCGTACATCTGTTCCACGGCGGTCTGGATCATGCTCTGGACCGTCATGGCCTTGTCGCCGCCGTGCTCGGTGAGGTCGTCGCCGTGCAGCGGGAGGCGCTCGGTGAGGTACTTGCCGAAGATGTCCTGGGCCGCCTCGGCGTCCGGACGCTCGATCTTGATCTTCACGTCCAGCCGGCCGGGCCGCAGGATGGCGGGGTCGATCATGTCCTCGCGGTTGGAGGCGCCGATCACGACCACGTTCTGCAGGCCTTCCACGCCGTCGATCTCGGCGAGCAGCTGCGGGACGATGGTGTTCTCCACGTCCGAGCTGACGCCGGAGCCTCGGGTGCGGAAGAGGGATTCCATCTCGTCGAAGAAGACGATGACGGGGGTGCCCTCGCTGGCCTTCTCCCGGGCCCGCTGGAAGACCAGGCGGATCTGCCGCTCGGTCTCGCCGACGTACTTGTTCAGCAGCTCGGGGCCCTTGATGTTGAGGAAGAAGCTCTTGCCGGCGGCCTGGCCGGTGACCTCGGCGACCTTCTTGGCCAGCGAGTTGGCGACGGCCTTGGCGATGAGCGTCTTGCCGCATCCGGGGGGCCCGTAGAGCAGCACACCCTTGGGCGGCCGCAGTTCGTGCTCCTTGAACAGGTCCGGGTAGA
Organism: Streptomyces sp. NPDC053426; assembly: GCF_055585405.1. Lineage (NCBI taxonomy): Bacteria > Bacillati > Actinomycetota > Actinomycetes > Kitasatosporales > Streptomycetaceae > Streptomyces > Streptomyces sp. NPDC053426. The sequence continues at coordinate 2,224 of NZ_JBVJKE010000013.1, read as the reverse complement.
GGTACGGCAGCTCGACCGCGTCGCGGATGGCCTCGATCTGGCCGCCGAGGCCGCCGATCTGCTCGTAGCCGATGTCGGGGACTTCCTCGAGGACGAGTTCCTCGACCTCGCTCTTGGGGACGACCTCGTAGACGTATCCGGAGCGGGGCTCCATGAGCAGGGCGTCACCGGGGCGGATGGTGACGTCCAGCAGCGGCTCGGCGAGCCGCACCACCCGCTCCTCGTCGGTGTGCCCGAGCACGAGTGCCCGCTCGCCGTCCTCGAGGATCTCCTTGAGGGTGACGATGTCGCCGACGCGCTCGAACTCCATGGCCTCGACCACGTTGAGCGCTTCGTTGAGCATCACCTCCTGGCCGCGCCGGAGGTCTTCCAGCTCGACGCCGGGGCTGACGTTCACCCGGAGCTTGCGGCCGCCGGTGAAGATGTCGGCCGTGCCGTCCTCGTTCGCCGTGAGGAAGACCCCGAAGCCGGCCGGGGGCTGTGCGAGCCGGTCGACCTCCTCCTTGAGGGCCACGATCTGGTCGCGGGCCTCACGGAGCGTGCCGGCGAGTCGTTCGTTCTGGGCGGACACGCCGGCCAGGTTGGTCTGCAGCTCGACGATCCGCTCTTCGAGAATCCTCGTGTGTCGCGGAGAGTCGGCGAGCTTGCGTCGCAGGACGGCGATCTCCTGCTCAAGGTAGGCAATCTGCCCGGCCGGGTCGTCGGACCCGCGTCCTGGGCGGATGCCGCGGTTCATGTCGTCGTCGTGGGCTGCCACGGTCCTCACCTCCTCCAAGGGGAGCTGGACGCTTCCAGACCCTACCTGGGCGGGTGTCGATTGAAACCCCTAGATCACAAAGACGGTCGGGGTGTGTCCGATCTTCACCCTTGCGCTCTCCCTCACGCCAGGGGAATACCCACCGAAGATGATTGGAACCCAGGCGAAGGTAGGGTCGAAGTGTTCAACACCCGTCAGAGCTGGCCGGATTCCCGTTCGGTTCGACGCAGGAAACGGCAGGAGAGATGAGCGTGCGGCAGGAGACCGGAGTCGGCGGCGAGGCCCTGGAGGTCTGGATCGACCAGGACCTGTGTACCGGTGACGGCATCTGCGCCCAGTACGCGCCCGAGGTGTTCGAGCTGGACATCGACGGTCTGGCCTATGTGAAGAGCCCGCAGGACGAGTTGCTGCAGGACAAGGGGGCGACAACGCCGGTGCCGCTGCCGCTTCTCACGGATGTGGTCGACTCGGCGAAGGAGTGTCCGGGCGAGTGCATTCACGTCCGGCGGGTTTCGGACGGCGTCGAGGTGTACGGGCCGGACGCCGGGTGATCGATTTGATACGGCGCGTCACGACTGTCTGATTTATCACACGCCGGGGTGCGCGCCCCGCCGTACGCCCGCGCGCGGGTCACACGCTCCTGGCGCCGGACGGGGCGGACCGCACGAACGCGCCGTTCTCCCACCGCCATTTCACGTTCTCGCGCACGTCGGGGCAGCAACTGGGCACGTCGGCGGAGGAGTAGCCGAAGAGCACGGCGGTGACCTCGCCGTCACGTACGGCGAAGTCGCCGACGTTGGTGCGGTCCTCGGGGTCGGCGAGGGTGGCGACCACGCGCGGTGCCGTGCCGCCCGCGCCCTGGGTGAGGACGTACACGCCGTCGGGCGGGGTGCCCATCGGGGAGTCGCAGTGGACCACGGCCACCGTCTCCGGGCGGCCGTCGCCGTCGAGGTCGCCGGACGCCTTCTTCTTGACCACGGCCTTCACCCTGCCGCAGTCGAGGGGGAACTCGGCGGCGGCGGGGTCGGGCGGGGTGGTGTGCGCCGGGGCGCTCTTGGTGTGCGGTCCGGGCGTCGGGGCCGCGGTGGCGGCGTCGGGCCCCAGGACCGGGGAGAGGGCCACGACACCGGCGAGGGCCGTGGCGGTGGCGACCCAGTGGATGGGCCTGGTGTGCGTGTGGGCGAGCTCCGGGACGGCGGATGGCTGCACTAGGAGTGTCTCCTGTGAGGGCTGTGCCGGTGGGGGTGGCCAGCATCGTGCCACACGTCACAGTACGGAGGGAACGGCGGGGGTGTGCGGTTCCGGTGCGGGGGAACCGGGAAGGGTTTTCGCTCTCCGTGCCGTCGGACGGATCGTCGGGTCAACGTGAGGACGCCGTGGGGGGGGGGGGGGGGGGGGGGGGGGGGGGGGGGCGTGAGGGGGGGGGGGGGGGAGGGGGGGGGTGGGGGGGGGGAGGAGGAGGCCTCT
>NZ_JBVJKE010000012.1:143064-308867 GCF_055585405.1 Streptomyces sp. NPDC053426 | reverse complement strand
CGACGCCGTACGGGACACCGGCCACGACGCCGAGGACCACCGCAACCTGTTCGCCGCCGTCGACGCCCTGCGCATCCCCGTCGACTACCTCGCCCGGCTCTTCACCGCCGGCGACCCGGCCCCCGTGGACGCGGTGCTGCGCCGCCTGGCCGCCATGCGCGCCTACATGCGCGACATCAACCTCGGCCGTGAGCCGGACGCCTCCATCCCCGAGGACGTCGGCATGGGCGAGGAGCAGATGTACGACATGTACCGGCTGCTCGCCCTCGCCAAGTACGACGAGCGGTACGTCATCCCGCCCGCGCACGCCGAACAGGCCCACAGCCTGGAGGAGCTGGCCACCGAGTGCAGCCTCGACTACGAGGGCGGCCCCGGCATGGGAGGCTCCGGCCCCTTCGGCGAGACCTCCGGCGGCGCCGCCCCGATCGCGGTGGAGAACTACCGCGCCCTGCGCGACCGGCAGACCTCCGACACACCCGCGGCCCCCACCGGCAAGGAGACCCGCGTCAACCTCCTCAACTGGGACGGCAAGGGCAGTCCGCCGGGCCTCTTCCCGCCCGGCAACGGTGACACTCCAGGCAGCAGCCCGGACAGCGGTGGAGAGGTCGAACCGAAGCCATGAGGAACAGACTCAAGCTCAGGCCCGCGAACCGGGTCCAGCCCTGGCACACCTACGCCTGGCAGATCCAGTCGCTGCTCCTCGGCTACCCCGACGAGGACCTGGCCGGACATCTGTCCCTGGCCCGGCGGACGGCCCCCGCGCTGCCCGCCGGGGTGGGCGAACCCCTGCTCCGTTTCGTCGAGCATGCCGAGGACGCCGGAACCCAGGCCATGGCCGCCGCCTACGTGGCCACCTTCGACCTCCGCAAGCGCTGCTGCCCGTATCTCACCTACTACGCGCACGGCGACACCCGCAAGCGGGGCCTCGCCCTGGTGCGCCTGAAGCAGGCCTACGCCAGGGCCGGCTGGCGGCTCGGCGAGGACGAACTGCCCGACCACCTCGCCGTCGTCCTGGAGTTCGCCGCCGCGGACCCGGCGGCCGGCATGCGCCTGCTCACCGATCACCGGGCCGGCCTGGAACTGCTGCACCTCGCCCTGCGCGACGACCAGGCCCCCTGGGCGGACCTGCTGAGCTCCGTCTCCGCCACCCTGCCTGCGCTCGCCGGCGACGAACGCGAGGCGGTCGCCCGGCTCGCCGCCGAGGGCCCGCCCGAGGAACAGGTCGGCCTCGACCCCTACGCGCCGCCCCAGTACACGCCCGCCCCGTCCGCCGGAGGCCCCCGATGAGCGCGACCCAGTCCCACCTCCCCCTGGCGGTGGAGTCCGGCACCGGCGGCATCCTGCTCTGGATCGTGCTGCCCTATCTCAGCCTCGCGGTGTTCGTCCTCGGCCACGTCTGGCGCTACCGCTACGACAAGTTCGGCTGGACCACCCGTTCCTCCCAGCTCTACGAACGGCGGCTGCTGCGCATCGGCAGCCCGCTGTTCCACTTCGGCATCCTCCTCGTGCTGCTCGGACACATCGGCGGACTCCTCATCCCGGAGAGCTGGACGCACGCCGCCGGAATCAGCGAGCACACCTACCACGTCGTCGCCGTCGCGCTGGGCACCGCCGCGGGCATCTGCACCCTCGGGGGCCTGGCCATCCTGGTCTACCGGCGGCGCACCGTCGGCCCGGTCTTCTCGGCCACCACCGTCAACGACAAGGCGATGTACCTCTCCCTGACCGTGACCATCGGTCTCGGCCTGGCCGCGACCGTGGTGGCGAACATCGTCGGCGGCGGCTACAACTACCGCGAGACCATCTCGCCCTGGTTCCGCTCGATCTTCTACTTCCAGCCCGACCCGGACCTGATGACCGGCACCCCGGTCCTCTTCCAGCTCCACGCCGTCAGCGCCCTGCTGCTCTTCGCCGCCTGGCCCTTCACCCGGCTCGTCCACATGCTCACGGCCCCGCTGGGCTACCTCACCCGCCCCTACATCGTCTACCGCAGCCGCGACGTCCAGCTGGGCGCCCGCGCACCCCACCGGGGCTGGGAACGCACGGGCTGACAACCGCGCGTTGCGGTCGAGTGACCCATCGACTACTCATGTACCGGGCTACCGGCGGTGCGTGGTCTCAAAAGCGGCGGCCAGTATGTGGGAGTCGTGGTGGCCCTTATGGACCGGCGGAGGCTGCTTGTCGAGCCCCAGGAGTGTGGTCACGGCTGTCCAGGCGGTGCGTACCGAGTACTCGACGGTGAAGACGACCTCGTCGTGTACTTCGGTGAACTGTCCGATGAAGACGAGGTCGACCGAACCCTCGGGGACGACCTTGGGGCGGTCGTTGCGGCGGCGTCGCAGGAACTGGCTGGTGATGTAGGGCATCACAGAGGGCACGACGATGGAGTTCTCCAGGACCCGTGCCGTCACCGCCTCGTCGAACGACAGGTGGTACAGGACCTCTTCGGGGATCTCCCGGCCGGAGCACCTCGTCATCGGCTGCAGATCGGGAACCGCGCACTTCAGGGTTTTGTATGGCTTTGGGAGCCGCCAGTGGGCCGTTGGTCACCCGTCTCGTCCGGAGGGCCCCGCGGGAGGGGCGGTCGCGGTGGGCGGGCAAGGACGATGAGGGCCCCGGTTGGTGGACCGTCACCGACCGGGCCGTGCTCATCCCCGGCGAGGTGATCGTCCGTACGCTGCTGAAGCAATTCCACCGGTTGCCGCTCCCGGATCTACGGCTCGACCCGTTCGTGCGGGTCGCCGAGCGAATCGAGGCAGTCACGTCGCTGTCAGAGGACGATCGCGACTGGCTGCGTCATCGACATGCGGGACTCCGAGAGCAATGGGAGCGCGTGTTCGCCGGTCTGCCGGAGTGCGTGGTACACGGTGACGCATGGGTCGGCAACGTCGCCCACACGCCAGAGGGGCCGGTACTGCTTGACTTCGAGCGGGCTTCCATCGGGCCGCCCGAGTGGGATCTTGTTTTTACGACGGCGGTGAGGACGACGACGATCGGGGTGGTCACCGAAGCCCAATACACCCAGTTCTGCGGAGCGTACGGAACGGACGTCACGAAGCGGGAGGGCTATGAACTCCTCGCCGGTGCTCGCGAGCTGCGCATGTCCTTGTATGCGGCCCAGCACACGGCCATGCGCCCAGAGCGGCAGGCGGAGGCTCGATACCGCGTCGACTGCCTGCGGGGCCGCACAGAACCGCGCCCCTGGCACTGGCAAGGGATCATGTAGTGCCCGCTCAAGAGACGCTGCACGGTGTCTTCGGTACTGCAGTTGTCGAAGTCGCCGCTGCGGAAGCGGCGTTCGGAGGACGGCCCGAGGTCCTTGGGATCCGGCATTTCCCGTGTCTTCGTACGAACAAGTCGGCGGATCACGTGTCTGCCGCGTCTGCGGGAAGCGGGACCGTCCATTCCACGACCGTGCCGGTCGGGTCGTTCGTTGTGATGGTGAGACTGCCGCCCAGGTCGGTGGCGCGCCGGAGAAGGTTGTCCAGGCCGCTGCGACGGGTGACGGACGGGTCGACGCCGCGTCCGTTGTCGGCCACACGCAGTCGTAGCCGGATGCCGTCCGTCTCGGCGGTGACCTCCACTGCGGTGGCCTTCGCATGCCGGGCGGTGTTCGACAGTGTCTCGCGCAACACCGCCAGCAGGTGCTCGGCGTGGCCGGGGGGTACGCCGGTGTCCAGCAGGCCGGTCATGCGCAGGGCGGGGCTGAAGCCGAGTATCTCGGTGGCCTGGTCGGTCTCGGACAGCAGCCTGGCACGCAGCCCCCGCCCGTCGGAGCGGTCGCGCTCCCGTAGCGCGTAGATCGTCGTCCGCACGGTCTTGACAGTGTCGTCGAGGTCGTCGACCACGCGCTGGACGCGCTCGGCCAGCTGGGGCCGGTCGGCCAGCCGGCCCAGTACGGAGTTCAGTGTCAGACCGGAGGCGAACAGCCGCTGGATGGCCAGGTCGTGCAGATCGCGGGCGATGCGGTCACGGTCGGTCAGCACCAGCAGATGCTCGGCCTCGCGCCGGTGCTCGGCGATCTCCAGGGCGAGTGCGGCCTGGTCGGCGAAGCCGCCGATCATCGTCATGGTGGCGTCGGGGAAGTCCTCGCCACCCGGCGGATTGGCGACCTGCAGGACGCCGTGGACGCGCTCGCCACCACCCAGTGGGAGCAGGAACCCGGGCCCCAGTTCGACGCGGGCCGCGGAACCGCTGCCCGCCTGCGGCTCCTGGGACAGCGCGGCGCTGGTGATCCGCTCGCCCGAGTGGTAGACCTTCGCCGCCAGCGTGGTGGGCGGCAGCAGTAGCCCGCGCACCCGGTCGGCGCCCTCACCGTCGGCCGCCTCGATCACCAGCTCGTCGCCGCCGTCGAGCGGCACGGCCACCGTCACCAGAGCTGCCTCGGCCAGCGCGCGTACGGTCGCGGCGACCTGATACAGCACCTGACCGGGGTCGGTGCCCGACAGCAGACTTCGCGTCAGGTCGCTGCTCGCCGCCAGCCACTGCTCTCGGCGCAGGGAGTCCTCGTACAGCCGAGCGTTGTCGATGGCCACGCCGGCTGCCGCCGCCAGCGTCCGCAGCACGGCCTCGTCCTCGTCGTCGAACTGCGCCCCGCCGCGTTTGTCCGTCAGGTACAGGTTGCCGAAGACACGGTCGCGCACCCGCACCGGAGCCCCGAGGAACGTCGTCATGGGAGGGTGCCCCTCGGGGAAGCCCACGGAATCGGGATGTGCGCCGAGGTCGGCGAGGAGCAGCGGCTCGGGCTCCCTGATCAGCAGGCCCAGGATGCCGTGGCCCTCGGGATAGTGGCCGATCCGCTCGATGGTCTCCTCGTCGATGCCGACGGTGATGAACTGTTTGATGCGGCCTTCCTCGCCCACCACGCCCAGCGCGCCGTACTCGGCGTCCACCACGGCCACCGCGGATTCGGTGATGCGTCGCAGCACCACGTCCAGATCGAGGTCGGAGCCGATCGTCAGGACCGCGTCCAGTAGCGCATGCACCCGGTCCCGGGTCGCTCGTACCTGCGCCACCTGCGCCTCGAGTCCCTCCAGCAGCTCGTCCAGCCGCAACTGAGGTGCCGCAGGAACGTCCCTGCCAACCTCGGCAGGTCTCTCCGCCATCTCCGCTCCCTCCGGAAAAGTGCCACTGGCACCTCCCCAGCATGCCTCAATGGCCCTATCCCTGTGCGAACACTTGTGTTAAACGAGGGCATTGTCACGGCAGCGCAGATCCCATGCCCCGCCCTGACCGTGATCGAGGTACCCCTGAGCAGAGTGGCGCGGGCGACGGTGGTGGGCCTGAAGGCGCCCGCCTCTGCCCGCTACTTCGATGTTCCGGCGGCTGACAAGCCGGTGCGGCGGCCCGCGAGGCTCGTGCCGGTGCAACGGGTGAGAACCGGCCCTGCAACGACGACCACCAGGACACAGGCAGCCACCAGGACACCGAGGCAGGGTTCCTGACGTCGGCAACGAAGAAGTTGCCGCAGGCGATGAGCGTGGTACCGACCCGCAGCCGGCCGGCGTGGCGCCGCGCCCGCGTGGACGGCGGGCAGCATCGACAGGACGTCCGCCGGGCCGACAGACACACCGAAGGCGAGGAAGAACACCGTGGCGAACAGGTCGCGCAGGAGAGCCGGCATGGGCCGGGCCCGTGCCGGCGGCGGAACCCGTCGACGCCGGCCCGATCAGGAAGGCACCGACGGCCGCGGAGACATGGATGATCACGGTCAGGGCCGCGATCATCAGGGTGATGCCCAGCAGCCGCGGCAGCACCTGTCGTAGTGATCACCACCGTCCGGCCCTGGGCGTGACCGCCGACAGGGCCGATCGGACCCGGAGCCGTCCCCGGCGACCTCCCCCTCTACACCCTCTACACCGGCCGAGACGTGGACCCGCCTCGGCGTCGCACCACGGTGGCGGTGAACGCCGTCGCCGCTCCGGCTGTCGCGGCCAGCAGCAGGAAGCCGCCCGTGTAGTCCTCCGTGGCGCCGTGGATGGCGCCCATGACCAAGGGAGGAAAGAAGCCGCCCAGTCCGCCGGCGGCACCCACGACACCAGTGACAGAACCGACTTGCTCGGGCGGCACCAGCCGGGCGACCAGGGCGAACACCGCGCCGGAGCCCGCGCCCAGGGCGGCCGCCATGCCCAGGAAGGCAAGCGTTCCGACCGGGATCAGCGGCAGCTCGAAGGAGGCGAGGAACGCGAGAGCGGTCAGGGCCGCGTAGGACGTGATGAGGACCGGTACCGGGTGCAGGCGGTCGGATGCCCAGCCGCCGACCGGGCGCATGGCGACGGCGAGGACGACGAACCCCGCGGTGCGCACGGCGGCGTCGGACCGCCCGAGGTCGTAGGCGGCGGTGAGGTAGGTGGGCAGATAGACACTGAAGGCGACGAACCCGCCGAAGGCCACGGCGTAGAGGAAGGACAGTTGCAGTGTGGCCGCCATCCTCAGCGTCGCCGCGGTGCGGGCGAGCAGCGAGCCGCCGGGCACGGCACGGTCCGCCCTGTCCCGCAGCAGAAAATGCGCCATTACGGAATAGACCACCAGGAGGGCGGCGACCAGGTCGAACGGGAAGGCGTAGAAGGCGGCGTCGGTGAGCTGCACCGTCGTGAAGGACGACAGAGCGGTGCCGCCGGTGCCCAGCCCGAAGATCCCCAACGCCAGACCGCGCCGCTCGGGCGGATACCAGGCGTTGACGAACGGCACCCCGATGGCGAACGCCGTACCGCCCAGCCCGAGGAAGAAACCGCCCACGAGCACCTCGGCCAGAGAATCGGCCAGATGACCGAGATACAGCACGGGCAGGACGGTGAGGACGGAGACGAGAGGAAACATCCGGCGAGCACCCACACGGTCCGTGAGGGCGCCGACGGGGATCCGGCCGAGTGAGCCGACGATCACCGGCACCGCCACCACCAAGGACTCCTGGAACGACGTCAGGCCCAGATCGTCGTGCAGCGTCGAACCGAGCGGCGAGAGCAGGGCCCATGCCCAGAAGCACAGCATGAACCCGGTCGTGGCGAGGACCAGCATCCGCGTCGGCCGGGAGGACGCCGCGGCCCCAGGCGGACACCGTGACGACGTGCGGCTCAAAGCGCAACCTCCCTCACTCGACAGCCTGTGCGTCACCCAGCCTCACCCAGGCCCCGCGCCGCCGCCAGAAGACCGACCGCCGTATGGCAGGGACCTGCGGTCCGCGATGCGTCGTTCGTCGGTGGGCGTGATACGTCACGTGAGACGGGCGGGCCATCGTGATCGGTGCCCGCCGCGGATCCGGCCGGCATGGTCCGCACCTGGGCTCGGTCATGACCCGCACCGTTGTGGCCCTGGGTGGTGGGGCGGCGTTCAAGGACATCGTGAGGACCATGAAGCAGTGGCGGGTCAGGGCCCTGCCCGTGCTCGACGGGGAGGGCAGGGTGATCGGTGTCGTCTCCGAGGCCGACCTGTTGCGCAAGGAGGAGTTCCGCGACGACGACCTGAGCAGTTCGCTGTCGGACGCGCTCCGGCACCACTCCGACCGGGACAAGGCCGCCGCCGTGACCGCGGCGGAACTGATGACCACCCCGGCACTGACCGTCCACGTCGGTGACACGCTCGCCCGGGTGGCGCGCGACATGGCCCGCCACAAGGTCGAACGACTGCCCGTGGTCGACGACGCGGGTGCGCTCAAAGGCATCGTCAGCCGCTCCGGCCTGCTGAAAGTGTTCCTTCGCGATGACGAGGACATCGCCGAGGAGATACGGCGCGAGGTGATCGGCGGCAGGTTCCCGGTCTCCCCGGAGTCGGTGCGGGTGCAGGCACGCGACGGAGTGGTCGCCCTCACCGGTCATGTCCCGGACACCACTCCTGTACCGCTCGCGGTGCGTCCGGCCCGGTCCATGGAAGGTGTTGTGGACGTGCACTGGACGGTGGCGGGACCGCGCCGCCCCGCACTCGACCCGGACTTCCTGGAAGAGGACGAGGAGTCACTGCGTACGTGGTGAATGCGCGCAGGGCACCGGGGTGGGAGCAGAGCTCACGACCTGAGACGGAATTCCACGTCCACGACCCCCTCGACCGCACGCACTGCGCGAGCCGCGGCGGGCACCAACGAGGTGTCCCGGACGCGGCCGCCGAGGGTCACCACCCCGTCCGAGACCTCCACTCGTACGGGTTCGGGTGCGGCGGGGAACAGACGGGCGACGACCTCCCGGCGGACCTCGTCGGCGAGTTCCTCGTCCGTCCGCAGGAAGACCTTCAGCAGGTCGATCCGGCTGACGATGCCCTCGAGCAGTCCCTCGTCGTTGACGACGGGGAGCCGTTTCACCCTGTGCTGAGCCATGACGCGGGCGGCCTGGGCGACGGTGGCGCCGGCGTGGACGGTGACGACCGGAGAGCTCATCAGCTCACCGGCGGTCAGTGCTCCCGCCTTGGCCAGGTCGGTCAGGCGGCGCAACTGGGTGAACCGGTCGGGGTCGCTGTCGCGGAACTCCTCCTTGGGCAGCAGATCCGCTTCGGAGACGAGGCCCACGACACGGCCCTCGCCCTCCAGCACGGGCAGGGCGCTCACCTTCCACTGCTGGATGAGCCCGACGATCTCCTTGAACGGGGCGTCGCGGCCGATGGCCACGACGGTGTGCGTCATCACGTCACTCACGGTGTGCGGACTGGCGTTGACGGGCCTGTCCTCGGTCGTCCCGGTCATCGTGTGCTCCCATTTTGCGGTAGGGGGCGTACAGGTCCAGTAGCCGGACACGGGTCTCGTGCAGCCGGCGGGCGACCACGCGGCCGATCCACTCGGCGACCGCGCGGCCGGACTCGGCGTCCTCGGCACACAGCGCCCGCGCCGCCTCGGCGTCGAACTCCCAGGCCCTCACCGGGCTCGTGGTCTCGGCGCCCAGGTGCCACACGTAGGGCGGGAAGTGCCAGGACCAGCCGACCGGTTCGCCGTGGCCCAGGGTCTCGATCACGGCGGCGCGACGGCCGGGGACGTGCAGGTCGAGGGCGACTGTACCGGTCCGGACGATCCAGAACCGGTCGGCGCGGTGCCTCTCCTCGAACAGGCGGGTCCCCACGTCGAAGGAGACCTCGCGGGCGTACCGCATCAGTCGCTCGCGGTGTGCGACGGGGAGGCCGGCGGCCAGGGCAGTGGTGGAAGTCATCGCTCGTCTCCTTCCGCGCCCACCGCCGAGACCGGCCGGTGGACCGGACCGTACGGCGCCACGGGCTCCTCCTTCTCAGAGTGTGCCGGGCGGGCGCGGGACACCACGGGCCGCTCGGTCCCGCCCGAGGGCCCTTCGGTCCCACCGTCGCGCTCCCTCACGCCGATCGTGCGGGGGAGCCGGGGCCGTCGGGCTCGGAGGCGGGAACCGCGACCACCGGAACGGACGCGTGACGCAGGCACTCACGGCCCACCGGACCGACCTGCGGCGGGCCGCCCTGAACGTGCATCGAGCGCCCCACCGCCAGCATCAGCGCGCCCCGCGCCCGGTCGAGGAGCACGCGCACCGCATGCCCCTCGACGAGCTCTGCGCGTACGGCTCTGTCGCCCCACTGCCCGAAGGCCAGGCGGAGTGTCTCCGCGAGTCGGCGTGCGGCGGCCTCTCGTTCCTCGGCGGGTGTCCGGCGTTCCGCAGCCGGGGCATACGGCGCGATGTGGGGTGCCGTCGCCTCCCAGGCGTGCACGGCGACGACCTCCGCACTCAGGGCATGGGCCTGCGCGGCGGCCCAGCGCAGCGCCGCCGCGGACGCGTCGGACCCGTCCACGCCCACGACAATGCTTCGGCTGTTGGCGTGTCCCGTCATGGCATCCTCCTACCCGGCCTCGTGACGCACGGCCGTTCGGCTCAGAGCCGGCGCATCCAGTCGTCGGCCACACCGTGCAGGGCGGCCTGCTCGACCGGTCGCATGTGCGTGTCGTCGATCCGGTACGACAGCTGGTCGACGACGGCGACGACACCATCGACACGGCGTGTCGTGTTGACGGCGATGGTGATGTCGCTGCGCCGCTCCAGCCGGCCGGTGAGCGTGACCACGCCCTCCTCGACGCCGACCATGATGGCCTGCGGTGCCAACCACAGTGTGTTGCCGAGGACCTCCCGCTGCACCTCGTGCTTGATGGCGTCGTCGGTCCGCAGAAAGACCTGGAGCAGGTCGCGCCGGGTGACGATGCCGACCAGCCGGTCCTCCTCGTCCACCACCGGCAGCCGCTCGATGCCGTGCCCGGTCATCAGCCGCGCGGCCTCGGTGACGGTGGCGTCGGCCCGCACCGTCACGGCGGGTACCGACATCATGCCGCCAGCCGTCCGTGCCCGGCTCTTGGCCGTCTCCCGGCGGGCGCGGCGGCTCAGCTTGCGCAGCAGGTCGGTCCAGGTTCCGGAGGCCGTGCTGCCGGGTTCGGGTGTGCGGGCCTGGTGCAGCATCAGGTCCGTCTCGGAGATCACACCGATGATCTTCCGGTCCTCGTCGATCACCGGAAGGCCGCTGATGCGGCGGCTCTCGAGCCTGCGCACCACTTCCTTGAACGGCATGCCGTACTCGGCGGTGACCACGTCAGTGGTCATGACGGCGCCGATCCTGGTGGCCTTCATCCCTGTTCCTCCTTGAACGGTCCGGACCACGCCGGCGCGGCCGACGCGAACTCCCCACAGGGGGCTTCGACTTCAGGGTCCGGCGCACAGCGGACGTGGCCCAGGGGCTGAGCGGGCACCCGGCAGGGCCGACCGGCCCCGCCACGGCGCCCGCGCAACGTCCGCAGGACCGGCCGGTATTCGGCGTGGGCCGAACGTCCCCCGGAGTGGCCCGACGGCCCCTCCTCCCACTCCCGCGCGCATGGGACGGTGATGGCAGTGGAGCGGCAGCCGTGGCGAAGGGCGGCGGACACCATGAACGAACTGCCCGTGGTCGTGGGCGTCGACGGTTCGGAGCCCAGCCTCCTGGCGGTCGACTGGGCCGTGGACGAAGCGGCCCGGCACCGACTGCCGCTGCGGCTGGTGCACGCCTTCCTCTGGGAACGCTACGAGGACGCCCACCCGTCGGCAGCCCTGCTGCGCCCCTCCGCCCGGGTGATGGCGTCGCACACCGTCGCCGCCGCCGCGCAGCGTGCCCACCGACGCAACCCGCGGGCCGACGTGACCACGGCGGTGCTCCCGGACGACGCGGTCCACACCCTGCTGCGCGAGGCCGTCCACGCCTCGCTCCTGGTGACCGGTTCGCGCGGCCGCGGCGAGCTGAAGGGGCTGCTTCTCGGCTCGGTGGGCCTCGCAGTGGCCGCACGGGCACCCTGCCCGGTGGTCGTCGTCCGGGGCGGCACGGCAGGCCGGGCCGGCACCCATGAGCGGATCCTGCTCGGCGCGGGGAACCCCGGCAGCAGCGGCGAGGCGGTGCGGTTCGCCGTCCGTGAGGCCGGGGCCCGCGACTGCGTCCTGGACGTCGTACGTGCCTGGCGCTGCCCGGCGTACGAGGCCGTCGACCACCCTGCACCAGCGGGGAAGCTCTCGTGCCACCACGAGGACGAGGCCTTTGCACTGCTCGACGACCTGCTCACCGGAGCCCTCGCCACCCACCCGGGCGTCCGGGTACGCCGCGCGACCGTCGAAGGGCCTGCTCCCAAGGTTCTCGTGCTCCGGTCGGCAGCCGCCGACCTCGTCATCGTCGGAGCACACCGCCGCCGGAGCCACGTCGGCCTCCAACTCGGCCGGACGAGCCACACGCTGCTGCACCACGCCACCTGCCCAGTGGCGATCGTGCCGTGCCGGCATGAGGTCTGATGGCTCCCAGGAAGGATTCGGCGGCCCCTCCCCACGACGTCGGCGAACCGTGCGACGACGTGCTGGAATCTGCGTTGCGCGCCGCTGCGCCGCTCACGCGGGGCGCCGCGGACGCCGAGGAGCGGGCCTGGAGCCGACAGACAGCGGAACAGGAGTTCCGGGCCCTTCCGGAGCCCTGGCACAGGAAGTTCCCGGCCGCGTTCATCAGGGAGAACCCGCATGAGGGCCGCCCTGCGCATCCTTCTCCCCCGTGCGGAGGGCGGGGTGGGACCGCTGGTGGTGGGCTGCCGCGGACGGTGTGCCGCGATCGGCTCGCACACCTGACCGGTCGCCCATGCCCTGAACCATCACGTCAGCCGCCTGGTGGTGATCGTGCCGCACGGCTTACGGGGCAAGGACCGAATCCTCGAGGACCGCATGCTCGAGAAAGGACGTACCTCCATGTCCGTCGTCAGCGCACCGCCCGGCCATTCCTCCGTCTATCTGGCGCGGGCAGCCGTCACCGCGCCCTCCGTCCACAACTCCCAGCCCTGGTTCTTCGTCGCGGACGGGGACAGGGGCATCGAGGTGCATGCGGACACCGGCCGCCGCCTGCCGCTCACCGATCCGCAGGGCCGGGAGATGCTCATCAGCTGTGGAGCGGCCCTGTTCAACGTCCGCCTCGCCATGCGGCACCTCGGCTTCAAACCGGTCGTCCACACCTTCCCCGACCCGCGGGACCCCGCCTGTCTCGCCCTGGTCGAGTGGGGTGCGTACGTGCCGCCGACCCTCGACGACCAGCGGCTGTACGGTGCCCTTCGGCTACGGCACACCGTGCGCGGCCCGTTCCTGACCGATCCGCTTCCGGAAGGACTGGCCGACGCCTTGCGCGAGCAGGCGCACGCCGAGGGCGCCGATCTCCACATCATCGGCGACGCCGCGGGCCGCAGGCGTCTGGCGGAGCTGGTCCGGGCGGGGGAGTACGCCCACAGGAAGCAGCCGAGCCATGTCGCAGAGCAGGCGGCCTGGACCTGGCGGCTCGCCCGACCGCGCACCGACGGTGTTCCGACCGACGTGAGCGTCCTGCACCCGGACTGCCTCCCCTTCGCCGGGCGGGACTATGCGGGACTCGTCCCCGTGCTCCCCACGCCGCCCCGGCGCCGGCACACACGGACCGGGCTGGTCGCGATCCTCGGCACCGACCGGGACGACCGTCCGGCCTGGCTGCGGGCGGGGCAAGCGCTGGAACGGATCCTGCTGTACGCCGCCGTCGACGACGTCATGGCGGCGTTCCACACCCAGCCCCCTGGAACTCCCACACCTGCGTACCAGCATCCGGCAGACCCTCAGCGCAGGCGAGTTTCCGCAGATGATCCTCCGCCTCGGCTACGCCCCCCCGTGTGCGGCCCTTGCCCAGGCGCCCCCTGGCGGAGGTCCTGAGCTGAACACCGCGCCCGCGTACCACGCGGGTGGCAGGGCCGGATGGTGCGCCGCGCGCTGCCGTCCGGCGCCCGGGCCGCGGCTGAGGGGTACGCGAGTCCGGTCCGCGGAACAGACAGCCGTGAGAGGCAGTCACAGGAAGAGGGACAGGACCGCCGGGCCACTCCTCATCGAGTCGGATGCGCGTTCCTGGAGTCCGGTGGGAGCAGGGAGTTCGCAGTCGGATCCGGAGGCAGTGGAGATCGGCATGGGCGGTCCCGTCCGGATGCAGGTGGGCGCGCCGAGCCGAGATGTGCCGCCGGGGGCCGGCCGTACCGTGGTGCGAGAGGCCCAGTGCCCTGTCACCGTCGTCCGTAAGGGAGAGGCGTGACCATGACGAAGCCGGTGACGACCGGAGCGGCGCGGACGGAGCCCGGCGCGCAGCCGCCCGTGACGGGAGTGGACGCCTGCGGGTTGCCCCCGGAACGTGTTGCCGCTCTTCTGGGTGTGGACCTGGGCACCGGGCTGTCCGCGGCCGAGGCCGCCGGGCGGACCGCGGTGCACGGGCCGAACCGTATGGCGGAACCGGCCCGGCGGCCGGAGTGGCTGAAGTTCCTGGACCAGTTCCGCAACTGGCTCATCGGCATTCTGCTGCTGGCCGCCGTGGTGGCGGCAGCCCTCGGTGATGTCAAGGACGCGGTGGTGATCACCGTCGTCCTGCAGATCAACGCGGTCCTCGGCTATGTCCAGGAGCGGCGTGCCGAACGCAGCCTGGAGGCGCTGCGGCGGATGCTCGTACCGACCGCGCGGGTCCGCCGCGACGGTGTGGAGCAGGTGGTCGGGGCGGACCTGCTGGTGCCGGGGGACGTCGTGCTGCTGGAGGCCGGTGATCGCGTACCGGCCGACGGACGGCTGAACGTGGCGGAGTCGGTGGAGGTGGCGGAGGCGGCCCTGACCGGTGAGTCCCAGCCCGTCGTCAAGAGCACGGCCACGGTCGGCGCCGCCGGCTCCGAACGGGTGCCGCTGGCCGAGCGGACCAGCATGCTCTTCATGAACACCGCCCTGACCAGGGGCCGTGCCGAGATCATCGTGACGGCCACCGGCATGGACACGGAACTCGGCGCGATCGCGCACGCGCTGCGCACCGGAGCCGAGCCACCGAGCCCGCTGCAGATCCAGCTGGACAGTCTGGGCCGCAGGCTCGCGCTGCTCAGCGGCATCGCGGTCGTCGCGTACGCCCTCACCGGACTGCTGCGCGGCGAGGAGCTGTCCGACATCGCGTTGCGGGCGGTGGCCCTGGCGGTCGCCGCGATTCCCGAGGGACTGCCCGCCGTGCTCGCCCTGACGCTCGCGCTCGGCGTTCACCGCATGGCCCGGCGCGGCGCCATCGTCAAACGCCTGGCGGCCGTCGAGTCGCTGGGCTCCGCCACGGTCGTGTGCAGCGACAAGACCGGCACCCTGACCCTGAACGAGATGACCGCGCGGGCACTGTGGACCGGCGGACGGCTCCACGACGTCACCGGTGAGGGCTACGCGACGGACGGCACCATCCGCGTGGCCGGAGGCGGGGAAGACGCCCACGACCTGAGGCGGGAGCTGCTGCCGTTCGCGGTGTGCAACGACGCGCGTCTCACCGAAACCGGCTTCGTCGGCGACCCCACCGAGGCCGCGCTCGTGGTCCTGGCCGCCAAGGGCGGACTGGACGTGGACCGGCTGCGCGCGGAGCTGCCCCGCACCGGCGAGCTGCCTTTCGACGCGGCCACCAAGTACATGGCCACCTTCCACGCGGAACCGGGCGGTCGCACCCGGGTCCTCGTCAAAGGCGCGGTGGACGTACTGCTGGACCTGTGCTCCTCCGTGCTGACCGAGGACGGGGAGCGGCGCCTGGACGAGCGGCGCCGGGAAGAGGTTCTCGCCGCGACCGCGCGCCTCAGCGAGGCGGGCCTGCGGGTCCTGGGCGCGGCCGAGGCCCTGGTGGACGAGGCTCCGGACCCCGGCGCCCCGGACCCGCTGTCCGAACTGACCCTCCTGTCGGTCGCCGGGCTTGCGGACCCACCCCGCCCGCAGGCACGCGAGGCGATGGACCTGTGCCGCACGGCGGGCGTCGACGTGAAGATGATCACCGGTGATCATGCGGGTACTGCGGAGGCGATCGCGCGGGAACTGGGTATCCGGGGTGAGGTCGTCACCGGTGCCGGGCTGGACCGGATGTCCGAGCGGGACTTGGTGGCGCGGATCGACGGCATCGGTGTCTTCGCGCGTGTTGCGCCCGAGCACAAGGTCGCGATCGTGCGGGCTCTGTCGAGCCGGGGTCACGTCGTCGCGATGACCGGGGACGGCGTCAATGACGCGGCCGCGCTGCGGGCCGCCCACATCGGCGTGGCGATGGGCGTCACCGGTACGGACGTGGCCAAGGAAGCCGCCGACATGGTCCTGACCGACGACGACTTCTCCACCATCGTCCGCGCCGTCCGCGAAGGACGGGCGATCTACGGGAACATCGTCAAGTTCGTCCGCTTCCAGCTCGCCACCAACATCGGCGCCATCCTCACCCTGCTCGGCTCGGCCCTCGCCGGGCTGCCCGCACCGCTCACCGCCGCACAACTGCTCTGGGTCAACATCATCATGGACGGACCGCCTGCCATGGCCCTGGCCGTGGACCCGGCCCGCGACGACGTCATGCGCCACCCGCCGCGCGATCCCGGCGAACGCATCCTCGACGCGAGGCGGCTGCTCGCCATCGGCCGGGCCGGCGCGGTCATGGCCCTCGGCACCGTGGCTCTTCTGGCCGTCGCCCGTTCCCACGCCGACGCGCGGACCGCCGCGACCATGGCATTCACCACGTTCGTGCTCTTCCAGCTCTTCAACGCCCTGAACGCCCGCGCGGACGACGGGCCGTTGCTGAGCCGCTACCAGCTGCGCAACCGCACGCTGTGGCTGTGCCTGGCGGGTGTCCTGGCGATCCAGGTGGCCGCCGTCCATCTGCCGTGGGCACAGAACGTCTTCGGGACCGCGCCGTTGGACGTGGCACAGTGGGCTGCGTGCCTGGGCACGGCTTCCACCGTGTTGCTCGCCGAGCTGCTCTGGCGGGTCGCCGCCGGCGGGCGCGCCGGTGGGCGATGAGCAGGCCGAGGGCGGCTGCCACCTGGTCCACACGGTCGTGCTGATCGCCCTCGCCGCGACGGGTGGCGGCGCCACCTGGGGACTCGGCAAGGCATGGGCGCGACTGCCGTGCGTCAGCCGCAGCGCCGGCTCCTCTGACTCCCCGTACCGCCCGCCCTGGCCGCCGGCGGCTTGGACGTTCACAGCCGCAGTGTGAACCAGGTCGTCTTTCCGTCGTCGGTGGGGCGCACGCCCCAGCTGTCGGCCAGGATGCGGACGAGGTTGAGTCCGCGGCCGGACTCCTCGTCCTCCTCGGCCCGTCGGGGTTCCGGAAGGTGCGGACTGCTGTCACTCACCTCGACGGTGAGTTCGGTGGGCGTGCGGCACACGTGCAGTGTGACCGGGGCCTGGGCGTGCTGAACGGCGTTGGTCAGGAGCTCGGACAGGAGAAGTCGTGCGTCGTCGGCCTTTGCGTGGCAGTCCCAGGCAGCCAGGGCCTTGCTGAGGAATGTGCGGCCCTCGGGCACGGACTCGGGGCGGGTGGACAGGGTGGTCGTGACGGAGGCCAGCGGTGCGGCGGGTAGTTGGGCCAGCAGAAGAGTGACGTCGTCGTCGTGTCCCTCGGCGTCCGGGCGCAGGGCGGAGAGGATACGGTCGGCCACGATGTCCAGGCCGGGCGGTGCGGCGGTGAACAGCACGCCGCAGGTGGCCGCGAGTGCGGCGAGGCTGTCCTCGATGTCGCAGCCGGGGGTTTCGATCAGGCCGTCGGTGTAGAGCACCAGGGTGGCGCCCGGCGGCACCGCCGCCGACGACTGTTCGTACAGGACGTTGCCCACGCCGAGCGGCGCGTTCACGGGCGCCGACAGCGGCTGGGCTCCGTCACCGGGCACGGCGACCAGGACCGGGAGGTGGCCGGCGGAGCACATGGTCACCTTCGCCTCGTCGGCGGCGACGACGAGGTAGCAGCAGGTGACGAGCTGGTCGGGCACGTCCAGGTCGGCCACGCAGGTGTCCAGGGCCTGCATCAGCCGCCGGGGCTGCATACCCGTCTTGGCCAAAGCGTGGGCCGCCGAGCGCAATTGGCCCATGACGGCGGCGGCCTCCAGGCCGCGGCCCATCACGTCGCCGATCAGTACGCCGACCCGGCCGGCCCCGAGCGGTATCAGGTCGAACCAGTCGCCCCCCACGCCGGCTCCCTGGGTGGCGGGCCGGTAGCGGCTGGCGGTGACCAGGCCGGGTACGTCGGGCGGGGTTCCCATCAGGCTGCGCTGCAAGGTGAGGGCGACATGGCGCTGCTGCTCGTACAGGGCGGTCAGCTCCGCCTCGGCCCGTTTGCGGTCGCTGATGTCGCGGACGATGGCGCATGCGCCGATGACCGTGCCGTCCGGTGCTCGCCTCGGCCACATGGTGACGTCGACGTCCAGCAGCACGCCGGCCTTGGTGACGCGCAGCGTCTCGAAGTGCTCCACCTTCTCGCCGAGCCGCAGACGGCCCAGGAGCGTGGCGATCTCTTCGTGGTGATCGCTCGGGGCGAGGAGGGAGATGTGCCGGCCCATGACTTCGGCGGCGGTGTATCCGTACAGCCGCTGGGCGGCGGCGTTCCAGTAGGTGATGTACCCGTCGAGTGTCTTGGCGAGGATGGCGTCCTGGGAGGACTCCACCAGGGCGGCCAGCTCGCTGATGCGTTCTTCGGCGGCCTTGCGGTCGCTCACGTCACGGACGGCGGCCGAGATCAGCAGACCGTCGGCGGTCTCCAGAGGGCTGAGGCTGATCTCGACCGGGAACTCAGTGCCGTCCTGGCGCAGTCCGTGGAGGTCGAGACCGGCCCCCATCGGACGTACTTGGCGGTTCGCGGCGTACGCGTTGCGGTGCTGTGTGTGGTGGCCGCGCAGGCGGTGAGGGACGAGCAGTTCGACGGACTGGCCGAGGAGTTCCTCGCGCCGGTAGCCGAACAGTGCCTCGGTCTGGGCGTTGACGAGTTTGATGGCTCCGGTGTGGTCGACGATGACCATGGCGTCCGGTGCCGCCTCCAACAGCCCACGAAATTGCTCCTCGGCGGCTCCCGGTTCGCCGACCCGCCCGGGGGCCGTACGTGTGCCTGATTCGAGGGCCGCAACGGAGTGTGTGTCCGCTGCGCCGGTGTCGTGGTTCATGTCCGTCCCAGCCGCCCCGCTGCCAGTGGTTTCCGGCCATTCCAGCGCACCCCGCCACAGCATGCATCCGTTTGTCCCCAACTGTCGTTAAAGGGGTGCACCCGTTCCTGGGATGAGCGGTTGGTGGCGTTGTCGGCGGCGAAGGTGGAGGCGGCTGCGCGAAATCCGCAGGTGCCGCGAGCGCTGTCGGGGCCGACGCCGCCCTGCCGGACGGGTGTGCGAGCGGTTGAGTACCCTTCCCGAGGGCCGCGCCGGGTCGGCCCACCGCCTGCCCGCACGCCATCACAGTCGTACGACAACGAGGGCGATGTCGTCGCGGCCACCGCCGGACAGTCCGAGCTGGGTGAGGAGGGTGTCGGCCAGCTGCTCCGGGGCCAGGACGCTGTACCGGCCGAGAGTGCCGGTCAGCCGAGCGATACCGGTGTCGATGTCCTCGCCCCGGCGTTCGATGAGACCGTCGGTGTAGAGAACGAGGGTGTCGCCCGGACGGTAGGTGGCGCTTGCCTGCGGCCGGGGGACATGCTGCATCCGGACGGCCAAGGGCGGGTCGGTGGCTTGGTCCAGCAGCTCACAGGTGCCGTCCGTCCGCAGGAGAACCGGGGGCGGGTGGCCGGCACTGCTGTAGATGATGAGACGGCTGGTGGGGTCCACCAGGGCCTTCGCGACGGTTGTGTTCAGCGCGCCCTCGACGGAGCGGGAATACAGACCCAGCACCTCCAGAGCCTGAGCGGGGCGTTCCAGCGCGCGAATCGCTGCGCTCAGGGCACTGCGGAGCATTCCCATGACGGCTGCGGCCTCCAGACCGTGACCGACGACGTCGCCCACCGCGACTGCGAAGCGGCCATCGGGCAGGTCGACCGCGTCGTACCAGTCCCCGCACACGTTCAGTGATCCCGTCGCGGGCAGGTACCGCACCGCGATGTTGTCGTGCCGGGCCAGGTCAGGGGCCTGGAGCATGGCCTCCTGAAGGGCCACGGCCACCTGGCGTTCGCGGGTGTGGGCCTGGCGGAGCTCCTCGTTGAGCAGTTGCAGTTCGCGCGCCCTGGCGTACAGCTCGGCCTCCAGTACCTCCCGCTCGGTGAGCCCTGACAAGAAAAGGCCGCCGTTCCCGCCGGCGCGGGACTGGACGAATGCGGTCACATCCTCCACCCGGTGGATGACCCATTTCACGTTCCCGTCCGTGCCGAGGATCGGGGTGTTGATAGGGGACCACCAGCGTTCCTCGAAAGACCCGGGCCGGCTCATGACCGGAATGTCGTACCTCTGCAGTGCCATGGTGTCCGGTTTCCGGGAAGTGAGTACTCGGTGCAGGGACGTGCTGAGATTGCGTACCCCGTCGGCATCGGGATCGGCGGGGTTGTCCGGGAAGGCATCGAAGACACGCTGCCCGGTCAAATCCTGTCTGGTCCGCTGAGTCGCCTCCAGATAGGCCTGGTTGACCTCGACGATCATCAGGTCGGGATTCAGCACCAGGCAGGGGCTCGGCGTGCCGGCGAACAACGCGACGTAGTCGATGCCCGGCACTGGCACGGTCACAGCCCCTCCTCCTTCTCCCGCGCGTGATTGCCGGTGAGATGGGGCTCGACGCCCACGACACCCTCCACGGCGCGGATGAGCCGGACGGCAACCGAGACGAGTGAGGTGTCGTGGACGTCTCCGCGGAGGGTGACGACTCCCTCGTGCACGTTCACGTGGATGGCGTGGCTGAGGGCCGGGAAGAGGTAGGACACCACCGTACGGCGCACTTCCTCCTCGATGTCCTCGTCCGGCCGCAGAAAGACCTTGAGGAGGTCGGCGCGGCTGACGATCCCCTGGAGCATGCCCAGATCGTCGACCACAGGCAGTCGTTTGACGTGGCGGACAGCCATGATCCTCGCGGCCTGCGCCAGGGTGGTATCGGAGTGGACCGTCACGGCGGGCGTACTCATGAGCTCCCCGGCCGTCACCGCACCGGCCTTGACGATGTCGGACAGTCGTCGGCGCTGCTCGACCGGGGCCGGATCACTGTCGCGGAACTCCTCCTTGGGGAGCAGATCGGCCTCGGAGACGACGCCGATGACGCGCCCCTCGCCATCGAGCACCGGCATGGCACTGACCTGCCAATGCTCCATGGTCCGGACGATCTCCTTGAAGGGTGCGTCGCGTCCGACGGCCACGACCGTCCGGGTCATCACATCGCTCACGATGTGCGGGGTCTCTGACACTGTTCACCTCCTGCTCCCGGCGAGTGCCGGACCGTGCGGCGCCCCGGCCCGTTGTCGGCACTCCGGCGCCGTCGGCCGAAACCCTGGTCGACCTGGGCCACGACGGTCCACGACGTCGACCACGTCTTCCCTTCCCCGCATGGAGCCCGGCGTTCGGGCACGAGTGCCGCCTCAAGCGTCCCACTCACGGTGAGGGCCCGTTCTCCGCCATCACACCGAGGGGGTGGGCGAGCAGAGGGAGAGCCCAGGGAGGAGGATCCGGGACTCGTTTTCCTCTTGCGGACCCCGGCGGTCGGTGTCGTGGCGGATGGGTGTTCTGAGCAGGCGGATGCGGCTGACCGGACCCGCGAGTCACCCGTGATCTGTGGAGGACCCGCAGGGACTGCACAGGTCTCGCCGTTCACGGCGGGCATCGAGTTCAGGCGCTCAAAGGAAAGGGTGCGGGCGGCGTCCGGCGAGGCCGTGTCGCCGACGACCGAGACAGCCGGGACGGTCATCGTGTTGCGCGCACGCGGAACTTCCGGTGCGAAGCTGAGGTCCGGCGGCCGGGCGGTGGCATGTGTTGCCGGATCTCGTGCGGTGGCCCGGTGTTCCGAGTAACTCACCGTAACCACCCGACAGGCACGGTCGGTTTCCCACGTGGCCAGTGTCGCACTGATCCCGGGCCCATGCCCTGTGCGTCGCAGCGGCCCGCACAGGGCAACGGCGCCGTCACGGGAGCGGATTTTCCGACCAGGGAAGACGTGAGAAGCCGTCGGCAGCCGAGCCGCCGCGATGGCCGATTAGGAGTCGCACGGGTGTCACTGCTTCCTCACAATGAGGCTGTAGCACGAGATGCCACTGTTGAGGTGACCACCGTTGGTTATCCGGACCGTCAACCGGAAGAGATGGCGACATCATGCAGCACCGCACGGTCGCAGAACTCATGAGCCGGAGCGTGGTATCGGGCGCGGCGTGACATGCCCTTCAAGGAGATCGTCGAGCTGCTGAGAGACAACGGCGTCACCGCCGTACCGGTGGTGGATGAGTTGGACCGGCCCATGGGTGTGGTGTCCGAGGCAGACTTGTTGCGCAAGTCGTCTTCTCAGCCCGACCCGTCCGGGCGGACGCCGATTCCGCACCTTGAGGCCTGGGAGCGGGCCAAGGCCGAGGGGACCCGTGCCGAGGAACTGATGTCGGCACCTGCCGTCTGCGCACGCCCCGAGTGGACCGTGGTCGAGGCAGCCCGTCTCATGGCGGTGCAGAACGTCAAGCGATTGCCCGTGGTCGATGAGACCGACCGGCTCCAGGGCATTGTCAGCCGGAGCGATCTCCTCCGGATCTTCCTGCGCCGCGACGACGCCATCCGGGACGAGATCAAGATGTTGATCCTCGTCCTCGAGAGACTGTGCCGGAGTGCGGACGGCGTCGTCTCGGTCTCCGAGCACATCGACTACCCGCACGGATGATCCCTGGCGCGCCAGCGCATCGGCGCATCGCCCACGCGGATCGCCACTGACGAACTACTCGTCGTCTCCCACACCGCCACCGAGCAGGAGATCCGCGCGGCCTTCCGGTAGCCGGGACTTGCCGGTCACGGCTCGATGTCGAGGATGTCCGGCACGGGGCGCCGCGGGGTGCCCGGACCTTCGGGGCCGTATCCGAGGCGCAGCACGATCTGTGCGTGTCCGGTCCCGGACACGGGGTCGCGGAGTGGCCAGCGCAGGTCGCTCCACTCCAGGGCCTGGCTGGCGAACGAGGTCGACAGGCCTTCGAGGGTCGCGAGCAGCAGGACACGTTCCATGGCCTGGCCGGCGCGCAGCCAGTCCTCCGGGAGATCGTGCGCGGTGCTGAGGACGGCCAGCTGAGGCGTTCGTTCGAACTCGGCGGCGGCGCGGCCGGCCACCGGCCTGTTCCCGGCGAAGTCCCGTATGGGAGCCTTGCCACCCAGTTTCCGCGGACCGAAGGCGTAGCCCGGCACTCCGTCGCGTTCGGTGTTCACGGACGAGTCGTCGATGCGGGTCCATTCCGCCAGGTCTTGGCTGCTGCCGGGGTCCGTGAGGTTGCGTGCTTCGGCTTCCTCCAGCAGTT
This sequence comes from Streptomyces sp. NPDC053426, assembly GCF_055585405.1. Taxonomy (NCBI): domain Bacteria; kingdom Bacillati; phylum Actinomycetota; class Actinomycetes; order Kitasatosporales; family Streptomycetaceae; genus Streptomyces; species Streptomyces sp. NPDC053426. The sequence continues at coordinate 286,208 of NZ_JBVJKE010000012.1, read as the reverse complement.
CGAGCACTTCCTGCAGATGCCAGGGGGACGGGAAGGTGAGCGTTGCCTTCTCGCGGTCGGCTGCGTTGGACAGGGCCGCGCGAATCCGCTGGGGGATCTGCGTGTCGTCGAAGGGGTAGCGGCTGCTGTGCCGTCGGTGGATCGCTGGATACAACGCCGCGAGCCCGCTGTCGGCGGTGCCGAGGGCGATCGGCCGTACGGTGGCGAGCAGGCCGGGGTCGGCAGGGTCGGGCCGTAGCCGGGTCTCCGGGCGCCATCCCTCGTGGACCAGCGCGACGCGCAGATTCAGCAGGGCGGCGCCGCAGCCGAGGTGAAGGGCGCGCTGCTGCGGGTCGGCATGCGGCAGAACGCGGCCGAGATCCGCGCGCAACTGGAAGGTGTGGCTGCCGCGGAGGTAGCGGAACCGCCACGGTTGGGCGTTGTGCATGGACGGGGCGACGGCCGCGTCGCGCACGAGGTTCGTCACGTGTTCGTCGGACAGCGCTCGCTGGTTCACAGGAGGGCCTCCTGTTTCACTGTCCGGCCGGGGTGATGCGGCGTCCCGTGAGCTGTGCGGGCCGGATCCACACCCACATCTCGCGTTCGCCTCCGGCCCACGGAGTGGTGTGGGCGTGTTCGGCCAGGCGTCGTACGTCGTCGGGTTCGGTGACCGCCTGCGCGGGGCCGACGGCGAGAACGCTCCACCCCTGGCTCATGGCCTCGTCCAGATGGTCGACCTCGAAGGCGACCTCCGCTCCCACGGCGGCCGCGGGCACGGAACCGGGAGCCGTCCGGAAGGCGATCGCGTCGTCGACGACCTCGTAGTTGACCGGCACGACCGCGGGGCCCTCGGGTGTCGCGAGCGCGATGCGTCCGACACCGTGTGTGGAGAGCAGGGTCCGGCACTCCTCCGGTTCGAGGTCTTGGAGTTGAGGGTGCAGCAGCGCCATGCCCCGGCCGGGCGGCAGGTCGGCACCACCACCGCGCAGTGCCTGGACGCTCGTGTTCAGCGCTGAGGCCAGCCTGATGAGGGTGGCCAGGCTGGGATCGCCGGGGTGTTCTTCGAGGTAGGCGAGGTAGTCCGGTGCCATCCGGGCGCGGCGGGCCGTCTCCTCCCGGGTCAGGCCCTGCCGTTCGCGTTCGGTGGCGACCCGCCGGCCGATGTCGCCGGGGCCGGGCGGATTGCCGGGCGAGGGCGCGTCGGCATCGGTTTCGGGTTCATGTCCGAGGTGCTTGACGTGGGCGTCGGGGCCGGGAAAGACGAGCGTCACGTCGAGCGTGTCCGACCAGCGCACGTCGTAGGGGGGTGTGCCGTCCTCGTGGTGCAGCCCGACGATCTCGCCGTCGCGCCTGGTGCCGCCGGTCGCCGGACTCTCGATGACGAGTTGATCGCCCAGGTGAGCTCGCATGATCGCCGCCCTTTCCTCACATACCGATGTGCGACTCCCCCCTGACATGACCCTCGAAAGACGCCGGGTGGCGGAAGAGGCGGACACCGACCCGGGACCGCCGTACGGCGCGTCGGCCGGTCCCGCCTCCCCTCAGCCGGTGATCTCGATGCGGTGCGGCTTGGCCTTCTCGGCCTTGGGGACGCGCACGGTGAGGACTCCGTTGGCCAACTCCGCGGTGATGCTCTCGGTGTCGACGTTCGGAGGCAGACTCGTGCGGTAGTCGAACTGCCCGACGTGCCGGGCCTGCCTGCGGAGCACGCCCGTGCGCTCCTTCTCCTTGATCTCGCCGTGGACGTCGAGCTCGCCGTCGCCGACCTCCACCGTGATCTGTTCCCTGTCGACGCCGGGAACCTCGAGCTCCATCAGGTAGGCGTCCTCGGTGTCCTCGACATCGACCAACGGTGCCCACGTCCCCACCTCGGCCTGAGGAAAACCGCTGCCGGGGAAGGGGAAAGTGGAGTGCATGAGCTGGTCCATCCGGGTGCGCAGCTCCTCGAGCTCCCGGAACGGGGCCCATCCGGAGACCGAACCCCTGCCACGGTGTACGGGAAGTGTCATCGGTCCATCCTCCTTGGTCTTTGATCCACAGAACTTCCGGTTGCGGAGAGCCTCCGCCGCTGACCGGACCGGGCGCCCGGGCGGGCCCCGGATCTGAAAGGTTTCCTCGCCGAGGCGCGGAACGTGGTCACATCGGCCACCCGACGGCCGGACGGGGGTCCGGCCGTCGGGTGGCCGTGCCCCGGACGTCGCGTTCGGCGATGTCCAGCAGTTGCCGGCCCAGATCCTGTACGGCCCTGCCCGCGGCCAGTTCGTCGCCGATCTCCGGTACATCCGCGTCGGCAGGGTTCCGGCGTGCGGTGCCGTGGCCGGTGAGCACCGTGGTCCCGGTGTCGATCACCGCTCGGGCCTTTGTGGTCCTCTCCTCCTCGAAGAGGTAGACGCGGGCCTTCCATTCCAGGGTGTGCGACATCGCTGTCCTCCTCAGCTCGAAACGGATCCGTAGGACCCCGCACCGGGGCGTCCGGACACGGCCTGCCGCGCGGCTGACGCCCCCACCTGTTCCGTGATACGGCGCCGGACCCGTTCGGTGAGCGCACCGAGCCGCTCGGAGGTCGTCGCACGAGGTGGGACAGGGGCACGGACCCGCCGGGCGGCCGACGGCAGTGCGGCCAGGTCGGCGGAGAACCTCTCCCGGCACTCGCCGAGTGTCGGCCTGCCGCCGGTGCGCCGCCCGTTCCGCATGACCGTTTCCAGCAGCGGTTCGCTGTTACGCGGTGGCCGCTCGTCGGCGAGACCGATCGTGTCGGCACCACCGGGCCGACGAAACACCTGCTTCCGCCCGGGCGCCGTCACCTTCGCCGACGAGAGTTTCATGACCGGTCGCCCTTCGTACTCCACCATTTTGTACGCGGAGTCCAGATACGGCGCGTCGGCCGACACTCCGACGCGTGTACCGACCGCGTAGACGTCGACCGGTGCTCTGGAGCGGACCAGGTCGTCCACGGCGTACTCGTCGAGCCCGCCGCTGACGGTGATCCGCACGTCGGTCAGGCCCGCTTCGTCGAGCAGGTGCCGGGTCCGCACCGCCAGGGCTCCCAGATCGCCGCTGTCCAGGCGTACGGCGCAACCCGGTCCGCGGTCCAGGTCCCGCAGCACACGTGCCGCGACGCGGACGCCCTCCTCGGTGTCGTAGGTGTCCACCAGGAAGGTCACGGGGCCGGGGTGGGTCCGGGCGAACGCGCGGAACGCCTCCTCCTCGTCCTCGAACGCCTCCACGTACGAATGGGCCATCGTGCCGACGGCGGGCAGGTCCATGGACGTGGCAGCGGCCACGTTGCTGGTCCCCGCGAAACCGGTCATCGCGCCGAGCCGGGCGGCCTGGAACCCGGCCTGCGGGCCGTGGGTCCGCCGCAGGGAGAAGTCCACGACCGGGTGTCCGGCCGCCGCGAGCACACAGCGTGCGGCCTTCGAGGCGATCATCGTCTGATGACTCACCTGGTTGAGCACATACGTCTCGGCCAGCTGCGCCTGCGGAAGCGGAGCGGTCACCTCCAGCAGGGGCTCGCCCGCGAGGACGATCCGTCCCTCCGGAACCGCCCGCACGCTGCCGGTGAACCGCAGTCCGAGCAGGGACTCCAGATCCCGTGGTGGCCGGTGGAGAGCGGCGGCGAAGGCACCGACGTCCTCCGGACCGACACGCAGGCCGGACAGGTGGTCCAGGGCCGACTCCAGCCCCGCCGCGACCAGGAAGCCCCGCTCCGCCGGCAGATCGCGGACGAAAAGGCTGAACGTCGCCGGACCGGTCATCCCCTCCCGCAGATAGGACATGGCCATCGTCACTTCGTACAGATCGGTGGTCGTCGCCTCGGACATCGGCGCCACCTCCTCCCTTCCGTTCCGCCCGCCGGGCGTCACCGGCGGAACCGGCCGGCCCACCCGGGCTCCACCAGATCCCACTCGGTGTCCCACTGCGCGTACCTCCTGCGGTCCAGCACCAGGCGAACGCCTGCTCGGGTCAGGAAGACTCCGGCCGTCCCACTGATGACCGTGATGCCTCCGGCGAACCAGCCGTTCGCCAGGGCCTGACGCTTCGTCAGCGGTGGACCGGTGACGGTCCCGTCGCGGTCCACCCAGATGCGCACCGTGGCGCCCTCGGTCATGCCCGGTTTCAGGAGGGCGGTGGCCGTCCGCACCGCGCCGCTGCTGTCCGTCCAGCGGACCTGTGCCTGTTCCTTCACCGCCTGGCCGACGTTCTCGGTGACCGACATCACCCGGGCACTGACCTGCTGCCGCTCCGCCGACTGGGTCCGCACCGTCCGTATCGACGACTCGTACGTCGTCCTGCCGACGACGAGTCCTGCCACCGGCAATCCGACGACCAGGACGGCCATCAGCACGCGATGCAGCCAGAACTCGACCCGGTCCGACGTACGGACCAGGGGGTTGTGCCCCTTGGACGTCTCGTCCCCGCGGGGTGGCAGCGGACCGGACGCGTACGGTGAACTTCGGGTATTCATCGTCGGGCCTCCAGCACATCGCGCTGGTCGCTTCCCCTACCACCGTCGAACAGCGGCGGGCTCCGGTCACTGGGCCGAAGGTCCCCGGTGGGCGGTCCTTCAGACTTCGGTGTCGGCCCTTTGGCGAGGCCCCCAGCCGCGTGCTGTTCACTTCTGCGGTACGACCATGACCGGACACGGTGCGTGATGAAGCAACACGTGGTTGATCACGCCGAGCTGCAGACCGGGACGGCCGTGCCGTTCACCGGCGCCGACGACCAGCAGATCCGCTTCCGCCGCTGCCTCCGGCAACGCCCGCCGCGCGGGCCCCTCGACCACCCGCCGCGACACCGTGGCGTCCGCGTACCGCTTCGCGGGACCGCGCAAGACGTCGTCGAGCACCTGCGTGGGCGGGCGACGGTGGGCTTCTAGCGCGTACCACGACCCGGGCGGAGGTTCAGGGAGAGCGCCGAGCGGTGCGCTCCAGGCGTGGACAGCCATGAGTTCGCATGGCCGCACATGGGCCTCACGGAAGGCGTATTCCACGGCCGTGTCGCTTTCCGCACCGTCCTCCACCCCCACCACGATCCTCCCGAACCGGCCGGTCCGGTGCTCCTGCGAGCCACGCACGACGACGACCGGGCAGTCCGCCCGCGCCGCCACAGCAAGCCCGGCCGAACCCAGAAGCAGTCCGGTGAGTTCTCCGCGCCCCCTGGCCCCGACCACCAGTGCGAAGGCCCTGTGCCCCTCACCGGTCAGGGCCGAAACCGCGTCGTCGCGCGGCACATCGCTCGACAGCCGCAGGCCGGCGGCGACATCCCTGGCCCGCTCCGAGGCCGCGGCGATCGCACCGGACGCGTCCTGACCCGGCGCCGCCGCGTGCACCAGGTGAAGCGGCATCATGTGCAGGGCCGCCTCGCGGGCGGCCCAGTCCACCGCGTCCAGGCTCGGCTCCGACCCGTCGACCCCCACCAGGGGCATCGTTGCAGCCGTCTCTGATCCCCTTGCCCGACCTCACCCTTCGAGTCCCGGCCGACGTCGGGTCCGCGTGCGCTGCCGAAGGGTTTGCGGTAACTCTCGAATGAGTGGTGGCAGGCACCGTGTGGTGTACCGCGCTTCCGAGAGGCCTGCCCGGTCACCACCATTCCACCTTCTTACGAGACGGAGGCAGGTGCCATGGAGCCAGTGATCACCGTCGGCCTCGACGGCTCACCCGAGAGCCTTTCCGCCGCCCGATGGGCCGCGGACGAGGCCGAGCGCCGCAAGTTCACGCTGCGCCTGCCGCACGCGTGGCCCATGCCGGCGCCGGAACCGGCCAAGGTCCTCTCCGAGATCGACCAGAACCACTGGGCGAAGCGGCTGGTGCACAACGCGCAGTCGGAACTGCAGAGGCTCCATCCAGGTCTCGCCGTCGTCGGCAACCTGGTGGCGGACGAGGCCCAGGAGGCATTGCTGCACGCGGCGTTGGAGTCCTCCACGACCGTGCTCGGCTCGCGCGGGCTGGAACTCGCCGAGAGCTACTTCCTCGGCGACATCAGCATGCCGGTCGCGGCACATGCCGAGCGGCCGGTCGTCCCGGTCCGTGCCGGGACCCGTACGGAAGCCCCGTCGGCCGTGCCCGAGGGGCGGGGCGATGTCGTGGTCGCGCTGAAGCCGCACGGCCCCTGCGACGACCTGCTCGCGTTCTCCTTCGCCACGGCAGTGGCACGGAACGTGCCACTGCGGGCCGTCCACGGACAGAGCCTGCCCGTCCACGCCCACGTTCCCCGGGGGGTGGACCACGAGGTCGCCGACGGCATCACGCAGGGCGTGCGGAAGCAACTGGACCGGGCCCCTCACCCCTGGCGCGAGAAGTACCCGCGGGTGGAGGTGACCGACGGTATCGGTTTGGAGAGCCCCGCCCGGGCGGTCCTGCGGTCCGCCGGGAGCGCCGGGCTGCTCGTCGTGGGCCGGCACAGGCACCACCGTGTTCCGGCACCTCGGCTGGGGCCCGTCGCCCAGGCCGCCATCCACCACGCACGCTGCCCCGTCGCGGTCGTACCCCATGACTGAGCCGGACGGCCGGAGGCAAACGACGGCAGCCGCGCACCGGACCGACGCGTCCGTGCTCCGTCGGGGCTCCGGCCCCGACGGCGTCACGTTCCCGCGCGCGGAGCTGCACGAGACGCACACCGCGATCGTGCTCCTCTTCGGCGACCACGCCTACAAGATCAAGAAGCCTGTCGATCTGAAGTTCCTGGACTACACCACGGTGGCGGCCCGCAGGGCCGCCTGCGAACAGGAGGTCGACCTCAACCGCCGCTTCGCCGCGGACGTCTACCTGGGCCTGGGAGAGATCCGTCTGCCGCACACGGACGAGGCCGAACCGCTCGTCGTGATGCGCCGCATGCCGGCGGACCGCCGCCTGTCCAGACTGGTACGCGAGGGAGCCGCCGTCGATGACGTCCTGCGGTCCGTGGCCCGTCAGCTCGCCGCACGCCACGCGGACGCGCCCCGCAGCCCGGACGTGGACGCGCAGGGAAGCCGCGACGCGCTGTCGTCGAGGTGGGAAGCGAGCTTCGCGCAGGTTCGCGCCCTGGCCGACGAGATCCCCCTGCCCGACGGCGTCGACGAGGTCGAGCGGCTGGTGCGCCGGTACCTCGCCGGCCGTGAGCAGCTGTTCGACACCCGGATCCGGGAGGGACGTATCGTCGACGGCCACGGCGACCTGCTGGCCGAGGACGTGTTCTGTCTCGACGACGACCCCCGCATCCTGGACTGCCTGGAGTTCGACGACCGCCTTCGCCACGTCGACGGCCTCGACGACGCCGCCTTCCTCGCCATGGATCTGGAGCAGCTCGGCGCCCCGGAATCGGCCGCGTACTTCCTCGCCCGGTACAGCGAGTACTCCGGCGACCCCGCGCCCCCCTCGCTGTGGCACCACTACGTGGCCTACCGGGCGTTCGTCCGCGCCAAGGTCTCCCTGATCCAGTCACGCCAGGGTGCGCCCGGTGCCGGGGCGGCGGCCCGACGGCTCGTCACGGCGACGCTGCGGCACCTGCGCGCCTCCGCCGTCGGTCTGACCCTGGTGGGCGGGCTGCCGGGGAGCGGGAAGTCCACGCTCGCCGGAGCCCTGGCCGACCGCCTCGGGGTGACCCTGCTCAGCAGCGACCGACTGCGCAAGGAACTGGCCGGCATCCCGGCGGAGCAGTCCGCGGCGGCCGGCTACGGCGAGGGTCTGTACACCCCGGAGTGGACCGCCAGGACGTACGCCGAACTGCTCGACCGCGCGGCCGCCCTGTTGTCCTCGGGGGAATCCGTCGTCCTGGACGCCACCTGGTCCGATTCAGGGCGGCGCGAAGCGGCCCTGCGCACGGCCGAACGCACCGGTGCGGATCTGGTGGCCCTGCACTGCCGGGTTCCCGGCGAGGTGTCGAAGGCGCGTCTCGACTCCCGTACCGCGGGAGCATCGGTATCCGATGCCGACGTCACCGTGGCCGCTGCCATGGCGGCCGAGGAGCCGCCGTGGCCCGATGCCGTCGCGGTCGACACCGGTGGCCCTCTGGAGGCAGCGGTCGTCCAGGCGCTGGCAGCCGTGCACCCGTGGGGCACGGGCCGGGCGCCGGTCTTCCGCCGCCCCTACATGCGGCCGGACTGACGGGCGGGAAGCGGCGCGGGCACCGCCGTGTTGCCCAGGAGCCCCCCGGGGGGTGACGGTGGAGAGGAGACGGCGAGCGAGGGAGCGGCCATGCGCGGACTCGTCTACCACGGCCCCGGGCGGACATCGTGGGACACGGTTCCCGATCCCGTGATCGAGGAGGGCACCGACGCGATCGTACGCGTCGACGCGACCACCGTCTGCGGGAGCGATCTGCACATCCGGCGGGGCGACCTTCCCGAGGTGAAGCCGGGGACGGTCCTCGGCCACGAGGCCGTCGGCGAGGTGGTGGAGGTCGGCCGGGGAGTGCGCACCCGACGTGCCGGACACCAGGTGATCGTGTCGTCGGTGTCGTCCTGCGGGCACTGTCCGTCCTGCCACGACGCCCTGTACGGGCAGTGCCGGGGCGGCGGCGGATGGATCATGGGCCAGGAGATCGACGGGACGCAGGCCGAGTTCGTCCGTGTTCCCTTCGCCGACTCCTCCACACACCGCCGGCCCCTGTACCTTCCGCTCGACGAGGCGGTCCTGCTCGCCGAACTCCTCCCGACCGCCTACGAGGTCGGGGTGCGCAACGGACATGTGGGCCCGGGTGACACCGTCGTCGTGGTGGGCGCGGGTCCTGTGGGCCTGGCCGCGGTGGTCCTGGCCCGCCTGTACTCGCCTCGTCGGGTCGTCGCGGTGGACCTGTCGCCGTCCCGGCTGGCATCCGCCACCCGTATGGGCGCCCATGCCGCCGAACTCCCCGGGCGGATGGTCGCCGAGCTGTCCGAAGGGCCGGGCGCCGACGTCGTCATCGAGGCCGCGGGCGATCCGGACAGCTTCGTCCTGGCGACCCGCGTGGTGCGAGCCGGAGGGCACATCGCCAACATCGGCATGCACGGCAAACCCGCCACCCTCCATCTCGAGGCCCTGTGGCGCAAGAACGTCACGATCAGCACCGGCCAGGTCGACACCTCCTCCACGCCCTGGCTGCTCGACCTGCTGTCCTACGGACGCCTCACGGTCTTCCCGCTCGTCACCCACCGGTTCCCCCTTGAGCGCATGGAGGACGCCTACGAGGTCTTCGCGCACGGACCGGACACCGGCGCCCTCAAAGTCGTGCTCCACCGCGAGCTGCCGGAACCGTCCCCGTAGCCGGTCGCCCGGTGCCGGTCACCCGGCCCCGCGCCGGGGCGGCGGCGACACCTCTCACGGCACATGGGCGACGAGGAAGTCGGCACTACCGGACAGCGTGGTGAGCCGTGGTGCGTCCGCGTCGTCGATACGCACGCCGGTACGTTCGCCGAGGATCTCGATGCAGGAGAGGAAGTCCAGCGAGTCCATTTCGAGCGCGTCCCGGAACGTGTCGTCGGGGCCCACGTTCGCGAAGCGGGATGTACGCCGGGCCAACTCGGCGTACGTGACGTCGGTGACGGCGTTGTCCCTTGCGATGCACCGCAGCGCGACCTTGTCCGCACGCTCGGAGGCCGCGTGCCGGTCCACCGCCTCGTGCGCGATGTTCAGCCCGCCCTCGGGCAGCCCGGCCGGCGCGCCGCGCGCCCGGTCCCAGGTGAATACCGACCGGGCCTCTTCGTAGTCGGTGAGACGGGCGGAACGACGGGTTCGGTGTCCTTGTGGATCGTTTCCCGGTCCATGGGTGCTCCTCGCGGCGCTGCCCTTGGTTTCCAGGTTCGCGGAGCACGGCGCCGGCCGCACGTCGGCCGGGAGTACGTCCGTGAGCCGGCAGCAGCCGCAGTCGGGCACAGAGGGAACCGAGGGCCGCCCGCTTCTTGCGGATCCTCATTGCACGGTGCGCGGTCTCACTCCGCTTCTCCGTGTCTCCTGGCCCTCGGCTCAATTCCACGACACCTCCGCCCGCCCGCCGGCCGTAGGGCCGAACGGCCCCGACCACGGTGCCGACAGACCCTTCGGAGGAGAGCCGTCGGTGCACGGACAAGACCCGAACTCTCCCAAAGGGCTCACGCTCCGGTCGGCCGCCGGCGATCCCCGTGATCATCGGCGCCCGACAACACCGGGGCTGCTTCAGCCTCCGACCCGGCCGGACGAGCCATGCCCTGCCGCACCACGCACAGTGCCCGGTGGCAGTCGTACCGCACGACCCGAATGGCTGTCCCGTCAGCCGATGGGGGACATGGGCCTGATGGCTCTCCCGGTGGACCCGGTGGGCCCTGTTCCGGGCACCGCCCCCCGCGTGACACTGACGAAGGAGGGGAAGGTCTTCTGGAGGTGTGCGTCATGCTTTCACCTGTTGCCGTCGGGGTCGACGGTTCCCCCGAGAGCCTCGCCGCCGCCGAGTGGGCGGCTCGTGAGGCTGTCCGCCGGGGACGGCCGCTGCGGCTGCTGCATGTGCGGAACTGGCACCCGCGTCAGGGGGAGGCAGAGATCGCCCACGCGGCTGAGCGGCACCGGGCCCGGTGTGTCCTGCGACAGGCGGAGGAACGCGTTCGCACGGCGTGCCCCGACGTACGGGTGTACGACGAGCAGGTCGAGGGGCCGGCGTCCGCCGCCCTGATAAAGGCGTCGGCCGACGCCGAGCTGCTGGTCCTGGGCTCGCGTGGGCTGGGCCGTATCACCGGGCTGCTCGTGGGGTCGGTCGCGCTCGAGGTCGTGGCGAGGGCCACCAGACCCGTCGTCCTCGTACGGGCCGACGGCACGGCTGGTGAGACGCAGGAAGTGGACGGCAGCGGCCGACGGGACGTGGTCCTCGGTGTCGATGTCACGGAACCGTGTGACGAGGTGATCGAGTTCGCCTTCGAGGCGGCCCGAGTGCGTCACGCGCGGCTGAGGGTTCTGCACGCCTGGCGTGCTCCCGACCCGTTCACCCTGGGCCCCGGCGAGATCGGTCTGGTGAGCGATCCGGAGCGGGCCGAGGAGTGGCTGCGGTTCCTTGCCGCCGTACTCCAGGTGTGGGGCGACAAGTACTCCGACGTCGATGTTCTCCAGACGGTGGTGGAGGGCAAGCCCTCCGGAGCCTTGACCAAAGCGGCGTCCGACGCGGAACTGCTGGTCGTCGGACACCGGCTCACCGACCGCCCGAGGATCGCGCGTACCGGCCCGGTGACCCATGCCGTGATCCAGCAGGCGGCCTGCCCCGTGGCCGTCGTACCCCACTACTGAACCACTGGGGGTGATCCCCGTGCCGAAATTCGTCGTGGCCGGCCTCGACGGCTCGCGCGAAAGCATGACGGCAACCCACTGGATGGTCAGGGAGGCCCTGCTCCGAGGACTGCCGCTGCGGCTGGTGCGGGCATGGGAGGGCTCGCCCGAGCCGATCCCGCCTCAGCACCACGCACGCCAGGTGCCGCGCCGCGTGCTCGACCGGATCAACGAACGGTATCCGCGGCTGTACAGCGCCGCCGGACAGGTGAAGGCGGCGCCCGGTCCTGCCGGCCGAGGCGGAACGCGCCGAACTGCTCGTCATCGGCAGCCAGGGTCTTGGTGCGGTCGGACTGCGCGCGGTGCATGTCTGGCACGTACCGCTCAGCCGAGGCGTCGTCGATGCCGAGGAGCGGGTACGGATTCGGCAGGCGGCGGAGCGGGAGTTCCCGGCGTTCGTGGAGCCCTGGCACCAGAAATACCCGCCCGTGTTCGTCAGGGAGGAACTGCGCGAGGGCCTCACAGCCCATGTCCCGGTCCGCGCCTGGCGTGGGATGGGCCTGCTGGTGGCGGGGCGCCGCAGGAGGCGTGCCGCGGCCGGCCCGGTCGTCCACGCCCTGACCCATCGCGCCAGTCGTCCGGTGGTGGTCGTGTCGCACGACTGACGGGACGGCAGGAAGGAAGTGGTCCGTCATGACGTACTGGAACGGGCACGGCATGAACGGCTGGGGCTGGTTCGCCATGTCACTCGGCACGGTCCTGTTCTGGGCGCTGCTGATCATCGCCGGGGTGCTGATCGTCCGGGCCCTCGGCCGTGCATCCGGCACTCCGCCCCCGCCCGCCGACCGCCCCGCCGCCGAGCAGGTCCTCGCCGAGCGGTTCGCCCGCGGGGAGATCGACGAGGACGAGTACCGGCGCCGGACGGCCGTGCTCCGCGGAGATGCCCCGCACGCGGGCGGGCACTCTCCCTGATCCCGTCGGACCGGCCGGCTCCTGCTCCTGGAGAAGGAGGGGTACCGACTCGTGCCCGTAGCGGACGCACGGGCCGTCGGTGCACGAGCCCCACCCCTCACCGGTGATCATGCGGGTACCGCGGAGGCGATCGTGCGGGAACTGGGTATCCGGGGTGAGGTCGTCACCGGTGCCGGGCTGGACCGGATGTCCGAGCGGGACTTGGTGGCGCGGATCGACGGCATCGGTGTCTTCGCGCGTGTTGCGCCCGAGCACAAGGTCGCGATCGTGCGGGCTCTGTCGAGCCGGGGTCACGTCGTCGCGATGACCGGGGACGGCGTCAATGACGCGGCCGCGCTGCGGGCCGCCCACATCGGCGTGGCGATAGGCGTCACCCCTGTCGCTCGCCGGGTCGCTACCGGCGGGCGCGCCGGTGGGCGACGAGCAGGCCGAGGACCATGCCCACGAGGAGCGTGACCGTGAGGACGCCCCACAGCGGGAGCGTGACGGTCGGGACCCACAGTCTGATGGTGACCGACTCCGTGTTGGCGGCGATGAACCAGATGGCCAGGCCGGCGAGCAGCACGAAGCCGATGGTGCGCAGTCTGACGTCCCGCCCCTTGACCGTCACGGTCGCCGGACCGTTCGCGTGCGCGGTGTTCCGGGCCATACAGCCCATTGTCGGGCCGCCTGTCCGCATCGGCGACTCAGGAATCCGCGTCCGGGAACACCCCCTCAAGGACTCTCGGGTCCCGGTCCGGCAAGTGCCGACCGCGGAGGGCCGCACGCCGGTCATCCACCGAAACCGCACGCCGGCGGCGGGAAGTTACTCCCGGACGTCCCGGACAACCGCGACGGGACACCGCGCATGGCGCAGGACGGCCTGACTCACCGACCCCAAGGGCAGACCCATGAACCCGCCCCTGCCCCGCGCACCGACCACGAGAAGCCCCGCGTCCGTACTCGCCTCAACGAGAGTGTGGCGTACCCGGCCGACGACGGGGCGGTGATGGACCGTGACATCCGGGTGGTTCTGTTCGTCCCCGGCCGGCGCCTCCTCGAGCACGTGCTCCGCATGGTCACGCAGGTGGCCTCTGTCGTACGTCACGAAAGGCGGGTCCGCCGGTCCGTCGTAGACGTCCGCGCTTCCGGGACGGCACACGTGCGCCGAGGTGAGAGCCGCGCCGCGAAGCCGCGCCTCGGCGAAGGCGAAGCGGACGGCCGGTGCCGACGAGGGCGCGTCGTCGACCGCCAGCAGCACCAGGCCGTCCGGGCCCGCCGTCCTCGCACGACCAGCACCGGGCAGCGGCCGTGGGCCGCGAGATGCCCGGCGGTCGAGCCGAGCAGCAGACCGGCGACGGCGCCCCGGCCGTGGCTGCCGACCACCGCCGGCACGGCCGTGCGCGAGGCGATCACGAGTACCGTCGACGGATCGCCCAGGACGACGTCCCGGGCGATCTCGACTCCCGGAACCGAGTAGAGGGCCCGCCGCTCGGCCTCCGCCAGGGTGCAGTCGACCAGTTCACGCACCCCTGCCTCGGCCGGACTCCACGGCGGGCCGGGGTGCGGAACATGCGGCGACGGCCGTCCGAAGGCGTGCACCAGCCGCAGCCCCACGCCCCGGAGCACGGCCTCACGGGCAGCGGTCTCCACCGCGTCCAGGCTCGACGGCGGCCCAGGCGAGAGCCGCCAGTCTGTCCGGGGCGGGATCGACACCGACCACGATCGGCTTGCGTCCGTCGACGGGCATGGTGAACACCTCCAGCGGATTGGTTCCGCTCACCCGTGTCCGCGAGTGCTTCAGCCAGGGTGGGCCGTAAAGGGAATCTCAAACGAGGGCGAACGGTCCCCGCCCAAGTACGAGGGAAAGGGACCTTTGCGGAGAGATGGGGGCTGATGGACTCGGGCATTCACGGCAGCTCGGCGGTGTACTGGGAAGTGTCCGGTCTTCGCGGTGGAACGAGCCCCACAAGGAGCCGAGATGAAAGTGGAAACGCGCTGCGGTCGCACGATCGGTGTCACCCGTTTCGAACCGCCGGGACTCCCGGCTTCCATGGGGCGCGTCGTCGTGGACACCTCCTGCGCACCGTACGACGAGGGCGAGATGTGGGCGTCACTGACGCCTGAGGAAGCGCGGCGCCTGGCCGGGTTGCTGCTGTACCAGGCGGCTGCCGTGGATCCGGAACCCGCGGGCCGGCCAGGAGCGGCCGAGGTGACGCCGATCGCGGGGGACGCCTTCGGGATACGGGTCCGCGGCCACGTCCTGACGGTCGACCAGCCGCTGTCCGACGGGGGAAAGGACACCGCCCCCACACCGGTGGAGCTCTTCGTGGCAGCGGTCGCCTCCTGCGCGGCGCACTACGCGGGGCGCTTCCTCGACCGCCACGGTGTGGCACGCGACGGACTGTCGGTCCGAGCGGAGTACCGTATGGCGGACGACCGGCCCGCCCGGGTCGCGGGCCTCTCCCTGACGGTGCAGGCACCCTCCCTGCCGCCCCGGCGGCTGGCCGCGCTGCGCGCGGTGGTCTCCCACTGCACGGTCACCAACACGCTGGCGCGGGCACCGGAGGTCGAGCTGGAAGTCCGGTGTTCTCCTGACGAGGCGGTGGCCGGGGGTTCAAGGAAATCCCAGGCCTGACGCCGGCCTCTGTACGGGACGGGCACTGACCGTCACGGCCCTGGTGCAAGAGGAGAAGGAAGACGGACACCAGGACGATCCCGATGGCGGCACGCCCGGCGGGTCGGTGTGTGCGCACACCTGCCATCAGCGGGGTACGGACTTACGTCAGGAACCGGGGCGGAGTTCTCTGGCTGTACCGGCCGCCCAGCCGTCGACGGCCTCCCCGTCCCGGAAGTCGCCGAAGCGTCCACCCACCAGGCGGAAGAACACGCCTCCGGCTCGGGGGAGTTGGTCGCGCCCGACGACTCCGGAGAACAGGTGGTGACCGCGGTACCGCAGATTTGGCGGTAGGCCGTCCTCGACGGCCGGCAGTTCCTTGGGGGCCAGACGGCGCCACGGCCCGCGCAGCGCGGCGGGCATCCCCACGCTGAAGATCCACACGGGCCGAGGGCCGAGCACATCCAGGTTGTCCCGTACGAACTTCCTGGCCGGAGGGAGCCGGCTCTGTCCGTGCACGGCGCTGCCGAGGACGAACGCGCGGTACGCGTCGGCGTCCTCGACTTCCTCCATGGGCCTGACCTCGGCCGTCAGCCCCGCACGGCTCAATACGGCGGCCATCCGCTCGGCGATCGTCCGGGTGGAGCCGTGGGCGGTCGCGTAACCGACGAGGACGTCCATGAGGGCACCTCCTTGGGGCGTGTCCGCCGCCGCGGGACGGCTTGCTACGGGGACGCCCGCCGGCCCGCCGGCCGCACCGGCGGGCGGCTGTCATGACGGCACCGGTGGTTCCTGCGGTTCCCGGCCGCCCTGGTCGAGCCGGAAGGGCGGGTACACGTCGGTGAGCAGAGCCGCGTAGGCGGCCACCCGCAGCACCCAGCGGTTGAGCCCCGTCACCAGGTCGAAGACGTCGCGCGGATAACGTCCGGACGCGGCCGGCGCCACGCCCGCGAACAGCGCGAGCAGCCCGATGAGGCCGCCCGAGAACCAGGCCAGGCGCGCACCGCCGAGGAAGAGGCCCAGGACCAGATAGTGCGGGACGGCGAGGAGCCACCACTTCACCAGAACGAGGCCGCAGGAGAGCTCCTCCGGACACGTCAGCTCGAAGTGCGCCGGATGGCCGGGGACATGGGCGAGGGTGAACGGCGGATAGCGATCGGTGCCCAGGGCGCCGTAGGCGTAGTACGCCACGCGCCAGTTCCACCGCGGCACACCGGTGCTGAAGTCGAACAGGGGCCGCGGACAGCGTCCGGTGAAGAGGATGGCGAAGAAGGCCACCACGCTCACCCCCGCGAACGCCACCCGGAGGAACACGAGGACCACGTAGCGGGGGGAGGGCGAGCAGCCATTTGACCAGCCGCAGCCAGCGGGACAGCGGTGCGTCGAGGACCGCCGTCAGCCGCGCGGGGTGACACGGCTGTGCCGCCCCACCTGGCGGCACGGCCGGGGGCTCGATATACGTGCTCATGGTGACCGGTCCCTTCGGATTCCGGTGACGATCACGAGCGGTGACGCGGGCGCTCGTCCTCATTTCTGCCGGTGAACCGGGTGGGGCACGGGCGCCGGGCGACCGGTGACCGGGGAACGACTCCACCGATGCCCTGATCCCGGTATCGGTGCGGCCGCCCACGGCGGCATGGGATGAGCGGTGCATCGTACTGGGCAGATCGTTCCGCGAGGACGTCGGCCACCGCATGCTCGCCCTGCCGCGTCTCCCATGGCATGGCGGCGGCGGCCATTGCCCCGTACGAAGCTGGAAGTGACGGCATGCGGGGAGGGGGCCAGGAACCCGACACGAGAGGAGGAGCAGGAGGTGACCATTCCCCTGGTGGTCGGGATCGACGGATCCGAGGCGAGCCTGGAAGCGGTGGACTGGGCGGCGCAAGAGGCGACCCGGCACACGGTGCCGCTCCATTTGCTGTATGCGGCGGGACGGGACCAGGAGGCGGCCGAGGTCATCGGCGCTGCCGCGGGACGTGCCAGGGAAACCACTCCCACCGTGCCGCTGTCCAGCGAAGTGGAACACGAGGACGCCGCCTTCGCCCTGGTCGACCGGGGGCGCAACGCCTTCGCACTGGTGGTGGGTTCAAGAGGGGGCGGGGGTCTGTCCGGGATGTTTCTGGGATCGGTCGGTCTGGCGGTGGCGGCACGGGCGGACTGCCCGGTGGTCGTGGTGCGCGGCACGGCGGAACACCGGGACGCCCGGTTCGGGAGCATCGTCGTCGGTGTCGAGGAGGGGAGGGGAGCGGCACAGCGTTCCGGTTCGCGCTCCGCGAAGCCAGGGCCCGGCGTTGCCGGCTGGTGGCGGTACATGCCTGGAGCACGTCGGCCGGTGCTCCTGCGGCGCCCCGGACCCCGGCGTGGTGCGACCTGGAAACTCGCCGGCGTCCGCCGGCACAGGTACTCGACGATGCCCTGCGCGGCCCTGCCGAGCCGTACCACGAGGCATCCGTCAGCCGACGGGTGGTCGAGGGACCGGTGCGGCAGGTACTGCTGGAGGCGGCGTCGGAAGCGGACCTCCTGGTCGTCGGCGCGCGCAGACGAAAGGGACACATGGGTCTGCGACTGGGTCTGACCCATCACGCGATGCTGCACCACGCGCCCTGTCCGATCGCAGTCGTCCCCCCGATATGACCGCGTGTCGAGACCATGGACCGCTCCGGAGCCGCTTCCCGGGCCCGACGCACGGATGGTGGAAGAACCAGCACCCGCTGGTGGCCGCCCGCGGACAGGTCCGGCCACCGCATGCCCGCCCCTCGAAGGCCAAGACGGGTGGCGGTGGTGTGTGCGCCCGGGCGGGCCCACGGGAGCCGTGCGGAGGTCGCGGCGGGCTGTGGGCGGTGCGACGGTTATGTGCAGAGAGTCTCGTGAGCGGCAGGAGAGGAAGGCGGGTGGCGGCCATGGAACTTCCGCTGGTGGTGGGGGTCGACGGCTCGGATCCCGGCCTCGCGGCGCTGGACTGGGCGGTGGAGGAGGCGGCGCGGCACGGGCTGCCTCTGCGGCTGGTCCATGCCTCACTGTGGGAACGGTACGAAGGCAGAGTTCCGTCCTTCGCACGGGAGCGCCCCGCCGGTGACGTCCTCGCCCAGCACATCGCCGCCTCCGCGGCGGAGCGTGCCCGGCTGCGTCGTCCGGAGGTCAAGGTGTCGAGCGACGTACTCCCCGAGGACCCGGTGTCGGCACTGCTGTCGGCCGGGCACGAGGCGTGGTCGCTGGTCGTGGGTTCCCGGGGGCGGGGCGAACTTGCCGGGTTGACGCTGGGGTCGGTCGGGCTCGGGGTGGCCGCCCGCGCGACATGCCCGGTCGTCGTGGTCCGTGGCGGGGAGCGGAACCGTCAGGGAGCCTTCGGACGGGTGGTGGTCGGGGTCGGTGACCTGCCCTACTGCCTGGGGACCGTGCGGTTCGCCTTCCGCGAGGCCGGGGTGCGTGGCTCGCCCCTGCACGCCGTGCGTGCCTGGCGCCGCCCGGCCCCCGGGCACGCGGCCTCCCGGACCGCGGGCGACGGCACGTCCGTGCACGAGGAACGCGCGTCGGCCAACCTCGACGAGGCGTTGCTCCAGGAGGTGCAGGAACACCCGGACGTCGACGTGACCCGCACACCGGTCGAAGGCCCTCCCCGTCAGGTCCTCCTGGAGGCGTCGGCCGATGCCGACCTGGTCGTCGTCGGAGCCCTGCGGCGGCACGGCCACCCCGGCCTCCAGCTCGGCAGGGTCGCACACACCTTGCTGCACCATGCCCAGTGCCCGGTCGCCGTTGTTCCGCAACGGGTCTGAACCCGGGCGTGTCACGCACCCGCACGGTTCGGCGGGGAGAAGGACAGGGGCGGCCGATGCCGGAGTGGACGTGGGAGTACGAAGGGTACGACCCCGCCGCCGAGCGGCTGCGGGAATCGCTCTGCACGCTCGGCAACGGCTGCTTCGCCACCCGCGGCGCGTTCCCCGAGTGCAGGGCCGGCCTGGTGCACTGCCCGGGAACCTACAGGGCCGGATGCTACAACCGCCTCGAGTCGACCGTGGCCGGGCGCCGGGTCGTCAACGAGGACATGGTCAACCTTCCGAACTGGCTGCCGCTGCGATTCCGCGTACGGTCGCAGGCCGGGACCTGGGGCCCGTGGCTCACCCCGGACTCCACCACCCTGCTCGACCACCGGCAGGTCCTGGACCTGCGCCGGGCCCTGCTCACCCGTACGTCGCGTTACCGGGACGGGACCGCGAGAGTGCTCCGGGTCGAACAGATCCGCCCGGCGCACATGGAGGACCCGCATCTGGCGGCGCTGCGGACGGTGCTCACCGCCGAGAACTGGTCGGGGGACGTCGAGGTCGAGTCCGCCCTGGACGGCGAGGTGATGAACACCAACGTCCACCGCTACCGGGCCCTCGACCGCCACCACCTGGCACGCGTACGCACCGGTGCGCGGGAGCCCGGGACGGCATGGCTGTGCTGCCGGACCAGCACGTCCGGCATCGGGATCGCCATGGCCGCCCGGACCGTCGTCGTGGGGCCGCCGCCCTCCTTCTCACAACTGCGCCCGAACCGGCGTCGTGCGGTCCACCGCATGGTGATCCCGATCGCTCCGGACCGGCCCGTCGAGGTGGAGAAGACCGTGGCGCTGCACACCTCCCGCGACGCCGCGATCGGCGACCCGCTCGGCGCGGCGGTCGACCGGGTGACCGCGGCCCCGGACTTCGCCACCCTGCTGGATGCGCACACCGCCGCCTGGCGGCGGATGTGGCGGCGCGCGGACATCCGCATTCCGGGCCGGGCGGGCCGTATCCTGCGGCTGCACCTCTTCCACGTGCTGCAGACACTGTCCCCGCACACGGCGGACCTCGACGTGGGTGTGCCGGCCCGGGGGCTCCACGGCGAGGCGTACCGGGGGCATGTGTTCTGGGACGAGCTCTTCGTCCTCCCCTACCTGAACCTGCACTTCCCCGAGGTGTCGCGGGCTCTGCTGACCTACCGTCACCGACGCCTGGACCGGGCCTGCCGGTCCGCCGCCGCCATCGGGCGGGCCGGGGCGATGTACCCGTGGCAGAGCGGCAGCGACGGCCGTGAGGAGACCCAGGAGCTGCATCTCAACCCCCGCTCGGGCCGCTGGCTGCCGGACAATTCCCGGCTCCAGCACCATGTCGGCTCGGCGGTCGCCTACAACGTGTGGCAGTACTGCGAGGCCACCGGCGACACCGAGTTCCTGTACACCAAGGGCGCGGAGATGCTGGTGCAGATCGCCCGGTTCTGGACGGACAGCTCGGTTCTCGATCCCGCGACGGGCCGCTACCGCATCCGGGGGGTCGTCGGCCCCGACGAGTACCACGACGGCTACCCCGGCGCCGACCGGCCGGGACTGGACGACAACACGTACACCAACGTCACCGCCGCATGGGTCATCGCCCGCGCCCTGGACCTGCTGCGCCGCCTTCCCGTCCGGTGCCGGCAGGAACTGTTCGAGCGCATCCGTCTGGACGGAGACGAACTCCCGAAGTGGGAGGAGGTCTCCCGGCGGCTGTACGTGCCGTTCCATCAGGGTGTCATCAGCCAGTTCGAGGCGTACGACGACCTGGCCGAACTGGACTGGGACGCCTACCGGGCGCGCTACGACAGCATCCGGCGGCTGGACCGGATCCTGGAGGCCGAGGGCGACACGGTCAACCGCTACAAGGCGTCCAAGCAGGCGGATGTCCTCATGCTCGGCTACCTCTTCCCGCCGACGGAGCTGCAGAGCCTGTTCCGTCGCCTCGGACATCACCTGGACGAGGAGACCTGGAGCAGAACCGTCGACTACTACCTGCACCGCACCAGCCACGGCTCCACCCTCAGTGAACTGGTGCACGGCTGGGTCCTCGCACGGGTGAGGCGGACCGGGGCATGGCAGTACTTCCATGAGGCACTGGAGGCGGACATCGCCGATGTCCAGGGCGGCACGACGGGGGAGGGCATCCATCTGGGGGCCATGGCCGGCACACTCGATCTGGTCCAGCGGGGCCTGACGGGGCTGGCACCCCGCGGGGACGCCCTGTCGCTGGATCCAGTACCGCTGCCGGCCCTGTCGGAGTACGGGTTCGTCCTGAGCCACCGCGGTCACCGGGGGATCGGCCTGCGGCTCCACAGCGGGCAGCTGGAACTCGCGGTGCCGGATTCGGAGGAGTCGCCGCTCCGCGTGGTCCTGGCCGACCGGGCCGTCACCGTCGCTCCCGGAGAGACCTGCACGCTCCAGCTGCCGACGAACTGACCGCACGCCATGATGAGAACGTCGCCGCGGGTCCTCAGCCGGCCCGGCCAGCGCCGCTATGACAGTCGAACGGGCGCTGCGTCGTGCGGGCCGTGAAAGGAGGTGGACCGTCATGGCGAAGAACGTGCTGGTCGCCTACGGGACGACGAACGGATCGACCGCGGAGATCGCCGAGGCCATCGCCGGAGTCCTGCGTGAGGAAGGGCTCACGGCCGAAGCGCGGGCAGCCGGGTCCGTCGCGAGTGCCGCATCGTACGACGCGGTCGTGGTCGGCGGCGGACTGTACGCCGGCCGCTGGCACAAGGACGCCCGCCGCTTCGTCCGCCGCCACAGCAAGGAGCTCGCCGCCCGTCCGCTGTGGCTCTTCAGCAGTGGACCGCTCGACGCCTCCGCGTCGGAGCGGGACATCCCGCCCGTGCCCTGGGTGCAGAAGGCCCTGGTCCGGCTCGACGCCCGGGACCACGTCACCTTCGGCGGCCGCCTGCGGGAGGGCGCGAAGGGCTGGGTCGCCCGGATGATCCTGCGCAACGGGAAGGGCGGGGACTTCCGAGACTTCGGCCGGATCGAGGCGTGGGCCGCGGGGATCGGCCGCGAGCTGACGAGCGGCTGACGGCGCGATCGGGGAGCGGCGGTCAGGGAGCGAGGGAGAAGTAGTTCTCCTCCTCCTGCGTGAAGTGCAGCCGCAGCACGGTGTGCAGGCCGTAGAGGCAGGCACGCAGGTCCTCGAGCTGCCCGGGTTCCAGCGCGCCCTGCGGCTCGGCGAGCGCCAGGTGGGCGGCCACCCGTCCGGCGAGCCGTTCGATCTCGGCGTGGGCGCGGCTCATGGTCGCCGTCGCCTCGGGTCCGCCGAGTGCCGGTTCGAGAGCCGGATAGAGCTGGTGCTCCTCCGCGTACTCGTGCGGCAGCAGCCGCTCGGTGAGCAGCCGGTTCACCTTGCGCACCGACTCCAGGGCCTGCCCGTCCCCGCCGGGATCCGAGAGCCGGGCCGCGGCGTCACGCACGGCCTGCAGTACGTCCTGCAGGTCCTCGTGCTCGGCTGCGAAGCGGTGGATCAGGGCCTCGGCGGCGGGTTCGAGGACAGGCCGGGCACCTCGATCCACGCGCAGGGCGCGCAGCGCGTTGAGGATGACCGCCACATCGATGCCCTCCTGCAGCAGCGCGCCGACGGCCGGGGGCAGCAGCCCCACGGCGGCCGCGCCCATGGCCGCCAGCGACAGGAGCATGCCCCCGAGAGCGCTCTGCACGGCGATACGGCGCGCCCGTACGGCGATCGACGTGGCGTCGGCCAGCCGGTCCACCCGGTCCGTGGTGAGGATGACGTCGGCGGCCTCGGAGGACGCGGTGGAACCCCGCGCCCCCATCGCCACGCCGACGTCCGCGGCGGCGAGCGCGGGCGCGTCGTTCACGCCGTCGCCGACCATGACGGTGACGGCGCGCCCGCGTTCCGCGCGGACCGCGGCCACCTTGTCGGCCGGGGTCAGTTCGGCCCGTACGCCGTCGAGTCCCAGGACGGCGGCGATCTCGCGGGCGGGTTCGGGCCGGTCGCCGGTGAGCATCACGATCCGGCCGATGCCGGCCGTACGCAGCCGTCTCAGGGCGCGTGGCGCGTCGTGGCGCAGGGGATCACGCAGCATGACGGCTCCCGTGGGAACACCGTCGACGGTGACCCAGGCGACGGCGGCACCGTCCAGCAGCGCCCGGTTCTCCGCGGCCCGCGCCCAGTCCGGGACCACCACTGCGGGCTCCAGACGGCCCACGGTCGTCCTGCGGCCCTCGACCATGCCGTACGCGCCCCGGCCGGCCTCCTCCGACACCTCCGTCGCCATCGACGGCTCAAGACCGCGCTCACGGGCCGCGTCGACGATGGCGTGGGCCAGGACGTGCGGCGAGTACTGGTCCACCGTGGCCGCCAGCCGCAGCACCTCGGCGGGTTGCCGGCCGGGGGCCGCGGTCACGTCGACCACGCACGGGCGGCCGCCGGTGAGGGTGCCTGTCTTGTCGAGCAGCAGCGTGCGGGCCCGCCCCAGGCGCTCCAGCGCGCCGCCGTCCCGGACCACCACACCCAGCCGGGACGCCCGGGACAGACCGGAGACGATCGCCACCGGGGCGGCGAGCAGCAGCGGGCAGGGGGTGGCGACCACCAGCACCGCCACGGCCCGCACCGCGGAGCCGCTCAGCAGCCAGGCCAGCCCCGCGACCGCCACCGAGAGGGGCAGGAACCAGGCCGCGTAGCGGTCGGCCAGGCGGACGACGGGGGCTGCTTCCGCGCCCGCCTGCCGGGCGAGGCGCACGATCCCGGCGTAGGTGCTGTCCTGCTCGGTCGCCGTGGCCCGCAGATCGAAGGCCCCGCCCGCGTTCACGACTCCGCTGCGCACCGTCTGTCCGGGCTCCCGTTCCACCGGCGCCGACTCGCCGGTGAGCACCGACTCGTCCAGAACGGCCGCCGGGCCCGCCACCTGCCCGTCTACGGGGACGACCTCGCCCGCGCCGACGACAAGAAGGTCCCCCACGGCGATCTCGGAGACGGGAACCGGGCGGACCTCGGTGCCGGTGCGCCGACGGGCGGTGCGGGGCGTGTGCGCGAGCAGCGCACGCAGGTCGTGGGAGGCGCGTCGCTGCGCGGCGGCCTCCAGCGCACGCCCGGTGGCCAGCATCAGACCGATCAGGGCCCCGGCGAGATACTCGCCGACGGCCAGGGTGCCGCCGAGGGCCAGGACCGCGATGAGGTCCACGCCGGCGTGACCGCGCCGCAGCGCGGCCACCACCCAGCCGATCGCGGGCACGACGGCGAAGGCCGTGCCCAGCGCCCAGCACAGGTCGGCGGCATCGCTGTGGCCCAGCAGCCGGAGGACGCCGCCTGCCGTGAGCGACGAGGTCGTGACCGCCAGGAGGACGGGTTCGAGCCAGGACGGCCCCACCGGCGCCGCGGCAGTGTCCGGCACCGGCTTCTGCGAGCCGGCCCGGCGGTTGTCGTCGGCGGGGTTGGTGTGGACCATGGCATTCCTCACCAGTCAGCGGTTCGCGACGGGACAGCCGGGGACAACCACCCGCCCGGCCGGACCGGTTACTCGGGCATTCCCTCGCCCTTGCCGAGGCGGGTGGACGGACTGCGGGGAGAGCGACGAGGAGGAGTCCGCCACCTGGTCGGGGCGGCCGCCTTCAGTGATGGACGGCCGCCCCCCGCACCACGGCGACCGGACAGTGCGCGTGATGCAGCAGCGCCTGGCTGACCGATCCCAGCAGCAGCCCGGTGAAACCGCCGCGTCCGCGGGCCCCGACCACCATCAGCCTGGCGGTCCGGCTCGCCTCGATCAGGGTCTCGCGGGTGAGGCCATGCACCGTCTTGTGCTCCACGACCACATCCGGATGCCGCTCCTGGTGCCCGGCCAGTGCCTCCGACAGCAGACGCTCCTCCTCCTGACCGAGAGCTTCGGACGGATTCGCGTACGGTTCGGATGGATCCTGAGGGGCGGGCAGCGGCGCGTTCCACGTGGTCCAGGCGTGCAACGCGACCAGGGTAGTCCCATGCAGCTCGGCCTCCTGGAAAGCGAATTCCACCGCCTCGTCCCCGGCGGAGGAACCATCAACACCTACCACGACCGGACCGTCGAGGCGGGCCTCCTCGCGCACGACGAGCACGGGGCAGCGCGCGTGCGCTGCGAGATGCACCGCCGTCGAACCCACCATGAGCCCGACGAACCCGCCCATCCCACGGGACCCGACGACCACCAGCTCGGCGGCACGCGACTGCGCTTCCAGCACCGTCAACGGCTCTCCCGTCACCACCGCGTGCGACACCTCCACCTCCGGCGCCACGGCCCTGGCACGCTCCACCGCCTCCGCCACCAGACGATCGACCATATTCTGCATCCCGCCCTCCGGCGGCCCCAGGGGCGACGGGCCCAGGGGAACATGCATGGCGGGCCAGAGGAAGGCGTGCACCACCCGCAATGCGGCCGTCCGCAGCCGGGCCTCCCGCGCGGCCACCTCCACCGCAGCGAGACTCGACGCCGACCCGTCCACGCCGACGATCACCAAACCACCCACTGCGCCTCCCGCGTCCGGAGCGTTCTCACTCCCTCCAGACTTACCCCAGTGATGTCCTGGTGCCATGGGACTTACGGCCCGCCCACAGGGCCATGTGGGTACACGGATGGCCCGGGGTGCGCGATCCGGTGCCCGAAAGGAGGTGGATGGCCGCTGGAACGTGACACCGGTGTTGCAGACCTTGGGACGGAGAGGCTACACGGCCTCCGTGGTGGTGATCGCATGGTCCATTCGACGCCGACCGTATCGGATCTGTGACCCGTACCAGAGAGTGCAGCACTCCTTGGCCGCCGTAGCCGATCGCGACCGTGGCCCCCGGGTCCTCGGGAAGCGGACAGCGCTCCTCCGGCATGTCCTCGGCCGTGCCGACGAGCACATCGGTGATCAGCGTACGAAGTGCCGCGATCACCTCCTTGTCGCGGCGTAGCCGCGCAGCAGAGCGTAGGCAAATCCTTTACAGAGACGGACGGACGCCCCCTAGGAACAAGGTCCTGTGGCAGTGGGGCAGTTGTCCGCGGCCCTCTTGCGGCTCAGTGACGCGGTGAATCAGCCAACGGCCAACGGACTGTGCTGGTGGGACCGGAACGAGGCCGTGGCACTACGAGGTCATCCCTTCCGCACCGACCCGGGTGCGCAGGTCGTGGAACTGGCGGTAGGCAGATGACCCCGCGAGCCCACGATCCCGGGCGGGACCTGGAGAGGTCCTGAAGGGGAAATGGCCGAAGCGCCGATACCGCCAGCGTCAGGGGTGAGGCCGTAGCACCGTGGCTGAATCGGATCAGGAAGTGGGCCCGGTGCCGGCGATCCTGAGACGAGAACGCAGAGCGTCTCAATACGGCGGACCAGGAGGAGCAGGTGACAGGCTGTCTGCGACCGCCTGCGGAAGTTGCCACTCGGAGCGCCCGCTGACCTGGCCTTGTGTCAGTCCGGCTCGGTGCGACGGCATCCCGATTGCAGAGTCTTGTTGTCATCTGCGTACAAGAGCGATGCTCCGACCGGGCCATTGCGGGTGCCTTGGATTCTTCGGAAACGAGATCCCGGTGTGGATCTTGGACGTATGTTCGTCCCCACGTGATCAGTTCGCGACGGAGGGCGAGGAGACGTGGTCTCGACTTTATCTGGCGGGCCCAGTTCCACTGGGAGAGTTGAGCGGACCGGCTTATGGTCCGACGCCTGCGGGCTGGGTGACCTCGCGCGCCTGCACACGGGACAGGAGACCTACCGCGAGGCCCTGAATCTCGGCGCGGGTTGGAGCGACCGCTGGACTGCCACCTGGCGCATGGACCGGACGCCGGTCACCTGCTCGGTGCGGAACCTCGTTGAGGTCGAGGTGTTCCGGAGCCAGCCGGTACGCCGCTTCACCTGGCGGACGGGCCAGTGGCATCGGCCGGGCCTGGAGTACCTGGTCAGCACTGACCGGCACCACGGCTTCGAGAGCTTCGAGGAAGAGCTGCTGCTCCTGATGGCCGACTTTGCGGCTGACCTCGTGGAGGCGCTGGCACAACCGTTTCGCCTGGACTTCTTGACCACGGACGGGGTGGTCAAGCACACCCCGGACTTCCTGCTGCTGACCGCGTCGGGGCCGTGGCTGGTCGATGTCCGACCGGCGGAACGCATCAAGCCGGAGGACGAGGTGAAGTTCGCCGCGTCGGCCGAGGCAGCACTGGTGGCTGGCTGGAACTACAGCGTGGTGACCGGCTGGCGGAAGCACATCGTGAGCATCGTCGACAGTCTCTCGGCAGGCCGACGGGAGCTGACAGATCAACTTGGCCTACAAGAAGAGATGTTGCAGGCAGCGGCCTCGGGCCCTCTCCTGTTCGGTGAGCTGGTTGAGCAGTGCAGCTATCCGGTGATCGCCCGGGCACACGCTCTGCATCTGCTGTGGCACCGCCGGCTGGGCGTCGACCTGTCCGCGCCGCTGACCGACTCGAGCCTGGTCCGCTTCGCAGCGGGCGACCGTCGACGCGGAGGCGAATCGTGACAACGCCGACCGCGACCGCCTGGAACCTGTCCCCTGGGAACGAGCTGATCGTCGACGGCGCCGAGTGGACGGTGGAGAGGTTCGAGCCGCAGGTCGGCAAGGTGGTCCTCGTGCCGTCCGAGGGCCCTGCGTGGCACACCTCGGTACGGCAACTGATGCACCACCCCGGTTGCCGGCCGTCCACCCGAACCCGTAAGGACCTGCCAGCCGCGAGCCGAGGGCGGCAGCCGAAGGCGATGACCGACCTGCCGCCCGAAAAGCAGCAGTTGACCCTGCTGCGATTGGCACACCTGAACGAGGTGGAAACCGGCTACCGCAGCGGTGACCCGCTGCTCGCCGCGCCGGGAGAACCACGCCAGCAGTACGACCCGGACACCACGACGTTGACGCAGCGCAGGCAGGCCAAGGCGGAGGAACTGCGCCGGGCCGCTGCGGAGAACCCCGAGGAGGCCGCCGCACTCGGCCTGAAACAGGTTGGCTACCGGACGCTGATCCGCTGGGACATGGACCGCCGCCGGTTCGGACCGGTGGGCGTCGCCGACGACCGATGGCTTCGCGAGGCGACCGGGCGCCGGATCTCACCGAACGTGCGGGAGGCGCTGTTCGCGGTCCGCGCGGAGACGCTGCACCGCTCCAAGCTCAGCGCGAAGGACCGCGAGCGCCTGATCCATCAGTACGTCCGGGAGACGTTCGGGCCGGACGAGCCCGTGCCCAGCTACCAGACGCTGCGGGTGGTCTGGCAGGAGTGGTTCGGCTCCACGGGGGCACGGCAGCGGTACGCGCGCTCGGCCGCCCGCGCCCAGGAAGTGGCCACCGGCAAGCACGTCGTGGTGCACCGTCCGGGCCAGGTGGTGGCGCTCGACACCACGATTCTGCCGGTCAAGGTCCGCGAGGACGTCTTCGGTGAACCCGTGTCTGTTCATCTGACGTTGGCCCTGGACGTGTACACGCATTCGATCGTGGCGTTCCGGCTCACCCTGGTCTCGGACACGTCGGTCGACGTGGCCATGGTCCTGCGCGACGTGATGATGCCGCTGCCGATGCGGCCGGACTGGGGCGAGGCAATGGAGTGGGCCTACCCGGGCGTCCCAGCGACGCTGGTGGCCGATTTTGCCGGGCACAAGACTGCGGGCCTGCCGTTCTTTGCTCCCGAGACCGTCACCACCGACCACGGATCGGTCTACAAGAACCATCACCTGATCGAGGTCCAGCGGGTGATCGGGGCGAACATACGCCCGGCCCGGGTTCTCCGCCCGACCGACAAGCAGGCCGTGGAGCGGGCCTTCGGGGCCATCCAGTCCCTGCTGTTCCGGATCCTTCCCGGCTACCAGGGGGTGGACGCCGCCGACCGTGGCGTGGACCCGGAGGGCGATGCGGTGCTGACCGTCGCCGAGATGGAGCACGTGATCGCCACCTGGATCGTCCGTGTGTGGCAGAACAGGCGATTCGGGTCGTACGCGCCGAGCTGGGACCCCGGTGGTGACCACAGCCCGAACAGCCTCTTCGCGGCGTCGATGGCCCAGGGCGGCTTCGCCCTGCAGATCCCTCGCCCTGAGCTGTACTACCAGCTGCTGCCGGCCCACCGCGTGATGATCCACGGCAAGCGCGGCGTGAAGATCAAGAACCTCTGGTACAACGGCGACGCGCTGGACGAGTACCGCTTCACACCCTCGCGCCGCGGCGGCGTAGCCAAGAACAGGTACGTCTTCCACCGGGATTCCCGCGACCCGCGCTTCGTGTTCTTCCAGGACCCGCGCACCCACGACTGGCACACCCTGCGCTGGACGGGCCTGCCCAGCGAGGGTGAGGTCCCCGCGTTCAGCGACGCACGGGTGCGCGAGGTGATGCGCGAAGTCCGGATTCGCGGTCTTGCCCCGAAGTCGGACGCGGAACTGCTGCCGCTGCTGCTGGAGCTGATCGGCGGCAACGTCCCCGTCGAGCAGTGGCCGACCCGGCTTACCAAGAGCCAGCGCATCGAGCATGCACGCGAGATGGCCCAGGTGGCGGCTGCGGCGGCCGACCGCCCGCCGGGCGCCACCGAAACCGTCGCCGACAGGTCGGTGAAACCCGAGGAAGGGGACAACGTCGTGCCGCTGCGATGGCGGGAGCGGGCCCAGCAGGGGCAGGCGGCGGTGGACGACGAGCGTCGCCGCCGGAGGGAGAAGGCGGTGCCTGAGCGCCCCGCCCCGCCTCCGGCGCTCGGGCAGCGGCTGCGTGAACGCAGCCTTCTGGCTTTGTCGGACGAAGACGAGCGCGAGGACATTGAGGGGGGACTGTGAGCGC
Source organism: Streptomyces sp. NPDC053426 (assembly GCF_055585405.1). NCBI lineage: Bacteria > Bacillati > Actinomycetota > Actinomycetes > Kitasatosporales > Streptomycetaceae > Streptomyces > Streptomyces sp. NPDC053426. The sequence goes on along the minus strand of NZ_JBVJKE010000012.1, from coordinate 256,938 downwards.
AACCGGAAGTACGCCGCCGTGGGCGGGTGCGGCCTCATTCCTGCCGGGGCCGCCGCTGGACCGCACCCGGTACGTCAGCTGGCAGCGGTGGCGGACGTCCCGCGGCACCTTTATCCCGGCACCCGTGATGTCCGCCGGCGAGTACGCCCGCATGACCCCGCGTCAGCGCCGGATCTACAACCTTCACCGCCTGGCGACCCACAGCAGCCTGCCGGTCCAGGCCACTCCGATGAGCGAGGACGTGGCGTGGCTGGTGCGCACCCGGATCGAAGACGGAGCCTTCAGCCACAAGGCGGGCACCCGTACCGGGGTGATGGTCAACGGCGGCGGCGCCCAAGGAAAGACGGAGACCGTCTGCGAGGCAGTGGCCGCCTTCGAGGACGAGTGGCTGGCGCTGCATCAGCAGATCAACCCGGACGCAATGCCCGGCACACGCGACCTCCACGCCCCGGTGGCGTACGTACGCTGCCCGGTCAAGGCCACCCCGATCTCCACCTGCCAGCGCATCCTGGACTTCTACGGCGAGGACTACAAGGGGATGCGGCTTGAGGATCTGGTCCGCACGGTGAACGCCGCGATCATCGACCATGCCACCAAGGCGCTGGTCATCGACGACATCACGCGGCTCAAGCTCCACCGCGAGGCGGACCAGGACGTGCTGGACCTGATCCGCGAGATGATGAGCATGCCGGTGACCTTGATCCTGGTCGGCGTCGGCATCCCCACCTCCGGGCTGCTGCGGGATGGTCGGCGCGACCCCGTCACCAAGCAGTGGGTCTTCCCGCCGGTCAGGGATCGGGGCCGGAGTCCCAACGGCCATGCCGCCACCCAGCATGAACGGCGCTTCGAGCTGATCGATCTCGACCCGTTCGGATACGACACGCCAGAACAGATCGCTGCTTGGACAGCCCACCTGAGAGGGCTGGAGGGCTGTCTTCGGCTGTTGAACGACACCGACGGCATGCTCACCGCGGGCGACATGCCGGAGTACCTGTTCCGCCGCACGAACGGCGTGGTCGGCTTGCTGGAGAAGCTCATCCAGACCGGCTGCCGCCACGCCATCGAGACCAAGGCGGAGCAGCTGACGATCGACCTGCTCCAGCGGTGCACGGTCAGCCCCACCGACCTGCCCGACCTGGACGCCGAATCGGGCGAGCAGCCTCGCATCCCGGAGGTGCCCGACTCGAAGAAGAGGAAGCGGCTGGGCCGCAACAGCGTCTTCGACGACGCCGGCCCGACGGCCGGAATCGCGGGAGGCGCGTGATGACACCGCCACCGCTCGCGCGCAGTCTCGCGCCATTGCCGGAGGAGTCGCTCCCCAGCCTTCTCCTGCGGCTTGCTCGACGCCTGGGCCGATCCCCCGGCCGGATCGCCCATTTGTGCGGGCTGGCCGCGTACGAGCGCCGGCCACCGGCCTACCACCTGATCGGCCTGCCCGACGACATCGCTACCACGTTCGCCGCCGCCACTCGGCTGTCCCGAGCGGAAGCCAATGACCTCACCCTCCGCCGCTACGCGAGCACCTACCCGCCGCTGGCGAACGCCGAGGTCCACTCCAAGATCAACATGGTCGCTCAGCGGGAGTACTGGGCCTTCAACGCCAGCAGCCGGTACTGCCCCGAGTGCCTGAGCGGTGACCGCAGCCCCGTCCAGTCCGCCTTCGGCGGGCCCTGGAAGCTGAGCTGGCACCTGCCGGTGGTCTTCGCCTGCCCCCTGCATCACCGCCTGTTGGAAGTGGTCTGCCTGAGATGCGGAAATGTGCTGGGCGGGGCGTCGCAAAATCGTGGCAGCCTGGTCCGGGAACCACAGCGCGATGACCTCCACCCTCTGCAGTGCCGCAACCCGACGTCGGAGCAACGCGCTGCTGGGAAACGCAGGGACGTCTGCGGGGCCCGGCTGGACGCGGCTCCTCAGGTCAGCGGTAGCCACCTGTCCGCGGCGGAGCGAGCGCGCCTGATCGGCTTGCAGGAACGCCTGGACCGTCGGCTCGCACCAGACCCTGCCGAACCTGCCGCGGGAGAGCCGGGTGATCCCTTCCCCGATCTCATCCTCGCCGCCCAGTTGATCAAGCTCAGCTGGCCTGCTGGCGCCGATCTTTTGCCCACACACGCGACAGCCGCTCTCATCGACGCCCACGCCGCACCGATCACCGCGATCCTGGATGGCCCCTTGGCCACCACCAGCACGTACCTGCGGATGGCGGACCTGCGGCCGGCCCCGAGTGACCCGGCCACGTGCGGGGCCCTGCTCCTTGCTGCTGACACGCTTCTCGGCGATTGCGAGCCGTCGTTGCTGCGAGAACGTGTCCAGCCACTGGTACAGGCGGCCTACGAGCGACATTCGAAGCGTGCCTACCAGATCCTGCGAGGCACGCAGGTTTCCGCGTCCCTGGCCCGCTCCCTGGTCCGGCGGCGTCAGGTCTTCCACGCCGGCGGCAGCAGCCGCGGCCCGGGTCGCCTGCGCGTTCCCTCACGGGACTGTGCCTTCAGCCCCGGGGAGGTCCCGCAGTTGCTGCCGCAAGCCTGGTTCGACGACCATCTCGCTCACCTCATCGACCACATGCTGCAGGTCAACATCGGAACTGTGCGTCACGTGCGGCGAGCGGCGTCTTTGAAGCTGATGGAGATGACCGCGGGCGGCACGTGGGCCGAGTGCGCCGAGTCGCTGGGTATGCCGCGGGGCTCGGCTGACGGGACGCTCGCCGTACTCGCCAGGGCGATGCCCAGCAGCCTGTGGGAAGAGTTCGAAGCCGGCGTCGAAGGGATCGCTGCCGAGCTCGACAGCAGCCCCGACCGGGTCAACTACGCACGACGGCGTCGCGCCATGGCAACCTGGCGGATGCCGCCGCGCGATTGGCCCAAGCTGTGCAGCGGGATACCCAAGCTCGGCCGTCTGGCGCGGCAAGAGCCTGACTTTGCCACGGTTCTCGTCTGGGTTGAGGTCACCCAGTCCGAGCATCTCAACTGCCCTCTTCTTGCGCTTTCCAGCCAGGACAGGAAGCTGCTGGTCGACCAGGTTGCCCAGTTCCTCACCCCAGCCAACCAGAAGGCCGGACGCCTTGAACTTCGCCGCCGACTCGTCCTGTATGCCGCTCGCCTCGCCGTGCAATGCGACTCCGCGGCCCCCGGTACCTTTGGGCAGGCCCCTTCGACAGCTTCAGATGACCGGAGCACAGTAGGCGAGGTGAGATGAGACGGATGCCAACCCCGCGCGGGGGTCGCTGACGATCGAGCTCGGCCGAGGTGACGTCGGGCTGAGCCGTGACGCGCTGCCGCTACGACCGTCCGCGGCGCCTTCGTCCGGTAGCACGGTGCGGTCAGTGGATCGGCGCCATGCCTGGCGGCAGTTCGGCCGCCTTGGAGTGGCCGAAGTCGATACCCGTGAGCGAACAATAGTTCGTCTAACTGGGGCGAGAGCTGGAGAAGGGACGGCCAGAACCACTGCGGTGGTGTTTACCCCGATAGCGCGTACCGGCACCAGGAAGGGCCGAACCGGCGGAAGACGGTTCGCTGGGAGACCCTGGGGGACGTCCGCCACCGCGACGTCGGCTGGTGGGTGCCATGGCCCGGTCGAAGGCCAGCAGTGGCGCGGGGGATGATGAAGAGGTGAACAAGGAACAGACCGTTTGCTGGTTGGATAGTTCGGGAGCGGAGCGGTGCGCCCTGTGGCGGTCGGAGAGCGGCGCGCCGCCACCAAAACAGGTGCTGGTGGCCGATGACCGGATGAACGCCGACACCGCGTTCCGCCTGGCGTGCGAGGGAACCTCGCTGTTATGGCGCGGTGACTTCCACAACGCCCGTCAACTGCTGGGGGCGATGGCGCGCCGCGTCGACCGTAAACCGCCGAAGCCGGGGGCGTCACCGGAGCAGAGCTTCCATTTGTACCGTCAGGCGCAGTCGAGACGTGCACGAATCCTGGGCATGCTGCTCTTGCCGGTCGAAGCGGGGCATGTGATCCCCCTGCGCCGAGCCCCGGACGTGCGACTGGCTTGCGAGCAGGCGTACGGGCAGTGCCGCGAACCTTATGTCATGTCACTGCGCGAGCTTCAGGGTGTCCTTGGGGCCGGCGAATGGCGCAAGAAGGGAGTCCACGTGCCGGCGCTCGGCGAGTCGATCACGCCGCACTACGGTGTGTTCTCCCCGGTGCGTGGCGAGTACGTCGATCTAGTGGCCGAGGCACCGCTGCCGCCACAGGGCACGGCATTCGACATCGGCACCGGCTCGGGGGTTCTCGCCGCAGTCTTGGCCCGGCGCGGCGTTCGGCGGGTGGTGGCCACGGACCTGGACACACGTGCGCTCGTCTGCGCGCGAGAGAACATCGACCGGCTGGGCCTGTCATCCACCGTGGACATCCAGCAGGCCGATCTTTTCCCCGGCGGCCGGGCATCCCTGATCGTCTGCAACCCTCCGTGGCTTCCGGGCCGGGCCCGGACGCCGCTCGAACACGCGGTGTACGACCCGGGAAGCCGGATGCTCCGCGGCTTCCTCGACGGCCTGTCCGCCCATCTGGAACCCGGCGGTGAGGGATGGCTCATCATCTCCGACCTTGCTGAGCGCCTGGGGCTGCGGTCCCGCACAGAGCTGACCGAACTGTTCGATCAGGCCGGCCTGACGGTGATGGGGCGCCTTGACGCCCGGCCGCTGCACCCCCGTGCCCACGACCCCGCCGATCCGCTGCACTCCTCACGGAAGGCGGAAGTGACCACGCTGTGGAGGCTGGCGGTGAGTCCAGGCGCCGCCGATGGAACACGCCGGTAGCGTGATAGCGGGAGCCTGGGGCGTCAGGCTCCCGTGCGACCCCAGTCACCGAACAACTCCGGTCGCAGCGAGTCCAGAGCGGACTCGAACGCCACAGACAGGGCTTCCAGATCCCTGTCCGCTCGCAGGTACCAGTCCCGGGTGACGACGCGGCCGAATGCCTTGAACACTGCCACGATGAACCGCGGACGGAAGTCGTCGCTTAGATCGACACCTTCACGCGCGGCGACGACCCGGGCGAGCTTGTCCTCCATCTCCTCGCTGCGGCGCAGATGCTCCGCGAGGAGCTCGGGAGTGCGCTCGACCAGCCGCATCATTGCCATGTGCAACGCACCGTCCCCGCCATCCAGTTCACCGTCGCGTACGCGCTCCAGGACGGCCCGGAAGGCACCGCTCATGGCCTGCAACGGATTCTCGTCCGCCGGCCGGGCCTCCAGGGCGGCGAGAAACGCCTCGTCGATGGCGCTGATGGGTGTGAGAGCCACCTCTTCTTTGCTGGCGAAGTGGCGGAAGAACGTACGCGGATGCACCTCGACCGCCTCGGTGATCTGTTCCACGGTCGTGTGCTCGTAACCCTGCGCCAGGAAGAGCTCTAGAGCTTCGCGGATCAGCTGATTACGCGTACGGCGGAGCTTTCGTTGCCGCAGGCCGGTGCTGTTGGAGGTCTTGGTTTCGGCGGTATCCACCCCGCTACCCTACCTCGCGCCACCCGATGACAACTGTCTGGCATTGTCAAATGTCACTCACTGCTGTTACCTTCGGGTCATGTTCTCCTCGTCACACCCGTGTCCGTCCTGCCGGAAATCGTTGGGGGGACGCTGAATGAGCACGGCAACGCACGACGAGCCGCCAGGCGTCAGGGAAACTCCTGCTTCCGGTCTGCGTGGACGTCCCTGGCCGACGCTTCTTGCGGTCGCGGTCGGCGTGATGATGGTGGCTCTGGACAGCACCATCGTCGCCATCGCCAACCCCGCCATCCAGCAGGACCTCCACGCCTCGTTGGCCGACGTGCAATGGATCACCAACGGCTATCTGCTGGCACTCGCGGTCTCACTGATCACGGCCGGCAAACTGGGCGACAGGTTCGGACACCGCCAGACCTTCCTGGTCGGAGTGGCGGGCTTCGCCGTCACTTCGGCGGCCATCGGTCTTTCCGACAGCGTCGCGGCGATCGTCGTCTTCCGCGTTCTCCAGGGCCTGTTCGGCGCTCTGATGCAGCCGTCCGCGCTCGGCCTGCTGCGGGTCACGTTCCCGCCCGACAAGCTCAACATGGCGATTGGCATCTGGAGTGGCGTAGTCGGCGCCTCGACTGCTGCCGGGCCGATCGTCGGCGGACTCCTCGTCCAGCATGTCAGCTGGGAGGCGGTCTTCTTCATCAACGTGCCGGTCGGCCTCGCCGCGCTCGTCGTCGGCCTCATCATCCTGACGGACGCGCGCGCCGAGCGCGCCCCGAAGTCCTTCGACGTCTCCGGCATCGTGCTCCTGTCCGGAGCCATGTTCTGCCTGGTCTGGGGCCTGATCAAGGCTCCAGCCTGGGGATGGGGCGATCTGCGGACGCTGGGCTTCCTGGCCGCCGCCGTCCTCGCCTTCGCCGGTTTCACGCTGCGTGAGCGCAGGGCCATCGAGCCACTGATGCCGCTCGCCATGTTCCGTTCCGTGCCGCTGACTGCGGGAACCGTACTCATGGTGCTGATGGCGTTCTCGTTCATTGGTGGACTCTTTTTCGTTACGTTCTACCTGCAGAACGTCCATGGCATGAGCCCGGTCGAGAGCGGTGTGCACCTGCTGCCGCTCACCGGCATGATGATTGTCGGTGCTCCAGTGTCCGGTGCCGTGATCAGTCGGTTCGGACCACGCGGGCCGCTGGTGGTGGGCATGCTCCTGACGGCGGCCTCCTTGTGGGGGATGTCGACACTGGAAGCAGACAGCGGTATGGGGATCACCTCGCTCTGGTTCGTGCTGCTGGGCCTTGGTCTCGCTCCGGTGATGGTGGGGACGACGGACGTCATCGTCAGCAACGCCCCGGCCGAACTGGCCGGTGTGGCCGGCGGTCTGCAGCAGTCCGCGATGCAGGTCGGCGGAAGTCTCGGCACCGCCGTACTCGGCGTCCTCATGGCCTCCCGGGTCGGCAACGTCTTCCCCGACAAGTGGGCGGAGGCGAACCTGCCACGACTCAGCCCGGAAGAGGCCGCGACGATGGAAGACGCGGCCAAGGTCGGAGTCGCCCCGCCGGCCGACGCCGTGCCCGGCCAGCATGCCGAGACTCTCTCCGATGTCGTCCACTCCTCATTCATCTCGGGAATGGGTCTGGCCTTCACCGTGGCTGGCGTCGTCGCGCTCGTGGGAGCCGCCTTCGCCATGCTCACCAAGAAGGCGAAGCTCGAGAAGGCGCCAGACAAAGCACTGGCCCCGGCCTCAACAGGATGACAGCCCTGAAACGCCTCATGAATACCCGTTGGTGATGCCGGCGGGGTCCGACCGAACGGGCCCCGCCGGCACTGCTGTTTCATTGGTGTCCAAACGGTGAACAACCCCTGAATCAGAAGGCGTAGCGCAGCAGCCGGTGCGCGTAGCGGAGTTGTGGAATGCTGCGCATGCTGGCGCCCACCAACCTTTCGACGGGACGGGCGCTGGCGAGATGCGGCGAATCGAGCAGCGACCACTGCTCCTGGAATCGCAAGCCCGGGATCCTGCTTTCCAGAGACCGGGGATCTCCGACACCCCAGCCAAATGTGGCGCCCGTGGCCCGCAGGAGTTGCGAGTACTTGGCGAATCGGAGAGTCCACGGGAGTACGGCGTCAAACATGACCGCACCCTGCGGAAGATGCCGAGTGAGCCGTCGAAGCATTTCCTCCCCGTCGGCTTCCTGGAGATACGGCGTCAGCCCTTCGGCGACCACAAGCGTCGGCCGGTCTCCAGGTACAGAATTCAACCACTCCTCCGTGGTAACCGATGCTCCGATCATCCGGTAACCGTCGCGGTCCGGATAGAGCCGGCTTCTCAACTCGATGACGTCCGATACATCAACGTCAATCCACTCGACACCGTTGGGTAGGTCCATCCGGAATGGCCGGCTGTCCAGGCCGCACGCGAGATGCAGCACCACCGCGTTCGGATGGGTCGTCAGGAACCCCCTGGCCCACTCATCGAGCTTGCTGGCACGGAACGTCACGATCCGCACGTCCTTGGTGGCTGTCCTGATGCGGCTGAAGTCGTAGTCGATGCGGCGCAGCAGCTCCTCCGCCGTGGCGTCTCCCAGTACGGGATCCGGTTGTTGATTGTCCAGAGCGCGGGCCTGAAGTGTGGCTAGGAGCGTCTCGTGTACGCCGGCCAGCCGGATCGTTTCACCCATGGAACAGCAGCCTCCAAGTGCACACAGCGTGGCGTCAAGAGCGCCCTGAGTGCGCAGACAGGAGCAGATTCTGGACACATTGCGGAGGGAGAAGTCGGGACACTTCAAGGTATTCGTCGCCAAAACGCAACAGCGATTGGCGCGGCGCTTGGCGCGATCTGATCAATGCGCCTACGGGGTGCAGCGCCTTTGATGGCTTGAACCCTTTCGTTGGCAAGGTAAAAGGGGGACCAAGGGGTGAAGGTTTCACATTACATGTTCGAATTTATCAGCCGTTGGGGAGAGGTTGACGTTTGGCGGACAAATCTAGTGGGTATCAATGCCGTTTCATTTTTCCCAGGGCGCCTAACTCGTTGTCAGTTGCAGCTATTCGGCCCATCGTGAGTGATTGTTCGATGTTGACTGGATGGATCGGAAGATGTTCATGTGGATGAGCCAAGAAGCGCTGCACTGGTCGGCCCGAGGGGGAAACCGATTCCCACGCAGGGGCGACTCGTGTGCGTGTATCCGATCGACTGAAAGGCTGCACCTTGTCCACTGAAGAAATCCCGGTACTGATAGCCGGCGGAGGTCTTACCGGACTATCCGCAGCCCTCTTTCTCAGTCAGCACGGGATCTCATGCCGCCTGGTGGAGAAGCACCGGGGAACCACGGTTCTGACCCGGGCGTCGGGAATCAGCTCCCGCACGATGGAGCTGTTGCGTGGTGTGGGCCTGGAACAGACCGTGATCGAGCGCGGGCCGAAACTCATCGAGGGAGCCCGCTGGCGCGAACTCGGTCAGCCGGCGAACCAGATCCCCTGGGTCGTCATCCGGGCCAACGGCCTGCACGACCTGGAGAACGCGGTGACCGTCGAGGAGCCTTCGCTCGACGTCGGCCACCTCAGCCCCACCCGTCCCTACTGGTGCGGGCAAGACAGGCTGGAGCCGATCCTTCGCGACGAGGCCGTCCGCCGTGGGGCCCGTATCGACTTCAACACGCGTATGGACGCGTTCACGGCGGACGAGAGCGGAGTCACGGCCACGATCGTCGACCAGGCCACCGGCGAGGAGAGCACGGTCCGCGCCCGATACCTCATCGCGGCGGACGGGGTGCGCAGCCCCGTACGGGAGAAGCTGGGGATCTCGCGCACCGGACACGGCACGATCGGCAACGCCATGAGCGTCCTGTTCAAGGCAGACCTGAAGGACACGGTCAAGGGTCGGCGCTTCGTCATCTGCTACCTGCCGAACCCCGACGAACCCGGAGTCCTCCAGCTCCCGGACGTGCCGGCCGTACTCCAGCTGTTCGACGAGGAACGCTGGATCTTCGGCTTCTTCTACGACCCCCGGGAGACCTCGGCCGAGCAGTTCACCGACGAGCGCTGCGCGCAGATCATCCGGACCGCAACCGGGCTCCCGGACCTTCCGATCGAGGTCCAGATGGCCAGGCCCTGGGAGATGTCCCACAACAGCGCGCGCTCCTACCGCAGCGGCCGGGTCTTCCTGGCCGGGGACGCCGCTCATGTGCACCCGCCCGCCGGTGCCTTCGGAGCGAACGGTGGTATCCAGGACGCCCACAACCTGGCATGGAAGCTGGCGGCCGTCCTGAAGGGAACGGCCAGCGACGCCCTGCTCGACACCTATGAGCAGGAGCGCCTGCCGATCGGTGCCGCCGTCGCCGATCAGGCATGGATCCGCCACACCTGGAGGCTCAACGACTCCGAGGAACTGCGCCGCGAGCTGCGCGAGTCGACGCTGGTCGCCACCGGCTACCGCTACACCTCCGACGCAATTCTCGGTGCCGCCTACCCGGAACCCATCCCCGCCGAGCACGACCTCACCGGCCGGCCGGGGCACCGCGTGCCCCATCTCTGGCTGAACCGCGGCGGGGAGCGCATCTCGACGGTCGACCTCAGCACGGACGCGTTCGTCCTGCTCGCCGGACCCGGCGGCGGCGAGTGGCAGGCCGCGGCCGACAAGGTCACGCAGGACCTGGGCGTACCCGTGCACTGCCACACTGTGGGTAGCGACGGGCAACTGGCAGATCCCGACGGGGCCTTCCTCAACACCACGAATCTCACACGGAACGGTGCGCTGTTGATCCGGCCGGACGGCTTCGTGGCGTGGCGGACCGAAAACCTGCCGGAGGACGCCGCCGGGAAGCTGCGGTCCGCAGTGGAGCGGATCCTGGCGCGAACCCCCGACACGCCCGGCGTCACGGCGCTGGAGGGCTGACCGCATGGCGACCATCTCCCTCTCGCCGGACCTGTTCACCCTCGTCAACGTCTTCACCGTCGCCCCAGAGAAGCAGCAGGAACTGCGCGACCATCTGGTCCAGGTGACCGAGGACCTGATCCGGCACATGCCGGGTTTCGTCTCCGCGAACTTCCACCTCAGCCGCGACGGCGAACAGGTCGTCAACTACGCCCAGTGGCGGTCGGAGGCCGACTTCCGCGCCATGCACGCCGATCCGCGGCTGCAGAGCCACTTCGACTACTGCCGGTCCGTCTCCCGGCCGAAGCCGATCTTCTGCGAGCTCACCCACTCCTTCGACGCCGCGTCACCGGACGGAGCGTGAACATGGCCTACCGGGCACTCATGGTCCTGCGTATGGACCCGGCGGACGCATCGCACGTGGCAGCCGCGTTTGCCGAGCACGACAAGACGGAACTGCCGGTGGAGATCGGGGTCAGGCGACGGGTCCTGTTCCGCTTCCACGATCTGTACATGCACCTCATCGAAGCCGACGACGACATCATGGAGCGGCTCTACCAGGCGCGCAGCCACCCGCTGTTCCAGGAGGTCAACGAGCGCGTAGGGCAGTACCTCCACCCGTACGCGCAGGACTGGAAGGAGTTGAAGGACTCCAAGGCGGAAGTGTTCTACAGCTGGACCGCCCCCGACTCCTGACCGCCGGCCATCCGCGACCATCGCTCAGCACGAAGGAGAACACACCGTGGCAGCCGCCGCCAAGATCGCCATGTCCAGTGTGGCGCCCAGTCACCGGCAAGGGGGGAGCACCCGCGCCCTGCTGACGCCGTCGTCGGTGGGTACGACCTCCGGATTCCTCGGCCACATCGAGCTGGCACCCCAGGAGTCCATCACCGAGCACTATCACCCGTTCTCGGACAAGTACCTGTACCTGATCGAAGGGAACCTCGTCGTCCAGGTGAACGGCGAGGAGGTGCGCCTGGAGCAGGACGAGGCCCTGTTCGTCACCCGCGGCCAGCGACACCGCATCGAGAACCGAGGAAACGTATCTGCACGAGTGGTCTTCCAGATCTCACCGCTCGCCCCGAGGCCCGAACTCGGCCATGTCGACACCGAGCCCGTGCCGCACCCGGCCTCCGCGCCGCCGAAGGTGGGAGGCTGACATGAACCAGCACGCTGAGAAGCGGGTGGTGATCACCGGCATCGGTGTGCGAGCCCCAGGAGGCGTCGGAACCGCGGCCTTCTGGGACCTGCTGACCGCCGGACGCACCGCCACCAGGACCATCTCCACATTCGACGCCGCGCCCTTCCGGTCCCGGATAGCCGGAGAGATCGACTTCGACCCCATCGGCGAGGGGCTGTCGCCCCGGCAGGCGTCGACGTACGACCGGGCCACGCAGCTCGCCGTCGTCTGCGCCCGTGACGCACTGAAGGACAGTGGGCTGGACCCGGCCGAGGTGAACCCGGAACGGATCGGGGTGAGCATCGGCACCGCCGTCGGCTCCACCACCAGCCTCGACCGCGAGTACGAGCGGGTCAGCGACGGCGGCTCGCACTGGCTGGTCGACCACACGCTCGCCGTCGAGCAGCTCTTCGACTACTTCATACCCACCTCCATCTGCCGAGAGGTCGCCTGGGACGTGGGAGCCGAGGGACCGGTGACGGTGGTGTCGACCGGGTGCACCTCCGGCCTGGACGCCGTCGGATACGGCACGGAGCTCATCCGGGACGGACGCGCCGACGTGGTCGTCTGCGGTGCCACCGACGCACCGATCTCGCCCATCACCGTCGCCTGCTTCGACGCCATCAAGGCGACATCGGCCAACAACGACGACCCTGCGCACGCCTCCCGCCCCTTCGACCGCAACCGCGACGGATTCGTGCTCGGGGAGGGCTCGGCGGTCTTCGTCCTGGAGGAACTGGGCGCCGCCCGCCGGCGAGGAGCGCACGCCTACGCGGAGGTCCGCGGCTTCGCCACGCGGTCGAACGCCTTCCACATGACCGGCCTGAAGCCGGACGGCCGGGAGATGGCGGAAGCCATCACCGCGGCCCTGAACCAGGCCCGCCGCACCGGCGAGGACCTGCACTACATCAACGCGCACGGCTCCGGCACCCGGCAGAATGACCGGCACGAGACGGCCGCCTTCAAACGCAGCCTCGGTCGGCGGGCGTACGACGTGCCCGTGAGCTCCATCAAGTCCATGATCGGACACTCCCTCGGAGCCATCGGATCCCTCGAACTGGCCGCCTCCGCGCTGGCGATCGAACACGGCGTGGTCCCGCCCACCGCCAACTACGAGGAACCCGACCCCGAATGCGACCTCGACTACGTGCCGAACGTCGCGAGGGAACAGCGGGTCGACACCGTGCTCAGCGTCGGCAGCGGATTCGGCGGCTTCCAGAGCGCCGCAGTGCTCGCCCGTCCGAAGGAGACCAGCTCATGAGCGCGCCGACCCCCGTCGTGGTCACCGGCATGGGCATCGTGGCACCCAACGGCATCGGCACCGAGGAGTACTGGGCGGCCACACTCGCCGGCAAGAGCGGCATCGATGTCATCCAGCGATTCGATCCCCACGGCTACCCCGTCCGAGTGGGAGGCGAGGTACTGGCGTTCGACGCCACCGCCCATCTCCCCGGGCGTCTCCTGCCGCAGACCGACCGCATGACCCAACACGCCCTGGTGGCCGCCGAGTGGGCACTGGCGGACGCCGGACTGGAGCCGGAGAAGGAGGACGAGTACGGCCTCGGCGTCCTGACGGCCGGCGGCGCGGGAGGGTTCGAGTTCGGCCAGCGCGAGATGCAGAAGCTCTGGGGGACAGGTCCACAACGCGTCAGCGCCTACCAGTCGTTCGCCTGGTTCTACGCGGTGAACACCGGCCAGATCTCCATCCGCCACGGCATGCGCGGGCACAGCTCCGTGTTCGTCACCGAGCAGGCCGGCGGCCTCGACGCCGCCGCCCACGCGGCGCGCCTGCTGCACAAGGGAACGTTGAACACCGCCCTGACCGGAGGATTCGAAGCCTCCCTCTGCCCCTGGGGCCTGGTCGCCCAGATCCCGAGCGGCTTCCTGAGCGAGACCACCGACCCTCACCACGCCTATCTGCCATTCGACGCGCGGGCCGCCGGATACGTGCCCGGCGAGGGCGGAGCCATGCTGGTCGTCGAGCGGGCGGACTCCGCACACGAGCGAGACACCGCCATGGTCTACGGGACGATCGCCGGGCACGCTTCCACCTTCGACTCCCGCCCCGGCACAGGCAGGCCCACCGGGCTGGCCCGGGCCATCCGCCTGGCTCTCGACGAGGCCCGGGTCGCACCGGAGGACGTCGACGTGGTCTACGCCGACGCCGCAGGAGTGCCGGCCCTCGACCGGGCGGAGGCGGAAGCCCTCACCAACGTCTTCGGGCCCGGCGCCGTACCGGTCACCGCACCCAAGACGATGACCGGCCGACTCTACGCGGGAGGAGCGGCCCTGGACCTGGCGACCGCGCTGCTGTCCATCAGGGACTCCGTCATCCCGCCGACCATCAGCACCAGTGTGCCCGCGCCCGGGCTCGACATCGACCTGGTGCTCCACCAGCCCCGTGAGCTGCAGGTGCGCACCGCCCTGGTCGTCGCGCGAGGTATGGGCGGGTTCAACTCCGCAATGGTCGTCCAGCGGCGCATCTGACCAAGCTGTCTCCATGTCACCCGCGCTGAGCGCACACCACCGCATCACACCACTCATCCGGAGGTTCATCGTGCCCCAGATCGGCCTGCCCCGACTCGTCGAGATCATCAGGGAATGCGCAGGAGACCCCGACGAACGAGACCTGGACGGTGACATCCTCGACATCACCTACCAGGACCTCGGATACGACTCCCTCGCCCTCCTGGAGATCTCCGCGAAACTGGAACAGGACCTCGGAGTGTCGATACCGGAGGAGGAACTGAAGACCCCCCGGCACACCCTGCAGCTGGTCAACACCGAGACGACCGTGGAGGTCGCCTGACATGGCAGCGCGCACGGACAACTCCATCCTCATCAACGCGCCGTTCGAGCTCGTCTGGGACATCACCAACGACATCGAGTCATGGCCGGAACTGTTCTCCGAGTACGCCGAGGCGGAGATCCTCCGTCAGGACGACAACGGCTTCGACTTCCGACTCAAGACCCGCCCCGACGCGGGCGGAAAGGTCTGGGAGTGGGTCTCCCACCGTGCGCCCGACAAGGAATCCCGCACGGTCCGAGCGCACCGCGTCGAGACCGGGCCCTTCGCCTACATGAACCTGCACTGGACCTACCGGGCCGTCGCTGGAGGCACCGAGATGCGGTGGGTGCAGGAGTTCGACATGAAGCCCGAGGCCCCGTTCGACAACGCACACATGACCGCTCACCTCAACACGACGACCCGGGCGAACATGGAGCGCATCAAAAAAATCATCGAAGACAGGCACCGCGCGGGACAGGAGACCGCGGCGTCCGTCCTCCCCACCGAACTCCACGCCCAGCAACTGCTCCTGCTGGCAGCTTCCGGACGCCTTGCCCGGATCGTCCACGTGCTGACCGAGCTGAAGATCGCCGATCTCCTCGCCGACGGCCCCCGCCATGTCGCGGAACTGGCCAAGGAGACGGACACCCACGAACTCTCCCTCTACCGCATCCTGCGCAGCGCCGCCTCAGCCGGCGTCTTCGCCGAGGGGCCCGTCAAGACCTTCTCCCCGACGCCCCTGTCGGACGGACTGCGCACCGGCAACCCGGACGGTGTGCTGCCCCTGGTGAAGTACAACAACATGGAGCTGACCAGGCGGCCGTACGACGAGATCATGCACAGTGTGCGTACCGGCGAACCGGCCTTCCAGCGCGTGTTCGGAAGCTCGTTCTTCGAGCACCTGGAAGCCAATCCGGAAGCCGGCGAGTTCTTCGAGCGGTTCATGGCCCACTGGAGCCGCCGGCTCGTCCTCGACGGACTCGCCGACCAGGGCATGGAGCGCTTCTCGCGCATCGCCGACCTCGGCGGCGGCGACGGCTGGTTCCTCGCCCAGATCCTCAGGCGCCACCCGCACGCCACCGGCCTCCTCATGGACCTGCCACGGGTGGCCGCGTCGGCCGGGCCCGTCCTGGAGGAGGCCGGAGTCACCGACCGCGTCACCGTACTGCCCGGCGACTTCTTCACGGACCCCGTCCCCACCGGCTACGACGCCTACCTCTTCAAGGGCGTGCTGCACAACTGGTCCGACGAGCGAGCCGTGACTGTCCTGCGCCGGGTCCGGGAAGCCATCGGTGATGACGACGCACGCCTGCTGATCTTCGACCAGGTCATGGCCCCCGAGAACGAGTGGGACCACGCCAAGATGCTGGACATCGACATGCTGGTGCTCTTCGGAGGCCGCGAACGGGTGCTGGCCGAGTGGCGGCAGCTGCTGGGCGAGGCGAACTTCGACATCGTCAACACGCCCTCCCACACCTGGACGACGCTGGAGTGCCGCCCCGTCTAGGGCTCCCTACCGGACATTCGAAAACCGCGGGGTCTGGCACGCACCAGACCCCGCCCGCCGGAACCGCCAGCCCCACGTTCAAGGAGAGCAAGCACACCATGACACCGCACACGGAAGTCCGCGGACCGGGCGACATCCTCCAGCTGACCATGGCCTTCTACGGATCGCGTGCCCTCATCAGCGCGGTCGAACTGGACCTGTTCACCCTGCTCGCCGAAAAACCGCTGCCCCTCGGAAAGCTGTGCGACCAGGCGGGCATCCATCCCCGCGGCGCGCGAGACTTCCTCGACGCCCTGGTGGCGCTTGGACTCCTGGAGCGGGAGGGCGAGGAGACGTATCGCAACAGCCCGGCCGCCGACCGATACCTGGACCGGCGCAAGCCCGGATACGTCGGCGGCTACACCCGGCTCGCGGACACCAAGCTGTTCCCCGTCTGGGCACAGCTGACTGACGCCCTGCGCACGGGCGAGAAGCAGGTCCCGAGCCAGGGCGGCTTCTTCGGCGGCTACGCGGACCCCGAGGCGGCCCGCGGCTTCCTCGGCGCCATGGACGCCGTCAACGGCGGCGTCGGGCACAGCCTGGCCGGCGCGCTCGACTGGACGGAGTACTCCTCCTTCGTCGACCTCGGTGGCGCGCGCGGCAACCTCGCCGCGCACCTGCACCGAGCACACCCGCACCTCCAGGCCACCTGTTTCGACCTGCCCGAGATGGAACCCTTCTTCCAGGAGCACATGAAGTCCCTGGAGACGACGGACCACGTGCGCTTCGCCGGGGGCGACTTCTTCACCGACGCCCTGCCGCGAGCGGATGTCTACGTCGTCGGGCACATCCTCCACTACTTCGGTCTCCGGCAGCGCGAGGCACTGATCGCCCGCATCCACCAGGCGCTCACCCCGGGCGGTGTCGTCCTCGTCTACGACCGGATGATCGACGACGACCGGCGCAGTGCCGCACTGAGCCTCCTCGGCAGCCTCAACATGCTGCTGACCTCCGACGAAGGACGCGAGTACACCCCCAGCGAGTGCGTCCAGTGGCTCTCCGACGCCGGATTCACCGACATTCGCACCACGGCGGTGAGCGGACCCGACACCCTCGCCATCGGCCGTAAACCCCAGTGAGGTGGTTCGGCAGGACCGTCTGGCTGGGTCTGCTCAGCCTCGGCGCGTTCTGGACCGGGCACCTGCCCGCCGGCCCTCACCGGCAGGAGCGGGCCGTGCCCGTCCCGCCGGCCGGACATCCGGAACGGCTCGTCCCCACGGCGCTCACCCCTCAGGAGCTGATCCTGTCGCGCGAGCTGGGCTGGACCCGCTGACCCGACGAAGAGCCCGACGAGGAGTCCACCCATGACAGCCCCGGTGCCCCAGCACGTCCCCGAAGCCACCCTGCGGGACCGGACCGCCGAACTTCACGCACTTCGGGAGGAGGTACGGCAGGGGCCCGGCCGGAAGGCGACCGAGACCCAGCACACCAAGGGCAAGCTGACCGCCCGCGAACGCGTCGACCTTCTCCTGGACGACGGATCTTTCACCGAGCTGGAGCCGCTGCGCAGACACCGCGCCTCCGGATTCGGCCTGGAGGCCAAGCGTCCCCACACCGATGGAGTGATCACCGGATGGGGCACCGTGCACGGACGTACCATTTTCGTCTACGCACACGACTTCCGGATCTTCGGCGGTGCGCTGGGCGAAGCGCACGCGGCGAAGATCCACAAAATCATGGACAAGGCGGTCGCGGCCGGGGCGCCGCTGGTGTCACTGAACGACGGGGCGGGCGCCCGCATCCAGGAAGGTGTTGCTGCACTGGCCGGATACGGCGGCATCTTCCGCCGCAACACCAGCGCGTCCGGCGTGATCCCGCAGATCAGCGTCGTACTCGGCCCCTGCGCGGGCGGCGCGGCCTACAGCCCCGCGCTGACCGACTTCGTGTTCATGACTCGCGGCGTGTCCCAGATGTTCGTCACCGGTCCCGACGTCGTCCAGGCGGTGACCGGTGAGAAGGTCACGCACGAGGCACTCGGCGGCGCGGACGTGCACGCGGAGACCTCGGGCGTGTGCCACTTCGCATATGACGATGAGGAGACCTGCCTGGAGGAGGTGCGCTACCTGCTGTCGCTTCTGCCGCAGAACAATCGGGAGCACCCGTCGGAGGCGCACTGCACCGACCCCGTCGACCGGCGCTGCGACGGTCTTATAGACCTCGTCCCCTCGGACGGCAGCCGGTCGTACGACATGCGGGCCGTCCTCGCGCAACTCGTCGACGACGGCGAATACCTGGAGGTCCACGCGCGCTGGGCCCCCAACATCGTCTGTGCGCTGACCAGACTGGGCGGTCAGGTGACGGGCATCGTCGCCAACCAGCCGGCGGCCCTGGCCGGAGCCCTGGACATCCAAGCGGCCGAGAAGGCAGCCGGGTTCGTCCAGACTTGCGACGCCTTCAACATCCCCCTGGTCACCCTGCTGGACGTGCCCGGCTTCCTGCCCGGGGTGAACCAGGAACACGGCGGCATCATCCGGCACGGCGCCAAGCTGCTGTACGCGTACTGCAACGCCACCGTGCCGCGAGTTTCGGTCGTCCTCCGCAAGGCGTACGGCGGCGCGTACATAGTGATGGACTCGCAGTCCATCGGCGCCGACCTCACCTATGCCTGGCCCACGAACGAGATCGCCGTCATGGGCGCGGAAGGTGCGGCGAACGTCGTCTTCCGTCGCCAGATCGCCGCCGCGGACGACCCGGACGCCATGCGGGCACGGATGGTCAAGGAGTACCAGTCCGAGTTGATGCACCCGTACTTCGCCGCCGAACGTGGCCTGGTGGACGACGTGATCGACCCGGCGGAGACTCGCCGGGTCCTGATCCAGTCGCTGTCCATGCTCCGCACCAAACATGCCGACCTGCCCCTGCGTAAGCACGGGAACCCACCGCAGTAAGGAGAACAAGAATCCGTGTCCCGTCGTCTGTTCACCTCGGAGTCCGTGACCGAGGGTCACCCCGACAAGATCGCTGACCAGATCAGCGACACGATTCTCGATGCGCTTCTGCGTGAGGACCCGACTTCTCGGGTCGCCGTCGAAACGCTGATCACCACCGGTCTGGTGCACGTGGCCGGTGAGGTCACGACCAAGGCGTACGCGGACATCGCCACGCTGGTCCGCGGCAAGATCCTGGAGATCGGCTACGACTCCTCGAAGAAGGGCTTCGACGGCGCCTCCTGCGGTGTCTCGGTCTCGATCGGCGCCCAGTCCCCGGACATCGCGCAGGGCGTCGACACGGCGCACGAGAACCGGGTCGAGGGCGACGAGGACGAGCTGGACCGGCAGGGCGCCGGTGACCAGGGCCTGATGTTCGGCTACGCCTCCGACGAGACGCCCACGCTGATGCCGCTGCCGGTCTTCCTGGCGCACCGCCTGTCCAAGCGCCTGTCCGAGGTCCGCAAGAACGGCACCATCCCGTACCTGCGCCCGGACGGCAAGACCCAGGTCACCATCGAGTACGACGGCGACAAGGCTGTCCGGCTGGACACCGTCGTCGTCTCCTCGCAGCACGCGAGCGACATCGACCTGGAGTCGCTGCTGGCCCCGGACATCAAGGAGTTCGTCGTCGAGCCGGAGCTGAAGGCGCTCCTCGAGGACGGCATCAAGATCGACACGGAGAACTACCGTCTCCTGGTCAACCCGACGGGCCGCTTCGAGATCGGCGGTCCGATGGGTGACGCCGGTCTGACCGGCCGCAAGATCATCATCGACACCTACGGCGGCATGGCCCGCCACGGCGGCGGCGCCTTCTCCGGCAAGGACCCGTCGAAGGTCGACCGCTCCGCGGCGTATGCGATGCGCTGGGTCGCGAAGAACGTCGTGGCCGCCGGCCTCGCCGCCCGCTGCGAGGTCCAGGTCGCCTACGCCATCGGCAAGGCCGAGCCGGTCGGCCTGTTCGTGGAGACCTTCGGCACCGCCAAGGTCGAGCCCGAGAAGATCGAGAAGGCGATCGACGAGGTCTTCGACCTCCGTCCGGCCGCGATCATCCGCGACCTCGACCTGCTTCGCCCGATCTACGCCCAGACCGCGGCGTACGGCCACTTCGGCCGTGAGCTGCCCGACTTCACCTGGGAGCACACCGACCGCGTCGACGCACTCCGCGTCGCAACCGGGATATGACATGCGCATCGCCGTGACCGGTTCCGTTGCAACCGACCACCTGATGACCTTCCCCGGCCGGATGACCGACCAACTCCTCGCCGACCACCTGGACCACGTCTCCCTGTCCTTCCTGGCCGACACCCTGGAGATACGCAACGGCGGCCCCGCCACCAACATCGCCTACGGCCTGGCCCGCCTGAAGCACCGCCCGCTGCTGGTGGGCGCTGTAGGCACCGATTTCCGGCCCCACGGCGAACAGCTCTCGAAACTGGGAGTAGATGTCTCGGGCCTCCAGGAGTCCACCTCCCGCCCCACCGCACGCATCCTCCGCACCGTCGACGCGCACGGCAACCAGTTGATGTCCTTCTACCCCGGCGCGGAGACCGAGGCCGCCGCCATTGACCTCGTCGACGTCGTCCGCCGTCACGGCGGCATCGACCTGGTCCTCATCGGGGCCGACGAGCCGGCGGCGATGCTGCGCCACAGCCGTGCCTGCCGCTCTCTGGGCATCCGCTTCCTCGCCGCCCCGTCCCACCGACTGGACCGGCTCGACGGCGCTGGCGTCCGCGAACTCGTTGAAGACGCCGACCACCTCTTCACCAGCGAACCCGAACGCGAACTGCTCATCGCAAAAGCTGGCTGGACCCCTGCTCAGGTGCTCTGCAAGGTCGGCACCTGGGTGACGACCCTCGGTGACGAGGGCTGCCGCATCGACCGAGCCGACAAGCCCTCGGCCGAGGTCCCCGCCATCCCGCTCACCACAGTCGCCGACTCGTCAGGCTTCGCGGACGCATTTCGCGCCGGCTACCTTGCCGCCCTTGCCAGGAACATTGACCCGGTGCGCTGCGCAGAGACGGGAGAGGCATTGGCGGCCCTCGCCGTCTCGAAGGTGGGTGCGCAGAGTTACGAGATTCCGCGAGAGATCCCTACGGTGCTGGCTGAGGCCATGGGCCTCGAACACAGCGCTTAGATACGCCCTCACCAGTTGCGGCTGCAGTCGTTACGGGTACATCACACCTGGTGGACAAGCGGACCGCGCCGATGTGATGGAGCCGGTCGGAGCACCCCGCGTCGTGGTCGGCCGAAGAAGGGCTGGCCTCGTGCTGCGTCCCTGCGGAATAGCCCGCGGACGCGGGAGTGCTCCGATCCAGCGTGCCAGGCTCCACAGGCTGAGTCCCCTCCCTTGGCCGCCAAGCCGACTGCCCTTGATGGCAACGACAGGGACGGAGTGCTGGTCCGAATCCCAGCGCGTGCACGCGGCGCCTACGCCGCGGCTTCCTTCTCCCACTTCGCCCGGACGTCTTGCTTGCTCCACCCATCTGGTCCTCGGTCCGAGTGGGGGCACTACCCGGTCCGCCGCACGCTCGGCGCTTCTGAAGCGGAGGTGCTGATGGCTCGGCCAGAACCAGGTCGACGACCATGACTCAGGAGAGTGCCGGCCCGAAGAGGCGCGTTGGGTCCCTGCGTGCGCGGTTCCCCGATGCGGGCGCTCCTCTATGTCTTCGTCAAGGGCGGAGGGCGTTTTCGGGGACTCGTAGCTCGAAGCCGTAGGGGTTCACATGGTCCAGAGCCCGCCGGTCGGCGTCGGTGAGCCGCCTCTGCCACTTCTCCTTGCGCAGGACCTAGTGGTCCTCGCCCCCGATCGGACAGGCCCCGTTTCCCGGTCCCACACCGCGCCTCCTACGACGCGCTCGGTTGACCTGGACCTACCGCGCCATCGACCGTACCACCGCCAACCAACTCGCCGCGTTCCTCGCCGACCTGGATCGGCCTTGAACGGCGTCGGCGATCTTGGTGACAGTTGTCGCTGTTATGTGTCAACTAGGGACGTCAGTCGCACTGTCGTGAGGCCATCAACTCAGCTCACCCCTACGGGCCAGTCGATGACGAGACGGCTGTAAGGCTTGTCGATGACGAAGCGCGCGTCGTTGCCGCCGCTGGCGTCCCAGGCGCGGTTCTCGTCCACGACGCGCTCGGCGAGGCAGGCGCCGCCCTTGCCGTGGCCGATCACGCCGACCTCCCAGTACCGGCCCTTGTTGTGCTCGCCCTCGTGGATGGTCAGGTACGCGAGCGATCCGTCGTCGAGGGCGGCCATGGAACCCCACCCGAAGTGCGGGGTGGACCCGGGGCGCTGGTCCAGCAGCCGGGAGGGGTCGTTGGGCAGCACGCAGGCCAGATACAGGTACAGCCACTCCCACGCCGAGCCCTGCCGGAACTTCACCCCGGTGTAGATCTTGGTCTGCTGCTCGTCGAGGACCGTGCGCAGGGCGTCGCGGTCGACGTCCTGCTCGCTGAACGTCTCCAGGCGCACGTAGCCGTCGCCGGCCATCGGCACCAGGGTCTGCACGTCGTCGCAGACGCCCTTGCGTAGCGGGATGAAGGTGGCCATCTCGCAGGAGACGGCCTTCCACGTCTGCCCGTCACGCTTGAAGGCGAAGCTCCGGGAGATGCTGCCGCAGATCCGTATCGGCAGGACCAGCCGTCCGTCGGGAATGAGCTGGTCGAGGATCTTCACGGGGACATCGCCGGCGCCGACGGTGAAGATGATCCGGTCGTATGGAGCGTGTTCGGGTATCCCGGCCGTGCCGTCGGCCATCACCGCAGTGGCGTTGTCGACACCGGCCTCGGCGAGGCGCCGGCGACGAGGTCCTGGTTGACGTCGAAGGTCCACACCTGCCCGCCGGGGGAGACGAGCTTGCCGAGGAGGGCGGCGTTGTAGCCGGTGGCGGCCCCGGCTTCCAGGACCTTGTGGCCGGGCTGGGTGCCGAGCTGTTCGAGCTGGGTGGCGACGATGGGCGGCGCAGAGATGCAGGAGATCATCTCCCCGTGCTCGTCATGCTTGATCGGGACCGTGTCCTCCTTGTACGCGCTCTCCAGATCGACACCGGGCAGGAAGGCGTGCCGGTCCGTGGTCCGGAAGGCATCGATGGCCGCCAGGCTACGGAGGCGGCCGCTGTCGACGAGCCGCTGGGCCAGAGCCTCGTTCGGGTTGGTGGGGGTGGTTCTGGCTGTCAGGGTGGTCTCCATTCGAGGAGGCCAGGGTCCGCAGCGTTGGGCTGTGGGCAGGCACGTCGGGCACTTCTGGTGCGCAAGGCGCGAGGTCACGGTCAAGCTGCGGCTCGCCCCCGCGGTTGCGCGAGGAGCGATGGCGTCCGGGAGTGATCCTGCTGAGTGGTCGGCGGTGGCAAGAGCCGACGCTGCAGCCGTGCGAGCCCTAAATGTGCGAAGGCGAGCTGGGGACGGCCGGTCAGCGTTACCCCGGCGAATTCGATGCTTCGTTTCTCGGTGATGGCGACGATTTGGCGTTGTCTCGGCGGCCGACGTGGCGTTCCCAGATATCCGCTGCGACTGCTGAAGCGTCCCGCAGGGCCTGCGCCAGGGGTCCGGGGATGGTGCCCTGTCCGAGGCCGGCAGAGGCAACGGCGGCGGAGAGTGTTCTGCGCTCGTCCTGGCTCAGCCCTTTGCGGCACACAGGGTGGGCCAGGACGTCTCGTGCGACGTACCCGTCTGCCTGCGTCACCGCTTCGCAGGTGAGGCGGCGCAATGCTTCGGCCTGTTGGTTCTTTGGGGAGAGGTCAAGCAGGACTAGTCCTACACGGGAGCGGAAGACGGCAAGTTCGGGGGCCGAGTCGAGGGCCAAATAGTGCTGCATCATCGTGTTGATCGGCTCGACCGGGTGCTCGTCGGCTGCCCTATGGCAAAGGACGGTGAGCGCTGCCGCGACGGAGTGCTCCCATGGCTCCACCAGGGTGCTCGTGTGCAGGAACGACAGCGCATCGCTGGGCTGCTCGCTGAGGCAGCGGACGAGCACTTCCACTTGACGCCCGTCGAAGAGGCGCTGACCTACACCCCTGTGCTGCCTGCTGTGCGCCCGTGCGCGGTCCCATTCACCTGCTGCGACCAGGGCACGGGTTCCGTCGCCGAGAAGGACGGTCCACAGCCACTGGCACACTTGTTCATGGTCGGCTGCCGATGTCGTGAGGTGCTGCAACGACGTGGCGCGGCCGTCGATGACCGCTTCCGTCTTCGCTCTGACTGCTCGGTTCAGGGAGTCGAGCAGGTGGTACGCGCCGTGCCCGTCGCCGTCGCGGATGCGCAACCGGGCCAGGTTGACCAGGGGTTCCAGGGCGTACCGGGCTTCCTGCGCGCCCAGGGGTTGGGCACGCAGGACGGCCTCGGCGTGACGCCAGCACAGAGTGCGCGCCAGGTCCGGCATGCCGCAGTCGCTCGCGATCAGCGCCGCCTTGTTCAGGGCGACGGTCGCTGAGGTCACGTTGCCGTCGCGCTCGGCGGCGGCTGCGAGGTCGGTGATCTCGCGGACCCGTTCAGCGAGGGGCGGGCACGCTGGACGTGGACGGGCAACGAGCGGGAACCGCTTCGCTATCTGGCTGACGTCCATGTCACTGCCATTCGATGACGATGCGGTTCAGCGGGTTGTCGAAGGCGAAGCGGCCGGGCTTCGGCGCGAGCGGGGCCGCGTCGAGCGGCTGGATCTCGAACCCGACGTCGAGCGCTCGGAAGTCCTGGTCCCAGGTGCGGATCTGGTCCGCGACGTCTCCAGCGAGGGCTTCGGCGTCGGTGCCGTGGCCGATGACACCGAACTCGTACAGGGGGGCGCCGTCGGGGGCCTTCTTCGCGTACGGGCGCCGGGTGAGGTAGGTGAGGGTGCCGTCCTCGAAGACCGCGGTCGAGGACGGGTAGGGCGCGGTGACCAGCCCATTCTCGATGGCCTCGTTCTTGGCGGGCATCCGGCTCAGGCCGTTGGGCATGGCGCAGGCGAGCCACAGCTCCAGGTACTCCGCCGACTCCGGCCCTCGGAAGGTGACGTCCGTCCACACCTCGGCGCGCGGCTGGCGGAAGATGTCGCTCAGGGCGTCCGCGTCGACCTTCTGGTCTCCGTTGGTGACGAGGGTGACGATGTTGTCGGGGTCCAGGGGAACGAAGACGCGCGGATCGTCGGCGATGCCCCGGCGCAGCGGCATGAACGTGTTCATCTGGCTGCCGACGCTGCGCCAGGCTCCGTCCTGGTTCTCGAAGGCGATCGAGCGGGAGACGCTGCCGCGCAGGCGCAGCGGGGTGAGGAGCCGCCCGCCGGGGGCAAGCTGTTCAAGCCAGGCGTGCGGGACGCCGTGGGCGCCGACGGTGGCTTCGATGCGATCGTACGGCGCGTTGGGGGCATGGCCGACGGCCCCGTCTCCGAGGATCACTTCCACGTTGTGGATGTCGGCGGCGGCCAGGCCGCCGCGCGCTCCGTCCACGATGTCCTCGTCCACGTCGATCGTGGTGACGTGCCCCGTCTCGCCGACGAGGTAGCCGAGGAGTCCGGCGTTGAAGCCGGTGCCGGCCCCCAGCTCCAGGATCTTCTGGCCGGGCTCGACGTCGAGCTGTTCCAGCATCATGGCGACGATGTCGGGCTGGGAGGCGCAGCTGATGGAGCGTCCGGATCCATCGAACTTCGTGTCCACGGGTGCGTTGCCGTACGCCTTCTCCAGGGGGGCGTTCGGGACGAAGAGGTGGCGGGGTACGGTCCGCATGGCCTCCTCCACCCGGGGCGTGCGCACGCACCCGGTCTCGACCAGATGGTCGATCAACTGGGCGCGCAGACGGTCGGCGGAAGGGGCTTCGATGGTGTCACTGTTCACCCCGTTGACCGTAGCGCCCGGCACCCCCTCAGCTTGGGTGGACGCGGCGTTGTCGCTCGTTCCCATGACTACCTCTTTCGCGAGTGTTGACAAGGTGTGCTGGTCCTGGGCGGGGAGGCCCAGGCGGTTGAAGTGGAAGATGCCGTGGTGGGCGATCACGGCCCGCAGCCCTCGCTCCAGGCGGCCCTGGCGGTTGAGGTCGGCGAGCTGCTGGCCGAACCACTCGAAGGTGGCTATCCATTCGGCCAGCGGCGCGAGTCGGCCCTGGGTGACGCTGCGGCTGGTGGTGCTGACGTCGACGGTCATCAACCGGTGGACAGCGGCCCGGTGCCGTTGCGGACTACGGACCTCGTCGCCGGGGCGTTCGGCCGCGATCTTTGCCCAGACGTCGCCCTGCTCGTACCAGTCGAGGCCCGCCGCTCGCATCGCCACGCTGAGCAGGAGGACCGCCAGCTCGCGGCGGCCGAGCCGGGAGCCGCTCACTGTCTGCTGGCGGGCCGCCTCGTCCAGCAGGTGACGGCTGTCGTAATGGAACAGGGTGTGCGCGATCTTCATGGCGGCCGGTCCACCGAAGGCCGTCTCTTCCGGTTCGTAGATGCCCCGCGTCCAGGAGGTGAGGACGCCAGCACCGACCAGCTCGTGCAGGGCAGCGTCCAAGACCTCCGCGGAGCCCGGACCCGCGGGGCGATAGCGCAACCGCCACCAGGGGTACTTCCGCAGGAACGACCACTGGGCCAGTTCCGACTCCTGGGCGATCAGCACTGGGAGCAGATGCTCCACGGCGGTCGCCTCCGCGCGGCTCCAGTCGGTGAACCGGATGAGGCGTTGCGGCCATTCGTCCGCAGCCATGTTCCCTCTTCTCTTCGTCTAGTTGGTCAGAAAGCAGGTCTCCCACCCGGACGCGGACGGCGTTCCGGTGTGGAAAGCGTTCAGGGCGAGCGCGGTGCCGGCGGCACCTTCGAGGAGCCCGATGTCGCCGCCGTCGGGAGGGCTGATCAGGGAGTCCGCCAGGGTGCCGTGCGGGGTGTCGGTGATCGGTGCCAGGAGCCGGGGCAGGCATGCGGTGAGGCCGGGAGTGAGGGCGTCGTCGGCAGCGAGGCGCGTGATGTGCGCCAGGCCCGCGAAGCCGTGGCACAGGGACACGTCCACGGTCGCGCCGAGTTGGCCGGGGTCGGTCATGGCGCGCAGGAGAGCGAATTCGGCAGTCTGTTGGCGCGCATGGTCATCGAGGACGAGGGCGGCGAGCTGCTGTGCGCGGGCGAATCCGGCGGTGCCGTAGCACCAGGACGGCCGGGAGGGGCCGGGGCCGGTCGTGCCGGAGCGTAGCTGCTCGCGGGTGATCCAGTACGGCCACCACGGTCCGGCGGGGCCGTCCTGCTGCCAGTGGTCGAGCCAGGTCAGGATGCGGGTGATCGCGTCGAGGTGGCCGTCCACGACGATGCCGCGGCGAGCCGCCAGGGAGAGCACGGCGAGGGGGCCGCCGATGCCGTGGGCGACGCCGTTGTTGGCGTGCCCTTCCGGATAGTCCGGGGAGGACGTGCCGGAGGGGGCAAGGTGGCTCCACCAGCCGGGCAGGAGTTCCCCGTCGTGCTTGACCGGCTCGGTCAGGCGGACCAGGTACGTCAGGATCTCGCGGAGGACATCGGTGTGGACGTCGCGGTGCAGCAGGAGCCCGCCCATCCCGCTCAGGCCCCGGATCACGTCGAACTCGGCCAGCGCGGGCATCTCGCCGCGGTCCATGCGTGCGTGGGCTTGGGCGAGCCGGTCCCGGATGGCCTTCGTGACGTACCGGTCGAGGGTGTCCAGGGCGCGGGCGTAACGTCCGGGGCGGTCGGCGGCGGCGTGCAGGGCGAAGGCGAGCGCGGGCGCCCCGTAATAGAGGTGGCTGTCCGGGCCGCCGACGGCGGGTTCGGCTGCGGCGCAGGCGAGCCAGTCGTGGGCGCGCTGCCACGGGCCCTGGTCGGTGCGGGCCCGCTCGATGTGCAGCAGCGCGACACCGGCCGCGCCGTGCGCGAGCGACTGCGGCCACCAACCCTGGCGGTGGTGCAGCCCCCGTACGTCCTGCGGTGAGGCGAGTCGCTCGGCGAGGACGTCGGCGGTGGCCAGTGCGCTGTCACGCAGGTTCATCGGTGATCTCCTCGGTGAGTCCAGGCCATTGCGGCGGCGTGGGCCAGCCGTACGCACATCCGCTCGTCGTCCTTGTCGATGCCGACGGCGCGGATGTGGTGGGCGTGCAGCAGCGAGTCGAGAACAAGGTCCGGGTCGATGCCACCACCGGACGCGTCCAGCTTCTGCCGGTAGCAAGCCAGGGCCTCGTCGCGCCCGCTCCAGGCGCTGGCGATGGCCTCGCCGCCGGGGACGGCACGCAGGGCCGCCCAGCCGTCGGTCGGATCGGCCAGGCGTACCGCCTGACCACGCACGGTCCGGTTCATGGGACGCGGGTCGATGATCCGGCCGTGGGTGATCAGCCAGTCCATGCCGGCCGCGGTGCTGCCGGTGAAGGCGGCAGCGAGGGACACGAAGTTCGCGGCAGCGAGGACCTGTCGGTGCGGGCGGGTGCTCTGGGCGAACTGGACGGCCAGGGCTCGGGAGTCGGCGGCGAAGACGTCCTCGGCCAGGCTCATCAGCGGCCCGGCGCCCCACCGACCGGTCTCCGGGTAAGAGGTCGCGAACTGCATGTCGGTGAGGAGCCCGGCACGGCGCAAGCCGTTCGCCCACGAACTCACGCGCCGCGCGGTGACCGCGAAGTCCTGCTCGCTGGGGACCGCGATGCGCAGGCGCAGGTGCCAGAGGGGGTCGCGGTAGCGCATGTACCACCAGGCCGGCTGATCGTCCCACTGATCGAGCAGCACGGGAAGGCGGTCGGCAAGGATCTCGGGCTGCCGTTCGACGTGCCCGTACAGCTTGACCAGCAGCCAGAAGGCGGCGCCCGGAAGATGACCGTGCTCGCGCGTGACGAGTTGGTCGGCGGTCACGGGCGGGACAGCCGGCCACTGGGGCGGGCGCACGGCCGTCATCGGGGCGATGACCTCGTGGGCCCGTCCGTCGAACCAGCCTGCGTCGGATTCCGCTTCCGTCAAGATCGCCGATTCGTGGGTGACCAGGTGGGCGCGCAGCAGCGCGAGGTGCGCACGTTCGGAGAGGTCCAGCGGCAGGAGCTGGTCCCCTTCGGCCAGCGCGACTTCGTCCGGGACTCGGCGGCGCGTGCGCCACTCGTCGGCCGCCTTGTGCCACTCCTTCCAGGAGGCGCGACGGTCGGGCAGGTCCGACCGGTTCAGTCGCCACCTCGCCGGCGAGAGGATCGCGCGCCCGTAGCGGACGCGCGGCAGGTACGGCAGGGCGGTGGCGGACGCCCAGGGGAAGATGCTCAGGACGGCGGTCTGGGAGCGGCTGATCTCGGTGAGGAAGCGTGCGAGCGGCGGCGTGTGGCCGCGTAGGTCCAGTGCGTGCAGGGTCATGGGGTCCAGCAGGCACGCGCGGGAGAGGGAGACGAGGTAGAGCCTGCGGCGGTCGCAGCCCACGGCGAGGTCGTCGAGCGTGACGGTGCGCTCGTCCACCGGACGGTGCTCCGCCAGGCTAATGACGGCCGGCAGGAGTTCGGCGACGCGGGTGACGTTGGTGTCGCCCTGGTGGAGTGGAGCGAAGGAAACCTGCGTGGGCACCGAGCCGGGCGCGTTGACCGGTAGCTTCTCCAGCATGGCGGCGGCGCGGGCCTGATCTTCTGGTGTGAGCAAGCCCAGGCTCCGGCCGATCGTGGTGCCGATCCCGCGGGAGGGGGCGATGCCGTGGAGGGCGAAGTCTCCCTTTTCTAGGGCCTCTTGTGATGTGGCGCGGATTTGGAAGCGCAGCTCCGTGTGGGCCGGTACCTGCGGGGCGTATCGGTCTCCGACTGTCAGGGTGCGGATCAGGTCCTCGTCCAGGCTGATTTCGTCGCGGTCGTCGAGGACGGCCGCCTGGGCGAGGGAAAGCAACCGCTGTTGGCGGGTGGTCAGGGCCTTGCGCTGTTCAGGTTCTGCGTCGCGGTATCCGGCTGGGAAGCCGAGGCCGACGTCCGGGTCCACCAGGTCCCGGACCGGGACGAGCGAGTTGATGCCGTACCGCTCGAAGAACCGGCTGTGGAAGTCCTTCCACGCCGGAGTGCCGAAGGGATACGCAGTCAGCCGGGCCAGCACCGTGGCGGCCTTCTCGGCCTCGCGGGCAACCTGTGGGGGCAGAGTGAGGGAGCAGTTCAGACGCAGGTCCAGCGTGAGCGGCTGGGCCTTGACGGTGCTCAAGGCGGTCATCTTCTGGCGCAAGGCAGTACGCAGGCGCCGGCCGTCCGCCGGAGCCAAGACCTGGTTGTGCTGGGCGATGGCGTCGCGGACCGCCCGCAGGTCGGCCACGAGGTCCGCAGCTGACGGCGCACCGGCGGCTTCGGCCTGCTCGACCAGGTGGTCCAGGGCATCGAGGGTGGCAGAGGGCACGTGCAGGCTGCTGATGAGCACACCGCGCTCGACCAGGCTGCTGACGAGCCCTTCCATCCGGTCAGCGGGAACGTCGGGGTACTCGGTCCTCATCAGTTCCACGAGCGTATGGACGGGGACGGGCGAGGCGGCGGTGTCGACGGCGATACGTACGGCGTTGGTGTACCGGAGTGACACTTCGGCCGCCGGGTTGCCGTCGGTGCGGCGTGAGCGGGGCGGGTAGGGCACGATCAGCCGATCACCCCGTACGAAGATGGTGTTGTTGGCCATCACATGCAGGTGCCGCAGGAGTTCAGGGTTCACTTCCAGGCGGGCGATCAGGTCCGCGAGCCAGTCTCCATCGGCACGTATGACAGCACGGTGCCACTCACCCCAGGACCATCCCGGCCGTTTCCCGAACCAGGCGGGCGCGATGCCGGCGAACAGACCGTTCGGGGTCGCTCGGCCCTTCATACGCAGCAGGTACCGCATGACCGACACCACTGCGCGGCGGAGCTGACGGGTCTCAGGGCTGATTGCCGAGCACAGGGTCTCAACCTGCTGCGCGAGTAGAGGGCTGGCCTGCTCGATGGACTCGGCGGCCTCGGGCAGCGCCCAGACGTCGCGCAGCCACGTCTGCCACCAAACCTGACGGTCCGGGGTGTCGTCGGTGAGGTCCGGCCACGCGGGAAGCGGCAGCCTCGAGTGACGGGCGGCGCGCACCAGCGCAACGTCCGCGCACCGGTACAGCGGGCCGTCCTTCCTGGAATCCATGCACCCTCCCTGGTTGTGGCGTGTTGGGGTGCCAGCCCGCGCGGCGCAAGGCCGCGCGGGCTGGCAGATCGGTGCGCCGGGGTCAGGCCACGTTGGTGGCGCAGGACCCCTGGCAGCTCGGCTTGCAGCCGTCATCGGTGAGGTTGATCACCGTGGCGGAGCCGTCGCCGGACTCCAGGACGCTGATGTCCAGGTCGAACGCGTCACCGCCCGCCGTGGCGGCCGGGGGCTGCGCCTGGCTCTTGATCGTGTTCGCGCTCATGCAGGTTTCTCCCTACTCATCGTGCGGTGGGGGATGCTCAGGCCACGTTGGTGGCGCACGGGCTGGAGCAGGTGCTGCCGCAGCCGTCGTCGGTGAGGCTGATCAGCGTGGCGGAGCCGTCGCCGGACTCCAGGACGCTGATGTCGAGGTCGAATTCGTCGTTCTGCATGTGTTGATTCCTCCGTGTCGTGCGCGGCTCCGGTTGAGCCGCGGGGGACGTGCCGCGTTGGCGGCGCCGGCAGGACATGGGCGTCGTGCCGGTGGTCTGGTGCGTCAGGAGCCGCTGGAAATGCAGGCGTTGCCGCAGGTCGAGCCGCAGCCGCCGTCGGAGGCGGTACTCGCCCCGACCGTGCCGCCCGATTCGATGACGCTGATGTCGAGGTTGAACGGGTCCTGCGCGGCAGAGGCCGAGGTGGTCCTCGCGCGCTGGTCAGTCACCCTGGGAGTCACGGGAATCCTCCTGATCGGTGTGGTGGAACTCTTCGATTCGGGGTGTTGCTGTGCGGCCGGTTCTGCCCGGTGTGCGGCAGCTGTGTGCCTGCGCCGGTCGGGCCCTCCGCGGCCACCTCTCCAGACACGGAAGCTGCTGTCCGGTAGAGGAGTCGGGGACGGACACGGTGTCCGAAAGGTGACGGGACCGGGATATGCCTTCAGGCTGCTGCGGGTTGTGCCTGCGGGTGGTTCTTTGCGGCCTGGTCGAGCACCCGGGTGAAGTGCTTGGCCCGCTCGTCACCCTCGGCCTCCTGGGCACGGAGGTCGCCGAAGCGCTGCCAGTAGCGCCGGCAGACGTCGCTGCTCATGACCATCGCGGCGTAGAACGGCAGCTGTCCGTCGCGGACACGGCCGAGGCAGTGTCGGAGGCTGAGGGCGCAGATGAGTCGGTTGGCCGACATGAGCTGCATGTACTCCCCGGCCTTCATGTCCTCGGGCTTCCACAGCTCGGCGAGGTCGCCGTTGGTGGACACCCGGTTCAGCCAGTCGAGCTGGTTGCCCGCGAGGAGCGCCTCGTGCCGCTCGGCCTGGTGCCGCGCGTCCTGCCTGAGCCGGGCGGCTCCGACCACGGCGGTCGTGAGGGACAGGGCAGCACCGGCAGCGAGGACGGCGGTAGTGAGCTTCATCTGTCAACAGACCTTTCGCATAGCGAATGTGCGGCATGAAGGCCGACCGGTGGTGGGTACGGGGTTCCGCTTGTTCACGCGACCTCCGCGAGAACGACGTTTGGGACTTCCTCGGCAGAGCCGTCGGGCATGTACCGGCGGCGCACCGTCTTGAGCGCGACAGCGATCGGCGGTAGACCGACCGTGGCCCTCCGCTTGTCGACAGACTCCGGCGCGCGCAGCGGGCACAGCTCGATGCCGTCGGCGAACAGCAGGAGCTGGGTGCCGTACTCCTGAGTGCGCCTGCTGGTGATGAGGGCACGGTCGTGCAGGTGCGCCCAGTGCTGGACCAGGGCGTCGCCGGCCTGTACTGCACGTCCCAGCAGGGTGGTGGCGGCGCGCTGGAAGGCGGGGTCGTCGTCGCTGTGCAGAGCGATGCTCCAGGCAGCGCGGGCCGCGTGGGGGCCTACGAGGCGGTGGCCGGGCCAGTCGTGCTCGGCCAAGATACGACGCAGCACGTTGGTGTTGGCGTGGTCGGTGTGCCGGCCCTGCCCGAGCTGGACGGCGTCGAGCTGGTCGCGCACGCGCTTGGCCCGGTGCGCGGCCGATTCCGTGGCGCGGGCGATCAGCTCGCGGGCGAGGTCGGGCCGCTGCGGCTCGTCGGCTGTCACGCGTTGCTCCGATCGTCCGCGGCCAGATGAGGAGCGTGGGCCTGGCAGTTGATCAGTGCGCTGAGTCCAGGGCGGTGCTCGGCGGTGAGTTCGAGGCGGGCGACTCGGTCACCGTCTCGTCCTGGGCCGGAACCTCGTATATTCCAGCCCATGTCGGTGAGCCGACGCAGCAGGGCGGCGATGGGCTCGGCTTGGAGGGCGTGGCGGGCCAGGATTTCGGCCCGCACGAGCGGGACGTCGAGCCGGGCGGCGAAGTCGGAGGCCCACAGGGTCATCAGCCGGGTGATGTCGTCGGACTGGTCGGGCAGGGTGTGGACGCGGCCAAGGAAGAGGCAGGGGCCCTCGCCCCAGCTGAGGCCGGGGTCGCGCTCGGGGACCATGCAGGCCAGCAGCTTTCCGTCCTCGATCAGACCGGCCGACTTCGTCTGCGGGTCGCGGAACAGGGCTGGCACGTCGGTTTGAGCGGGCACGGGGAGACCGCGCAGGATGAGCCAGCGCTGTCGGTCCTGAACGAGAGCAGCGGCTTCCTCACGCTCGGCGTCCGTACGTAATGTGTGCACCGCGTATACGGCGCCCAGGGGCTCTGACGCGTCCGACGCCGGAGCTGGACGCTCTTCGCGGGCCAGGGGAGTGAGGGGCCTGCTCACTGGCTCGCTCCGCTCCGCGCCGCCGGATGGGTTCCCAGCAGCTTCCAGCCGTGGGCCAGAATCACCAGGTGGGTGGTGTCCCGTGTGTTCGTGTCGGTGAGGAGCTGGTCGAGTGCGGCGCGCTGGTCGGCCGGGGCGAGCTTGGCGGCGACGGCGATGTC
Organism: Streptomyces sp. NPDC053426; assembly: GCF_055585405.1. NCBI lineage: Bacteria > Bacillati > Actinomycetota > Actinomycetes > Kitasatosporales > Streptomycetaceae > Streptomyces > Streptomyces sp. NPDC053426. The sequence goes on along the minus strand of NZ_JBVJKE010000012.1, from coordinate 223,330 downwards.
GCGGGCATCGCTGTGCTCGGCGACGGCTCGGAGCAGCAGCAGTTGCTCCGGGCTGAGCTGTGGCGCCGGCCTGTCCGCCGTGGGCGAGGTCACCTGCTGGACGGCGAACAGGCGGTGCACGATCACCGGGGGCTTGCAGCGGGGCCGGCAGTGGAGGCTCTCGCGGATGTCGCGGAGGTACTGGCGGACGGTTACGGGCGACAATCCGGTCTGCGTGGCGATCTCTTGGGCCGTGAGGCCGTTCGCGAGGTGCTGGGCGACGCGCTGAAGGGTCGGCGTCAGGGGTGTGATCGGTGCGTGGGCCGTCGTCACGGGCGGGGTCACGGTGTCTCTTCCTCGGCTGGGTGGATGGTCACTGGGAGGGTGCCGCCGGTCCCCGCGGGGGACGGGGCCGGCGGCACGGGCCCGTGCGTGGCGGTGGGGTTTCACGGGGTGCCGCGCACGGGGGCTCATGCGGCCGTCGGGTCGGGGCGGGCCCAGGCGGCTTCGGCGGCGAGGCGTTCGGACCACTGGATGTGGTCCTCGTCGAAGGCGGCGTCGGCCAGGCGTATGCGCTGGACTTCTCCGGTTCCGGCGGGCGGGTAGGTGTGCTGGATGTCGCGCCACAGTCGCTGGAGGACATAGTCGCCATCGAGGGCCTGGGCTCCGTGCAGTTCCATGGCGTCCTGAGTGGACTGCATGGCCCACTGGTGTCCGAGGTATTTCGAGTTGATCAGGTCGGCGTCGCAGGACAGGCCCTGGTCGAGGAGGTGCACGGACTGGTAGGCGAGTATCCGGCCGGCGCGCAGGCGAGCCTCCATGCCGCCGACGCGATCCCGCAGGACGGGCAGATCGGACAAGGCGCCCCGGTAGCGGGGACGGGCCTTGAGGCGAGCAGTGGTGGTGTCTACGACTGCTTCGTGGATGCCGAGGCTGACGGCGGCCAGGTTGGGTCGGCCGTACAGGATGCTGCTGCTCTGGGCCACGGACAGTCCCTGGCCGATCTCGCCAACCACGTTGTCGTCGGGGACGCGGACGTGATCGAGGCCGAGGCGGCCGGCGGAGAAGCCGTGCAGGCCGAGGCCGGCACAGTGGTCGGAGACGGAGAGCCCGGGGCGGTCGGCTTCGACCATGAACGCGGTCAGCGCCTGGGAGGTGTTCACGCCCGTCTTGGCGGTGCGGGCGATGACGAGGTGGGCTCCGGCGAGGTGGCTATTGCCGATATGGACCTTGCTGCCCGTGATCACCCACTGGTTGCCGGTGCGTTCGGCGGTGGTTTCGATGCCGCCGATGTGTCCGCCGGCGAGTGGTTCGGTCACGGCGATCGACAGCAGCAGCGAGCCATCCGCGACCCGGGGCAGCCAGCGGCCCTTCTGCTCGTAGGTGGCGAAGTGCAGCAGGGCGCCCACGGGGATGAGGGTGGCCTGCAGGATGGCCGCGGCAGCCGCCGAGACCCGCGCGATGCGGTGGATCAGGATCGTCTTGGCCACGTGTCCGGCGCCCAGTCCGCCGAAGGCGGCCGGGACGGTGACGGCGAACCAGCCCCGTGCGGCCATCGAGTCGGCGACCTTGCGCTCCACCCTGCCGGGAGCGGCCTCCATCCGCGCGGCGCGCGGCGCGACGTGCTCGGCCGCGAAGGCGTCCGCCTCGTGCCACAGCAGGTCGTGGCGGGCGGTGAGGTAGGGACGCAGCGCCGGTGGCGGTGTGGTGGACATGGTCTCCCTCTCCCTGGATGAAGGTCGCAACGTGGAGCGGCTGGGGATCGCCTACGGCTCCCGGGTGGGGGTGTGGAACGGCCTAGCGGACGGGCGCGCGGGTGATGTGGTCCATCACCTGGGAGCCGGCGTTGATGACGATGTCCCGCAGACGGCGGGCCTCGGCCAGGGGCCGCTTCTCGGGGTCGATGACGCACACCGTGCCCAGCACGGTGCCGCTGTCGTGGATGAGCGGTGCGCCGAAGTAGGAGCGGATTCCGACGGCGTCGACCACCGTGTTGCCGCTGAAGCGCGGGGACGCGTGTACGTCGTGCAGCGGAAGAGCCTTCTTGCGGGCCATGACCTCGGGGCACCAGCCGTGGTCGCGGCTCATGGTGCGGCCGACGATGACGTACCCGCTGTCCGCGGGCGGCTGGTGCAGTCCGACGAAGGTCTGCTCCTCCAGGAACAGGTTGACGAACCCGTACAGGAACCCGGCCCGCTCAGCCATGTCGCGGGCCAGGTCGTCGAAGTCCTCGTTGGCCACGGTGGGAACGCCCAGCCGTGCGAGCAGCTCGTAGCGCTGTGCCAGCTCCGCTTGTTGGAGCGGCTGGTTGGTGAGGGCGGCGCTTGGCGGGGTGAACGGTGCGCGGGTGGCGTCCCGCATGTCGCGTTGCGGCAAGGATCGTGCGGGCGAGGTGGCCTGCGGTGTGCGGTAGGGGTCGGTGGGGTGCTGTGACATCAGGCGTCCTGGAGGGTGGTGGAAGGGGCGTGACCAGCGCGGCACGTGGCGGCATTGTTCACGGCGTGGTCGACGAGGCTCAGCAGGACGCTGGCGACGTGGTTCGGGTCGCGGGCGTCGCAGGTGACCACGGGTACGGCGGCGGGCAGTTCAAGGGCGGTGCGGACCTGCTCGGGGTGGTAGCGGTGGGCGCCGTCGAACTGGTTGACGGCGACGACGAAGGGCAGGCCGATATCCTCGAAGAAGCTGACGGGGGTGAAGCTGCTCCCCAGACGGCGGGTGTCGATTAGGACAACCGCGCCGACGGCGCCGCGGGAGAGGTCGTACCAGAGGTCGACAAACCGGTCCTGGCCTGGCGTGCCGAACAGGAACAGCTCTAGGGGCGTCGACGCGTCGGGCAGGCTCAGGCGGCCGAAGTCGAAGGCGACCGTGGTGGTCTGCTTCGCCTCGATCCCCGCCAGGCTGTCCACGTCCGCGCTCGCCTCGGTCAGGTACTCCTCCGTGCTCAGCGGCGTGATCTCACTGACGGCGCCCACGGCGGTGGTCTTGCCCGCGCCGAAGCCCCCGGCGATCACGATCTTCAGCACAGTCGGAGCACCGGCCCGCGGGAGCGGCGAACTACGCAGCACCGCGGCCGGGTCATCCGGCCTGGGGATAGGCGACGGCATCAGGCCACTTCCTCTTCAAGCCCGCGGAAAGGGCTGCCAGTAGTTGGGTAGACGGACCGGAGCCCGCACCGGTATCGGCATAGGACTGGGTCAGGGGGACGACCAGGGCGTCGGCGTCCAGGAGGTCGGAGACGAGCACCTTGACGGCGGTGGCGGGCCGGCCGAGTCGGCCCGCCAGCTCGACCACCGACCGTCGGCGCTCCCGGCACAGGGCGAGAATTTCCTCGCACTCCTCGGCCTGCGTCGGGCCGGGCCTTCCCGGCCCTGCCTCCAGCACGGTTTCCAGACCGAGCAGATGCCGCGGCTTGGTCCGCCCGCGCGTCAGGGTGTAGGTCCGCACGAACGCCGACTCCTCGGCCGCGCGACCGTACGTGGTCACCGGACCTCTCCGCCCGTGCCGACACGGACTGGGATCAGCATGTACGGGGCGAACTTCTGGACCAGGCGCCCCATCTCGAACCCGACGGTGCCCGCGTCGGCGTCCCTGGCGGCGATGACGGCGAGAATCGTGTCCACCTCACCGCGTTCGTTGCCGGGGTGGTTGTCGAAGGCCGCGCTGCGTCCGGCGCTCTGGACGAAGAACAGGCAGTCGTCTCGCTCGATGATGACCTGCCGGGCCGGCCTCTTCTTCCTGCTGGGGCCGGTGATGTTCGCCGCGAGGGAGGCCACCCCGCTGAAGGCGGCCGACAGTTCGTCCGCCCAGTCCTTGTCGACGTCGCTGTCCAGCAGCCGCAATCCGTCGCGCGAGATCAGGACGGCGTGCGTGACGCCCGGCGTCTCGGAGGCGAACTGACGCAGCAGCCAGACCATGCTGTCCCGCTGTCCGCTTGTGGTCGTCGCGGATGCGGGCGTGCCGCCGGTCACGTTGCTCATCGCGGGGTGGGTGCTCATAGGGATAGCTCCAGAAGGGGGAAGGACCAGCGGATGTACCGGGCCACCGGGAACGCGGAAGGACGAGGGTCAGGGTTTGGGGTGCTCTGTCGAGGCGGTAGGGGAACCGGCGGTCCCGCCGGCCTGAAGGCCGTTGCGGAAGGCGGCTGCCAGCCCTGGCGTCGCCGCGGCCACGGGGGCTTGCTCCCGCTCGTGTGGTGGACGGAAAGATCCCGTCCGGCGTGTGCGCGTAGGAAGAGCGGGCGCGTCGGCCGAGTCGCCAGCCGCTGCGGCTTCCGGCCCCTCTGCGATGCCGGGGCGTGCGACCTGACCCGCCGCCCTCGGGGCGGCAGGAGTCGCGGCAACCCGCTGTGGCTGCCGCCCGGAGGGCCGGACTTCCTCGAGCGGCAACGCGCCCGCATCGTCGACCGGGGCAATCGCCACCAGGAGCCGTGCCGGTATGACGACCAAGGCAGTGGTGCCCCCCGTCACGTTCTCCTGCAGGAGGACGGACAGCCCATGTGACCGGGCGATCAACGCGGCGACCAGCAAGCCGAGCTGCCCGGCCCGGACTTGGCTGCTGACGTCGACCTCGTCCGGGGCCTTGAGCAGATGGTTCATCTGCGCCCGCGTCTGCGGATGCATGGGGATGGCCCGGTCCTCGACCTCGATGGCCAGCCCGTTCGCCACCCGCTGCGCACGCACCATCACCTTCGTCGCCGGATCGGAGCACTCGCAGGCGTTCTCGATCAGCTCGGCCAGCAGGTGCGTCAGGTCCGGACCCACATGGCCGGGCAGACCCAGCTCGGCGCCCACGGAACCGGCCGCGACAACCACCCGCGGATACTGCACGACCTCGGAGACGGCACCGCGCAGGGCCGTCGTGACAGGAACGGGCCGGCGCACGCTGCGCAGGGACTGCCCGCCCAGCACCGCCGTGCTCTCCACCTGGCGGCGCATCCGCGTCACGAGGTGATCAATCTCGAAGATCGCGGCCAGCAGCTCCGGGTCGTCGGTCAGCATCTCCAACCGGCTCAGTGCCTGGAGTGCCTTGCTGACCAAGGCATGCTCCCGCATGGCCAGGCGGCGCAGCACCTCTAGGAGGACCACGGACTGCGACTCGTCATGCACGCGGATCAGCGACGCGATGGCCTGCGCCTGGAGAGCACTCAACGCGTTGTCGATCCCGGCGTTCGCAGTGGGCGACTGTGGCGTCTGCGGGTTCGGCAACGGTGGGCGTTTTCCACGGCACAGCTCGTCCGCCGACCACTGCACCGACTTTTCGACGGCTGCCGCTGCCTCTGCGACCGCTTTCAGTGCTGTCGCCTCGGAATCCTCCACGGCCGACTGCGCGGCTTTGGCGACGGTGCGCGCTGAGCGTGCCGCCACCGTGACGACGCCCGCCAGTCCGCAGACGAGGCCGGCCAGAACCCAGCCGGGGCCTACTGCGGACACCGATCGGACAGCGAGGGCGGCGACCAGCACCACGGCAAGGAGCATCAGGGGCAGTGCTACCGCGCGGCGGGCGAGGCGCAGCGTGTTCGCGTCGACCGGGGGCCGCCGTCTGCGGTGGCCGGTAGCGGCAGGCCGTGCCGGGAAGGTGCTGTCAGACATCGGAATCCTCGTCAGGGGGTGGGGTGGCTATGCGTGCTGCGGCGTCAGGTCTGCGGCGCTCTGGCGCGTGCTGCGGGAGGTCGAGCGGGGCGCCGGAACCGCGACCGCGCCGTGGCGGGGGGACGACTGCTTCGCCACCTGCTGAAGGAGCAAGGCGCTCTGGATCAGGCCCATGTGGCTGAACGCCTGCGGGAAGTTCCCGAGCTGGCGCTGCCGGACGGGGTCGTACTCTTCCGCCAGGAGCCCGAGGTCGCTGCGCAACGCCAGGAGGCGCTCGAACAAGGCACGGGCTTCATCGAGGCGGCCGGTCAGGGCCAGGCCATCGACGAGCCAGAAGGAGCACAGGACGAAGGTGCCCTCATTGCCCTTCAAACCGTCCACCCCAGTGCGCTTGCCGCGGGTCCGATACCGATGCACGAGCCCGTCGTCCGTGGAGAGTTCACGACGTACGGCGTCCACGGTGCCGATGACGCGTGGGTCGTCGGGCGGCAGGAAGCCGGTGCGGGGGATGAGCAGCGTGGCGGCGTCCAGTCCCTTCGAGCCGTAGGACTGGGTGAAGGTGTTGCGCACCGGGTCGAAGCCTTTGTCACAGACCTCCCGGTGGATCGTCGCCCGCAGTTCGACCAGGGGGGCCAGGTCCATGTCGAGCGCGCCGGCTTCGGCCAGGCGGATGGTGCGGTCGACGGCCGCCCAGGCCATCACCTTGGAATGGACGAAGTGCTGGCGGGCCCCGCGGATCTCCCAGATTCCCTCGTCGGGCTCCTGCCAGCGCTGCGCCAGGTGCTCGACGAGCCGCTGGTGCAGGACTGCGGTGTCGGCGCAGTGGGCGACGCCGCTCTGATGCGCGAGATACAGGGTGTCGATCACCTCGCCGTACACGTCCAGCTGCAGCTGATCCGCCGCGCCGTTTCCGACCCGGACCGGGGCCGAGCCCTCGTACCCGGGAAGCCAGGGAAGCTCCCGCTCCCGCAGATCACGCTCCCCGGTGATCCCGTACATAATCTGCAGGTTCTCCGGGTCGCCGGCCACGGCCCGCAACAGCCAGCGCCGCCATGCCTGCGCCTCTCGCCGGTATCCGGTCCCCAGCAGCGCGGCCAGGGTCGTGGCGGCGTCGCGCAGCCACGTGTAGCGGTAGTCCCAGTTCCGGTTGCCGCCGATCTCCTCGGGCAGCGAGGTGGTCGGCGCCGCGACGATCCCGCCGCTCGCCCCGTACGTCATCGCCTTCAACGTGATCAAGGACCGGACCACGGCCTCGCGATAGGGCCCGTCGTAGGTGCACTCCTGTGTCCAGTCCTGCCAGAAGGCGAGCGTCTCGGCGAGCGCGGCCTCCGGATCAAGAACGTTGGGTGCGGCGGCGTGGGACGGGCACCAGCTGAGCACGAACGTCACGCTCTGCCCGGCCCCGATGTCGAAGGCGCCGACGACCACGCCGTCCTTCTCCACCTGCGGAACGCAGGTGTCGAGCCACAGAGCGTCCGCGCCGGCCTCCGCGACCATGCGCCCACCGACCTCATGGATCCACGGGCTGACGCTGCCGTACCCCGGCCGAGGACGCATGGCCGAGACCATCTCCACCTCGCCGCTCAGGCCCTCGACGATCCGGATCACCTGCGGGGTGCCGTCGCGCGGCGGCATGAAGTCCAGGACGCGGACCGAACCCGCCGGGGTGCGCCACACCGATTCGAGGATGAGCGAGTCACCGCGGTACTGGCGCTCAGCGACCTTCTCTGAGCCGCTCCGGCCTGCGGACGAGGCCGGTGCGATCTGCCAGGAGCCGTGCTCCTGCGTACCCAGGAGCCCGGCGAAGACAGCTGGCGAGTCGAAGCGGGGTAGGCACAGCCAGTCGATCGAACCGTCATCGCAGACGTGGGCGCTGGTCTGCGTGTCGCCGATCAGGCCGTACTGCTCGATGCGCGGAAGCCGATTCATCGTGTGGATCTCCGTGAGCCCCGCAGGTCCGGGGTCGTATTGGGGCCGTCGCAGCGGCCAGGAACGGTGGGCGGAAGGCAGGTCGGTGTTCGCAGGGGAGAGGAGGAGCGTTGCCGGGCGGCGGCAGGTGCCTGGCGGCTCGTGCAGGGCCGCCCGCTCGCCGCGAAGCATCAGCCAGGCCGTCGGCCTGAGAATCAGAGCGATGACGACGGCACCGGTCACCGTCATGTCCGCAGCACCGAAGCGGCGAAGACCAGGCAAGCCAGGGTGAAGGCGAAGACGGCGCCGCGCAGCACGTTGACTGTCGGCCCCGGCCAACGCCGCCCGCCTTCCCCACTGATCGGCCCGGGACCGCCGCGTTCCACGTAAACCGTCAGTTCCTGGGTAGCCTCGGCGAGCCTGACCAGGTGCACCCGGCTCGACACATAGCCCTCGGGGATGCTGTCGGAGCAAAGCTGCTGCGCGCGCAGCAAGGCGGGAACATCCGGAGCGGTCCGTACGCCCAACTGGGCAATGTGGCCACGCAGAAGACGAACGAGGTCCTCCACGTCGGCAGCGCTCTCGGGTAGTGGCGAATCTTCGCCCAGCACCAGCGTCACCGTCTCCGACGCGGCCACCACGTGATCGTGCTCCGGCGCCGGCGCCTCAGTGACGGGTGCTCGCCGCCCGCGTACGCTCGCGGGCTGGTTGCCGTCTCGGCGAGGGTCCAGCGAAAGGCGCATGACACAACTCCTGTTCGGATCAAGCCAAAGTGAGCCGAGATCATCGGTCGGAGCCGACGGCTGGCGTGCGAAGTGAGTGATCTGGCAGCTACGTTGAGCGAACCGCGAATCCCGCCCGAGGGGTATGCCTACGCGGACGGGAAGGCCGCCAAAGGCGCCAAAGATCATTTCGGAACCGAGGGGCAGTCCATGGCCCGTGAACGAAACGCCGCCCTCGCCGCACTCATGCGTGAAGCAGGCTGGTCCCAGCCGCAAGCAGCCGCTGCCGTCGCCAGGGTGGCCGCGGAGTGCGGAGTGCGTGAGCTCGAGGCGATCTCCCGCTCGCACATCTCCATGTGGGTGCTCGGCACGAAGCCGAGTGGCGGAGCGCCGCATATCCTGCGCGAGACGCTGTCCCGCAGACTCGGCCGCCGCCTCTCCCTGGCCGACCTCGGGCTGGAAGAAGAGCCGACAGGCACGACCGACACCGGATCCGACTGGAGCGTCGACCCTCTGACCGCACTGGCCGAGCTGGGAAGCGACGATCTCGACATGCACCGACGTAAGCTGCTGGTTACCGCCGCCTACTCCGCAGCCGGTCTCGCCCTGCCCACCACCTCGTGGTGGGCAGCCGCCCCCGCCGCAGCGGCGAGCCGCCGACCGGCCTCCTCGCGCCCGGTGACCCAAGCCGACGTTGACGACGTCCGCGACCTCACGGTCTACTACTCCGCGCGCGACCAGCAGCGAGGCGGCGCATCCGGCCGCAAGGCCCTGGCCAGCCACCTGCTCGACGAGGCGGTACCGCTGCTCGGCGGCCGATTCCGTACAGATCAGCTCCGCCGCGACACGTACTCCTCCGTGGCGGAGATGACGTACCTCGCCGGATGGATGGCCTTCGACGCCAGTGAACACCGCACCGCCCAGCGCTACCTCACCATCGCCGCCCAGATCGCGGCGGAAGCCGGAGACGGACCGCTCGGCGGCCATATCCTGCGCGCCCTCGCCCACCAGGCCGTCGACCTCGGGCACCCGCGCAGGGCGCTCGCCCTGGCGGACGCCTCGATGTCCCGCGACCGCTACGGCCAGGCCAGCCACCGCGAGAAGGCGCTGCTGGCGATCGTCCACGCCCGCGCACTCGCGGCCGACGGCGACCGAGCCGGCACCCTCGCGGCCATCAGCCGCGCAGAGCAAGACCTCGCCCGGGCCGACACCAACGAAGCGCCCGCCCGCGTCGGCTTCTTCCAGGAAGCCTCCCTCGCCCACGAGACGGCCTGCGCTCTGCGCGACATGGGCCAGCCTCGGGATGCGGAGGTCCACTTCAAGCGCAGCGTGGCCACGCGCCGACGCCAGCAGTTCGCCCGCACCCACAGCGTGACGCTCGGCTACCTCGGCGCCGTCCAAGTCCAGCAGGGACGCCTCGACGAGGCATGCGCAACCTGGAACGAAGCACTCGACGCCATGGCCGGTATTCAGTCCGGGCGAGCCCGCGATGTCATCGTCCGCATGCAGAGCGACCTCTCGCCCGTCCGGCAACGCGGTGGTCGCCACGTCGCCGAACTGGACCATCGCGCGCGAGGCATGTTGCGAGCCATAGGCTGACCACAGACCCGTTTCGCGGCGCCGACCGGAGGCCGCCGCACACGCTACGCCCAGGGAGAGGAACGAGCGCTGATGCCGACCTACGAGGTCAAGTCGATCGCAACGGTCGTCGGCGGCCACAACCGTGTACAGGACGACTATCAAGGCGGGGTCGAATCGATCATCCGGCTCGACGAGGCGTACCCCCTTGAAACCCTGCAAGGAATCGAGGATTTCTCCCACCTGACCGTAACCTGGCGCTTCCATCTGGCCCGGCCCGAAGACGTCCAGCTTCACGCACGAAGTCCAAGGGGAAACCAGAACTGGCCGGCGACCGGTACGTTCGTCCACCGCAACCACCGGCGCCCCAACCAACTCGCGGTCAGTTACCCGCGGTTGCTTAAGGTCGAAGGTAGGGACCTCCTGGTCACTGATCTCGACGCCGTCGACGGGACGCCCGTGATCGACCTGGCACCGTACTTCGAACAGATGGGGCCTCAGGGCCCGATCCGTCAGCCTGCGTGGCCTGGCGAGATGCTTGAACCGAACTACTGGGCGAAGGCAAGTGAACGGCCCTCGGAGCGTCCCCTGTAGGGAAAGTGACTGAGCTACCCGACTCGTCAACCGAATGGCCGGGAACCCGTTGGAAGTCTGGTTCAACCCGCAGCCCTCGCGTACCGGAACTCACACCACGTCTCCTTGCCGCTGCTCTCCCACGCGTCTGAGATCGCATCGATAAGCCGGATCCCGCGACCAGATTCACCGTCGGGTCCGGCTTCCTTGAGTACAGCTGGGGCCAGATTGTGATCGGTGACCGAGACGCGCACCACGTCGACGGCCACCGTGATCCGGAGCACGACTTCTCCCTCACCGTGAACCACAGCGTTGGTGACCAACTCCGAGACGGCCAGTACGACGACCCCCGCCACCGGCTCCGAAACACGGCACTGCCGTAGGAACGCCCCCGCTGTCTGCCGCATCTCCCCAACTTTCGCGAGATCAGGGAGAAAGGCTGCCTGACAGCCATGGGATGCCGCCGGTATGCCTGCCCTCGCGGATGTGCTGTGCCGGTCTTCGTGAACCGACCTCGCGCATGACACGTCTGCCACGTCGGCAAAGCTACGGATGCCCCCGTCGGGCGGGGTCTCCTCTTGGAGCCTGGTCATGGGGGCTATCGCACCGCATGGCGACGCTGTCGACCAGGGGATTCCAGAGGGGGAAAATTCCGTCAAGGGGGAAAGTTGGAGGGGGAATTGAGGCCATGATTGGATTCCGCCCACCAACAGAGGTCACACTCATGCCAGATCCGTTCGCCGACCTGCTCCTGCGGCTTCGGCAGGATGCGGGCCGGACGCAGGAGGAGCAGGCAGAGGCGATCAACGCCGTCTCCGGCCGGGACACCATGACCCGCCGAGAGATCAGCCGCTATGAGAACTTCGAGAACATCCCTACTAATCACACAATCGCCCACATCGCGGTGGCCTCCGGTGTCCCCTTCGAGGAACTACAACGGGAGGCCAAGGCTGCCCGCGCTCGGAAGAGAAAGGGGCATGCCAATGCAGAGGAGGACCAGGACGCCGTGAAGCGTCGCACGCTGCTGGGTGGCGCCGCTGCCAGCGTGAGCGCGGCTGCCGAGCCCTGGGGGCGCCTCGCAATCGCTCTCAGTAAGGGGTCCAAGATCGATTCGCCCTCCGCAGGCGCGCTCATTGACCGGGCTGCTGAACTGCATGTCCAGGAACTCAACCTCAGCGCCCGGAGGCTACAAAGCACGGTCGAGTCGCATCTTGACGCGATCACCGCGGCTCTGCCCCGTGCCGGCGAACACGAGCGGGCTCTCACTATCGCCGCCGGAGAAACCGCCGCCCTTGCCGGTTGGGTGGCCTGGGACCTGTGCGAGCACGACAAAGCCGACGCCTACTACAAGGTCACGTCGCAGTGCGCGACAATCGCCGGGCACCCTCCGCTCCGAGCCCTGGCCCTGACCTACAGCAGCTACAGCGCCTCGACGCCGAAGGCAAAGTTGGAGTTCCTTTCCCAAGCTGCCAGCGATGTACGAGGCCACGGCAACGCTACTGCTGCCGCCTGGGTCCTCGGCAGGCACGCGGAGGAAGCTGCGGCGGCCGGCGACGAGATGGGGGCGCTCCGGGCGTTGGAGCGAGCGCGCTTCGCCTACGACTTCGCGGATCACACCAGCGAGCAGGCGTGGGTCCGGTTCATGACCCCGTACCGCATGGACTCGCTGGCCCTATCTGTATACGGGCAGTTGGGGCGTCCCGAACTCACCGCTACAGCAGACACCGCAGTCGATCGCCTCGGAGACGAACTCCCGGACGGAGGCGTCGTGGTCCTCGGTGATCTGGCTTCGGCCCTGCTGCGTGGAGGTGACATCGATCAAGGGGTCTACGTGTCACGCCAGTTCGCCGCAGCGGCACAGGCCAAGCCCAACACGATGGGCAGGGAGCGCGCATCGACTATCGCAGCGTCGCTCCCAGACAGTGAGCAGGAACTCGGCCGCTTTCTATGGCAATTCGCATCCTGAGTCCCCACACGCGGTAGGCGGGTAAGCCCAGGACGCGTACGCCGTCGTACGGCCGGCCCGGCGCTCCGCAGAACCTATGCCGTCTCTTCGACAACCCAGGACAGGTACGCCTCCGACCCGCCGGTCACGGGCAGCGTGATCCACTGGGGGACGTCGTACGGGTGCTTCTCGTGCAGCCACGCCTCCAGTGCCGGGAGACGGTCCGTCGTAGTCATATACGAGATCCGCCACTCCTGTGCCGTCTCGACCTTCCCCTTCCACCAGTAGAAGGCTGTCATCGGCGCATCAATGTGAACGCCTGCTGCCAGCTTGCTCTCCACCGCGCCACGGGCCAGCGTCTTCGCCTGGTCCTCGTTATCGCTGGTCGTCTGCGCGATCACAATGTCGTTGGCCATGCAACTACCTCTCCAGCTCGGGTACCGCGACCCTACCCAGCCGTCCACGGCAGACCGAAAGCCGGTTGCTACTGGTGACGGCGGGTGGGAACCAACCACCGACCTCGATCAGTCAGACGGCAGTGGCTCACTCAGGTGGCGCGTCGCTTCGGCACCGTGATGGCAGGTCCTCTCATCGACGAGGTTGTGCGGCTGCATGATGCCCGTGAGCCAGTGGCTCCGGAAGGAGATGGTTACTCGGTGGACAGCGCCCAACTGCCCGGCTGAGCGCTGTCGTTCGTTCGCCAGGGCTGGAGCTACGCGGCAAACAGTCCGATGACGGTCAAGGAGATCGTCGCAATTGAGATGAAAGCAGCGCCTCCTCCACCCCAACAGGCGAGGGGGCTTGCCCCGAGCTGCGCAGCAAACAGCCCCGCGATGATGCCGACAAGTGCAGAGAACAAAGTGGCCACAACTATCCAGATGGCCATGTCGTGCGAGCCGCTCAACGGACTTTCCTTCCGACTTCAGGAAGGGCGGCCGGGAGAGCGGGAGGGCAGGCTCAACCGAGCCGCCCCTTTTAGGGATGGCTGCGCATCGCCCTTTTTCGCATGTACGGGCGATGGGTTGAGCACTGCTGGCCGACTCAGCAAAACTCGGCAATCTTCCTCGGGTTCCCTTGCCTCAGGAGCGCACTGTCGTAAGCGGCCTGCAGGGGCGGTTGCTGAGGTAGATCGGCATACGTTTCAGGCTCCGCGAGGGTCGCATGTCGGCACGACCGACCGGGGCTCTGGCGCTGAAGCTCTCAACCTCCAAGCGCAGTAGGGAGCTTATCACTGGTTGTGCGTGGTCTGTGACGGATGTCGATCCATGCCCAGGGCCTGCGGGCGCTGTGGTACCGGCGGCAGCAGGGATGGGTGAACGTTGTGGAAGGAGGAGGCGCGGAGCAGATCCCCGCGGCCACAGGTAGACGCCGCATGGTTCGGATCAAGGTGACGGCGTGAGCTGTGTGCTTCGGCAGTCTGATGAATCACTTGCGAGACAGCTCATCCGTGCGAAGCAGGCCGCAGTCATGACCACCGGAACCATGTTCCGGCTGTCAATGTCAGACCCTCCGAATACGATCGAGACGCGACTGAAATTGTGACCCGACACCATGATCAACGATCAGGGTCTCGACGCGCCACCGCCAACATGCACGAGCTCGTTACGGTGCACAATTTCGTTGCGCTTTCATCTTCTAAGATCACTGACGGGATCACCTTCAGTGGTGGTGAATTGCAGCGCCGTAGGACTAGCATGTGGCGGCGCTGTCGCGCGGGTGTTGGAGGGGTGGGGCAATGTGTTCCAAGTGTGCGGCCCAGGACTGGTCTGCCGACCGGTCGCTACTCGAATGGCTTGCGGAGCTCGTTGGCATCCGGATAGGGCTATCCGTGACAGAGGTTGAGCTGGGTCGCATTGTCCACGAGGCGATGCTGGACTTCCCGATCTCTGACTACAAGCAAGTGAATGATGTATTCGGGCGGTATGCGCTGGAGCGTCTCGGGTTGCGCGGGGCGATTGCTGCCCGAGGTGGGGTGATCCCGCGGATCTGCGCAAAGGTCGGAGATGAAGAACTGGCCGCGCGAGCCATCGCCTTCATGATGGAGCGTGTAGTGAGACCCGGGGTGGTGTCCAAGGAGTGCGCAATGCCGGGCGCAGGTTCCGACCTTGTCGTCCAGGCACGTGAAGGCCGGTACTTGGCTGGTGTGCACATCCCGCAGCTTGAGTACGGGATACAGGATTCTGACGGGCGGGAGTGCGTTGCCGAGGCTCTCCGCCTCCACGGCCAGGGAGTCGCGGATGCTGTCGCGGTTGTGGTCGATGAGATGCAGTTTCGGGCGGCGCGAAGTCCCATTGTGTTGGGTGTGCAGCGCAGATGGGATGACGTCCTGGCCCTGTCTGAACTCTTCTCGTCGGAGTCGGTGATGGCTTCGTATGGCCGGTTCTTCGATCAGCGTTTCGTCAATTACTTAGCCTCAAATTATGACGCCATCGGGTCGATTCACTGGAGAAAATTCGAGGGACTTGTTGCCGAGTATTTCCACCGGGCCGGGTTTCAGGTGGAGATCGGACCCGGGAGAAATGACAACGGAGTGGACATTCGGGTCTGGGAGAAATCTCTCGTCGCTGACGTCTCGCCTCCTACGCTGCTCATTCAGTGCAAGCGTGTGCGGCGCGAGATCGATAAGGTTGTCGTCAAGGCCCTGGCTGCGGACGTCGACTGGGAAGGGGCTCAGCAGGGCCTCCTCGTTGCGACGGCGGATTGGTCGCCAGGTGCCCGGGAGGTCGTTCACACCAGAAGCTATCGGGTCGCTGAGGTGAATCGATCTGCTCTATGGCAATGGCTGGAGGACATGCGGGCTACGGGCAACGGCCTCTGGTATCCGGCCTGACGACCGAGGTGGAGCGCGATTGGCGGGTGCGGAACCGCTGGGACCTCCGTTTGACCAAGTGAGCCAGTGAGATGATCAAACGGGAGATTGCTCGGCGAGTAGGGGGTTGATCATGATCAAGGGCGCCGCACTGCGGGGGTATTTAGAGGTCGTTGCATTTGGTGGCATCGGTAGCCTGCAGCCATGGGGTTCATGGCTGAGACTGTGTGCCGGGTCTGCGGACTGGATGTGGGCAAGGTGCGCTTCGATGAGGTCGGCTGCTCGCTCCATGTCATCTGCGACTGTTGCGGAACGGAGTCGGGATACAGCGACGAGAAGGTGAACCAGGTACGCCATCTGCGTCGAACCTGGCTCGACCGTGGGGCTCAATGGCACAGGCCGAAGTCTCGGCCCTGCACGCGGGACTTGCGGCAGCAGCTGGCCGGCATACCGCCGCAGTGGCTCTGACTCAGGCCACCTAGCGAGCGAGCCGCCGGAAGCAGATGAGTGTTGCCGCGATGCCGGTGAAGGCCAGAAAATGCTCGGGTTTGCGCTCGTAGCGGCGGTGTAGTCGACGGGTGCCGGACAGCCAGCCGATAGTGCGCTCAACGACCCATCGGTGCCGACCCAGGTACTCGGAGGACTCGACGCCCCTGCGTGCCAGGCGGTGGCGGATGCCGCGTGAGGCCAGCCATCGTCGCAGGTGTCGATAGTCGTAGCCCTTGTCTCCATACAGCTTCGCGGGGCGCCGCCGGCGGCGGCCACGGTGGGAGCAGACCGGAGGAATGCCCTTCACCAACGAAATCAGAGCCTGGCTGTCGTGCAGGTTGGCGGCTGAGATGCCGATCGAGAGCGGCAGGCCGTTGCGATCGACGATCAGGTGTATTTTCGATCCGTTCTTACCGCGGTCGGTCGGATTCGGTCCCGTCAATTGCCCCCTTTGAGGGCCCGGACGCTGACCGAGTCGATGGCACACCGTGACCAGTCCAGGTCCCCACGGGCGCCCAGCTCATCCAGAACCAACCGGTGCAGCTTCGCCCAGACCCGCGCCTGTGACCACTCGGTGAACCGGCGGAAGGCCGTCACACCAGACGGCCCGAACCCTGGCGGCAGCTGGTTCCACGTGCAGCCCGACGTGGCCACGAAGATGATCGCAGCCAAGACCTCGCGGTCCCCGTGCCGTCTCCGGCCCCCACCCTGCGGACGGACAGGAGCTGGCGGCACGACCCGCTGAAAGAGCTCCCACAGCGCGTCTGGCGCCATCCGATGGACAAGCGAAGTCGTCATCACACCAACATGGCGCAAGATCACGCCTAATGAAATGACTTGTTATTGGAGGAGGCGCTTGCCTGGCTTCTGCGCTCCTCCGGCTACCGCCTGCTGGTGCACGAGAGCCAGGACCCCGAGGAGCTGGCGACCGAAGGGAACACGCTTTGGGTGCGGGGCAGGGGAGCACTGCATCAGGTGGACGCACTGGGGGAGTTCGCGTTCACACCGGCGTTCTCGATGCCGGTACGGCTGTTCCTGGAGGCGAAGTTCTACCAGGAGCGCTGCGGACTGGAGATCGTGCGCAACGCCCACGGAGTGCTGCACGACGTGAACGAGAACTTCGTGATGCACGCGGGTAGAAGGCCGCGGCAGCGGTATCAGTACGCGTACGCCCTGTTCTCGACGAGCGGGTTCACGTCGGACGCCCAGAAGTACGCCTTGGCGCACCAGATTTCGCTGGTGGATCTGTCGGGCGCCTCGTTCGCGTGGTTGCTCGGGACGATCGGTACCACCGCGTGGACTTTGGAGCAGGCGCAGTTCCACCTCGGGGCGTCCGGGACGTTCCCGGTGACGTGGATGCGTACGGAGCTGCGCAAGGAGTTGGGGACCTGGACCGCGTCTGCGGAGCTGCAGCCGACCCCGGCGCCGGCGGACGGCAGATTCCGGGACGAGGCTGAGGCGGCGATCGCCGGCTTCGCAGCCGCGCTCCAGCAGAACAGCGGTGCCGAGTTGCTGTTGGGTTTCCCGTCGGCACCGTTCATCCTGCCGCTGGCCGCCAGCGATCACCTGGCGTTCACCACGTACGCGGATACCCATCCGGACCATGCGGTGCGCATTCGGCGACGTGGCAATGGCGGTTCGGCGGAGTGGACGCTGTCGCCGCTGGGGGAGGAAGGCGCGTACGAGCTTGCCTTCAAGCTGCCGAAGCAGGTGGAGGATTGGATCAGTGACGTCGAGGGGAAGGAGCGGTGGCGCGCCTTGGAGGTCAAGGAGCAGTTCCTTTCCGCGATCACCATCTACCGGATGAACGGCGGTGGCGTGCGGGCGTATCAACTGCGCTACGAGGCGAGTTCCCTCTCGCACTTCTGATTCCCAGCGAGGAGGAGAGTGTGGGCCTCCCCGAGGCGGGGGAGGCCCACGTCAGTGTCAGACCGGCAGGTAGGGGCTGTGCTTGCCGTGCCAGCTGATGTTCAGCGCGTCTCGGGCTCGCGTGGTCGCCACGAAGAGCAGGGAACGGGCCTTGCGCTGTTCGCGCTCGTAGCGGGGCGGATCCTCGGTGCGGTAGCGGTCGATGACGTGCGTGCGGGGGATGATGCCGTCACTGGCCCCCACGATGGCGAGGCGTTGGTACTCGAGACCCTTGAAGCGATGCATCGTGCCCACGTGGACCTCGCCGTCGCCCTTGGGACCGTCCTTGGTGAGTTCCGCGCAGGTGATGCCGGCCTTGGTGACCAGGTAGTACATGGTCTGGCTGACCATGTCGCGGTCGGCGACGCAGACGGCGATATGACCG
The DNA here is from genome assembly GCF_055585405.1 of Streptomyces sp. NPDC053426. Taxonomy (NCBI): domain Bacteria; kingdom Bacillati; phylum Actinomycetota; class Actinomycetes; order Kitasatosporales; family Streptomycetaceae; genus Streptomyces; species Streptomyces sp. NPDC053426. Next base: position 205,446 of record NZ_JBVJKE010000012.1, on the reverse strand, counting down.
CTCGGGTCTATGGGTGAGCCGTTCTCGTCCGTGGAAAGCTCCTCACGCCACGTGGCCAGGGTGGTGGCAAGGCCGGCGAGCTCGTCCTCCCAAGTTTCGTACGGCGTGAAGGCCGGGGCGGGGCCGTGGAGGACGGAACGGTATCCGGCGAGGTTGTCGGTGCCGTCGTCCAGATCGTCGTAGTTCACCTGCTGCCCGGACTTCACGGGGTCGACCACACGGAGGGCCTCGGTGAGGATCTCCTTGGTGGTGCGGTAGCTGAGGGTGAGGCGAGAAGAACGGCCGCGGATGTTGATGCCGAGGCTGCCGAGGGCTACCTGGTGGTCGTAGATGCGCTGGTGGGTGTCGCCAGCGATGAACATGTCGTTGGACAGGTCAGGGTCGGCCATGGCCCGGAGCATCTTCCAGTGCGCGGGGCTGAGGTCCTGGGCCTCGTCGACGACGATGTGCCGGTAGCGGTAGTTCAGGTAGCGCATGCCGGAGCTGTTGTCGCGGTGGATGAGGTCCTTGCCGCCGACCTCCTCTTTGTACTCCCGCCGGGTCCTGATCTTCGCGGCGCGCTCGATTTCGAAGCGGGCAGCGCGCTCGGATGCCTGGCCCCAGGTCTCCACGCCGAGCTTGTCCAGGCGGGCGGTGAACTGCTCGACGAGTTTCCAGATGTGGTTGCGCTCGGGCCGGGTCAGGGAACGGCCCCGTCCTGCACGGCGGGCCTGGAAGTAGGCGGAGCGGGTGGCGACGGACTGGCCGAGGATGACCTGCTCCCACTCTTCCAGGAGGAACTCGGCCTCCCAGCGACGGTCATCAAGTTCGGCGAGGAGCTGGCGCATCTCATTCAGCGCCACGTGGTCGTAGACACGCTGTCGGCCCCGGCCAGGTGCGGTGTTCTCACCCAGGACGCGGGCGGCGAGCTGGTCGATGTGAGCGATCTCGACACGGGCGAGGAGTTCGGGCTCGACGAGGGATGCCAGACGCAGGCGCAGGTCCGTGGTGAGGTTCTTGGTGAACGTGGTCAGCAGGATCGCCTTGTTGTTGCCGGGGGGCAGTTGCTCGGCCAGGTGCTTGACCCGGTGCAGGGCGACGATGGTTTTTCCGGTGCCGGGCCCGCCGGAGACGCGGGCAGGTCCGTTGTAGTGGCGGTGGACGATGCGTTCCTGGGTGGGGTGGAGGAAGACCTTCCAGGCTCGGAAGTCTCCTTCGTCGATGGCCGCCTGAACGGCATCGTCGACGGCGGTGACCTTGGTACGGCTCAGGGCCGCGGCGAAGTCACCGAGATCGGGCTCGTGACCGAGCTCGACGGGCTGGGTGATCTCCTTGCGGACCTCGTCGATGGGCATACCGGCGGCGAGACCGTAGAGGACGTCCTTGGACAACAGCGGGGCGCCCTCGACGAGCTGGTCCAGCTCGGTGCTGTCGGTGATGGCGAGGGCCAGCTCGATCAACTGGTCGGCGACACCCAGCTCCCGCAGCTGGTCGGCGCTGTACGCGGCAAGCAGGGGAGGGGTTTCCATCGTCGGCTGCGGCTGCGACTGTGGTTCGGGCTCGGCCGACGGCGCGGTCCGGTCAGGTTCGGCCGGGGTCAGGGTGATCCCGGCGCGGCGTAGTGCGCTGCCGCCGACGACCGAGAGGTCGACGAACTCGATCTCACCGGTGACACGGTTGACCGCGACCTGGAGCTCTTCGTAGACGTCCTTGCGGTGGCGGACGGCGATGACCAGCCAGCTCTCGGTGCCGTCCGCGTCTACTCCGGTCGGGGTCAGCAGCGCGCGGTAGGAGTCGTTGACTCGCGCGGACCAGATGCGCGAGTCGCCCTTGAGCTTCTTCAGCTTCAGGCCCGGCTGGTTGGGGTTGTTCCGGAAGACGTGGCAGAAATCGTAGAACTGGGCCTTGACCGAGCGGTCGAGCTTGTACAGCTCCTGTTCGGCCTTGCGGTACAGGCTGAGCCGGGCGGTCATCGGGTGGTGCCTTCCGTATTGGGGAGCTGTACGAGCAGGGTGTCGAGGTGGTCGAGCCATGCGGCGGCGGTCCGGACCGTCCAGCCGTCCTCGGCGTAGGCGGCGTCGCGTCGCTGGGCGTCGATGTCCTCGTCGCTCTGGTGGGCGGCCACAACGGCGATCTTGAGGTCGGGAGTCTGCCAGGCGAAGTCCGCCTGCCAGCGGCTGCTTCCGAGTTCGAACCCGAAGACGGGGGCCTGCTTTCCGTGCTCGGCAAGCGTCTCGGCGAGGCGGAGAAGGTCAGGTGCCTCGTCGGGGTCCTCGCGCAGGATCTCCAGGATGTCGTCGTCCCAGACGGCGTCCCGGATGATCTTCCGGAGGGCGGCTTCCGCCGGCGAGTCCGTACTCGGCTCCGAGGCGGCGGGCCGGACTGGGGGCTCGGGCACGAGGGTGGGCGCGGGGGCGAGTGCTGCGGCGAGCGAGTCGAGTTCACCCAGGCCACCGCACACGGTGAGAACCTCTACCTCGAAGTCCGCAGCGCTGCTGACGGCGAGCTGGACACCGTCCCCGCCCACGAGTGACAGGAACTGGGTGATGTTGGTCCAGTACAGCCAGGACCGCCACCGCAACTTGTGCTCGTCGGTGTCGAGGACAGCATCGCTGTCGTCGAGGACCGTCAGGGCGGTCCACCGTAGGTTGTCAGGGTCGGCCGCGTCCAGCACGAACACGATCGGCAGACCGTACTCGTCCTGGGTGCGGAACACATGAACGGGACCGAGGCTGCCGGCGTCGGGTGCCACCGGCTTGCCGTGCCGTCGGCCGGCTCCGAAGGAGGCTAGCTGTTCGCGCAGCGCTGCGACGAGCTCGCTGCGCTTGCCGGTCGCGGCGACGGCGGTCGTGCCGGAAACAGCGGTGAGGCCAGTGACCAGGGCGCGGGCCCGACGGGCCCAACGGGTGGCGTCAGGATCCCGCAGATAGGCGATGAGCGTGTCGATCGGGTTGGCGAAGACGGCTTCGCCGAAGTGGGCACGGTTGCCGCCGTACTGCTCGTAGGCGGCCTTGGCCTGCTCCTGGGCGGTACCCCGGTACGGCGGCCAGACCGGTTTGGTGCGCCCCGGCCGCCGCTCGAACAGGTCGATGTCGGCCCAGGTGATCTGGAAGACGATCTTTCCGTCGGCACGGAGCCGGGTGCGCTGGGCCGCGTTCTTGGCGATGAGGTTGTGCTCCCGGCTGGCGTGGAACCGGAAACCTTCCAGATAGACGTGCACGCTTTGCACCGGACCGCCGACGCGGGTGAAGGTGAAGTCTGTTCGCGTGCCTTCGAGCTGCCTCTGGGCCGTCAGCCTCCAGTGCATCACATCCGAGCCGTCGGTGAATCGCAGATGCCCGCTGGCGTGGCCCTCCTCGTCCAAAGCCGCGTCGTCGGTGACCTTCACCCAGTCCCGCAGCGCGGTCAGGAAGCGGGCCTCCAGGTCGGATTCGACCTGAGCGTCCAGCCCGACCAGCCCGGTGTGTTCCACATCGCTGATGTCCCAGCCGTCCTCGCCGTCCCCCTTGAACAGCAGCGACTCCAGCATGCTGAGCGCCGCCTGGCGCGAGACGACGTCCTGGAACTGCTCGGGGGTGTAGCGGTGCAGACAGCGGTGGCAGGCACGCCGCTGCTCCTCGGCGCACGGACATGCCTTGAGCTGTTCGTACGCCCGAGCGAGGGTGTCCCGGAAGGCACGGCGGTCGGTGAGCCGGTCCAGGTATCCGGTGCCGCCCGGGAGTGAGTCGAAGAGCACCAGGAACCAGCGGCGCTCGCCGCTGTCCATGTCTGGCATGGAGGCCACCGTGGTGTCCAGGTGCTGCGGGTCGCCGCCGAAGTGCAGGTCGACACCGAGTCGCAGGGCGGCCCGGAAGGAGTGCACCCGCGCGTCGACGTCGGCTGTCGCGGCCGGGATGAGGATCCGCAGGGCTTCGGTCTGCAGCTGGTGGGCCAGCAGCACCTGCTCCTGCGTGACGCCGTCCTTCTTGCCACGGCGCAGCGGGCACCACGGGCGGTGGTGCTTGAGCTGCGGGGCGCGGGCTGCTGCCGATTCCAGGGCGTCGGTGTCGTGGTCGAAGACCGGACGGCCGTCCGCGCTCGCGGCCCCGCAGGCCGTGCACACGTGGAAGGGGTTCAGCCGGACCAGGTGGCCGGCGAAGTCATCTCGGGCAGGAGCGTCGTAGCGGACCGGGCCGACGTTGATCCGGCGGATCATTGCCGTGCGGCAGAAGTCCACGCCGAACGTCTCGCGGTCGTGCCGCCAGGACTTCCCCCGCTCGATCTTCTCGACGGGGATGTCCACCGCGTCCACAACGGAGTAAGAGCGGCGATCACGGTCGTCCTTGTCGTCCCGGATCCGTGCGTCCTCACGCTTGTCCCGCGACGTCACGGTGGCCGGCTCCACGACCTGGAACAAGCAGGAGCCGTCGTCGGCGATCTGGCTCGTCCTGCACCGGGGGCACGGAGAGCGATCGTCGGTGGCGTCCTCGGTACGTACGTACCCGCACCCTGGGCACACCCGCCAGGTCCGCCACTCCTGGCGCCCGCCCGTCGACAGCTCCAGGCCGGTGATCTCGTGCCGGTAGCCGTTGACGTAGAAGGTGTTGCCCGGCGCCAGCTCCTGGATCGCGAAGCGGCGGGGCCGCTCATAGGAGACCGTCTCGGACGTGTACACCACCTTGCCCGTCTTCGGGTCGATGCCGTCCTCGCCGTACAGGGTCGCCGACAATGTCGTCGACGAGTCGATGAGGGCGTAGTTCGGCAGCAGACCCAGGTCACACAGCGCGGTCTGCGCCGTGGTGTCGCCCAGGTGGAGCAGCTGCCTGCCCACCCCGCGCCGTTCGGCGTCCAGCTCCGCCTTCTGGCGGGCCTGGTCAGGGTCGCTGTCGTGCAGCTCGCCGTGGGCCTCGTCGATCTCCCGCAGCCGCGCCCGCAGCGCGTCCTCGGCGCGCCGCCACTCGCCTTCCGCCCGCTCTACGGCGCTGCGCAGACCGTGCGTCGCATACGCCTCCAGGTCGACCCCGGCCTGCTCACTGACGCCGACCGGGAACAGCCGCAGGAACCCCTTGACCAGCTCCTCACCCTGGTCGAGGGCCAGCTCCACCAGATCGGTCAGATAGCCGGACGGGCCGAACAGGCGCGGCGCCTTGTGTGGCAGCGCGCGCAGCACGATGCCGTCCGCACGGACGAGACGGCCGGCCGCGGCGAGGTCCAGCAGATGCGCCAGGTACTGACGACGAAGGATCTCGACGGCCGACAGGTAAGACCCGGGCGGTACGATCGTGCCCGCGATCAGGTCCTTCGGACGCTCGAGGAAGTACAGGTCACGGCGCCGCCGGTCGGGAATGGTCAGCAGGAAGGCATTGCCGGTGCGGCGGCCGGCCCGGCCGACCTGCTGAGCGTAGGAGGCGGGGCGGCGCGGCAGCGCGGCCAGCACAACGGCGGACAGGTCGCCGATGTCGATGCCCATCTCGAGCGTCGGCGTACAGGAGAGCACATTGGGATCCTTGAACCCGCCGCCGCGCTTGAACGCCTCCTCGACCTTCTCGCGCTGGTGCCGCGTCAGCATGCCCGTGTGCTCGGCGGTGACCACCTGATAGGTGCCCGCGCCGAGGTAGAGCCGCCGGTAGTAGTCGTCCCTGTAGTCGCGGTCGCGGTGGTGTACCCCCAGCCCCTCGGGCCGGTCGCCGGCCACAAGGCGGCCCCGTCGGCACCGGTAGGAGGGACAGGGCTGGTCGTGCCACTGGTCCAGCAGCGATGGGTGGACCGTCTGCTCCCAGAAGCACACCGGGCACCGCACGTACGAGACCCGCACCTGCTCATCGTCCAGCAGCCGGGCCTCGATGTTGCCGGGCTTGAGCCCGTACACCCGCACCGAGGTGTCGTTCGGGGTGCGCACCGACAGCAGCCCCATCGAGGCGAGCTCAGGCAGCAGTCGGCTCCACAGCTCGGGTGCCAGCTCACGCGGCAGTTCCAGACACCGCCCCGCCCACCGCTCGTACCAGGAGAGCCGCCCGGTCGCGAAGTCGAACTCGCTGCCGTTCTTGGGCTGCCCGAGCAGGAACACAGGGGCGGCGATCCCCTTCGGGAAGGCCCGCATGCCCGGAGCCCGCTTGCCCCAGATGTAGTACCGGCTGGTGCCCGCCTCGTCGATGAACTTGTTCAGCCACTGATGGGCGACCGCACCCCGGGTACGGAGCCGTTCCAGGAAAATGCGCACGAACGCCAGATAGCGGGCGTCGTCCTGCGCCACCAGCGGCAGGCCGTCCCGCACGCACTCCTCGTGCAGCCGCTTGACCAGCGCGATCACTGCCGCCGGGTCGCCGATGCGGACCTGCGCGGCGGCGGTGCGGGTCAGCTCCAACGTACGGCCGTTCCGGGACCGGAAGCCGAACTCCATCAACGCCTCGAACGCCAGCCGCTGACCGATCAGCCGCCACGTCTTCAGATCCCCACCGCGACCCTGGCCGGACAGCAACCGGTTCACGCCCTTGAAGCCGTGCAGGTCCGGTGGCACCACCGCCGAGAGGGTGTCCTTGTCCGTCGTGGCGTCGACGACGTTCGCGATCAGATCATTCAGTGCGGTCGGTTTGTCGTGCCGCAGGTGGTCGGCGAGGAGAGCACGGAGCGAGAAGGTGTACGAGCGGTTGGCGACGAACCCGGCCCGGTGCGCGGCGTCCTGCACCGAGTCGTTGAACATCAGCGTCTTTTTCTCGTGGAGCTTTTTGTCGAGCTCCCCACCGGTGAAAAGCTGGGTGATGGACGCGGCCGCCATCGCGGCGGCACCCGTACCGAGGTAGCGGATCGCGTTGCGCTCACCGCACGCCGGACACCAGTCCTCCTTGGCCGCGGTGTTCGCCGTCTCCCCGAAGTTCACGAGCACGAAAGCCGAGTCACGGGCCGTCAGCCGGGGCTCCTTGGTCTCCCGGTCGTAATCGTTCAGCGGATCAGGCAGTCGCAGCCGCTTACGAGTGCCGTCCAGCACCATCAGCGCCCCGCCGGCACCCTGCGACGCAGCCGAGCCCCCCTTGCCGCCGGCCGCCGTGAGCAGCGCAGCCCCGGAACCCTCCCGGGCCTCCCGGTCCGTCGCGGCGATCAGGTTCCGCACCCGGGCCTTGTCCTGGCCCAGCGACGCCCGCCGAATCTTGTACGTGTCGAACTGGACATCGTGGTCATCGCTCTCCGGCGAGAACACCGCCCACCCCGACCGCCCGCAATCACGGCAGTAGATCGCCGGCAGGAACAGGTTTGCGCTCTGCCCCGACGTCGCCGTCGTCACCGGCGCCATACGGCCGCTGTCGGCCGCGCCGGCATCGGCCGTGCCGGCCACATCCCAGCGGAACTCCGCCTTCGGCCACGGCAGCACCCCGCGCAGCAGCCGAGACACCGAACGCGCCCACTGATGCACCTCGACGTGCACGAAGGGCCGGGGCTCGGCGGGCGAGGACTCCGGATCGCGGGCGTACGACAGCAGCGCGACGAACCGCGCCAGGGCCTCGGCCGCCTTCTCCGGCTGCCGCGCCACCGCCTCGGACCAGCCGGCGGCGCCCGCACGCCACATCACATCCAGCACTTCGGCACTGGTCTTCACCCCGCCGCCGAGCGCCTGCATCACCGCACGAGTGAACAGATGCCGCTTGAGGTTTCCACCGAGGAGGAACGGATCGAGGTCACGGACGTCCGTCACCTTCTCGATCAGATCCAGCAACGCCTCGTCGCCGGTCGCCGGATCGGGCAGCGCCAGCAACTCGTCGGGTGTCGGCATCGGCTGCATGGTCACGTCACCGAGCGGGATGAACTCCTCGACTGTGAGCCGGTTTTCCCCGACGATGGAGTCCGCAGTGAACTCTGTGCCGAAGACGTGGGTGGCCACCTCCAGCAGCTGCGCCGTGCCGTCCTCGTCCGTACCGGAAGCGAGCGTCGCCGATGTCGCGACCGGACAGATCTTCCCCAGCGGACGGCCTTCCTCGGCTGCCCCGACGGAGGCGGCGAGTCGACGCAGCAGCATCCCGACGTCCGTGCCCTGCGCGCCGTCGTACGTGTGGAACTCGTCTACGACGACGTAGCGGATATCCGACTCCCGCCACAGGGGCGCGTCGTCCGCGCGCTGGAGGAGGAGGTCCAGCATCTTGTAGTTCGTTATCAGGATGTCGGGCGGGGACAACTGCATGTCCGAACGGCGGGTCCGCACCTTCTCGTACTGCGTCGCCGCGCGCTCTCCGATGTAGAGGCCGGCCGACAGCTTTCCCAGCTCGGCGTTCTCGGTGAGCAGATCGTTGATGCGCTGCGCCTGGTCGGTGGCCAGGGCGTTCATGGGGTAAAGGAAGACCGCCTTCACCCCGGTCTTGCCGGCGGCCCGCTCCCGACGGCAGTGGTCCAGCACGGGGTAGAGGAACGACTCCGTCTTACCGGACCCGGTACCGGTGGTGACCAGCGTTGGTTGCGGCGTGTGGCCGTGCGCTGAGGATAGCCGCGCGAACGCGACCGCCTGATGCGCGTACGGCTTGAAGCCCATCCGCTGCCACTCCAGATGGGTGCGCCACTCATGGCCGGCCACGGTGAATGGTGTCCGGATTCGTAGATATGGACCCCGGAACATCCCCGACGTCTCGTCTCCGAGGAACCGGTGCAGTGCCTCACGCGCGCCCTCGTCGGTGAGCGCGTACGTCGTCGACAGATACTGCAGCAGGCTCTCCTTGAGCCCTCGCGCCTGAAGCGTCGGCCTCACGGCTTCGGTACCTCCTGCTTCACCGGATCCCACTCGCCACGGGCGACGGCCTCATCGAGCCGCTTCTGGAAGTAGGCGTGCGCTGCCCGCATCTCCGCCTCGCGATTCGCCTTAAAAAACGGAGCGGTGTAATGCTCCGGCACTGGGGCGGCTTCCGGATCAAAAAGATGGGACTGCAGTTGTTCGTAGTCCCCTTTAACCTGTCCGTGACCGTAGGCGTACGGATCACGTGAGATTCGTCTGCCAGCATAGTCAAACCACATCTCGTCCTCACGATCAGCGAGAATCGAGTAGCGTGAACGATAAATAGCGACCAACTGATCAGCGCTAATCCCAAGCCAAACTGAGACGAGTGCATCCAGCTCAACCAAGGCTGCACGTCGTTCATACTCCGTGCGCAGTGGGGTGGCTTCCTCCCATGTTCTGCACAGGTTTGAACCGAGCGGGGAGAGCTGGCCTGGCCATGGAGCCGCCCAGCTTTCATTTGCGGACCACTCTTCGTGAAATACCTCCTGCCAGAGTGGGCTGTATTCGTTGGTGAGGCAATTCAAGCGCAGTGTTCGCAGTGCAAGAGGTGCCGCAAGAGGGTGTGTAGAGCGAGGGGCGGGCATCTTGTGAACTTCGGATGCGCGGAGATGTGAACGTCCTGTGATTCGAAGGAGATAGTCCAATGGCAGGGAAGCCCAAAAACCCGCGTTCAAGGTGGTTGTGAGATCGTCCGCCATGGCCATGGAGTTCACGGCGTCCACGTGTGTCGGGCCCGGTGGAATCAAAGCGGAGAAGAGGCTCCGCTCTGTGTTCTTGGAGTCGATCATGACCCGCCATGCAAGTCTGAAGCGTTCGGTGTATGAACGCCCCTGCCACTGATCTTGCTCGTCTCGGTACCTCTCCAAACTGCAGGCGCGAACATATGTGGTGCGAGGTACCGCCTCCGCTGGAAGGGATACTAGTGGCCACGGAACCCAGTCCTTTACGTTTCGCATCGGCAGGTTTGGTTGTTTCGCAAAGGCAGAGCTGATGCCAATGTGGGATCCCTGAAGAATCACCTCAGTCCAGTTACCGGGTGCGCCGACTTCGTGACGAATCAACCCGTCTTCCTTGCTGGTCGCTTCGTGGTAGCCCGAGCTGATTAGTGGCTTCTCGCGGCTGACCTTATATCCGTGATCGGCGAGAGCGATGATGGCTTCTTGCTCGGCCGTAGTGACCGGGTAGAGAAGTTGGGTCTCGTCTGGCGGAGTATCGGTGTTGCCACCCAGTCGCTGCCACTCAGCTAGGAGTGCATCAGTAACGTGGATTATGCGCGCGCGATGTGGGCGTACATCCCAGGATCCTGCATATTTCTGGGCCGGAAGTTCGCCTGATCCATCATGCGTAAGCGACTCTGGGAGGGTGCGGGCGGCGCGTAGCTGGCTGAGGTTTAGAAACTCAATCTCCCGTATGCTCTCCCCATAGATATGCATGCCAAAAGAGACTGTTCGGTCGACTTCGTCGAAGGCCCAGTTGGCGGAGTTGACAAAACTTGCATGCAGCCGCAGATGCCGATAAGCAGCCGCTCGAAGCTTGCCTTCCTTTACGCCCTCAAGATGCGTGTCTGGGTGGAGTAGGCCAGCTGTTCCGTTACTGCCAAGGTGGTCCCATACTCGACACATGAATGCGCGGTAAAGGTTCGGCTGGGTTCCTGACAAAAGAGGATAAGTGGTTTCGGAACTCAACGATTCGACTGTTCCGACATTCGACGCTAGTTCACGAAGAACGTAATCCACGTTGTTCGTATGGGGTGCAAGAATGGAATTCTTACGCTGTCGCCATTCCGAAACGCTGGGATTCTTGGCTAGTGCGAACCAAGGATCACGTTCGCCGAGGACCAGATGCTCCTGCCAACGGGGGCGTACCCACGGCGGGTTCCCCACCTGGAGGTCGAAGCCGCCGTTTTCGGCGAAGATGAGTGCGAATTCCAGCTCCCAGTGGAGGAAGCCTTGGTCCTCCGCGATGTCGTGCACTTCCCGAAGCCACGGGAAGCGGTCTTCCGGGTTGCCAGCGTCCATTCCCATGAAGCTGGGCAGGGTCTCTTCGAAGCTCTTGAGCGCGTCGAGGTCCTTGAAGCTGTCGATGAGAGTGCCCTCGGGTACGTCGGCAGTGCCGACCATGGCCTCCAGAAACTCCAGCCAGTCGTCCAGGTCCTTGAGAGGGACGACCGGTCGACGCTCCGGGGCCTTCGGCTTCGGTGCAGTGGTCTGGGCCCTGCCCCGCGGCCTGACCTGCTTGACCTCTACGACCGCGTCGTCTGCACTCAGTTCGAGGTCCTCGAAGCTAGTCTGCTCAGGGCCGAGAGCGAATAGAGCCGCCGCCTCGACAAAGCGCGGCGCAGGTGTAGCCACGGGCCCGGCCGCTGGTTCCAGTCCAGCCGGGGAAAGGGACTCCGCCACCGCCGCCGCCCCGTCGAGCAGGCGGCTGAGGCCGTCCGCTCCCGTCACCTTCATATGTGCGGTGTACTCCCCAGCCGTGCCATCGAGTAGCCCGGCCTTGTCGACGGGCCAGAACCACAATGCGCACCAGGCGTCCATGATTTTCTTCAGGCGCCAGTACGGAGTGTCCGCGGCGTTGAAAAGATCTTCGAGGACCTGCTCCTTCGTAACCGCCTGGTCAGGGCGGTGGAGGAAGTCGTACTCGGGGTCGGTCGGGTCGGCGCCCCAGACGTCGATCCGGCGGGCGATCGCCTGCTCGGACAGCTCCATGCGCTTGACGACGAGCGACCAGAGGAACTCGACCCGCCGAGCGGCGTCACGGAGACGGGTGAACTGGGACACCGGCTCCTTCTTCGACTTGCCGGCCTTGCCGCGCTTCGGGCGCTGGAGGATGCCCTTCTTCCAGGCGCCGAGCTGATCAACGCCTTCCTTCGCGAGTTCCTTAGCCTCTTTCGAGCCTGCGACCGCAGCCCATCCGGGACTCGGCAGAAGGAACTGGTGGACCGCGTCCTGGGGGAGGGGCTGGGGCTCGCCGTCCTTGAGGAAGGGGAGCGGGATGGGCGCCAGGGCACCCTTGGCCTTGAGCCATTCCTTGCCGGTGACGTCGTCGGCCGCGTAGACGGCACGGCGGGCGCCGATGAGGCTGTTGCCTCGGCGCAGGTGCAGGCCGAACCAGGGGGCGCGCATGCCCGGGTGCATGGTGTTGAGCCAGAGGGACACCTCGGCCAACTCGACGCCCGTGGCGTTGAGGTCGACGCCGTACGCGTTGTGCAGAGCGATGTACGCCTTGGCCTTCTGCTTCTCGGTGAGGGCGTCCGCGGTCGGGATGGTGACGCCCAGCTCGTCCTGCCTGCGGCGCAGGTACTCCTCAGCAACCTGGTTGATTGCCTCGTTGAGGAAGGCGCCGGACCCGAGGGCCGGCTCGCAGATCTTGTACTTGAGCAGTTCCGACGCCCGGGTCTTGATGACATTGCCGTCGGCGTCGCGCTCCTGGTCAAGGCGGTGCTTGAGAGTGAGCTCGACCGTGACCTGGGTCAGCGACTCGGGGGTGTAGTACGAGGCGGAGGTCTCGCGGTCACGGCCGGCGAGGCGGTAGACGAAGGAGCCCTTCTCGTACTTCTTGACGCCACGCAGGCCCTTGCGGGCGTCGTCCTCGTCGTAGTGGACGAGGCTCTTGTCGGGGTATTGGTCCTGCTTCTTCAAGGGGATGAGCCAGGAGCCCTTCTCCGGGTCGCCGCCCTTGGCGACCTCGCACAGCTCCTCCTCAGCGATGATGCCGGTGTACGACATCAGGCCCTCGTAGACGGCGCCGAGCTGGTTGATGCCGAGGTTGCGGTAGGAGATGAAACCGCCTCGCTCGCCGCGCTTGCCCTTCTTCATCGTCAGCAGACGCAGCACCTCGTGCAGGGCGGCGTTGCGGAGCCGCAAGTCGAGCCAGCGCGGGTCGCTGTCTTCGTCGCTGCGAGGGTCGAGAACGCCCCTGCCGATGAGGCGTACCGAACGAGGCTCGAAGAGCTCGCTGCGGAGGGGTTCGAAGCGCAGGCCACGGTCATCGCTGCGGCGGGCGGCCTTGGCCTTGCGGGTCTCCTCGTCGTCACCGGGCTGGTCGTCGTCGGCCTCGGTGCCGTACGGACGGTGGCCGAAGTTGATTTTGTTGAAGAGGACGTCCAGAGACTCGTGCAGGTGAAAGCCTTTGCGGGCCTCCTCCTCGACGAGTTCCTCGTCGCGTTCGACGAGCTCGCGCAGGCGGGCCATCGAGTAGCCGGCCTCGTAGCTGCCGTCGTCGGCGGGAAGGATGCCGAGTTCGGGGCGGGCCTCGGCGTAGAGGAGGAACAAGACGCGGTAGAGGTAACGGAGGGATTCGCGGGTGAGTTCCCGGGCGAAGGGGATCTTGGGGCTTTCGATGTCGGCCGGGGTGACGTTGTTCTCCGGCTCGGCCATCCGCGCGAGGACTTCGTTGGCGATGATTTCTACCGAGCGCTGGAGCCCGTGGCGCAGCTTGCCGGAGACGCCGGCGGCGTTGGCGCTGGAGGACTTCAGCAGGGCATCGATGGTCCGGCTCTGGTCGTTCTCGCCGGGCCGGAGCATGTCCAGGCTGAACAGTGCCGCGATGGTGGCGAGTTCGCCTTGCTGGCTGCGGTCGTTGCGTTCGAGGGCCGCGTCGAGGTTGACGGCGAGGAAGCGGCCCTCGTTCCAGGACTGGCGATCCGCGAGGACGAGCACGCCTCCGCACAACAACAGGACGAAGCGCGGGCGAGGCCCGCCGGCCTCGCCGAGCTCGCTCTGGAAAAGCCACGATGTTAGGGCCGGGCCGGTCTCGTACATCTCGCTTGCACTGACACGCAGCGGGTGCAGGAGCCGACCGGGGCCTGTCGCGTTCAGGGCGGCGTCATTGTCGGCGGCCCAGCCGCAGTCCAGAGCGATGATCCCGTGGCCGTGGTAGGCCACGGTCAGGGAGTGGTCCGCTCCGGCGCGGTGGACGGTGACCTCGGTAGGAGTGGCCTCGAAGCCAAGGGCTTGCAGGACCGTGTGGTGCCACTCGGCCAGACGCTTGCGCCACTCGGGGTTGTTGTGGGTGCTCGGCCGGACCTCATCTCCTGCGTCGCGCTCGGCGGCCTCGGCGAAGTAACCGCGTACGTCTTCGGAGAGGTAGGCGCCGCGCAGCGAGCGGAGGAGCTCTCGAGGAGTCTTCCGCGGGTCGTGCTCGTCGCCTTCACGCAGGGCCCAGGTGGCGAACAGGCCCTTCTTCAGGTCGGTTCCGAGCTCTTCGGCGAAGTAGTGCGCGGCGAAGTATTCGCCGCGGTTGCTGAAGGAGTCGAAATCGGTGCTCATCGGTTGGTGCCTCCCTCAGCGGCATTGAGCGGTTCCAGGACGGCGAGCAGGCGCAACATCGGCTCACCCGTGGTCTGCAGGGAATTGAGAAGGCTCAGCCGCCTGCTGGCGCTGAGGTTCACTCCGCGCTTTCCCGTCCCATCAGAAGAGAACATGGCTTCCTGTTGCCAGTGCACGACGCGCTTACGGGACGGGGCCAGGATCGCCTCGATCTCCTCGCCGTAAGCCTCTTTCAGGGCCCGCAGGTGCTGTTCGGCCCTGTCAATGGCTTCAGGCACGAGCTCCGTCAGGCCACTGAGGTCGCGCGGCGTGGCGCGGCCGGGCATCGTCGGACTTACACCGTAGTCCTCCAGAACCTCCGGGGTCAGAGGCGCCACCTGAAGGTCGTGGGGGGCGCCGTGGACGGCCATCCACTCGACGATGGTCGGCCGACCCAGCGCGTTGGAGCAGATGCCCTGGATCAGGAAGGTCGGTGAGTCCACGGAGGCGGCGAGGACGGGGGCCTGGTGGCGGCCGACCTCGACGAGCACCTTGTCGGTCAGCCAGTCCAGGACCGGGTGGACGTCGGTGACGTAGGAGACGTTCGGCCACTGCGACTTGGACGACTCACGGGCTGCCTTCAGACGCCGGTCTGCGAGGTCCTTGGAGAAGGTGATGCGCATCCGCCCCGGCTCGGCCTTCCGAGGCATGATCCGCTGCTCGTCGAGGTACGACTTCGGCAGCGCCTTCAGCCGGTACAGCAGGTCGCGCGGAGGTTCGAAGGCGATCGTGCCGTCCTCGTCGCGGCGCAGCGAAAGCTGGTCTTCCGGGTTCGGGCGGCAGACCTGACGCAGTGCCTCGTCGAAGTAGTCAGCGGTGGACGAGAACAGGCGTGGCACGTACGCCCGCCGGACCTCGGGATGCTCCGGCACGGCGCCCACCTGGCCGAGTAGTCCGGAGAGGAACGCGGCGCCCCCCTGCTGGGACTGTTTGATGGACTCCTCAACAGTCCGGCCGGCGATCAGATCCTGGGTGAGGCGGTTCTCCTCCTCCTTGGCCCGGTACAGGCCGGTGACCGCCTCCACCGAGCCCTCGATCTTGTGCGCTTCCTCCTCGCGTTTCAGTAGCTTCTCGCCCACGAGACGGTCGTCCAGCGTTCGGGCCTCCCCGGTTGTCTCGTCCGTCCGCCAGGGGATGTCGCTGGTGAGGATCAGAGCACGGAACTCAGGCCGGTGCTGCTGGCCGTAGCGGTCGATGCGGCCGTTGCGCTGCTCGATACGGATCAGGGACCACGGCAGGTCGAAGTGGATCAACCGGTGGCACTGCTGGTGGAGGTTGACGCCTTCAGAGGCGACGTCGCCGGTGAACAGGATGCGTACGGGGTCGTCGCGCAGCCCGAACTTCTCGACGATGGCCTGCTGCTCCTCGTCGCTGGTGGCATCGCCGTGCATGACCTGGACCGCGCCGCCGAAGGCCAGCCAGGGCTTGTTCTCGTCGGGATCGGCGCCGCGACGGAAACCGAGCGCGGCCGGGACAGCCTCCGCGAGCCACTTCAGTGTGGGGATGCGCTCGGAGAACACCACCACGCGGGTCTCCGAACCGGGGCCGACACCCATGCTGCGCAGCTCGTCCAGGAGGGCCGCCAGTTTTGCCGAGTCCTCGTCCTGGATCCGCTCGGCCACGTCCCGGAGATCCAACAAGGCGGCGCGCTCCGCCTGCCTTGCCGCCTCCCGGACCTCCGGGTCGACCGGGCGGGCCGGCCTCTGCCCACCTCGCGCCGACTCGGCGGCAGGCTGCTTGTCCAGCGTCGTCAGTCGCGTCTTGACGGTCTCCAGCAGAGCCTTGTGCGAGGACAGGAAGGACTTCAGCAGTTGGTAGGGCACCAACTGGTGTCGACTGACCGACGGCTTGTCGGGATCGGCCGGGATCCAGCGCGTGGCGAGCTCCTGGAAGACGGCGAGCTCCTTCTCACCGGCCGTTACGTGGATCGGCTGGGACGGTCCACGGTCCGCCCAGGCGCCCTTCAACGAGTCGCGGACCTCCGCCGTGGTCTTCGTACGCCGGATGTAGAGGTGCTCGAGGTCCTTCACTTCGTACTTCGACGGGTTGGCGATGGCCGCCTCGTCCAGCATTTTGATCAACTCGGCGAACGACTCGGCACGACCGTTGTGGGGCGTGGCCGAGGCCAGTACCAGCGCGTCGGTCTTCCGAGCCAGCAGACGGGCGAGCTCGTTGTTCTTGGTGCCCCGGTTGACCAGATTGTGGGACTCGTCGATGACGACGGCGTCCCAGTTGGTGTGCTCGAGGTGGTGCGCGTAGACGTCGCTCTTGAGCGTGTCCACGGAGATGATCGCGCGCTTGAAGTACGCGAACGGGTTCCGGCCAGCCGGGATGTCTTGCTGGATGCGCTGGATACCGGTGGAGTCCAGACGGACGAGCGGAATGGCGAAGCGGGTCCACAGCTCCCGCTGGAACTGCTCCAGCACATGCTGGGGTGTCACGACCAGAATGCGCTCGCCGCGCCCGCGCCGGATCAGCTCGGCCAGCAACACCCCGATCTCCAGGGTCTTACCCAGGCCCACCACGTCGGCGATCAGGATCCGCGGCTGTGGGTTCTTCTCCAATGACAGCGCCAACTCGGCGGGCCGCAGCTGGTGCACCTGCTGGTCCATGAGGAACCCGTCGGCCAGCGCGAGCCCATGCTCGGTCTGCGGCAGGAACGTCTTGCGCATCACCGCCTCAAGGAACAGACGGCCTCGCCGGTGATTGGGTGAGTCGTCCGGGACGAGCCGCGTCTCCCTCGGGTCCAGCACCTGGATCGCGTCGAGTCGGCTGTAGAAGACCGCGTCCGTGCCTCGAACGAAGGATGAGATGCCGGTGACCTCCACCATCCACCCGTCTTTGCCGACGTCCTTGGAGTTCCGGACGAGCCACAGCTCGTCGCGGATCAATACCTGGGACCCCGGGGCATAGCCGGAGGACCCACTGGTCCGCCGTGAGGCCGGAGCATCCTCCGGCGTCCAGGCGTCCCACACCTCATCGCCCTGGCCGCCCACGGCTTCCGCCTCGACGCTCAACGTCCACTCCGATCCATCACCAGCGGCCACCGACGGCCGCACACACCCCACACGCCTGCAAACGACGGACTACGCCGTCCGAGCGCGCCATTCCGACAAAGACTCTCACTCAGCACTGTCAGCAAAGGAGTCACAGAACGGGATCGGCTGCGTACAACGCGCGCAGCTCGTCCGCGATCCGCTTCGACGCCAAGGGGCGTCCCTTGGCTGCGTTGGCCTTCGGAGGGTCGCTTCGCCTTCCGGACTCCGGAGTCGGCTTGGGCAGGAGAACCTCAGGCTCTTCTGGCTCCCGCTCCGGTTCGTCGGCCTTGGTCAGTGAAGCCCGCGGCGGGTCGTCGAGCGGGCTCACCGTTTCACTGTTCTCGACAAGATCATCCTGCTCGTGGATGAGCTTCTCGAACGGCACCGTCGGCGGCTCACCAGGGGTCGACGGAGCCTCGCCCCCCTTGGTGTGGGCGATCAGCGTGAGCCGGGCAGCCGCCGGTGTCACCCCGGAGTCGGAGAGGACCCTCGCGCACGCTTCGGAGACCGCTGGCAGAGTCGGCCGCTCCTCCGGCGTGTGGGCGAGCATCGACTCCAGCAGGGGCACCAGCGGCGCAGGCACACCAGAGAGATCGGGAGCGATCTCGGGATTGGTGACTTGTGCCGCGATCGCTTCCCAGCGTGATCCGTCGTACGGATAGTGGCGGGCCGCCGCGTACAGCAGGACCGTGCCCAGCGCGTACACATCTGCCGCGGGCGACACCTGCGGATGGCCGCCGGCCTGCTCCGGAGGCATGCATCGGACGGTGCCGATGATCATGCCGCTGTGTGACAGCGTCTCCTGCGAGGAGTCCATGAACGCGCCCAGCCCGAAGTCGATGATCATCGGGCCGTCATCGCCCAGGATGACGTTCTGCGGCTTCAGGTCTCGATGGAGCAACCCCGCGGCGTGGACTGCCGACAAGCCTTCGGCGAGCAACGCCCCGAGGCTGGCCGCCAGCGGCAGCGGAAGTACACCGTCGCTGTCCACACAGGCCAGCAGCGTACGGCCGGCCACGTACTCCATGGCCAACCAAGGCCGGTCTGCGTAAGGATCCGCATCCAGGAAGCGGGCCACCCGGTTCGTGCCGATCACCGTGCGGGCGATCAGTGCCTCCTTCTCGAAGCGCGCACGCGTCAGCGGATCGAGCTTGTCGTTGCGGATCACCTTCACCGCGACCGGATCACCTGCGGGCGTGTAGGCGAGATAGACCTCACCCATCCCGCCGGAGCCGAGCTCCCGCGCCACCGTGTACCGGCCGATCCGCGTGGGCACCCCGCTCATCCGCACCGACTCACCTTTCCACTGCGCCTCACCCGATCGGCGCTCTTGCCCGCCACACTCTAATCGGCCAAGAGGTCAGCCTGAGGTGCTTTCGTCCTGATCAGGACGCCGAGCAACGCGGTGCAAGCCGAAACCGGCCGTGAGGAAGTAAGGGCTTCGGGATCTCCAGCAGCCGCTGTGTCGACGGCTGCTGGGTGTCTGTGAGTCCGGGGTCGGCAGGAAACTGCCCGCTTCTAATGGATCTTCTGCTGCTCCAGCCACTTGAAGACCTCGGCCCTCTTGTACAGGACCTTGGCGTTCCTGCCTCGGCCGAGCTTGTAGCCCTTCAAGCCCAGTTTCGATGCCTCTTTGTAGACCCAGCTCGTGGACATATTGAGCATCGCAGCGACCTCAGAAGTGTCCATAAGGACGGGCTCGACGCTACGGCGCCTGCGCGACGAGTCGATATCGGTGCGGGTCTCGTCGGGGTGCGACTGCGGTCCCATGGGCAAGATGACTCCCTGAGGCTGGCCTGAGCCTGATCGCGGCAGCGGCTCGCGCTCTGCTCTGGTCGAATTTCAAACGTCCTTGACGCCCGCCCTGTGCCACCGCCAGGAGTCACCGGACGAGCCACAGCCATGGTCGTGAGAATCGCCGGTTTGGCTAACCGGCGATCCGCCGCTATGTTGCCGCGCTGCTTCGGCCACTCAGATTCATGGAGCTGTGGACGCCTCCTCCTTTGAGACGGGATACGAGGGGCCTGGGCCAGCTGTCCCATGGCGGCGCGTGGTCCGACTTCCGGTCGAGCGCCTTCGCTCCTGACTGCCGTCCAGACCGTTCGCGTGACGGTGATCACGGACGCCTTTCGGGGGTGCTGCGTAGGCTTGGGTCGTCGCCACGGTGGGGTCCGCGAGAGTGGGCGAAGCCCTCCTCCAGCCACCTGACGGGGCGTCAGGAAAGTCAGCAAGTGGTCAGCATGAGTCCTGAAAAACCTGGGGACAGCTGCCCGAACATGCGACTCGTTGTAGGGTGTCGAAACAGCCCTTGACCTGCAAAAACGCAGGCAGGGAGCCTACTTGTGGGAGTACCCCGATGTTGCGTACAATGTTCAAGTCCAAGATCCACCGCGCCACCGTCACCCAGGCCGACCTGCACTACGTGGGGTCCGTGACGATCGACGCCGAGCTGCTCGATGCCGCCGATCTGCTGCCCGGCGAGCTCGTGCACATCGTCGACATCACCAACGGGGCACGGCTGGAGACGTACGTCATCGAGGGGGAGCGCGGGTCCGGGGTGATCGGGATCAACGGGGCCGCAGCCCATCTCGTCCAGCCCGGTGATCTGGTGATCATCATCAGTTACGCTCAGGTGACCGACGCCGAGGCGCGGGCGCTGGAACCCAGGGTGGTGCACGTGGACGGTGACAACCGCATCGTGGCCCTGGGGGCCGACCCGTCCGAGCCGGTGCCGGGGTCGGACCAGGAGCGCAGCCCGGGGGCCGTCACCACGGCCTGACCGGCGCAGACCGAGGCAGGAGCGTGACGTGGCCATGGGTGACATCGAGATCCGTGACGACCGGGCGGCGGGCCGGCTCGAGGCGGTGGCGGACGGCGAGGTCGTCGGGCGGATCGAGTACTTCCCGCTCGACGGCCCCGAGCGCGCGCTCGTGCCCGTGCACACCGTCGTCGAGCCCGCCCACGAGGGCAAGGGCATCGCGGGCTCCCTCGCCCGTGAGCTCTACGCCGTCGCCGCCCGCGAGGGCAGCGCCGTCGCCCCGCTCTGCCCGTACGTCGCCAAGTGGGCCGAGCGTCACCCCGACCAGGCTCCGGCGGCCGGGCCGGAGCTGATCCGGGCGGCGAAGGAGTGGCTGGCGGCGCACCCCGGGCGGTTCTGAAGCCCCCGTATCCGCGCTGCCGCACACCTCGCCCGTTCACGTAACGCGCCTCGACGCGCCGAGGACCGTTCCGGGCCGGAGTCGTGACGTCTCGTCCCCGGGGATCCGAGGGCACGTCCCGGCCCGCGGTGGCGCCGGCCGAGGAGGCCCCTTGCGCCGGCTGGTCCGTCGGGGTGCCTGGGAACGCTTCGGTGCGGGTGGTCCGGCGGGGTGCGTACGCCGGATCGCGGACGCCGTCGGCGTGGTCACCCGCGCCGACGCGATCGTCCTCGCCCGGGCCTCCACGACCTCGGCCGAGCGGCTCACCACGACTCCGGTGTTCGTGCTGTCCAGCCCCTGACGAGGCCGCGCCGGCTGTTCTTTCCTCGCGACCGCGTGAGAAGCGCGTGAGACGCCGGAACCTTTAGTGCAACCCACGGGTTGCATGTGATGTCGTGACGTGCAACCCTTGTGTTGCATGACAAATGACGAGGGAGGTTCCCGTGAACGACACCACCTACACCGACGCGGAGCTGGTTGAGCTCGACCGGATCGACCGGCGGATCGACATCGACGCCCCCGCCGAGCGGGTATGGGAGCTGGTCGTACGGCCCGGCTGGTACATCAATGACGGTGTGGTCGAGGCGGAGCCGGACCTGCGCCACGAGGGTGACGTGACCGTGGTGCGCCATCCGTCGCTGGGTGAGTTCCGGTTCCGGACGGTGGAGCTGGACAAGCCGCGCTACGCGGCGTTCCGCTGGATCGGCACCCCGTACCGGGACGACTCGACGCCCTCGACCCTGGTCGAGTTCTGGATCGACGAGCGGGACGGCGGCGGGGTGACCCTGCGCGTGGTGGAGAGCGGGTTCGCCAGCCTCGCCGACGACCCGGCGGCATGGCTGAAGGAGCGCGAGGGCAACGACAAGGGCTGGCTCACCGAGCTGACGGCCGCGAAGGTGTTCGTCGAGAAGAGCGCGCCGGCCCCGGTGAGGCATCCGTGACCGCTTCCACTCTCCCCGTCGTGTGCGCCGCGCTCGGCGACGCGACGCGCTGGGAGATACTCACCCGGCTCGGCGAGGGCCCCATGTCGGCGTCCGCGCTGGCCAGGGCCCTGCCGGTGAGCCGGCAGGCGATCGGCAAGCACCTGGAGGTGCTGCGCGAGGTCGGGCTGGTCGAGTCCGAGCGGCGCGGGCGCGAGGTCGTCCACCTCGCCGTCGGCGCCCGGCTCGGCACGCTGGCTCGCGAACTCGACCGGATCGGCCGAGGCTGGGAGACGCGTCTGCTGCGGATCAAGGAACTGGCGGAGCGCCCCGGACCCGACCCGGCCACCTGATCCGGCCGCCTGACGGACCGCGACTTACGACGATGGGACATGATCATGACTGAGCATGGCAACAGGCCCACGGACCGCGCCCCGGCACTGCCCCCGACGGCCGACCGGGCCGCCTTCGAGGCCGAACTGGACCGGTTGCGGATCCGGGAGAAGGCGCACACCCGGGAAGGCGACGCGATCGCCGCCGCCCGGCGGCGGCTGCCCATGGTCGAGGTGGACGCGGGCCTCGAGCTGACCGGGCCCGACGGACCGGTCACCCTGCTGGAGGCCTTCGAAGGGCGCCGACAGCTCATCGCCTACTACTTCATGTGGCACCACGGCCACGACGCGGCCGGGCAGTGCGAGGGCTGCACCTGGGTCACCACCCAGGTGCAGGAGCTGTCGTACCTCCACTCGCGCGACATCACCTACGCGGTCTTCTGCCAGGGGCCGTACGAGGAGAGCCGCCGCTACCGCGACTTCATGGGCTGGGACGTGCCGTGGTACTCGGCGGTCCCGTCCCAGGACGAACTCCTGACCGGGCGCCACGTCGGCATGATGCACATCGTGTGCTACCTGCGGGACGGCGACCGCGTCTTCGAGACGTACTGGACGACCCGGCGCGGCGTGGAGGCGATGGACTACAGCTACGCGCTCATGGACCTCACCGTGTACGGACGCCAGGAGCTGTGGGAGGACTCGCCCTCCGGCTGGCCCACCGTCCAGGGCACGCCCGTCGACGCCGTCCGGCTGCGGAGCGACGGACGCCCCATCCCCCAGTGGTCGCGCATCGAGGCAGGCCGCTCCGACACCCTCACCCCTTGATCCTCCGGCCGGGCCGGTGGCGCCAACCGGCTCCGCGCCGTCACCCGGACGGGTGACTGGAGAGGCGTCCGTCGGGTAGGCGGGGGAGTAGTCCAGAGCCGACGTCGACCGACAGGCCGGAGGACACGCGCCATGACGAACCCGTACCCGGACCCCGTCCCGCCGGGCCCCACTCCGGGCCCGGACCCCTCGCACCCCGAGCCCCGCCCCGACCCGGTGCCCTCACCCGAGCCGCCGCCCGGCCCGGAACCCACCCCTCCGCCCCCGCCGCCGGGCCCCGGTCCGCAGCCGACCCCGCAGCCGCCGGGCCCGGGACCGCAGCCGCCCCCGCCGCACCCGGGTCCCCCCGAGCCGTCGCCCTCGCCGATCCCGCCGGGCCCCGAGCCGGTGCCGAACCCGGAACCGGGCCCGCCGCTGAGCTGACCCGGACGCGGCACGAAGCAGGGCGGTGGACGACCGGCAGGCCGTCCACCGCCCTGTCGCGCGGGGTGTTACGCCGTCACCTCCGAGCGGTCCCCGCCCCACAGCGTGTGGAACGAGCCGTCGCGGTCCGTGCGCCGGTAGGTGTGCGCGCCGAAGTAGTCGCGCTGGCCCTGGGTGAGCGCGGCCGGCAGGCGCTCCGCGCGCAGGGCGTCGTAGTACGCGAGGGCGGCGGCGAAGCCGGGGGTCGGCACGCCCTGGCGGGTCGCCGCGATCAGCACCTCGCGCCAGTCGTCCTGGGCGTCGGCGATCTCCCGCGCGAACGTCTCGTCCGACAGCAGGCTCGGCAGGTCCGCGCGGGCGTCGTAGGCGGCCCGGATGCGGTCCAGGAAGGCCGCGCGGATGATGCAGCCGCCGCGCCAGATCGCGGAGACCGCGCCGAGGTCGATGTCCCAGCCGTACTCCTCGCTGCCGGCCGCGACCTCGTGGAAGCCCTGCGTGTACGACACGATCTTCGACGCGTACAGCGCCTGCTCCACCCGGTCGGCGAACGCCGCCGCCTCCGCCTCGTCCATCGGCGCGGCCTTCGGGCCGGCCAGGGAGCGCGAGGCCTCGCGCAGCGCCGCGTGACCGGACAGGGAGCGCGCGAAGACGGCCTCGGCGATGCCGGACACCGGCACGCCCAGGTCGAGCGCGATCTGCACGGTCCAGCGGCCCGTGCCCTTCTGCTCGGCCTGGTCCACCACCACGTCCACGAACGGCTTGCCCGTGGCGGCGTCCACGTGCGACAGCACCTCGGCCGTGATCTCGATCAGGTAGGAGTCCAGCCGGCCGGTGTTCCAGGTGCGGAAGATCTCCGCGATCCGCGCGGGGGAGTACCCGGCGACATCGCGCAGCAACTGGTACGCCTCACCGATCAGCTGCATGTCGGCGTACTCGATGCCGTTGTGCACCATCTTCACGAAGTGGCCGGCGCCGTCCGGGCCGACGTGCGTGACGCAGGGGGAGCCGTCCTTCGCCTTCGCGGAGATCTTCTCCAGCATCGGGCCGAGCGAGTCGTACGACTCCTTCGGGCCACCCGGCATGATGCTCGGTCCGTTCAGCGCGCCCTCCTCACCGCCGGAGACGCCCATGCCGACGAAGTGGATGCCCTGCTCCCGCAGCGCCTTCTCCCGGCGCCGGGTGTCCGCGAAGTGCGCGTTGCCACCGTCGATGATCATGTCACCGGGCTCGAGCAGCGGCGCGAACTCCTCGATCACGGCGTCCGTCGGCTCACCCGCCTTCACCATCACGACCAGCCGCCGCGGTCGCTCCAGCGCCGCCACGAACTCCTTGGCCGTCTCGGCCGCCACGAAGTCGCCCTCGTGCCCGAACTCCTCCACCAGCGCGTGCGTACGTGCCGCCGTCCGGTTGTGCACCGCGACCGTGTAGCCGTTGCGGGCGAAGTTGCGTGCGAGGTTGCGGCCCATGACCGCGAGTCCCGTGACGCCGATCTGCGCTGAACTGCTCATTGGGATGGCTCCTCATGAACTTGGTATCGGTACTGCCGAGTCCCGGTGCTGCCGGTCGATGCCCGCCAGTCCTGCCATCGACCATCCTGACGTGCCGCACTCGCGCGCGCACGCGCGGGTCGTCGTGACACCGCTCAGGTACATACGCGCGGATGCCCCTCGCGCACTCAGCGGGGGCACGCACCCGCGTGCCCCCGCGGACGGAAACACCCGCCCGCGCACGCTCCCCACGGGGCGCCAAGGGGGGCGCAACGGGCGAAAACTCCCGGCCACTTGGCGCATCCGTGCGGCCGATAGCCGTCTTGTCACGGCCAGTTCGCAACGCTTACTTTTGCCCCTCCTGACGCATTGTCGAGGGGGATTTCCATGGCCGTGCGCGGCCGGCACCGCCGGTATCAGCCGAACAGGATCAACCGGGCCTCGCTCACCGTCACCGCGGGCGGCGCCGGAATGGCGCTCCCGCTGCTGGGCGCCGGCCCCGCCCAGGCGGCCGACGTGGAGACCTGGGACAAGGTCGCCGCCTGCGAGTCCACCAACGACTGGGACATCAACACCGGCAACGGGTACTACGGCGGGCTCCAGTTCACCCGGTCGACCTGGGAGGCGTACGGCGGCACCCGGTACGCGCCGCGCGCGGATCTGGCCACCAAGGACCAGCAGATCGCCGTCGCCGAGAAGGTCCTCGACGGGCAGGGGCCCGGCGCCTGGCCGGTGTGCTCGGTACGGGCCGGGCTGACCCGGGGCGGCGACACCCCCGACATCCGGCCGGCCACCGACAAGCCGGACGGAAACGAGAAGAGCGGCAAGAACGGCAAGAACGGCAAGAAGACCGGCGGGTCCTCCGTCGAGGACGTCAAACCGCACACCACACCCCAGTCCCGCGCGGGCCGCGCCGAGATGTACACCGTCGTCCGCGGCGACACCCTCTCCGGCATCGCGTCGGGCGAACGGGTCGGCGGCGGCTGGCAGAAGCTGTACGACGCCAACCGCTCCACCATCGGCGGCGACCCCGACCTGATCATTCCGGGCCAGCGGCTCGCCCTGCCCGACGGGACGACGAAGACGGCCGGGAAACCGGCCGAGTCGGACGGGAAGAAAGCCGGAAAAGCCGAGAAGGCCGAAGAGAAGACCGAGAAGAAGAACGAGAAGAAGGCCGAGAAGAAGGCTGAGAAGAAGGCCGAGAAGAAGGCCGAGAAGAAGGCTGAGAAGAAAGCCTCCCCCCAGCGCACCGAGGACCGTGCGGACCGTGCCACCAAGACCACCGGCGGTCTGGTCGCCCCCGTCAGCGCCGCGCTCGGCACGCCGTACCACAAGGCCGGATCCGCCTGGTCGAAGGGGTACCACACGGGCGTCGACTTCCCCGTCCCCACCGGCACGTCCGTGAAGTCGGTCGGAGCCGGCACCGTCGTCGGCGCGGGCTGGGAGGGATCGTTCGGCTACCAGGTGGTGGTCCGGCACGCCGACGGCCGCTACAGCCAGTACGCGCACCTGTCGGCGATCTCCGTGAAGAACGGGCAGTCCGTCGCCGCGGGCCAGCGCATCGGCCGTTCCGGCTCGACCGGGAACAGCTCGGGCCCGCATCTGCACTTCGAGGTGCGGACGGGGCCCGGCTTCGGATCGGACATCGACCCGGTCGCCTACCTGAGGGCGGGCGGCGTCAGGATGTGACCCGCGTCCTGCGCCGGTCCACCACCGCCACCGGCACGTACGGGGCGCCGTAGAAGGGCGCGTACGACACCAGCGGCACCGGGGCGGAATCCGCGTCGTCCGGCGCGCCGCCCGGTGCCGGCACGGGGGCCGGCAGCCGTACGTCCTCGGGGAGTTCGAGCGCGGCCAGCAGCCGCTCGGCGGGGTCGGTGGGGTCGGCGGTCGGCTGCTCGTCGGCCCCCGCGGGAACCGCCTCGGGCGCGGGCTCCGGTACGGAGTCCTCCGCCGTCCGCGCCTCCTGGTGCTCGCGCGCCAGCCGCTCCGTCGTGAGCAGGATCAGACCGCCGGCCGCCACCACGCCACAGCTCAGGGCGAGCGCCGTGCCCGTCGTGCCGTAGCGGAAGGTCTCACCGAACATCGTGATGCCGACCGCGGCCGCCACCACCGGGTTCACCACCGTCAGCGTGGCCAGCGGGGCCGCGAGGCCGGCGCCCCGGTAGGAGGCCTGGGAGAGCAGCATGCCGGCCGTGGCCAGGACGCCGATCACCGCCAGGGACGGCAGGTCCGCCGCCGAGACCCCGCCGGTCCAGTCGACCGCGACGGTCTTGGTGAAGACGGAGGACATACCGAACGCGACACCGGACGCGGTGGCCAGCAGGATGCTGCGCACCGCGGGATGCCGGTGCGCGGCGCGGGCCGCGACCATCAGCGCCACGACCGCCCCGGCCGTCCCCAGCGCCGCCGCCACCCGCTGCGCGGTGTCCAGCGACTGCGCGTCGGACGCGCCGACCAGGGAGAGCAGTCCCGCGAGACCCATCGTCGCCATGAGGGCGCCGCGCCACGCGGTCGCCCCGGCCTTCCGGCCGACGAACAGCGCGGCCATGGGCAGGGCGAAGACGATGGTCAGCGCGCCCAGGGGCTGGACGAGGCTGAGGGGACCGTAGGCGAGCGCCACCACGTGCAGCAGTCCGCCGAGGCCGTTGAGCGCGACCGCCGCCCACCAGCCCGGCCGGCGCAGCGGTGCGTACTGCTGCGCGCCGGGCGAGGAGACCGCGACCTGCTCCTGCACGATCGCTCCACCGGCGTACGCCACGGCAGAGACGAACGACAGCAGCACGGACAACGCGAGGGCGCTCATCGGCTGCTCCTCTGCGTGAGGCCGGGGCGGTGGGCCCGGCACGGCGAACGGTCGGCTTTCATAACCAACACGATGCCGTGTCGGAGTGTTCCCGTCGTCGTCCCTGAGCACTCAATGAGTCCTACTGCCGATGGAGTACGACGGCGACCCCGTCATCCCCAGGGTGGGTGCCCCAGGGCGGAGGGCCCCTGGTCGCTACCCCTAGGGGCCTTGGTACTACTGCACGTCGTGGACCTCGACCCGTCTCTCACCGCCCTTCACCGCCTCGGTGGTTTCTTCGTACTGCGCACGGCAGGAGTGGCCGACCGCCGCCTGCCCACGCTCGCCCAGGCATACGGACCGCGGCTCCCGGATGTTCAGGGCGACTTCCTGACCTCGCGGGTCCGCCGGGTCGCCGGTGCCCTGCGCACCCCCGAGGCGAGGGTCGCCGCGTCGGTGGCCCAGCAGGGGCTCGCCGCCCGCCTGTGGTCCGTGGCCCTCGGCTCCGCCGTCCTGTACGGCGCCGTCCCCGACCTCGCCCCGCCGCTGCTGCGCTGGGACCCCGAGGGCAGCGCCCCCGACGACCTGTGGCTGACGGAGGTACGGCCGTTGCCCGGCGACGCGGCGACGGTCGCGGAGCTGGTGCTGCACGGCCACCTGGAACCCCTCGCCGCGGCCCTGCGCGCCCGCCACCGCCTCGCACCGGGCCTGCTGCGCGGCAACGCCGCCTCCGCGCTCGCGGGCGCCGCCCGGGAACTGGACCGCTGGGGGCGCCGCCACGGCCGTACGGACGCCGCCGCCCGCGCCCGCCTCCTGGCGGCCGAACTCCTCGCGCACCCGCTGCTCGCCGGGACCGGAACCCTCACGGGCACCGCCTTCCGGCGCCGTAGCTGCTGTCTGTACTACCGGGTGCCCGGCGGGGGCGTCTGCGGCGACTGCTGCCTCGCACGGCCGCCCCGCTCTTCCCCACGCGCCCCATCTGGGTGACCATGAAGACAACGTCCGCTCAGACAGGGGGTTCACGGGTGCGAGTGGGACTGCTGACACGGGAGTACCCCCCGGACGTGTACGGCGGCGCGGGAGTCCATGTGGAGTTCCTCGCCCGGGAACTGCGGTCCCTGGTGGACCTGGAGGTGCACTGCTGGGGCGAGGGCCGGACGGACGGCGTGCTGCGCCACCGCCCCTGGAGCGCGCTCGACGGCGCCAACGACGCGCTGCGCACCTTCTCCGTGGACCTCGCCATGGCCGCCGCCCTCCAGGGCCGCGACCTCGTCCACTCCCACACCTGGTACGCCAACCTCGGCGGCCACCTCGCCAAGCTGCTGTACGGCATCCCGCACGTGATGACCGCCCACTCCCTGGAGCCCCTGCGCCCCTGGAAGGCCGAGCAGCTCGGCGGCGGCTACGACCTGTCGAGCTGGGCCGAGCGCACCGCCGTCGAGGCGGCCGACGGGGTGATCGCCGTCTCCGGCGCCATGCGCGACGACATCCTCGCCTCCTACCCGGCGCTGGACCCCGCCCGCGTGCACGTCGTGCACAACGGCATCGACACGGACCTGTACCGTCCCGACCCGGGCACCGACGCCCTGGACCGGATCGGTCTCGACCGCTCCCGCCCGTACGTGCTGTTCGTCGGCCGGATCACCCGGCAGAAGGGCGTGCCCCAGCTGCTGCGGGCGGTGCGCGGCATCGACCCTGCCGCGCAGGTCGTGCTGTGCGCCGGCGCCCCGGACACGCCCGAGATCGACCGGGAGTTCCGCGAGCTGTACGAGGAGCTGAGCCGGGTCCGCGAGGGCGTGCACTGGATCCCGCGGATGCTGCCGCGGCCCGAGGTGATCCAGCTCCTGACGCACGCCGCCGTGTTCGCCTGCCCCTCGGTGTACGAGCCGCTCGGCATCGTCAACCTGGAGGCCATGGCGTGCGGCACCGCCGTGGTCGCCTCCCGGGTCGGCGGGATTCCCGAGGTCGTGGCGGACGGCGGAACGGGGGTACTCGTGGACGCGGACGACGACTTCGAGGCGGGCCTCACGCGGGCGCTCGACTCGGTCCTCGGCGATCCGGAGGCGGCACGGCGGATGGGCGAGGCGGGCCGGGAGCGCGCGGTCTCGGAGTTCGGCTGGGGCGCGGTGGCCCGCCGGACGGCCGGGCTCTACGAGGAGATCCTCAAACAGGCTTAGTCCCGCCCGTCCGGGGCAGTGTTGGGAAAATTCGGCGTGAGGGGAGCGGCCGTGCGTCGTGGAGGTCCTTCGGTCCTGGGAATCGTGCTCGCGGGCGGCGAGGGCAAGCGCCTGATGCCCCTCACGGCGGACCGCGCCAAACCGGCGGTCACCTTCGGCGGCACGTACCGCCTGGTCGACTTCGTGCTGTCCAACCTGGTCAACGGCGACATCCTGCGCGTCTGCGTGCTCACGCAGTACAAGTCGCACTCGCTGGACCGGCACATCACCACCACCTGGCGGATGTCCAGCCTGCTCGGCAACTACGTCACCCCGGTCCCCGCCCAGCAGCGCCTCGGCCCGCGCTGGTACCTGGGCAGCGCCGACGCGATCCTGCAGTCGCTGAACCTGGTCTACGACGAACGGCCCGAGTACGTGGCCGTGTTCGGCGCCGACCACGTGTACCGCATGGACCCGCGCCAGATGCTCGCCCAGCACATCGAGAGCGGGGCCGGGGTCACGGTGGCGGGGATACGGGTGCCGCGCTCGGAGTCCTCCGCCTTCGGTGTGATCACGCCGGGCTCCGACGGACAGTCCGTGGACCGCTTCCTGGAGAAGCCCGCCGACCCGCCCGGACTGGCCGACGACCCCGAGTGCGTGTTCGCCTCCATGGGGAACTACATCTTCACCACCAAGGCGCTCATCGAGGCCCTGCACCGGGACGCCGAGGACGAGAACTCGGTGCACGACATGGGCGGTTCGATCCTGCCCCAGCTCACCGAGCGGGGCGAGGCCGCGCTGTACGACTTCAGCGCCAACCACGTGCCCGGCGAGACCAGCCGCGACCAGGGCTACTGGCGGGACGTCGGCACGCTGGACGCGTACTACGAGGCGCACATGGACCTGATCGCCGAGCGCCCCGCGTTCAATCTCTACAACCGGCAGTGGCCCATCTACACGCACTCCGGCCAGCTCTCCCCGGCCCGCTTCAACGCGGGCGGCATGGCGAGCGAGTCGATCATCAGCGCCGGCTGCCTCATCCGGGGCCAGGTCACCCGGTCCGTGCTGTCGCCGGGCGTGGTCGTCGATCCGGGGGCCGTGGTGCAGGGCTCGGTGCTGCACGACAACGTGCACATCGGGCGGGGCGCGGTGGTGCGCGGCGCCGTGCTGGACAAGAACGTCGAGGTGCCGCCGGGCGCGACGATCGGCGTCAACCCGGAGCGGGACGCCGAGCTGTACACGGTGTCCAAGAGCGGCGTGATCGCGCTCGGCAAGGGACAGCTCGTGCCGTAGCGGTGAAAGGGAGAGGCCCCGGTCGGCGGTGGGCGCGGCGGCCTCGGCCTCGCGGTGCCCGGACACGCCCGGTCCGTGCGGCGGTCGTACGCCGACGTCGGCCCGGCGACCCGCACCGGGGACCGCCTCATGAAGCCCGACGAGGTGCGCACGCCGGTGTGCCGGGGCGGCGACGGCGCCGTCCGCACCCGGATCACGGACGCCGAGGGCGGGCTCAACGGTCTGCTCGCCCACGACCGGCGCGTGCCGAAGCCGGACGTGGCCCGGGTGAAGGCCGTCCGCGAAGTCCTGATCCGGGACGCCCCACGACCCACGGCCCACGACCCACGACCCACGGTCCGCCCGGTCGCGGAGGGCGCCGCGTGATGAACCGTTCCTCCGGCGGGCCGCGCCCGTCCGGGTGGCGTCCGTCACCCGTGAGGCGGCGATCGCGCCGCGGCAGCCCCGTCCGTCACTCCCCTTCCGCCCTTTCCCGGCCCCGGCGGGAGGGGCGAAGACGTCACATGATGTTAACTATGTGTAGCCAGATCGTACTTGACCGTAATCGGCCGGGAGCGATTGACTGCTGATCCGTTCCCGTCGTCGACACGAGGCCCCGCCCATGACCGCAGATCCGCTCGCCCCTCTCGACCTGGCGTTCTGGAACATCGAGTCCGCCGGTCATCCCATGCACCTCGCGGCGCTCGGCGTCTTCCGTGCCGGCTCGCCCTCCGCGGCGGCCCACGCGGCCGATCTGCTGGCGTCCCGGGCCGCCGCCGTGCCCGGACTGCGCATGCGCATCCGCGACACCTGGCAGCCGCTCACCCTGCGGCGGCCGCTGTCGGCGCTCCGACGCACCTGGCCGGCGCCCGGTGAGCCCCTGACCGCCGCGCTGCGGCAACCGCTCGCCTCCGCCCTGCGCCGCTCCCTCGCCTTCGGCGGCGCCGCCCGCGAACCCGACCCCGGCTTCGACCCCCTCGACCACGTACGGCTGCACCCCCCGGCCGCCGACTTCCACACCGCCGCCGGACGGCTCATGGGACGCCCGCTGCGACGCACCCGGCCGCCCTGGGAGGCCCATGTGCTGCCGGGGGAGGACGGCACCTCCTTCGCCGTCCTGTTCAAGTTCCACCACGCGCTCGCCGACGGGCTGCGCGCCCTCACCCTCGCCGCCGCGCTGATGGACCCGATGGACCTCCCCGCACCACGGCCCCGCCCCGCCGAGCCCCCGCGCGGGCTCCTCCCGGACGTGCGCGAGGTGCCCGGCCTCGTCCGGGACGCCCTGTCCGACGCCGGCCGGGCCCTGGACATCGGCGCCGCCGTCGCCCGCTCCACCCTCGACGTGCGCTCCTCACCCGCGCTGACCTGCGCGCCCAGCGGCACCCGCCGCACCGCCGGCGCGGTCGTCGACCTCGACGACGTGCACCGGATCCGCAAGAGCGCCGGCGGCACCGTCAACGACGTCACGATCGCGGTCGTCGCGGGCGCCCTGCGCCGCTGGCTCGACGAGCGCGGCGACGGCAGCGAGGGCGTCGCGCCCCGCGCCCTCATCCCCGTCTCCCGGCGCCGGCCGCGCACCGCGCACCCGCAGGGCAACCGGCTCTCCGGGTACCTGCTGCGGCTCCCCGTCGACCAGCGGGACCCGCTCGTCCGGCTCGCGCTGGTGCGCACCGCCATGGACCGCAACAAGGACGCCGGTCCGCACCGGGGCGCGGGCGCCGTCGCCCTGCTCGCCGAGCACGTGCCGCCGCTCGGCCACCGGCTCGGCGGACCGCTGCTCGGCCAGGCGGCCCGGCTCTGGTTCGACGTCCTGGTCACCAGCGTGCCGCTGCCCGGCTTCGGTCTGCGGCTCGGCGGCGACCCGCTCGGCGCCGTCTTCCCGCTCGCGCCGCTGGCCCCCGGCCACTCCCTCGCGGTCGCGGTCTCCACCTACCGCGGACGCGTCCACTACGGGCTGGTCGCCGACGGCGCGGCCGTCCCGGACCTCGACCGGCTGGCCCGCGCGCTGACCGAGGAGGTGACGGCGCTGACCGCCGTCTGCGATCACTGACGCATCCGGTTTGGTGCCGCGGCCCCGCGCTGAAGTAAAATCCGCCGTTCGAACAGCGTGCGCGAACGGAGCGCCGCGAGAAGCAGAGCGGGAAACGGCAGCGGCGATGACGGTGACACAGGACGGCCCCGAGGCCATGGACGCGGTGGCGCACGGGCCCGGCATCGACCCGGAGCGGCTGGCCGTCTGCCTCGACGTGCTGCGGGAACTCGACGAACTCGACGTCGACCACCCGGACGCGATCCTGGTCCGCCGGGCCACCTCGCACATCTACCGCACGGTCAAGCAGCGCCGCCGCCAGGAGCGCCGGGCCGCCAAGACCGCCCACGACAAGGCCGTCACCGAGGCCACCGCCACCGGCTCCGCCGAGCGCATCGACGACGAGACCGAGGGCATCCTGCCGTCCTCCCGCGTCGAGCCCGGCAAGATCGCGGGGATACTCCAGCGCCCCCGCTCCTGCTACACCTGCAAGACCCGCTACACCGAGGTCGACTACTTCTACCACCAGCTCTGCCAGAAGTGCGCCGCCGAGAACCGCGCCCGGCGCGACGCCCGCGCCGACCTCACCGGCAAGCGTGCGCTGCTCACCGGCGGACGCGCCAAGATCGGCATGTACATCGCGCTGCGACTGCTGCGCGACGGCGCCCACACCACGATCACCACGCGCTTCCCCAAGGACGCCATCCGCCGCTTCAAGGCCATGGACGACTCCGCGGAGTGGATGCACCGCCTGGAGGTCGTCGGCATCGACCTGCGCGACCCCGCCCAGGCCGTCGCGCTGGCCGACCGGGTCGCCGAGCAGGGCCCGCTCGACATCCTGATCAACAACGCCACCCAGACCGTACGCCGGCTGCCGTCCGCGTACGCCGCGCTCGTCGAGGGCGAGGGTGCCCCGCTGCCGGCCGGTGAGCTGCCCGCCCACCACGTCATCGGCGCCTTCAACTCCGGCGCGGTCGACGGACTGACCGCGCTGCCCGTCGGCGTCAGCGGACTCGAAGCGCAGAAGGTGGCCGACCTCGCCCTGGTCGCGGGCAACGCCAGCGTGGTCCGGCACCGAGAGGGCACCGCCATCGACGCGGGCGGCCTGCTCCCCGACGTCGTCGACACCAACACCTGGGTCCAGACCATCGAGCAGATCTCCCCGGTGGAGCTGCTGGAGACCCAGCTGTGCAACTACACGGCGCCGTTCATCCTGATCAGCAAGTTGCGTCCGGCGATGGCCGAGGCCGCGCGCCGCGCGTCCACGGGGCGCGCGTACGTCGTCAACGTCTCCGCGATGGAAGGCGTGTTCGACCGCGGCTACAAGGGCGCGGGCCACCCCAACACCAACGCCGCCAAGGCGGCCATGAACATGGTGACGCGGACCAGCGCGCAGGAGATGTTCGACGCCGACCGCATCCTGATGACCTCGGTCGACACCGGCTGGATCACCGACGAGCGCCCCCACTTCGACAAGCTGCGCCTCGCCGACGCCGGTTTCCACGCCCCGCTCGACCTGGTCGACGGCGCGGCCCGCGTCTACGACCCGATCGTGCGCGGCGAGGCGGGCGAGGACCTGTACGGCGTCTTCATGAAGGACTACGCGCCAGGCCGGTGGTGAGGGCGGCCGGCCGTGCCCCTGGGGCGCCCGGCCGCGGCGCGGCGGTGCGCGGCTCCACGCGCCGGGCCTCCCGGGAGCAGGCCGTCGTCGTGCGGCGGCGGACCGTGCCGCGTGCCGGCCGACGGGATCCGAACCGGGCCCCCGGCCGCGCGGCCCGGTCGAAAGCGCCGACGTCGATGTACTTCGAACGGGTGAATACAGTCAGTCGCGCTCATCCGGAAATAGGGACATATTCCGGCCTATCGAGCACCGTCCGACGCGGGATTGTTACCGTCAGTTTTGAGCCCCATCGAGCGGGGGGTCGCTCATTTGGTTACTCTGATCCGGACGGACAGCAGTTCAGGGTTCTACCCGCACCCACGGTCCGTCATGGGACCAGCCGGTTCACAACGGCCTGCTCTCCCTCGAGTCGCCGGCGCCACCGCGTCCGAACGGTTTTCTCTTCAGACCCGAGCGGACGTCGGACGCCAGGCGCAGGGCCGACGCAGTACGTCCCGAGGGTGACCGACACATAAGGAGTGCGCGGTGACACCGGAGCAGACGAAAAGCGATCAGCGCCCCGAGGAACGCACGGAGCGCGCCGCCCGCCGGCCGGGAGAGCTCGGCAGTCTCGACGTGTGGGCCCGTTCGGCCCCGATCCGCCTCGCGGGCTACGAGGACGACCTCGCCGAGCCCCACATCCTGCCCAGCGTCGACTGACGGCACGTGCGGGCGGGCGCGCCCCGTCACTACGGCCGGGCGTAGGGCCGGGTCATGATCTCCATGTTGTGGCCGTCCGGGTCGTCGAAGTAGGCGCCGCGTCCGCCGAAGAGGTCGTTGACCCTGCCGGGCTCGGTGTGGCCCGGGTCCGCGTAGTAGGTGACCCCGGCCGCCTCCAGACGCGCGATCATGGCGTCGAACCGCTCCTCGGGCACCAGGAACGCGTAGTGCTGGCCCTGGACCGGCTCGTCCCGCTTCTCGTAGTAGTCGAGGGTCACGCCGTTGCCCAGGTCGACCGGCAGGAACGGGCCGAACGGGGCGCCGACCTCCAGTCCCAGTATCCCGGCGAGGAACTCGGCGGAGTACCGGCGGTCACTGGCGTAGACGGCGGTGTGGTTCAACTGGACGTGCTGTACTGCGGACATGGCTGGATTCGTCTCCGGTGTCGGTTTCCGTGAGGGGAGGGAACACGCGGAGAAGGGGCGGGCCACGGGCGCGCGCGAGCGGGGGCGCGCCCCGCACCGGCCTCACACCGAGGCCGGGAGCGCCTTACGTGAATGGCCCATGGCCGACCCGGCAGTCACCCGGCCGACCCTAGACCCTCGCGATCGATCACCGCAATGCCGTCACGGCCGGGCCGGGGTGTGCCCGTCCCCGCCGTGGCGCGCGGTCGACTCGTTCTCCTGGGCGAGCCGGCGCAGGGCCATCAGCGCCGGTTCCAGGAGGAAGGTCAGCAGCACCGCCCGCTCGGCCTTCTCCAGCGGGTCCGTGACCGTCTCCAGGTTGTCGAGGTCGTGCCGGGCCGTCCGTTCCGCGAGCTCGGCATAGGGGAGGAGCGCCTCCCAGCCGTACTCGACGTCCAGTGAGCGCAGGGTCCGCAGCGTCTCGTCGATGACCTGCCGGGCCGGGTTCCGCGCGGAGACCGACCAGCCCATCGCGTCGACCAGGGCGGCGGCCTCGGGGTTCGCCTCGGCGAGGGCCTCGCCCTCGCCTTCCCCCTCGTCCCCGGCCGGCGTGCCGCCGTCGGGCGGCCGGATGCCGAAGGCGATGCCGAGCAGTTCGTGGGTGTCGCCCCGGTGTTCGGTCATGGCGTCCAGGACCTGCTTGGCCGAGGCGACGGACAGGCCCCGCACCCCCGTCAGCGCGCGGATCAGGCGGAGTCTCCTGAGATGCGTCTCGTCGTACTCGGCCTGGGTCGCCGCGGTCGCCCGGCCGGGCGGCAGCAGCCCCTCGCGCAGGTAGTACTTGATCGTCGCGTTGGGCACCCCGCTGCGGCGGCTCAGCTCCGAGATCCTCACGTTTTTCCCACTTTCCCCTGGCATTGGATAGCGTCACTGTCTAATATGGATAGTGTCACTGTCCAACTATGGAGGCGAGACTACCGTGCCTACTCTTCCCTGGGTCACGCCGAACCCGGTGGGCCCCGACACCACCCACGCCTTCGTCATGGCCTCCCGCTTCGAGGTGCGGTCGCTGAAGGACGTCCCGCGCTTCTTCCGGAAGTCCCTCTCCGCCTGGGGCCAGGTCCGCAAGGCACCCGGCGCCCTCGGCGCCTCCCTGGAGGCCCGGCCGTTCGGCAAGGTCTTCTACACGCTGTCCGCGTGGGAGAGCCGGGACGCGCTCTACGCCTACGCCCGGACCGAACCGCACAAGAGCGTCATGACCGGCGTGCGCGAGACGATGCGCG
The DNA here is from genome assembly GCF_055585405.1 of Streptomyces sp. NPDC053426. NCBI lineage: Bacteria > Bacillati > Actinomycetota > Actinomycetes > Kitasatosporales > Streptomycetaceae > Streptomyces > Streptomyces sp. NPDC053426. The sequence continues at coordinate 168,953 of NZ_JBVJKE010000012.1, read as the reverse complement.
ACTCGACGTTCACCTTCTGGGAGGTGCCCGTCGACGGGCTGCCGATCGACTGGAACGACGCCAAGCGCCGCCTGGAGGCACAGGCGCAGGCCGGTGCCCCGGACGGGCACGGCGCCCCCCGCTGAACGGCGGCCTGGTTCGAGCGGGTGCGCGCCGGGGGATTCGTACCCCTGGTGACCACCCGCCCGCACCCATGGAGCGCCCCGTATGCATGACGACCGCACCCTGGCCGAAGCCCGCCTCAAGCGCGTCCTCGACGAGCGCCTCCGCCCCGCCGTGTACCCCGAGTCCGTGCCCCTCGACGTCGCGGTGTGGCACGCCCCGGGCGAACCCGTGCCCGTCGCCGAGGGCCTCGCGGCCGAACCCGAGCCCGTCGAGGTGGGCACCCGCTGGGGCGCGCCCTGGGGCACCAGCTGGTTCCGGGTCACCGGGACCGTGCCCGAGGCCTGGGCCGGGCGGACCGTGGAGGCGATCCTCGACCTCGGCTTCGACGAGAACATGCCCGGCTTCCAGTGCGAGGGCCTGGTCCACCGGCCCGACGGCACCCCCGTGAAGGGCCTCAACCCCCGCAACCAGTGGGTGCGCGTCGGCGCGCCCGCCGAGGGCGGGGAGGAGGTGCGCCTGCACATCGAGGCCGCCTCCAACCCCGTCATCCTGGGGTACCACCCCTTCCTGCCCACCCCGCTCGGCGACAAGGAGACCGCGGGCGGCGCACCGCAGTACACCCTCGCCCGCATGGATCTCGCCGTGTTCGACGAGAACGTGTGGCAGCTGGTGATCGACCTCGAGGTGCTCGGCGAGCTGATGGCCGAACTCCCGGCCGACTCGCCCCGCCGCTGGGAGATCCTGCGGGCGGTGGACAAGGCGCTGGACGCCGTCGACCTCCAGGACGTGAACGGCACGGCGGAGCGGGCCCGTGCACGCCTCACCGAGGTGCTGTCCGCCCCCGCCGTCCCCTCCGCCCACCGCGTCAGCGCCGTCGGCCACGCGCACATCGACTCGGCGTGGCTGTGGCCGCTGCGCGAGACCGTGCGCAAGGTCGCCCGTACGGCGGCCAGCATGACGGCCCTGCTCGACGACGAACCCGAGTTCGTGTTCGCCATGTCGCAGGCCCAGCAGTGGGCGTGGGTGAAGGAGCACCGGCCCGAGGTGTGGGCGCGGGTGAAGAAGGCGGTGGCCGACGGGCGGTTCGTGCCGGCCGGCGGCATGTGGGTGGAGTCGGACACCAACATGCCCGGATCGGAGGCGATGGCCCGGCAGTTCGTGCACGGCAAACGGTTCTTCCTCGACGAGTTCGGCGTCGAGAACGACGAGGCCTGGCTGCCGGACACCTTCGGTTTCGCCGCCGGACTGCCGCAGATCATCAAGGCGGCGGGCTCCAAGTACCTGCTGACGCAGAAGATCTCCTGGTCCCGGACGAACAAGTTCCCCCACCACACCTTCCACTGGGAGGGCGTCGACGGCACCCGGATCTTCACCCACTTCCCGCCCGTCGACACCTACAACTGCTCCATGAGGGGCGCCGAGATCGCCCACGCCGTCCGCAACTTCAAGGACAAGGGCGCGGCCCGCCGCTCCCTCGCGCCCACCGGATGGGGCGACGGGGGCGGTGGCACCACCCGCGAGATGGTCGCCAAGGCGGCCCGGCTGCGGGACCTGGAGGGTTCGGCGACGGTGACCTGGGAGACACCGTCCGCGTTCTTCGCGAAGGCCGAGGCCGAGTACCCCGAACCACCCGTCTGGGTGGGCGAGCTGTACCTCGAACTGCACCGGGCCACCCTCACCAGCCAGGCCGGCACCAAACAGGGCAACCGCCGCAGCGAGCACCTGCTGCGCGAGGCCGAACTGTGGGCGGCCACGGCCGCCGTACGCACCGGATTCCCCTACCCCTACGAGGAGTTGGACCGGATCTGGAAGACGGTGCTGCTGCACCAGTTCCACGACATCCTGCCCGGCTCCTCCATCGCCTGGGTGCACCGCGAGGCCCGCGCCACCTACGCCCGGATCACCGCCGAACTGAACGGCGTCATCGACTCCGCCCAGCGCGCCCTGGCCGGCGAGGGGACACTCCCGCTGGTCTTCAACGCCGCCCCGCACACCCGCGCGGGTGTCCCGGCCGGCGGCGCGGGACCGGCGTCCGCCGAGGGCCGTACGACGCTCGACGCGCGCCCCGGCGGCGGTCACGTCCTCGACAACGGCCTGCTGCGGGTGGAGATCGACGCCCGGGGCCTGGTGGTCTCCGCCCACGACATCGACGCCGACCGCGAGACCATCGCCCCCGGCCGGGCCGGCAACCTCCTCCAACTGCACCCCGACCTCCCGAACATGTGGGACGCCTGGGACGTCGACGAGTTCTACCGCAACACGGTCACCGATCTCACCGAGGCGGACGAGGTCACTCGAGGGGAGGACGGCGTCTCGGTGCGGATCGTCCGCTCCTTCGGCGACTCACGGGTCACGCAGGTGCTGACGCTGCCGCCGGGGGAGCGGCGGCTCGTGGTGGACACCGAGGTCGACTGGCACGAGACGGAGAAGTTCCTCAAGCTCGCCTTCCCGCTCGACCTGCACGCCGAACGGTACGCATCCGAGACGCAGTTCGGGCACTTCTTCCGGCCCACCCACACCAACACCTCCTGGGAGGCCGCCAAGTTCGAGGCGTGCAACCACCGCTTCGTCCACCTCCAGGAGCCGGACTGGGGCGTGGCGGTCGTCAACGACTCGACGTACGGCCACGATGTGAGCCGTACGGTGCGCACCGACGGCGACGGCGGTACGACCACCACGGTCCGCGTCTCCCTGCTGCGCGCCCCGCGCTTCCCCGACCCCGAGACCGACCAGGGCGTGCACCGCTTCCGGCACGCACTGGTGCCGGGCGCGTCCATCGGTGACGCGGTGCGCGAGGGCTGGCGGATCAATCTGCCCGAGCGGCGGCTCACCGGGGCCGGTGAGATCGCCCCGCTGGTGACGGCCGACCGGGACGCGGTCGTGATCACGGCGGTCAAACTGGCCGACGACGGCAGCGGTGACGTCGTCGTCCGCTTCCACGAGGCCCACGGCGCCCGCGCCCGCACCACGCTCACCACCGGTTTCGCCGCCGCCGGCGTCGAGGTGACCGACCTGCTGGAACGCCCGCTGGCGGACACTTCGGCGCCTCCGCTCGACGGCGACCGGATCACCGTACGCCTGCGTCCCTTCCAGCTGATGACGCTGCGGCTGAAGCGGGCCTGACCGGCTCAGTCCTCCAGCCGGGCGCGCAGCCACTCCTCCACCGCGCCCACGTGCGCGGCCGCCGCCGCCCGCGCCGCCTCCGGGTCGCGGGCGGCCAGGGCGCGGTGGATCGCGGCGTGCTCGCGCCGGGTGCGGGCGAAGGCGTCCTCCTCCTGGTAGCCGCGCCGGACCCGGGCCCGGAAGGTGCGGGAGGACAGGCCCTCCAGGATCGCGGCCGTCGTCCCGTTGCCGGCGGCCGCCGCGATCTCACGGTGGAAGGCCAGGTCGTGGGCGAGGATCTCCTCCGGATCGTCGGTGGCGTTCATCGCCGCCAGGTGCCTCTCGACCTCGGCCAGCCGGTCCGGGGTGATCCGGGCGGCGGCCAGGGCCGTCGCGTTCGACTCCAGGACGCGGCGCACCTCCAGCAGTTCGACCAGTTGCCGCCCCCGGGACAGATCCGCCACCACCCCGAACGTCTCCAGCAGGTCCCCGGCCTCCAGTCGGGTGACGTAGATGCCCGAGCCGTGCCGGGCCTCGACCACTCCCAGCACCGTGAGCGCGCGGACCGCCTCCCGCATCGAACTGCGGGAGATGCCCAGCCGGGCGGCGAACTCCCGCTCGGTGGGCAGCCGCTCGCCGGGCTCCAGTTCACCCTCGCGGATCATCGCCGTGATCCGCTCGATGGCGCGCTGCGTCACCGTGCCCTTCTGCGGGGCCGTCTCCTCCACGCCATTCCTCCACTCACCGGATGCGCCGCAGTCTAACGACGGAAGTGGTCGGACCAAATTCGGTCAGATGGCGGGACAGACGCGCTCGAAGGGTGTTCTCATCGGCGAGTGGTCTGATAAATATGCGATCTCCGGCCCCCGTCGAAAGGTCCTCCGTGCCCCCGCGACCCGCCCGCATCACCGCCGTCGACACCTACGACGTCCGGTTCCCCACCTCGCGCGAACTCGACGGCTCCGACGCGATGAACCCCGACCCCGACTACTCGGCGGCCTACGTCGTGCTGCGCACCGACGCCGCCGACGGACACGAGGGGCACGGGTTCGCCTTCACCATCGGGCGGGGCAACGACGTCCAGGTCGCCGCGATCCGGGCGCTCGGCGACCACGTGGTGGGGCGGTCCGCCGACGAACTCTGCGCCGACCCCTCCCTCCTGAACCGCGACCTGACCGGCGACAGCCAGCTCCGCTGGCTCGGACCCGAGAAGGGCGTGATGCACATGGCGGTCGGGGCCGTCGTCAACGCCCTCTGGGACCTGGCCGCCAAACGCGCGGGCAAGCCGCTGTGGCGGCTGCTCGCCGAGGCCGACCCCGCCTGGCTGGTGCGCCAGATCGACTTCCGCCACCTCACCGACGCCCTCACCCCCGAGGAGGCCCTCGCCCTCCTGCGCCGCGGCCGGGAGGGCGCCGAGGAGCGCACCGCCCTGCTGCTGGAGCGCGGCTACCCCGCCTACACCACCTCGCCCGGCTGGCTCGGCTACGACGACGACAAACTCACCCGGCTCGCCGCACAGGCGGTCGCCGACGGCTTCCGGCAGATCAAGCTCAAGGTCGGCGCCGACCTCGACGACGACCTGAGGCGCTGCCGGGCCGCCCGCGCGGCCGTCGGACCGGACGTGCGCATCGCGATCGACGCCAACCAGCGCTGGGACGTGGACGAGGCGATCCGCTGGACCAGGGCCCTCGCCGCGTTCGACCCGTACTGGATCGAGGAACCCACCAGCCCCGACGACATCCTCGGCCACGCGGCGATCCGCCGCGCCGTCGCCCCGGTGAAGGTGGCCACCGGCGAGCACGCGCAGAACAGGATCGTCTTCAAGCAGCTCCTCCAGGCCGGCTCCGTCGACATCGTCCAGATCGACGCGGCCCGCGTCGGCGGGGTCCCCGAGAACCTGGCGATCCTGCTGCTCGCCGCCAAGTACGGCGTCCCCGTGTGCCCGCACGCCGGCGGGGTCGGCCTGTGCGAACTCGTCCAGCACCTCTCGATGTTCGACTACGTGGCCCTCACCGGCACCACCGAGGACCGCGTCATCGAGTACGTCGACCATCTGCACGACCACTTCCTCGACCCGGTGGTGATCCGCGACGGCCACTACACGGCACCCCTCGCGCCGGGCTTCTCCGCCGCCGTGCGACCGGAGTCCCTGGCGCGCTACACCTATCCCGACGGCGACTTCTGGGCCGCAGACCCGGACACACAGAAGAACAAGGACAAGGACAAGGACAAGGAGCGGGCCGTATGAACGACTTCGAGGGCCTGACGGCCCTGGTGACCGGCGGCGCCTCCGGCATCGGCCGGGCCACGGCGGAACTCCTCGCCGAGCGCGGCGCCCGGGTGGCCGTCCTCGATCTCGACCCGTCGTCGGTCGGTGAGCCCCTCACCGGACACCGCGCCGACGTCACCGACGACGCCTCGGTGCGCGCGGCGGTGGCCGCCGCCGTCGACGGCCTGGGCGGCCTCGACGTACTGGTCAACAACGCCGGCGTCGGCGCCCGGGGAACCGTGGAGACCAACTCCGACGAGGAATGGCACCGCGTCTTCGACGTCAACGTCCTCGGCATGGTCCGCACCGCCCGCGCCTGCCTGCCGCACCTGCGCGCCTCCGCGCACGCGGCGATCGTCAACACCTGCTCCATCGCCGCCACCGCAGGGCTGCCGCAGCGGGCCCTGTACAGCGCCACCAAGGGCGCCGTGTACTCCCTCACCCTCGCCATGGCCGCCGACCACGTCCGCGAGGGCATCCGCGTCAACTGCGTCAACCCGGGCACCGTCGACACCCCCTGGATCGGCCGGCTGCTGGACGCGGCCGACGACCCGGCCGCCGAACGCGCCGCCCTGGAGGCCCGCCAGCCCACCGGCCGCCTGGTCTCGGCCGCCGAGGTCGCGGGCGCCGTCGCCCACCTGGCGAGCCCGCTGTCCGGCGCCACCACCGGCACGGCCCTCGCCGTCGACGGCGGCATGCAGGGACTGCGGCCGCGCCCGGAGAACCGGTGAACCCCCGCCGGCTCGGCCGCAGCCGCGTCGAGGTCACCGCCCTGGCCTTCGGCGCCTCCGGCATCGGCAACCTGTACACCGAGGTCGGCGAGGAGGCGGCGTACGAGACGGTGCGGGCCGCCTGGCAGCGCGGCATCCGCTTCTTCGACACTGCCCCGCACTACGGCCTCGGCCTGGCCGAACGCCGACTCGGCGCGGCCCTGCGGGAGCACCCGCGCGACGCGTACACGGTGTCCACGAAGGTGGGCCGCCGCCTCGAACCCGTCGCGCACACCGGCGGCGACGACCTCGCCCACGGCTTCGCCGTCCCCGCCACCCACCGCCGCGTCTGGGACTTCAGCGCCGACGGCGTACGCCGCACCCTGGAGGCGAGCCTGGAACGCCTCGGCCTGGACCGTGTCGACGTCGTCTACCTCCACGACCCCGACGACCACGCCGAACAGGCCTTCCGCGAGGGCTACCCGGCCCTGGAGCGGCTCCGCTCGGAGGGCGTCGTCGGGGCGATCGGCGCCGGCATGAACCAGACCGCGATGCTCACCCGCTTCGTCCGCGACACCGACGTCGACGTCGTCCTGTGCGCCGGCCGCCACACCCTGCTCGACCAGAGCGCCCTGACCGACCTGCTGCCCGCCGCCCGGGAACACGGCAGATCGGTCGTCATCGGCGGTGCCTTCAACTCCGGGCTGCTCGCGGACCCGAGGCCGGGCGCGACGTACGACTACACCCGCGCGCCCGCCGAGTTGCTGGACCGCGCCCTGCGGCTGAGGGAGGCCGCCGAACGGCACGGCACCACCCTGCGCGCCGCCGCACTGGCCTTCTGCGCCGCCCATCCGGCGGTCGCGAGCGTACTGGTCGGTCCCCGATCGGCCGCCGAAGTCCACGACTGCGCCGACCAGTTCGCCGCCCCGGTCCCCGACTCCCTCTGGCGGGAACTGCGCGGCACCGGCCTGCTGCCGCCCGAAGGGGAGCCGACGTGACCGTCGTCGACGCGCACCACCACGTCTGGGACCTGTCCGTCCGCGACCAGGACTGGATCACCGGCCCCGAACTCCGCCCGCTGCGGCGGAACTTCACTCTGGCCGACCTCGCACCCGAGGCGAGCGCGGCCGGTGTCGCCCGCACCGTCCTGGTGCAGACCGTCACCGTCCCCGAGGAGACCCCCGAGCTGCTGGCCCTCGCCGGGGCCCACGAGCCGGTCGCCGGGGTCGTCGGCTGGACCGACCTCACCCGCCCCGACACCGCCGACGAGCTGGCCCGGCTGCGGGAACTGCCCGGCGGACGGTACCTGAAGGGCGTCCGCCACCAGGTCCAGGGCGAACCCGACCCCGAGTGGCTGCTGCGCCCGGACGTACGGCGCGGGCTCGCCGCCGTCGCCGAGGCAGGCCTGGTCTACGACCTGGTCGTCCTGCCCCACCAGCTGCCGGCCTGTGTGGCGGCGGCCCGGTCGCTGCCCCGGCTCACCTTCGTCCTGGACCACCTGGGCAAGCCGCCCGTCGCCTCGGGCGCGCTCGAACCCTGGGCGTCCGGCGTCCGCGCCCTGGCCGCGCTGCCCAACACGGTGTGCAAGCTCTCCGGCCTGGTCACCGAGGCCGACCGGGCCTCCTGGACCGTCGACGACCTGCGCCCGTACGCCGACGTCGTGCTGGACGCGTTCGGCCCCGGCCGGCTGATGTTCGGCTCGGACTGGCCGGTCTGCACCCTCGCGGCGGCGTACGGCGACGTCCTCGCCACCGCGCGGGCGCTGACCGGGGGCCTCGACGCCACCGGACGCCGTCAGCTCTTCGAGACCACCGCCACCCGCGTCTACGGCCTCTGAGCCGGCCCCGTCAGCCGGGTCGGCGGCAGGAACTCCCGCACGTACGTCCGCTCCCAGCACGCGCCCGTCTCCCGCAGCTCCCGCCAGGTCGTGTAGCGGTAGCGGAAGAGGCGGGCGCGGATGTGCCGGGGCGGCGCGTCCGGAGGGAACGGGGAGCGTCGCAGCAGTCTCAGCGTGTCCCGGTCGCCCTCCAGCAGCCGCTCCACCAGCGCGCCGAACCACGGACCCGCGTACGCGGGCGACAGCGCGGCGAACCACATCAGCCAGTCGAGCCGCAGGTGGTACGGCGCGAACTGCCGCGGCCAGCGCCGAGGATCACCCGGTTTGCCCTTGAACTCGTACTCCCGCCAGCCGGCGTCCTTGCGGGGCACCTCGTCCGCCGTCCCCTCCACGACCACCTCGTACCGGACCCGGCTGACGCTGCCGAACGCCCCGTAGGTGTTGACCAGGTGCAGCGGGTCGAAGGAGCGGTTCATCACCTGGCGGCGGGAGAGCATGTTGCGCACCGGCCGGTAGCTGAGGCCGAGCAGCAGCGCGGACACCGCGAGGACGACGACCACGTACCACAGGGGCGCGCCGGGCACCGCCGGCGGATCGGAGGGGAACGCGACCGCCGGCAGGGCCAGCACGATCGTGATCCAGTTGAGCCACGCGAAGTTGCCGGACAGCACCAGCCACAGCTGGGTGACGATCATCAGCGAGGCGGCCACCGAGGCCACCGGCTGCGGGGCGAACAGCAGGAACGGCACGACGAGCTGGGTGACGTGGTTCGCCGCCACCTCGACGCGGTGCAGCGGCTTCGGCAGACGGTGGAAGAACCAGCTCAGCGGCCCCGGCATCGGCTGGGTCTCGTGATGGTGGTCCAGGCAGGTCAGCTTCCGCCAGCACTCGTCGCCGCGCATCTTGATCAGCCCCGCGCCGAACTCCACCCGGAACAGGATCCACCGCAGCAGGAACAGCACCACGACCGGCGGCGCCACCTCGTCGTTGCCGAGGAACACGGCCAGGAACCCGACCTCGAGGAGCAGCGACTCCCAGCCGAACGAGTACCAGGTCTGCCCCACGTTGACGACCGACAGGTACAGCGCCCACGGCACCAGCCACAGCAGCATCCCGCCCCACAGCGGAAGCAGCGAGTCCAGCCCCGCAAGGAGCGCCGCCGACACCGCGCAGCCCGCCCAGGCGCACCCCGCGAAGAACCGGTCCGAGTAGTGCCAGTGGAACAGGCTCGGCGACCTCCGCAGCGGCACCCGCTCCACGAAACGCGGCACCGGCAGCATGCCGCGCTCCCCGATCAGCGCACGGAACTGCAGCGCCGCCGTCAGGAACGCGACCAGATACAGCCCGGCCAGCGCCCGCTGGAAGACCAGCCGGCCCGTCCAGTACTCGGACGCGGTGAACCACTCCACGGCCGTACGCTCCCTCCTGCCTCGTCCCGCCGACACCTACGTGACTCTCCGTATACCACCGGGCGGGCCGCGCGACCCGCGGACGAGAGGCGCGCGGACGGCGTCCAGCGGTCGAAGAATCGCGTGAACCCTGGCAAGGTGGGCCCATGGCTGATCGGGGAGCGAGCCCCCTGTCTCTCCCGGACGACTGGCCGGACCACCCGGATCCGATCCTGGCGCTCAACCGCATGGGCAGTTTCGACTGGGACCTGGACGCCGGGGTGATGCAGATGGACGCCCAGGCGCACGAGATCTTCGACCTGCGCCCCGACGAGTACGACGACCGGCCCGAGACCCTGGGGAGCCGGGTCCCGTCCGGCGAGGCCCTGCGCCTGGACGCCGCCGTGGCGGAGGCGCTGAGGGACGGCCGTGAGAACTACGGCGCCTACTTCCGCCTCCGCCGCCGCGACGGCTCCCTGCGCTGGACCCACACCCAGGGCTACATCCGCCGTGACGGGTCCGGCAGGCCCCGACGCATCATCGGCATCGTCCGGGACGCCACCCAGGAGCTCCGCGACGGCGAGGCCAGACGCGTGCAGGCCGCCCAGGAGGACATCCGCCGACAGCAGACCAACGTCGTCCAGCTCACCACCGCCGCCCTCGCCCACGCCCGCACCGTGCAGGACGTCATAGACGTCCTCAAGGACACCCACGGCCTCACCCATCTGGGTGCGACCAGCCTCGTGATGGGTCTGGTCGAGGCGGGCAGGATCCGGCTCATCGCGGAGGGCCCCGCGGGCAGCTTCGTACCGGGCACCGACGTCACCGGGATCGAGGAGCCGTACCCGATGAGCGAGGCGGTGCGCACCCTCAGCCCGTGCTTCATCGACTCCCCGGAGGAGTTCGCCGAGCGCTATCCGGGGCTGTGGCAGGGCATCACCGGGCTGAACATCACCTCGGCGGCCTATCTGCCGCTGATCGTCCAGGCCCGTCCCATCGGCGCGATGGGGCTGCTCTACAGCGACCGGCGCGGCTTCACCGCCGAGGAGCGCAACATCCTCGTCGCCCTGGGCAGCAGCATCTCCCAGAGCCTGCAGCGCGCGATGTTCTACGAGCAGGAGATGGACCTCGCCCAGGGGCTGCAGCAGGCCATGCTGCCGCGCACCATCCCCAGCGTGCCCGGCGCCGACCTCGCCGTGCGCTACCGCGCCGCCACCATCGGCGGCTCCCTCGGCCGGGACATCGGCGGCGACTGGTACGACCTGATCCCACTGCCGGGAGGCCGGGTGGGCGCCGTCATCGGCGACGTCCAGGGGCACGACACGCACGCCGCCGCCGTCATGGGCCAGCTGCGCATCGTGCTGCGCGCCTACGCGGCCGAGGGCCACCCGCCGGCCACCGTGATGGCCCGCGCCTCCGTCTTCCTGGACGAGCTCGACACCGACCGCTCCGCGACCTGCCTCTACGCCGAGGCCGACCTGTCCACCGGTGTGCTCCAGGTGGTCCGGGCCGGCCACCTCGACCCGCTGGTGCGCCGCACCGACGGCTCCTGCCGGCGCGTCCTCGTCCCCGGCGGGCTGCCGCTCGGCCTGTCCGCGGAGTTCGGGCGGCTCGACTACCCGGTCGGCACGATGGAGCTCGATCCGGGCGACACCCTGCTGCTGTGCACCGACGGCCTGGTCGAGCAGCCCGGCGCCGACCTCGACGACGGCATGGAGGCCCTCGCGGCGCTGGTCGCCGCCGGCCCCGACGACGTGCGCGACCTCGCCGACCGGCTCATCGACGTGGCCGGGGAACGCGGCGGCGGCGACGACGTGGCACTGCTCCTGCTGCGCCGCCGCGCCCCGGACGGCGCGCGGCCCGGCGGCCGGCTCAAGCAGCGGGTGACGCCCGGCGATCCGGAGGCGCTCGCCGAGACCCGGCGCATGATCCGTACGGCGGCGGGCGCCTGGGGCGCGGGGGAGCGGGCCGACGAGATCGAGCTGGTCGCCGACGAGATGATCACCAACGTGCTGATGCACACCGAGGGCTCCGCGGTCGTCACCCTGCGGGCCCTCACCGGCAGCGAACGGCGCGTGCGGGTGGAGGTCGAGGACTCCTCCAGCGCCCTGCCGCGCCGCCGGGAGGCGGGCGAGTCGGGCGTCTCCGGGCGGGGCCTGCTCCTGATCGAGACGCTCACGGACGTGTGGGGCGTGGAGGCACGCGGCGGCGGCAAGTGCGTGTGGAGCGAGTTCGTGGTGGCGAAGGACCCCGACCCGGCCTGAGCACGCGCGGGTGCCGCACCGTCGGTGCGGTCCCGGGGCTCCCGCGGGCACGGCGGGGGAAGCACCGCGCGCACGGGTGAGCCCCGCGGTCGCCGTGCCGCGGCGGCGGGGCCGCGCGGAGTGCGTGCCGCCCCGGGAGCCGGCCGGTCCCGGGGCGGTGCCGGCGGTGTGGGGCGGTGCCGTGCCGGGCGGCTCCGGTACGGCGGTGAGCCGTGGCGCGGTGGCCGTGTGGCGGGCGGAGCCGACCGGGGCCCGGCAGGCGCCGAGCGGCCCCGTCGCGCCCGCTGCGGTGTCCGAGCGGCCTGACCGCCGGCGCCCCGGACGGCACTCCTGCGCAGGCCGGAACCGCCCTCCGGGGAACGCCGGCGGCTCAAGGGGCGCGGTGCGCCGCGCTGCCCGCACGGGGCCTCACCGGGGCTTCAGCGTCACCAGGTTGTCGCCCTCCGCCGTACGCACCTCATAGCGGGCGATGTCCTCGGGGTGCATGGCGGAGCCGCCGAGCACCGTGTGGGGTCGGGCGTCGAGACGGGGCACGCTCCAACTGGTCACCGTCTCCTCGGAGCCGTCCCGGCCGACCACCACCAGCCGGCAGGTGCGGGGCCCCGCACCGTCCTTGACCTCGATCTCCACGTTGCTGCCCCAGGCCTCGTCCTGAGTGGTCACCTGCGCCCACACCCCGGACCGCTCGTCGGTCGCCGCGACGCTCACGGCGCTCCCGCCGTCGTCCCGCGTCAGCACCGCGACCGCCGGCGCGGACACCGCGACCACCACCGAGGCGGCCAGCGCCAGCAGCAGCCGGCGCCGTCCCGCCCGGTTGCGGGCCGCCACCTGTGACAGCAGCCGGTCCAGCATCCTCGGGCCGGGCTTGGCCAGTGGGTGCACCAGCCGTGGGGTGGAACTCCGGTACAGCATCAACTGGCGTGCCGCAGGGCCGAATTCGGTCACCTGGACAGCGCACCGGGGGCACTCCATGAGGTGGTCCTCGAAACGGAACGCGTCCGCCTCGTCCAGCACGCCGAGCGCGTAGGCGCCGACGTCGCGATGCCTCTCCAGGGACCTCATGCCGAATCCTCGTGCCGTTGGGTGCGGGTGGGGTTACTCCTTGCTCCCACCGGTACGCACCAGGCAGCCGAATCACTCAAGCCACGTGCCGAATCGTGACCAAGGGATTCGGAGCGGACCGGCCCCCGGATTGGTCGGATCGGCGAGGAATCTAGAAAAGATGGATGGCGAGGTGACCGAGCGGCAGCCCGAGCTGCCACGCCGGTGTCCACACCTTGGGTCCCTCGTCCTCGCCGGTCACCGCGCCGCCACCCGGCACCGCGTTCAGGTCGGGCGCGAGCAGTTCCGTCTCCCGCAGCCAGCGCCAGGCCTCCCGGGCCAGCTCCAGGTCCGGGTCCGGCGCGTCCCGGCCGGCCGCGGCGGCGTCCGCGGTCAGGTCCCGCAGGCGCCCCTGCACCCATTCCTGCCACGGCTGGTCGTACGCGGTCAGCGACAGCCAGGTCTCCAGCTGGGTGACCACCCGGATGCCGGACAGCTCGCCGTCGGTGTCGGACAGGAACACGGTCAGCGCCAGGGCGTCCCGGCCCGCGCGGAACTCGAAGGACGTCGGCGGCATCAGATCGCCGCTGCGCAGCAGTTCGTCGGCGATGTACTCGGCGTACAACCAGGCCATGGGGACGGTCAGTTCACCGTCGCCGGTGCCGTCCGTGCTCTCTCGACCTCTGTGCAGCATCCCTTCCTGCCTTCCTCCGGTGCGTGCGCGTCGCCCGAACCCGGGCCCCCGGTCCGGAACACGGATGAGGACAGCCGATTACTCAACCCGGGTGGTCGGCAAGGCGCTTTACGAAGGTTTGACCCTGCCTTCGGTTTCACCGCATGTCGGAGGCGTATCCGGGGAGCACCCGGCGCAGGGCGCGCAGTGCGTAGTACGCGCGGGACTTCACGGTACCGGGCGGAATCCCGAGGGCCGTCGCCGCTTCCGCCACACTCGCCCCCTGGAAGTACACGAGCACCAGGACTTCACGGTGCTCCGGGGTGAGTGTTTTCACAGCCTCGCGGACGTCGAGCGCGGCCGCGGCCCGTTCGGCGTGGTCGGAGATCACCCGGGCGTTCTCCAGCACGGCGTCCCCGACCTCGGTCGGCCGGGCCTGCCGGGCCCGTCGCGCGTCGATGGCGAGCCGCCGTCCCACGGTGAGCAGCCAGGGCCGTACGGAGTCGAAGTTCTCGGCGCGCAGGGCCTCGGGGTGCTGCCAGGCGCGCACCAGGGTCTCCTGGACCAGATCCTCCGCGCGCTGCCGGTCCCCGTCGCAGAGCCGGAGCAGCAGCGCGAAGAGGGGCCGGCCGTGCTCGCGCTGCAGTGCGGCGAGCTCGTGCTCGGCGGTCGTCCCGTTCATGAGTGTGGTTCCGGCCGTCATGGCCGTATGGCAGCGCACGGCGCGACGCGGGGACAGGGCGTGCGCAGGAGCGTGCGGCGGACGGTCGATCGCGTCGACGAACGGTTCGACGAACGGTCGGGGCGGCCGTTCGCGCACGCCGGACGGCCTAAAGGGCGTGTCGGAGCGGCCGCGGGCGCAATGCGGCTTCTTACCTGTTTGTCAATAAATACGACTACAGCGGGGTGGAGTGATGATCACACGCAGCCGGCAGGTGGCCCTGGTCCTGACCGTCGTCCTCGCCGCGGGCGCCGCCTGCCAGGCCCGCGACCACCGACCGCCGGAACCGGGGCGTCCGGCCCCTTCCGCCACGGGGCCCCGCGGCTTCACCCTGGTCGCCTCGGGGGACGTACTGCCCCACGACTCGATCATCGAACGCGCCCGCTACGACGCGGGCGGCACCGGGTACGACTTCCGGCCGATGCTCTCCGGCATCCGCTCCGTCGTCGACTCCGCCGATGTGGCGCTGTGTCACATGGAGACCGTGTACGGCGCGGGCGGCGACTACACCGGCTACCCCCTCTTCAAGTCCCCGCCCGAGGTGGCCCGCGGCCTCGCCGCCACCGGCTACGACGGCTGCTCCACCGCCTCCAATCACTCCCTGGACGACGGCGCCGAGGGTATCCGCCGCACTCTGGACGCCCTCGACCGGGCCGGTGTGCGCCACGCCGGCTCGGCGCGCACCGAGCGGGAGGCCCGCACGGCGACCGTGCTGCGCGCGGGCCCGGCGCGGGTCGCCCACCTCGCCTACACCTACGACACCAACGGCCTCCCGCTGCCGCCGGACGAGCCCTGGGCCGTCAACCTCGTCGACGAGGCGCGGATCGTCGACGACGCACGGGCCGCCCGGGAGGCCGGGGCCGACGTCGTCGTGGTCTCCCTGCACTGGGGCACCGAATGGCAGGAGGCCCCCGACGAGCGGCAGACCGCCCTCGCCCGCTCGCTCACCGCCTCGGCCACCGGGGGCCGTCCCGACATCGACCTGATCCTCGGCACCCACGCCCATGTCCCGCAGGCCTACGAGAAGGTCAACGGCACCTGGGTGATCTACGGCATGGGCGACCAGATCGCCGGCGAGATGACCGGCCACGAGGGCGTCCACGACCCCCGCGGCAACCAGTCCACCCTGGGCCGCTTCACCTTCGCCCCGCCGGAGCGCCCCGGCGGGCGCTGGGAGGTGACCCGGGCCGAGTTCGTCCCGCAGCTCTTCGACGTGGACGCCGGCCGGGTCGTCAACCTCAACCGGGCGCTCGCCCGGGGCGCCGAGGTGCGGTCCGTGCGCGACCGGATCCGGAACGTGGTGCTGAGCCGGGGCGCCGCGCAGGACGGGCTCGTGATGGGGGAGTGAGGACCGTCAGCCGAGGTCGACGTGGTCGAGCGCCGTCAGCAGTTCGCCCAGCACGCGCAGGCAGGCCGTCACATCGGCGTCCGTGAGGTCACCGCCGACCTCCCGCAGGAGCAGGTGCTCGCGCTCCAGGACGGCGGAGATCGCCGCGGAGCCCCGCTCGGTCGGACGGATGAGCGACGACCGCCGGTGGGCGGGGTTCGGGACGGCCTCCACCAGGTCCTGCGCCGCGGCGTCGTTCACCATGCGCTGCACGAACTGCCGGCTGATCGCCTGCGCCCTGCCCATCTGCGGCACGGTCATCGGCCCGTTGCGGTGCAGCAGGGTCAGCACGGCACGCACGCCCACGGACAGGCCGTCGGTGGTCAGTTCCTGCTCCACGCTGCGCTGGGCGCGCCGGTAGAGGGGGCCGACCAGGTCGTACACCTCGGTGAGGCGGCGGCCGAGCTCGTCCGGGGGGAGGGGGGCGTCGGTGTCTGTCATCACGCCATCATGACACCTGAGTTGCCAAACTCGGCGCAAGATGACACCTTGGTTGTCATGAATGGTGCTTCGGATCTGCGCTTCTTCCCCTCCGCCGACGGCGACCTCGCCTACCTCGACACCGGCTCCGGCGACCCGGTGGTCCTGCTGCACTCCGGCTTCACCGACCACCGGGTCTTCGACGCCCAGATCCCGGCCCTGGCCGCCGGGTACCGGGTGATCGCACCGGACGTCCGCGGCCACGGCGCCTCGGCCAACGCCACCGCGCCGTTCCGCTGGGCCGACGACCTCGCCGCGTTGCTGCGCCACCTGGACACCGGTCCGGCCGTGCTCGTCGGTGTGTCGATGGGCGGCGCCATCGCCACCGACACGGTGCTGGAGTACCCGGAGCTGGTGCGCGCCGTGGTGGCCTGCGGTGCGGCCACCAGCGACTTCGAGTACACCGATCCCTGGGTCCGCCAGGTGCTGGCCGAGCAGGCCGCGGCCCTGGGGGCGGGCGACGTGGAGGGCTGGCTCACCGCGTTCCTGCGCTACGTGCCCGGCGAGCACCGCACCGCCGCCGACATCGACCCGGACATCCCGGGCCGGTTGCGCGAGATGGCTCTGGGCACCCTTGCCAAACACACCCCGGACGAGGAGAACCACCACGTGCCCATGACCGACACCTGGGCCCGCGTCCCCGGGATCGACGTCCCGGTCCTCACCGTCAACGGCGCCCTCGACGCCCCCGACCTGATCGCCGAGGCGGAACGGTTCGCCCGTACCGTCCGCGACGGCCGCTCCGTGACCATCGACGGCACCGCGCACTACCCCAACCTGGAGCGGCCCGAGGAACTGAACAAGATCCTGCTGGACTTCCTCGGCTCCCTCCGCTCCCGCTGACGGCGCACCGCACCCGGGCCCGCCCGTACGGGACTACGGCACCACCGTCACCGGCCACCGCCCGGCCTTCACCAGCCGCACCGCGACCGATCCGACGATCCGGTGGCCGGCCTGCTCGGAGGCGCCCACGACCACCGCGTCCGCCTTCAGGTCGTCGGCCGCCCTCACCAGTCCGCTGTAGGGGTCGCCGCGGAAGGTGTGGAACTCCCAGCGGAGGTCGAAGACGCCCTTGATCCGCTCCATCGCCTCCCGGACCTGCGCCACCAGGTCCTCGGCCACCTCCTCGGTCGTGTCGGCCACCGGCGCGCCGAGCGCCGCTCCCGCGGCCAGCACCGGCTGCACGTACACGAGGGCGAGCAGCGCCCCCTGACGGCGTGCCAGGCCGGAGGCGTACGCCGCGGCGCGCAGCGAGGAGTCGGAGCCGTCCACGCCGGCCACGATCACCTTCGGGCCGTCCGTGCCCCGTTCGAACCGGTGGGACCGTTGTTCCGTCACGGCAGCGAGGCTATCGGAGTCGAGTTCACCGGCCTCACGCGCCCGCCGGGGTCCGTCGCCCCGCGCTGCGCCGATCGGGTGAAATCGTGCCGCCGCACCGGTGTCGCTGAGGTGCGTCGGCCCTCCGCGGGGCGACTGATGAGTCATGCAGAAGGATCACTTGCTCACCCGGCGCCGGGCGCTGCTCGCCGGCGCCGTCTCCCTGGGCGCCGCCGGTGTGGCCGCGGCGTTCGTGCCGGGCGCCGGGAACAGTGCCGCACCCGCGCCGCCGCCGGCCGCCGGCGCCCGGGCGGCCCGCCGCCCGCTCAGGCCCTCCGAGTACCGCCTGCGGCCCCTGACCGGCTACGGGCCCCCGCACACCCCGCGCGGCAGGACGCCGGTCCGGCGCGAACCGCTGCTGAGCGTGCCCGGACACGGCCACACCATGGTGCTCAGCTTCGACGACGGCCCCGACCCCCGCTACACCCCGCACATCCTCGACACCCTGGCCCGGTACGAGGTGCGGGCGATGTTCTTCGTGTGCGGGGAGATGGCGGCCCACAACCGGGACCTGCTGGCCCGGATGGCCGACGAGGGGCACGTGGTCGGCAACCACACCTGGTCCCATCCCCTGCTCACCCGGCTGCGGCGCGCCCGGATCCGCTCCGAGATGGAGCGCACCAGCGACATCGTCGAGCAGGCCTACGGCGAACGCCCCGAGTGGTTCCGCGCACCCTACGGCGCCTGGAACCGCGCCGCCTTCCAGCTCGGCGCCGAACTGGGCATGGAACCGCTGGCCTGGACGGTCGACACCCTCGACTGGACCGAGCCCGGCACCCGCACCATCGTCGAGCGGGTGGAGGACGGCGCCGCCCCCGGCGTCGTGGTGCTCTCGCACGACGCCGGGGGCGACCGCTCGCAGAGCGTACGGGCCCTGCGCGCCTACCTGCCCGAACTGCTGGACTCCGGGTACCACGTCACCGTGCCCCGCCGGCAGTACGTCTGAGCGGGCCCCGCCCGCCCGGACGCGGGACCGCTCAGCGGACCTCGGCCAGGCGGGCGAAGACGACCACGTTCCCGTCGTAGCCGTTCTGCTTGGAGAAACCGCCGCCGCAGGTGATGACCCGCAGTTCCGCCGCCCCCTTGGAGGCGTAGACCCGGTCGCCGGGGAAGTCGTTCTTCGCGAAGACCTCGATGCCGTAGATCTCGAACACGGCGGTCCTCCCGTCCTTGCGGGCGACCTCGACGCGGTTTCCCTTCTTCAGCGCCCCGAGCCCGTAGAACACGGCCGGTCCCTGAGCGTTGTCGACATGGCCGACGACGACCGCCGTGCCCTTCTCGCCCGGTGAGACGGCGCCGGTGAACCAGCCCGCCAGATTGGGGTCCTGGGGCGGCGGCGCGTCCACCCAGCCCTCCGCGTCCAGGCCCACCGGAATGACGGGCGCGTCCACCTGGATCCCCGGGATCACGACCCGGTCCGGGACCGCGTACGGCAGCGGCCGCACGGCGCCGACCGTGATGTCGCCGGGCGTCCGGCTGTCGGCGGCGGCCGCGCCGGCCGGCTGCGGCGGGCCCACGTCGAATTCCCCCGAACCGTTCCGGATGAGCGCGAGGCCGGTGAGCAGAACCAGCGCTATCACGCCCCACGGGGCGCGCTTTTTCCGCCGTGCCTCCCATTCGGCTTCGTCCGGCTCGAAAGCAGACATTCGCCTTCCCCTCTCGACACGGCCGTCGCCGTACCACTCGCGCATGAGGAAAACGCTAAATGCCGTGCGCGCAACCGGCGACGGGGCGGCGGCGAACGGGTGGCCCCGGCACGACCGGGTGCGCCATCCGGGGCGGTACCGGACGAAGATTTTCTGACGGTCCGTGACCTGCGGTGATATCCCCTCTCGCGGTTTTCCGCGCGGGGTTCGCCTCACCGGTACGGACCATTCCCGAAATGCGGGCGTGCGCAGGGCAACTGAGGGTCTTTCCGGGAGGCGCTTTCTCGCCGATCGACCGGGAACGGGACCCGGGGCGTCTTCCGCGGAGGATCACATGCGCAATTCACGTGCCCTGGCGGCCGCCGGCGCCGCGGTCGCCGTCCTCGGGCTCGCCGCCCCGGCGGCGGTCGCGGACGGCGGCCGGGTTCCCAACCCGTCCAACATCGTCGCCCTGCCCAGCGTCATCGCCCGCGGCGGCCAGCTGACCATCACGGTCGACGGCTGCCCCAACGGCGGCACGGCGACCTCCAACGCCTTCCCCCGGACGAACCTGACGCCCATCAGCGGTGCCAACGACACCTCGAAGGGCACCGCCACCGTCGACGCCGACGCCCGTCCCGGTTCCTACGACATCACGGTCCACTGCTCCGGCCGCAGCCTGACCCGGCCGGCCGCCTTCACCGTCATCGGCGGTGTCCGCGGCGGTATCGGCGGCAGCAGCACCAGCGGGGCGACCCCGACCGACATGGCCATCGGCGGGGCCCTGGTGGCCGCCGCGGTCGCCGGCAGCGGTGTCTTCTGGATGCGCCGCCGCGCCGAGAAGCGGATCTGAACCGCTGTCCTCTCCGGGCCGCCGTTTCGCACGAGTTCGCACGCCGCTCGCCCCGGATCCAGCGGGATCCGGGGCGGCGCTCTGCCCACCCGAGGGCGGCCTCAGCCCTCGATGTGCGGGAAGAGCCGCAGGAACGGGTCCGCCGACGCGGCGATGCCCCGGCCGAAGGGCGCGTCGAAGTCCCAGATGAGGAAGAGCAGGAAGGCGATCAGCGCCGAGAACAGCCCGGCGAGGACCATCTCCCGGGTGGTGCGCCGGATCTGCAGCGCGAAGATCATCCCGATGGTGATGACGGCCCCGGTGATCAGCCCGAACCACACCACGCCCGGCATGGTCTCCCCGGTCGACTCGGCCCGCGCGCTGCGCGCCTGGTCGGCGGCGGCCACCTGGTCCACGAGGGGCTGGTAGGCCTGTGCCTCGAAGTCCGTCCGCGGCTCGTAGTCGGTGACGTCCCGGCGGACGCGGTCGAGGAGTTCGGTACCGCGTTCGGTGACCTCTCCGTCGTCGGCCATGGCCCGCCACTCGGTGGTGACGACGTGTCCGACATAGGCGTTGACATCCTCCCGGATACGGTCACGCACCTCGGTGGGGTAGACCCGTACCCGCTCCGAGATCTCGTGCAGGGCCACCGCCTCCGCCCGTACGTGCTCCTGGGCGGCGCCGCGTCCCTCCCAGACGCCGGCGATGGCGAGACCCAGGACGATGGCGTACACCACGCCGATCCACATCGTCATGTACTCGATGACGTCCGGGGTCTCGCTGGGATCCTCGTCGTCGGCCGCCCTGCGGTGCCGTACGAGGGTGATGACCACCACGACGACACAGGCGGCGAGCATCGCGAGGGTGAGAACAAGCCATTCCGGCAAGAGGTGCCTCCAGAAGGGGTCGGGTCGGTCGGGCCTCAGCGCGGACGCAGCGCGGCGATCGCGACCACCGCGGGAACCGTGATGAGCAGGACGAAGGTGAGCGGTGACGTGGCACCGCCGGAGGACCGCCGGACCGGGGCCGCGCGGTACCGCGGATAGTGCACGGGCGTCACGGACGGACGCGGCTTCGGCGTGGCCGACGGCGTCGGGGCCGGTGACGGCGGCGGCGGGCGGCGCGGGCGCGGCGGCGGGCTGGGAGCCGGCGTCGGACGGGCGGCGGGCGGTGCCGGACGGGCGGCCGGCGGGGGCGGCGGCTCGGGCTTCGGGGTCGGGCGGGGCTTCGGCGGCGGGGTGGTCGGCGTGGGCTCGGGCGGGGGCGGCGGCTCCGGAGAGGGCGTGGGCGTAGGAGTAGGAGTGGGTGTGGGCGTGGGGGGCGGTGGCGGTGGTGAGCAGAACGGGGGGTCCGTCCAGGTGACGTGTCCCGCGACCGCCACCGCCTCCGTGCCGCCCGGCCCCGTCGAGGCGTACGCGCAGGCGTCGGCCGCGGCCGTGCCGGGTGCGCCGACGAGCGCCCAGACCAGCGTCGTCACGGCCAACGCGCGTGCGGTGGCGCGGGATTGGGTCGGTACGAGTGCTTGCACGACGAAGATCATGAATCGTGAACCGCTGGGCCGCGCCCGGGATCCCGGTGATTGCCCCGAAGGAGTTAACAAAAGAAATCCGGGCCCCCGTTGAACACGACCCGTGCCTTCATGCGTACCCATCGTCGAGCGGCGGCACAGCAGGGCGCTGCACGACCCTTGCGATGATGTGGAGTTGACGATGAAGACCTCCTGGCGGACCGCCTCACTGGTGGCGAGCGCCGCGACGGTGCTGGCCCTGACCACGGCGTGCGGTCAGGACAGCACGCCGTCCGCCGCCAGCCAGAACGTGGGCGCCACGGCCGGGGCCGGGGACGTCGGCGACATCGGCGCGGGCCAGGCGGGCGGCGGCGCCCAGGCGTCGGCGAGCCCCTCCGACACGGCGGGCGAGCTGAACGTCTCCACCGACGCCGAACTGGGCAAGGTGGTGACCGACAGCCTCGGTCTGACCCTGTACCGCTTCGACCAGGACACCGCCGAGCCGCCCGCCTCCAACTGCGAGGACGACTGCGCCAAGACCTGGCCGCCGGTGCCCGCCGACGACGCCACGGCCGGCGAGGGAATCGACAAGGCGCTGCTCGGATCGGTCGACCGGGCCGACGGCACCAAGCAGCTCACCGTCGCCGGCTGGCCGGCCTACCGCTACGTCAAGGACGTCAACGCCGGTGACGTCAAGGGCCAGGGCGTGGGCGGCAAGTGGTACGCGCTGAACCCCCAGGGCAAGAAGGCGCAGGCGGCCGACCGGCCCGGACTGTCCACCCGTGAGGACGCGAAGCTGGGCGAGATCGTCGTCGACGAGAACGGCATGACCGTCTACCGCTTCATGAAGGACGAGGCCTGGCCGAAACCCGTGTCGGCCTGCACCGGCGCCTGCCTGGAGAAGTGGCCGGTGGTCTCGCCGGTCGACTTCGAGGACACCAAGGGCATCCAGGAGAAGGGCTACATGACCTTCACCCGCCCGGACGGCGCCGACCAGCAGACGATCAACTGCTGGCCCATCTACACCTTCGCCGGTGACAAGGCCCCCGGTGACACCAACGGTCAGGGCGTCGGCGGTACCTGGTACGCCGTACGGCCCGACGGAAAGCCGGTCGGCGCGTCGGAGAAGTAGCAACCTCCCCCAAGGGTGTCGTCCGCTCCGGACGTCGCCGGCCCCGTGTCCGCCCCTTCGCAGCCCGCGGAGGGGCGGACCGTTTTGCCGTGGTTCACCGGCACCCGTGGAATTATCGGCACTCTTCTCCGCCTTCTCCGCGTACTTCTCGGCGTGTCGGAACTCTCCGGAATGCCGCGGGCACATGTCGTCACGCTTTCGCGGGGCGCCGAATAGGCACGTGCCACTGGCAGTGACCGGGAACGGATGGTCAATTTCCGTTTGGGGTCGCTCCTTTGGCGGGCGATCAGTAGCCTCTGCTCGAACACCGGATCGCCTACGCCTTGGAGAGATACATGGAGCGTCCCGCCTGGGCCCCGCGGAGCATCGACATCTCGGTGCCCAGCGTCTCCCGGATGTACGACTACTACCTGGGCGGTTCGCACAACTTCGAGGTCGACCGGGAAGCGGCCCGCAGGGCCATGGAGTTCATGCCGGGCCTGCCCAAGATCATGCAGGCGAACCGTGCCTTCATGCGCCGGGCGGTGCGTTTCGCGGCCGGTGAGGGCATCACCCAGTTCCTGGACATCGGTTCCGGCATCCCGACGTTCGGCAACGTCCACGAGGTGGCGCGGGCGGCCGTACCGGACGCCCGTGTGGTGTACGTCGACCACGACCCGGTGGCCGTGGCGCACAGCCAGGCCGTTCTGGAGGGTGACGACGGCACGGACGTCGTCGCCGCGGACCTCCGAAAGCCGCAGGAGATTCTCGGCAGTCCCGAAGTGCTGCGGCTGATCGACCTGAATCGGCCGGTGGCGCTGCTTCTCGTTGCCATACTGCACTTCGTGGAAGACGCGGACGACCCGTACACGGCGGTGGCCGAACTGCGCCAGGCCCTCGCGCCCGGCAGCATGCTCGTCCTCACCCATGCCTCGTACGAGGGAATCCCGCTGCCGGCGGAGCGGGCCGAGGGGGCGGTGGACGTGTACCAGGACATTCGCAACCCGCTGATCATGCGCACGCGCGACGAGATCGCGCGGTTCTTCGAGGGGTACGACATGGTGGAACCCGGACTGGTGCCGATGCCGCAGTGGCGGCCGGACACCGCACCGGAGGACGAGGATCCCTACGCGTTCTCCGGTTTCGCGGGCGTGGGGCGTACGGCGTGAGCGCGGAGCCGGACGGGCCGGAGGACAGACTGCGCCGGTTCGCGACGATCTGGAGCCGGGCGGTCTTCCCGGTGACCTCGACGTCGGCGACCCGCCCGGAGTTCGAGGAGCGGCTGCTGCCGCTGGCCCGGCTGCTGAGCGAGGCGCTGCGGGCCCGGTCGTTCGACGCGGACGCGGGCCGGGCGGCCGGCGCCGCGCTGGTGGAGGCGCACTGCACCGACCCGGAGGCGCTCAGCCGGACCCTGGACTGCGTGGACGCCTATCTCGTCCTGTACTGCGGCGAGGACGGCGACCGGGAGGACCTGCGGGCGCGCTCCGCGAGGCTCCAGCACGCCATGGCCGCCGGGTTCGCGCAGGCGCTGCGCGAGCGGACGCTGGCCGAGCAGGAGGCCGTCGCGCGGGCCGCGCTGGAGGCCCAGGGCGTGGTCGCGCAGGCGCTGCACGCCACCGAGGCCCGCTTCCGCGCGGTGTTCGAGGGCGCGGCCATAGGGATCGGCATCGCCGACCTGGAGGGCAACATCCTCCAGGTCAACGGCGCGCTGCGGCGCATGTTCGGCCTGTCCGAGCAGACCCTGCGCGGCCGCAACGTCAAGGAGTGGGTCCACCCCGACGACGCCCCGCAGACGTGGCGGCTCTACGACGAGCTGGTGAGCGGTGAGCGCGAGCACTACCACCTCGAAAAGGCGTTCTACCGCCCGGACGGAACGGTCCTGTGGACCAATCTGACGGTGTCCCTGCTGCGCGACGCCGACGGCGCCCCGCAGTACCAGCTCGCCCTCATGGAGGACACCACCGAGCGGCGGCTGCTCAACCTCCGGCTGCGGTACGAGGCCACCCACGACGCGCTCACCGGGCTGCCCAACCGGGCGTTCTTCTTCGAGCGGCTGGAGAAGGCGCTCGGCGCCGGCGAGGGCCAGCGGTTCGGGCTGTGCTACCTCGACCTGGACGGCTTCAAGACCGTCAACGACAGTCTCGGGCACGCGGCCGGCGACCGGCTGCTCGTCGAGGTCGCCGACCGGCTGCAGGCCTGCGCCACCGCGTCCGGCGAGATGGTGGCCCGGCTCGGCGGCGACGAGTTCGTGGCGCTGACCACCGGCCCCCACACCGAGCGCACCGTCGACGAACTCGCCGCCCGCATCATGAACGCGCTGCTCGCCCCGATCAGCGTCGACGGCCGGGAGCTGACCGTGCGCGGCAGCATCGGCATCGTCGAGGGACCGGCCGGGGAACGCAGCGCTGCGGAGGTACTGCGCAGCGCCGACATCACCATGTACCGGGCCAAGTCGGCGGGCGGCAACCGGTTCGAGCTCGCCGACCCGGAGGCGGACGCCCGCGCCATCACCCGGCACGGGCTCACCACGGCGCTGCCGACGGCCCTGGACCGGGGCGAGTTCTTCATCGAGTACCAGCCGCTGGTGCACCTCGGCGACGGCAGTGTGCGGGGCGCGGAGGCGCTGGTGCGCTGGCTGCACCCGCAGCACGGGGTGCTGTCCCCGGACCGGTTCATCCCGCTCGCCGAGCACACGGGGCTGATCGTCCCGCTGGGCCGCTGGGTGCTGGAGCAGTCGGTGCGCCAGGCACGTGAGTGGCGGGACCGGCACGGGGGTGAGGCGCTCGGCCCGCTGCGCATCAACGTGAACCTGTCGCCCTGTCAGCTCACGCACCCCGGGCTGGTCCAGGACACGGTGGAGATCCTGGAGCGCACGGGGATGGCGCCGGACGCGCTGTGCCTGGAGGTGACCGAGTCGGCGCTGATCGGCGCGGACGACGACCTGCTGAAGCCGCTGCGCCGGCTGGCGGAGATGGGCGTCGACATCGCGCTGGACGACTTCGGCACCGGCTACTCCAACCTGGCCAACCTGCGCCGGCTCCCGGTGAGCGTCCTGAAGCTGGACCGTTCCTTCACCCAGAGCATGCAGCAGTTCCCGGCGGATCCCGTCGATCTGAAGATCGTCGAGGGGATCGTCTCCCTGGCCCACAGCCTTGACCTCGCGGTCACGGTGGAGGGAGTGGAGACGGGGGCCCAGGCCGAACAGCTCCGCGTCCTCGGCTGCGACACGGCCCAGGGCTGGTACTACGCCCGCCCGGGCCCGCCGGAGCGGCTGCACGAGCTGGCGCTCGTCGACGCGACGGGCTAGCCGCCCAGTGGCTCGGGGCGCACGGCGGCTGCGGCTGGTCGCGCCCACCCGGCGGAGCCGCACATGTGTCGGCCCCGCGCCCCTGAGGGGGCGCGGGGAACTGCGCGAAGGGGGTCTGGGGGCGAAGCCCCCAAGGACGGGAAGGGGAGGGGG
>NZ_JBVJKE010000012.1:0-143055 GCF_055585405.1 Streptomyces sp. NPDC053426 | reverse complement strand
GCTGTTTTTCCCTTCTGCCGGGGGGGGGGGGGGGGGGGGGGGGGGTGGGTTCCCCCCCCCCCCCCCCCCCCCCGGGACGGGACGGGAAGGGGCGGCGGGGGCGAGAAAACCCACGCCCACACACCCGCGTCAGCGTTCCAGCAGCATCCGCTGCAGCTCGCGGGCCGCACGGGGCGGGGCCACATCACTGCGATGGGCCAGGGCGATGGCCCGGTACAGTCCCGGCCGCGCCAGCGGAGTGACCCGCAGCCCGTGCCCCGACCGCGCCGCCACCATCCGCGGCACCACCGCCACCCCCAGCCCCGCCCGCACGAACCCCAGCACCGCGTCCATCTCCCCGCCCTCCACCGCGAACTCCGGCTCGAACCCCTCCGCCCGGCACGCCGCCACGGTCAGCTCGCGCAGGTCGTAGCCGTGCCGGAACATCACCAGCCGTTCGCCCTCCAGATCGGCGACGCGCACGGTGCGCCGGCCCCGTCCCGGCCGCGGGACGTCCGGGGAGGAGACGACCACCAGGTCCTCGCGCAGCAGCTCCACCGTGGTGAGCGCGGGGGAGGGCGTCGGCAGCGGCAGCACCACCAGGGCGAGATCCAGCGCACCCCGCGCCAGCTCCCGTACCAGATCGTGCGAACCACCCTCCTCGATCAACAGCCGTACGCCCGGATACCGGTCGTGGAAGGCGCGCAGCACGTCCGGCAGCAGCCCGGTGCACAGGCTCGGCGTCGCCCCCAGCCGCACCCGCCCGCTGCGCAGCTGCGCCACCTCCTGCACCTCGTGCCGGGCGGTGTCCGCGTCGGCGAGGATCCGCCGGGCCAGCGGCAGCAGCGCCTCGCCCGCGTCGGTCAGCGTGATGTTCCCGCGCGCCCGCCGGAACAGATCCGCCCCCAGCTCCCGCTCCAGCGCCTTGATCTGCTGCGACAGTGACGGCTGCGCGACGTGGACCAGTTCCGCGGCCCGGGTGAAGTGCCGGGTCTCGGCGACGGTCACGAAGTACTGGAGCTGCTGGAACTGCATGGCCTCATCATAGGCTGGCTCTATCGAAACGAGCCGCACCATGTCTTGGACCGATGAGGCCCTCCGGCCCTAGCGTCTGGTGACATGGCTCTGGCAACGCGGACGGACCGACGGCCGTCCATGGCACGCACCGTGTGGGACTCGACCGTCGGCAAGAAGACGGTGATGGCGGTCAGCGGCATCGTCATGCTGCTCTACCTGGTCGCCCACATGATCGGGAACCTGAAGATCTTCTTCGGTGCGGGCGAGTTCAACCACTACGCCCACTGGCTGCGCACCGTCGGCGAACCGTTCATGCACTACGAGTGGACGCTGTGGATCATCCGCGTCGTCCTCGTCGTCGCCGTGATCGCCCACGCCGTCTCCGCCTACCAGCTCAGCCGCCGGGACATCAAGGCGCGCCCCAGCAAGTACGTGCACAAGAAGGCGCGGGCGAGCTACGCCACGCGCACCATGCGCTGGGGCGGCATCATCCTCGCCCTGTTCATCGTCTGGCACCTCCTCGACCTGACCACCGGCACCGTGCACTCCGGCGGCTTCGAGACCGGCAAGCCCTACCAGAACGTCGTGGACACCTTCTCCACCTGGTACGGCAACGTCATCTACATCGTCGCGATGCTCGCCGTCGGCCTGCACGTCCGGCACGGCTTCTGGAGCGCCGCCCAGACCCTCGGCGTCGGCAGCCGCACCCGCGACCACGCCCTCAAGACCACCGCCAATGCCCTCGCGCTGCTGCTCACGGCCGGCTTCCTCGCCGTACCCGTGGGCGTCATGACCGGAGTGGTGAGCTGACCATGACTTCCTACACCGAGTACGCGACCGGCGAGCCGGTCACCGACACCAAGGCCCCCGCGGGACCGGTCCACGAGCGGTGGGACAAGCGCCGCTTCGAGGCCAAGCTGGTCAACCCCGCCAACCGGCGCGGCAAGACCGTCATCGTCGTCGGCACCGGCCTCGCGGGCGGCTCCGCCGGCGCCACCCTCGCCGAACAGGGCTACCGCGTCGTCCAGTTCTGCTACCAGGACTCCCCGCGCCGCGCCCACTCCATCGCCGCGCAGGGCGGCATCAACGCGGCCAAGAACTACCGCAACGACGGCGACTCGGTCCACCGGCTGTTCTACGACACCGTCAAGGGCGGCGACTTCCGCTCCCGCGAGTCCAACGTGCACCGTCTCGCACAGATCTCCGTGGAGATCATCGACCAGTGCGTGGCCCAGGGCGTGCCCTTCGCCCGCGAGTACGGCGGACTGCTCGACACCCGCTCCTTCGGCGGCGTCCAGGTCTCCCGCACCTTCTACGCCCGCGGCCAGACGGGCCAGCAGCTCCTCCTCGGCGCCTACCAGGCGCTCAGCAGGCAGATCGCCGCCGGCAACGTCGAGATGCACCCGCGCACCGAGATGCTCGACCTGATCGTCGTCGACGGCCGGGCCCGCGGCATCGTCGCCCGGGACCTGATCACCGGGAAGATCGACACGTACTTCGCGGACGCGGTGGTCCTGGCGAGCGGTGGCTACGGCAACGTCTTCTACCTGTCGACCAACGCCATGAACTCCAACGCGACCGCCGTGTGGCGGGCGCACCGGCGCGGCGCCTACTTCGCCAACCCCTGCTTCACCCAGATCCACCCCACCTGCATCCCGCGCACCGGCGACCACCAGTCCAAGCTGACGCTGATGAGCGAGTCGCTGCGCAACGACGGCCGGATCTGGGTGCCCAAGGCCAAGGGCGACACCCGCCCGGCCCACCAGATCCCCGAGGACGAGCGCGACTACTACCTGGAGCGCGTCTACCCCTCCTTCGGCAACCTCGTCCCCCGCGACATCGCCTCCCGCGCCGCGAAGAACGTGTGCGACGAGGGCAGGGGAGTGGGCCCCGGCGGCCAGGGCGTCTACCTCGACTTCGCCGACGCCATCAAGCGGATGGGCCGGAAGGCCGTCGAGGCCAAGTACGGCAACCTCTTCGACATGTACCAGCGGATCACCGACGAGGATCCGTACAAGGTGCCCATGCGGATCTACCCCGCCGTGCACTACACGATGGGCGGACTGTGGGTCGACTACGACCTCCAGACCACGATCCCCGGCCTGTTCGCCGTCGGCGAGGCCAACTTCTCCGACCACGGCGCCAACCGGCTCGGCGCCTCCGCGCTGATGCAGGGCCTGGCCGACGGCTACTTCGTCCTCCCGGCGACCGTCAACGACTACCTGGCCCGCAACCCCCACCAGGGGGAGGTCACCGACGAACACCCGGCGGTGCAGGAGGTGCTGGCCGAGACCGAGGACCGGCTCAACCTGCTGCTGTCCGTCGACGGCGACCGCACCCCCGACTCCTTCCACCGCGAGGTCGGCGAACTCATGTGGGAGTTCTGCGGGATGGCCCGCACCGACTCCGGGCTGCGCAAGGCGCTGGAGCGGATCCCGCAGATCCGCGAGGAGTTCTGGCGGCGCATCAAGGTCCCCGGCACCGGCGAGGAGTTCAACCAGTCGCTGGAGAAGGCCAACCGCATCGTCGACTACCTGGAGCTCGCCGAGCTGATGTGCCTCGACGCGCTGCACCGCTCCGAGTCCTGCGGCGGCCACTTCCGCGAGGAGTCCCAGACCCCCGACGGCGAGGCCGCGCGCCGGGACGAGGAGTTCTCCTACGCCGCCGCCTGGGAGTTCACCGGCACCGGCGAGGCTCCGGTCCTGCACAAGGAAGACCTGGTCTTCGAGTACGTCCACCCCACCCAGCGGAGCTACGCATGAAGCTCAACCTGCGCGTCTGGCGGCAGAAGAACGCCGACGCCGACGGCGCCATGTCCACGTACGAGGTGGACGGCATCTCACCCGACATGTCCTTCCTGGAGATGCTCGACACCCTCAACGAGGAGCTCATCCTCAAGGGCGAGGACCCGGTCGCCTTCGACCACGACTGCCGCGAGGGCATCTGCGGCGCCTGCTCGCTCGTCATCAACGGCGACGCCCACGGGCCCGAGCGCACCACCACCTGCCAGCTGCACATGCGGTCCTTCGAGGACGGCGACACCATCGACGTCGAGCCGTGGCGGGCGTCCGCCTTCCCGGTCGTGAAGGACCTGGTGGTCGACCGGTCCGCCTTCGACCGGATCATCCAGGCCGGTGGCTACATCACGGCGCCCACGGGCGCCGCGCCGGAGGCCCATGCGACGGCGGTGCCGAAGCCGGACGCGGATCTCGCCTTCGAGCACGCGGAGTGCATCGGGTGCGGGGCGTGTGTCGCGGCGTGCCCCAACGGGGCGGCGATGCTGTTCACCTCCGCGAAGGTCAATCATCTCAATGTGCTGCCGCAGGGGGCGCCCGAGCGGGAGACGCGGGTGCTGGACATGGTGGCGCAGATGGACGAGGAGGGATTCGGGGGGTGCACGCTGGCCGGCGAGTGCGCGACCGCTTGCCCGAAGGGCATTCCGCTCACCTCCATCACCGGGATGAACAAGGAGTGGTTGCGGGCCACTCGCAAGGTGAGCAAGCGGTAGCGCCGCTTCGGTACGCCGGTTGCCGGGGTGCGGCCGCGTCGTGGTCGATCGCGCCCACGCGGCGCGGCCGCGTATCGGTACAGCCCCGCGCCCCTGTCGGGGCGCTTCAGTGAACGTTCGCCGAGAAGGTGCGGACGGGCGGGGTCAGGAGAGGTGCTCTTCCTGGCCCCGTCTCGCTTTTCGTTCCTGGCATTCAGCATCTCCACATCCGTACTCCCGGCTCCGGTCACGTACACGCCAACCCCGGTCGGGAGAACAGGGGTGTCCCCACCCCCGCTCCGGCGCGTGATCAGGAGAGAGCCATGACCGGCGTGCTGACCGTCGACCACCCCCCGAAGCCCACCGCACCCTCCCGCTACACCGTCACCCTCGCCCGTGACGAGGAGGACGTGCGTGCCGCTCAGCGGTTGCGGTACGACGTCTTCGCGGGGGAGATGGGCGCCCTGCTGTCCGGCTCGCAGCCGGGGCTGGACGTCGATCCGTTCGACGCGTACTGCGACCACCTGCTGGTGCGGGAGGAGGTGAGCGGGCAGGTCGTCGGCACCTACCGGCTGCTGCCGCCGGAGCGCGCCGGGATCGCCGGACGGCTGTACGCGGAGGGGGAGTTCGACTTGTCGGCCCTCGACGCCATACGGCCGTCCCTCGTCGAGGTCGGCCGTTCCTGTGTGCACCCCGACCACCGTGACGGGGCGGTCATCGGGCTCATCTGGGCCGGCATCGCCCGCTACATGACCGACCGCGGCCACGCCTGGCTGGCAGGCTGCTGCTCCGTCCCCCTCGCCGACGGCGGCGCGCTCGCCTCCGCCACCTGGGACCGGGTGCGGGCGGGGCACCTCGCGCCGGAGGAGTACCGGGTACGCCCGCTGCTGCCCTGGGTGCCGAGGACCTCGGCACCCGCCGCCCCCGGTGAGCTGCCCGCCCTGCTGCGCGGTTACCTCCGGCTCGGCGCCTGGGTCTGCGGCGAGCCCGCGCACGACGTGGACTTCGGTGTCGCCGACCTCTACGTGCTGCTGCCGATGAACCGGGTCAACCCCCGCTATCTGCGGCACTTCCTCTCCCTCGTCCCCGCCTGATGAGCGTCTGGCTGCCGAGCGCGCCCTGCACCCCGCGGGGCTGTGTGGAACCGACGGCGTCCGCGGCGGCCGTACCGCTGGCGGTGCTGCGGCTGGCGGCGGTGGGCCTGCTGGTCCTCGCCGGGATCGCGCTGCTCCCGCTCGGGCGGCGGATCCCGGCCGGCGCGGTGCGCCGGTGGTGCCGGTGGATCGTGCGGGCCGCCGGGGTCCGGGTCCGTATCGCCGGGACCGCCGTGCCCACGGGCGGACTGCTGCTCGTCGCCAACCACATCTCCTGGCTGGACGTGCCGCTGCTCGCGGCGGTCCGTCCGGCCAGGATGCTGGCCAAGGCCGAGGTACGGCGCTGGCCCGTGGCGGGGGCGCTGGCGGCGCGCGGCGGCGTGCTGTTCATCGACCGTGACCGGCTGCGCGCCCTGCCCGGCACGGTCACCGCGCTCGCCGGGATTCTGCGCGGCGGCGCGGCGGTCGCGGCGTTCCCGGAGGGCAGCACCTGGTGCGGCCTGGCCCGGGGGCACTTCCGCCGCGCGGTCTTCCAGGCGGCGCTGGACGCCCGGGTGCCGGTGCAGCCGGTGCGCATCAGCTACCGGAGCGTGCGCGGAACCCCGGCCACCGCGCCGGCCTTCGTCGGCGACGACACGCTCCTCGCCTCGCTGTGGCGCGTGGCGTCGGCCCGTGGCGTGGTCGCCGAGGTCGAAGTGCGGGCTCCCATCCCGCCGGGGAGCCACCTCGACCGCCGGGCCCTGGCGCGCGCGGCGCAGCCGGAGGCGGTGGCGGGACACGAGGGCGGTCGCCCCGGGTGAGCACTGTGGAAAATTAAGCACCTTTTATCGCTTTTGTACCGTTTTCGGTGGGCGATCCGGGAGAACCCGTGAGGGGCGACCTTCGAAAGGAGGGTGATGGAAGATGATCACCCGCGAAGAGATCTCGATCCTGCTGGATCATCCCGTCTACGACGGGGACGGGAACAAGGTAGGCGACGCGAAGCACGTCTTCCTGGACGACGCCAGCGGACGCCCCGAGTGGGTGACCGTCAAAACGGGCATGTTCGGCTCCAAGGAGTCGTTCATCCCCATCCGTGACGCCGCCCTGGTGAAGGACCACCTCGAGGTCCCCTACCGCAAGGACAAGATCAAGGACGCGCCCAACGTCGACATCGACGCGGGCGGCCACCTGTCGGTGGAAGAGGAACACCGTCTGTACGACTACTACGGCATCGACTGGGACTCGGTGCTGGCCGAGCCCGGCGAACGCGACCGGGCTCCTGGTATGGGCACCGCCGGTACGGCGGGAGCGGCCGGCGCGGCCGGTGCGGCGGGCATGGCCGGCCGTCGGGGCGACGCCTCCCGGACGGCGCCGGGTGCGGCCGGTACGACCGGTGCGGCCGGTGCGGCCGGAACCGCGGGCACCGCGGGCCGCCGGAGCGAGGCCCGGACCCGAGGGCGCGGCGACGACGCCATGACCCGCTCCGAGGAGCACATGCGCGTCGGTGTCGAGCGGCACGAGGCCGGACGGGCCAGGCTGCGCAAGTACGTGGTCACGGAGGAGGTCCAGCAGACCGTGCCGGTGCGCCACGAGGAAGTCCGCGTGGAGCGTGAGCCGATCACGGACGCCAACCGCGGCGATGCCATGTCGGGCCCGGCCTTCAAGGAGGACGAGCACGAGGTCACGCTGTACGAGGAGCGCCCGGTCGTGGAGACCGAGGCGGTGCCGGTCGAGCGGGTCCGGATGACCACGGAGGAGAAGACCGCTGACGAGACCGTCCGCGGCCGGGTCCGCAAGGAGCGCATCGAGGCCGAGACGGAGATGGACGAGAAGTCCGGCCGCCGCGGCCGTGACGTCCCCAAGCGGGGCCGCGGCGAGTGACCCCACCCCCTCCCAGCGGCGCGCCGGTGCGACAACCACCGGCGCGCCGCCACGCGCCCCCCACCCACCGCGACTGGCCTCCCCACCCTCCGCGTGCGGCCGCGCACCCGCTCGCTCTCCGCGGGCAGTCGTGCCGCAGGGCGGCACGGGTGGGCGCGACGGCACCCGTGAGCACCGGGCTGCGCGACACCTCCCGCCCGCACCGACACCGCTCACCGGCGCTTGCCGGGTGCCTCCCCCACTCTCGGCTTCGCTCGAGCGGGAGGGACCCCCATGAGCGGGAGGTACCCCCACCGCCCTGGGAGCACCTCCCAGGCCTTTGAGGAACTGGGGGAGGCACGACTGCCCGCAGCTACGGCGGTATCACTGCCCGCGGCTGTGGTGGTGGGTGGTGCGACACGCACATGGGCACGTACGTGCGTCTAGGCTCGGGCGTGTGACCGATCGCAACAAGTTGCCGCTGGCCGTGTTCGACCTCGACAACACCCTCGCCGACACCGCGCACCGGCAGCGCTTCCTGGAGCGCAGGCCCCGTGACTGGGACGCCTTCTTCGCCGCCGCGCCGCAGGACCCCCCGCTCGCCGAGGGCATCGCGCTGGTCCGGAAGAGCGCGCGGGAGTGCGAGATCGTCTACCTCACCGGACGCCCCGAGCGCTGCCGCCGCGACACGCTGGACTGGCTCGCCGCCCAGGAACTGCCCGAGGGGGACGTGCACATGCGCGGCAACGCCGACCGCCGGCCGGCCCGCCACACCAAGCTGGCGGTCCTGCGCCGCCTCGCCCGCACCCGGGACGTCCGCGTGTTCGTGGACGACGACGAGCTGGTCTGCCTGGACGCCCGCCGGGCCGGCTTCACCGTCGTACAGGCCCGCTGGACGGCCCCGTCCGGCGAGCTGGAGGACGCGCAGGAGCGCGAAGGCCGGACCTGACCCCGCCCGGGCCCGGACTCGGGCTCAGTCCGCCCCCTCCAGCCGGAAGCCGACCTTCAGGCCCACCTGCCAGTGTGCGACCTGCCCGTTCTCGATCTGGCCGCGCACCTGGGTCACCTCGAACCAGTCCAGATTGCGCAGGGTCTGCGAGGCGCGTTCGATGCCGTTGCGTACGGCCTGGTCGACGCCGTCGGGCGAGGTGCCGACGATCTCCGTGACCCGGTAGGTGTGATTCGACATACAAGTGCTCCTCTCGCCTCACTCCACCGTGCCCCACACCGCCGCGGAGCGCGAGGCGTCGGCCCCGTTCGCCTGACGGCTTGACCTGAGCATTGGTCCATACCAAGATGCTGGGGACCCGCCCGAGCTCCGCTCGCCCCCCACGTCGGGACCCGCCCTGTCCGTCAGACAGAAACAGGACCCCTCGTGAAACGCCGTCTGCTCGCCCTTGTCTGTGTGTCCGCCTCCCTGCTCAGCGGCTGTGGGCTGATGCCCGGCGATGCCGAACGGAGCACGGTCACCGTGTGGCTGATGCGGCACAGCGCCTCGCAGGAGTACCTGGACCGCTTCACCGAGGAGTTCGAGCGCGAGCACCCCGACCTCGACCTCGACATCCGCATCCAGGAATGGACCGGCATCGGCGAGAAGGTGCAGAAGGCACTGGAGACGGGCGGGGAGGACGGCCCCGACGTCATCGAGGTCGGCAACACCCAGGTCGCCGCGTACGCGGAGGGCGACGGACTGCTCGACCTCACCCTGGAGTCCATGCGCGACTGGGACCGGGAGGACTGGCTGCCCGGTCTCGCCGAACCCGGCCAGTGGGGCTCCCAGCAGTACGGCATCCCCTGGTACGCGGCCAACCGCGTCGTCATCTACCGCAAGGACCTCTTCCGGCAGGCCGGCATCACCGCCCCGCCGAAGACCCGCGACGAGTGGCTCACCCTCACCGAGGAGCTCGACACCGGCGGCAACCAGGGCATCTACCTCGCCGGACAGGACTGGTACACGCTCGCCGGCTTCATCTGGGAGGAGGGAGGAGACCTCGCCAAGGAGCGGGACGGCGTCTGGCGCGGCGCGCTGGACAGCCCGGAGGCGCTGCGGGGCATGGAGTTCTACCGCCGGCTCCAGGCACTCGGCGACGGGCCGGTCGACGCCGACGAGGAACACCCGCCGCAGGCGGGCGTGTTCGCCGAGGGCAAGGTCGCCCAGATCGTGGCCGTACCGGGGCTGGCGAGCGCCATCCTCAAGCAGAACCCGGAACTCGAGGACGAGCTGGGCTACTTCCCCGTCCCCGGCAAGGACGCCGACAAGCCCGGCGCCGTCTTCACCGGTGGCTCCGACCTCGTGATCCCGGCCAAGACCGACAGCAGGGAGGGCGCCATCGAGGTCGTCGCCGCGCTCACCGGCGCGAAGTGGAACACCGACCTGGCCCGCACGATGAACTACGTCCCCAACAAGGCCGGACTCGCCGAGTCGGTGAAGGGGGAGGAGGGGGTCGCGGCCATGGCGGCCGGAGCCGCACAGGGCCGGGCGACCCCCATCACACCCCAGTGGAGCGCGGTCGAGGCGGACAACCCGATCAAGGAGTACATGACCAAGGTGCTCACCGGGTCCGACCCGGTCACCGAGGCCGAGCGCGCCGCGCGCCGCATCACCGAGGCCCTGGCCTTCGATTAGGGGGTGTCGTCTGGATCAGGCCGGCTCCGGTGAGCGGTGTCCTGCGGCTGGGCCGAGCGGGGTCCGGTGGCGGGGGCCCCTCCCGTGCATGGGGTCCCCCCCGCTCGAGCGAAGCCGAGCGGGGGAAGCCGAGCGTGGGGGAGCGGTGCCGGACCGCGCGACCCCGGCAAGATCCCGACGACGCCCCTGGGGCGACGCGCGGCCCGGCGGCGCTCCCGTCAGCGCGCGACGCTCAGCGACAGCGCGAACCGCGCCTCCCCGT
This sequence comes from Streptomyces sp. NPDC053426, assembly GCF_055585405.1. Taxonomy (NCBI): domain Bacteria; kingdom Bacillati; phylum Actinomycetota; class Actinomycetes; order Kitasatosporales; family Streptomycetaceae; genus Streptomyces; species Streptomyces sp. NPDC053426. The sequence continues at coordinate 132,748 of NZ_JBVJKE010000012.1, read as the reverse complement.
CCGTCCACCACCGGGCCGGCTCCAGCCCGGCGGCCGACAGTTCCTCGCGCACTCCGTCCTGACGGAACTTCGCCGACACCTCGGTGCGCAGTTCCTCACCCGCCGCGAAGTCCACGACGAGTCCCAGTGAGGGGATCTTCACCGTCTGCGCGGTACGGGAGCGCAGCCGCATCTCGATCCACTCGTGCCCGGCGTCCCACAGCGCCACATGGTCGAAGGCGCCCGGGTCGAAGTCGGCGCCCAGCTCCCGGTTGATGACGGTCAGGACGTTCTTGTTGAACGCGGCCGTCACACCGGCCGCGTCGTCGTAGGCCCGGACCAGCACCCGCTCGTCCTTCACCAGGTCCGTGCCCAGCAGCAGGGCGTCGCCCGGGTCGAGCAGGGCGCGGACGGAGGCGAGGAACGCGGCGCGCTCGGCCGGCAGCAGATTGCCGATGGTGCCGCCGAGGAACGCCACCAGCCGCGGCCCCGGCGTGTCGGGCAGGGTCAGCCGGGCGGTGAAGTCGGCGATCAGCGCGTGCACGTCCAGTCCCGGCCGCTCGGCGGCCAGCGCCCGCCCGGCGAGCGTGAGGGCGCTCTCGCTGACGTCGACGGGGACATAGGTGTGCAGCCCGGTCAGGGCGTCGATCAGGTGCCGTGTCTTCTCCGAGGAGCCGGAGCCCAGTTCGACCAGGGTGCGGGCACCGGACGCCGCGGCGATCTCACCGGCGCGGGCGCGCAGGATCTCGCGTTCGGCGCGGGTCGGGTAGTACTCGGGCAGTGCGGTGATCTCCTCGAAGAGTTCGCTGCCCCGCGCGTCGTAGAACCACTTGGGCGGCAGCGTCTTGGGGCTGCCGGTCAGGCCCTCGCGGACGTCGGCGCGCAGGGCGGCGTCGGTGGTGTCCTCGGGCAGGGTGCGGGTGAGGTGGAACGGACTCACGTGAGGGGCTCCTTGAGCGGGGTCAGCAGGACGTCCGTACGGCTCGCCGCGAGCAGGGTGCGGTCGGGGACCTCACGCCAGTGCGGATCGTCGTCGTAGGGCTCGGAGGCCACGACGGTGCCGCCGCCGGCCCGGGTGAGGTACCACAGCGTGTCGCCCCAGGCGGTCGCCGTGACGGTGTCGCCGTTGGTGAGCAGCAGGTTGAGCCGGGCGCCGGGGGCCGCCGCGGCGACCTCCAGGACCGTGTCGGCCAGTGCCTGCCCCTCCTCGTCGCCGGCCCGCAGCCGGGCGAGCACCAGCGCCCACACGAACGCGGAGTCGTTGCGGGCCTCCAGCGACAGCACGTCCTCGGCGGACAGGGACGCCACCAGCGGCGCGAGCGGGCCCGGCCAGCCCGGCACCGCCCCGTTGTGGCTGAACAGCCAGGTCCCGGCGGCGAACGGCGCCGCCGCGGCCTCCGCGTCGGCACCCGACAGGGTCGCGTCCCGTACGGCCGCGAGCAGCGCCCGGGTCCGTACGACACGGGCGAGATCCGCGAACGACAGGTCCGCCCATATCGGTCCGGCCCGCCGGTACCGGGCCGGCACCGGATCGCCCTGCGCGTACCAGCCCACGCCGAAGCCGTCGGCGTTGACCGTGCCGTACCGCTGCCGCCGGGGCGCCCAGGACTGCCGGTACAGACCGTGCGGCGGCTTCACGAGCAGCTCGTCCAGCGGCTCCTCGGGCCCCACGTACGCCACGTGACGGCACATCAGACGTCCTCCGAGCGCGCCGTGCGGAACCCGGAGAAGATCTGCCGCCGGATCGGCAGGTCCCAGTTGCGGAACGTGCCCCGGCAGGCCACCGGGTCCACGGCGAACGAACCGCCGCGCAGCACCTTGTACTCCGGCCCGAAGAACACCTCCGAGTACTCCTTGTACGGGAACGCCCTGAACCCCGGGTACGGCAGGAAGTCGCTCGCCGTCCACTCCCACACGTCGCCGATCAACTGCCGTACCCCGAGCGGCGACTCGCCGGCCGGGTAGCTCCCGGCGGGCGCCGGGCGCAGATGCCGCTGGCCGAGGTTGGCGTGCTCGGGCGCGGGCTCGGCGTCGCCCCACGGGTAGCGCATCGAGCGGTCGCCGGCCGGGTCGTACCGGGCCGCCTTCTCCCACTCGGCCTCGGTGGGCAGCCGGCGTCCGGCCCAGCGGGCGTAGGCGTCGGCCTCGTACCAGCACACGTGCAGCACCGGCTCGTCGGGCGGCACCACCTCGGTGACACCGAACCGGCGCCGCAGCCACTGCTTGCCGTCCCGGCGCCAGAACAGCGGCGCGGTGAGGGAGTTGCGGCGGATGTGCGCCCAGCCCTCGGCCGTCCACCAGCGGGGCTCGTCGTAGCCGCCGTCCTCGATGAACGCCCGGTACGCGGCGTTCGTCACCGGAGTGGTGTCGATGCGGAAGGGTGCCACCTCGCGCCGGTGCGCGGGCCGTTCGTTGTCCAGCGCCCACGGCTCGTCCGAGGTGCCCATGGTGAACGGGCCGCCCGGAACCAGGACTTCGGCCGGGCCCGTGAACAGCGGCACCGGCTCCGGGTCCGGGGCGGTCAGGACCTGCGGTCCCCTGCGGAGCTGATGGGTGATCAGCATGGTCTCGTCGTGCTGCTGTTCGTGCTGCGCGATCATCCCGAAGGCGAAGCCCGCCTCGGTCAGCCGCGTCCCGTGGAACGCGGCCCTCTCCAGCACGTCCAGCGCCCGGCCGCGCACGTCGGCCGCGTACCGGCGGGCCTCCTCCGGCGGCAGCAGCGGCAGCTTCGGGCGTTCGGCGCGCGGGTGCTCGAAGGCGTCGTACAGGGTGTCGATCTCGGGCCGTATCGCCTCGTGGCCGGCGACGGCCCGCAGCAGCCACTGCTCCTCCTGGTTGCCGATGTGGGCGAGGTCCCACACCAGCGGCGACATCAGCGGCGAGTGCTGGGCGGTCAGGTCGGGCCCGTCGACGCAGCTGGTGAGCAGCGTGGTGCGGTCCCGTGCGGTGATCAGCGAGGCGACCGCGCGCTCGCGCAGGGCTTCGGCGTCGAGGGCGGGGTCGGTCATGAGGGGGTGTCCTTCCCGTGCGGGTGCGTGGGGCGGGGGCGCGCGCCGTGGGCCGTCGCACGCAGCTCGTCGAGCGAGTCGTCGGCCGGGCAGCGGCCCCGGGCGACGTACCGGTCCCGGTACGCCTCGACCGCGTCGACCACCTCGGTGGTGGCACCGAGCCGGGGCAGGGCGCGCAGCGCCGCCGCGAAACAGCCGGCGGCCACCTCGCGCAGCTCCGGGTCGGCCAGGCCGACCCGGGCCGCGTCCCGCCAGAGCGGATTGTGCGGCGCGGGCATGCCGTGCGCCCGCTCGGCCAGCGGCTTCACCGCCCGGTAGGCGGTCTCGGCGGCCTCCGGGTCGTCGAACAGCGCCGTGACCACGGCCAGCGGCACGATCCAGCCGTCGTCACCGGGCTGCGCGTCGATCATGCGCAGCTCCAGATGGCCGCGCGGTCTCACCGGCGGGAACAGGGTCGTGACGTGGTAGTCGAGATCCTCCCGGGTCGGCGGGCCGGGCGTGCCGGACCTGATCCACTCCCGGAAGGCGAGCTCCCGGGGCACCTCCCACGGCCCGCCGTCACGCCGTACGCACATCACCGGTGAGTCCAGGACGTGCCGGGCCCAGGCGCCGCGCGGGTCGGCGTCCAGGACGGGGGCGCCCGCCCGGCCGGTGCCGATCTGCGTCCAGCGGAGCTGCCGCGTGGACAGCCAGCCGGTCGGCCGGCCGTCGGCGATCGGGGAGTTGGCGAACGCGGCGACCAGGACCGCGCCGAGCTGGTGCGCCAGCCACCAGCGCCGCACATGGCCGAGCGGGCCGGGCTCCTCGTACCCGGCGTCCACGCACACCTGCACGGAGGCGGTGGCGCGCATCATGGCCCGGCCGGCGGGGCCGGCGCGGTCGAGACAGGCCTCCATGGCGTCGTACCGCGGTTCGCGCAGGAACCGGCGGGGGGTGTGCCAGGGGTCGTGGCCGAGGCCGGCGAGGACCAGATCGTCCTCGCGCAGTACCGCGCGGACGGCGTCGAGGTCGGCGGAGACGGTACCGACGCACTCCATCAGGGAGGCGGCGGGCGGCGAGCTCAGCTCCAGCTGGCCGCCGGGCTCGACGGTGAGCGCCGACCTCAGGGGCACGGTCCGCAGAGCGGCGTAGGCCGCTTCGAGTCGTTCGGGTGACACGGGGAGCCGCGGGTCCCGCAGCTCGTGGACGAGCCATTCCACCTCGACCCCGAGGCGGCGCGGCGGTCCGGTCTTGAAGCAGATGCCCCGTACCAGGGCTTCCACCTCGGCTTCTGTGACGGCGGTACGCGGCTCCACACAGCCGCCTGCCGAATCGGACATGTCGGGATCCTCCTGAGATTCCACCATGTCACCGGCCCGGAGCCTCTCCGCTCCCGGCCGGCGTCAACCCGTCCACCCAAAACCTTCGCGTCGGCGGGCACAAGGGTGCCTGGCGGGGCGTTCCGGTTCGGTCATCCTTTCGTCCGGCCTGTTCCCGGGCGGTTTCCCGCCCGTTTCCCGGGCCTTTTGGGAGGCGGAAACTCCGTTGCGCCGCTTCACCAGCATCGCTCAGGATGCCTGCATGAGCACGACGAGCGAGACCGCGCGGCGCGTGGTCACGGCGGCTACGGGGGTGGCGCCGTGAGCGCGCGCCTGCGCGGCATCGCCCGCGAGACCGAGCAAATCGTGGCGGCGGGCGCCTACCGCGCACCCGGCGGCCACGAGGTGTCCGTCGCGGCGGCGATCGAGGCCGCGGCCCGCGGCACGCGGACGTACGGGCCGCAGCCGGTCCCGTTCCCGGTTTTCCGGCCGGCCGGCACCCGGTTCGAGGTCACCGGCGAGAGCAGCCTGGAGGCCGCCCGGCGGCTCGCGGACACACTCGCGGACCAAGTGGCCGTACTGAACTTCGCCTCCGCCCGCAACCCCGGCGGGGGATACCTCAACGGCGCCCAGGCCCAGGAGGAGGCCCTGTGCCGCGCCTCCGCGCTGTACACCTGCCTGCTGCGGGCCGCCGGCTTCTACGACCACCACCGCGCCCACCGCGACCCGTTCTACACGGACCGCGTGATCCACTCACCCGCCGTGCCGGTCTTCCGCGACGACCGCGGACGCCTCCTCGACGAGCCGTTCACGGCCGGTTTCCTCACCTCGCCCGCGCCCAACGCGGGAGTGATCCTGCGCACGGCGCCGGAGCGGGCGGACGAGGTGCCGCACGCCCTGGTGGTACGGGCCGGGCGGGTGCTGGAGACCGCGGCCGCCCACGGCTACCGGCGGCTCGTGCTGGGCGCCTGGGGCTGCGGGGTGTTCCGCAACGACCCCGCCCACGTGGCGGCGGCGTTCCGGTCGCACCTGGAGCCGGGCGGACGCTTCGCGGGAGCCTTCGCACACGTGGTGTTCGGCATCCTGGACCGCACCCGCGACAGCGCGGTCCGCGCCGCGTTCGAGCGGACCTTCGCGGACCTGCCGCCCGGGCCGGCGGGGATCAGCTCCAGCCGTACCGCTCCCGCAGCCGCTGACGCACGAGGTTGAACCGCATCCGGTCCAGCGCGCACGCCTCCCGGCGCATGCCCTCCTCGTGCAGCCGCAGCACCCGGTCCACGTCGACCCACGAGTCGCGGCCCGACCGGTCCCACGGCCCGCTGCCGATCGGCACCCACTCCCGGTCCCCGTCGTGCCGCCTGCTCGACAACTGCACGGCGAGGAAACTCCCGGCCGCCTCCCGGGCGACGACGAGCACCGGACGGTCCTTGCCCCGGCCGTCGTTCTCCTCGTAGGGCACCCAGGTCCAGACGATCTCCCCGGGGTCGGGGTCACCGTCGTGCGCGGGCGAGTACTCGGTACGCACCCGGCCCACCTCACGGGGCGCGGCCTCGACGGTGGCGTAAGGGCCGTGGCGGCCCGGTGCGTTCTCAGGGCTGAAGGCGGTCACAGGCGTACCGTACGGCACCCCTCGCACGGCCGACGGCCCCGGCCACCTCCCGCACCGGCACGGCTCCGCCCCCGACCGCGAGGCCGGGGACACCGGCAGCGGCCCACCGCGCGCCGACCGGTCCGCGAACGACCACTGCCCGGACCCGCAGGTGCCGGTCCCGCCGACGACCACAGCACCGCCCGCCCGCAGTCGCTGCCCGCCGTGACCGGCAAGAACTCGCCCCGGCGGCCGAACGCGGCCGACTCACCCGCCACGTCCGCGCCACCCTCCATCGCGACCGGCACCCCGAGCGGCGGCAGCCGCTTCCCGGCGGCCGGTCGCCGGACCGTCGCCCCGGCCTCGGCGAGCGCGGCCCTGCGTCCGTACGGTCCGGAAGGCGTGCGGGGAGGACCGGGGCGCCCCGATCCGTCCCAGGGGCCGCTCGACGGGCGCCCGCGAGGTCTCCCGGCGGCCGACGGCCTCCACGGCAACCTCCGTGGAGCGGTGGGGGAACGGCCCCGGCGCGGGCCCCGGCCGGGGGCGCGCCGCGTACGCGGTCGCCGGTTCAGCCCGGCTCGGACAGCCCCGTGAGTTCCCGGCCCGTGACCATCTCGGCCTCGACCCGGACGAACACCCCGTCGTGCATCGGCATCCACGAGCGGGGCCCGGTCCGCAGCAGACGTTCGTGTTCGGCCGGGTCGGTCACCACGGCCGCCCGGCCCGTGACCACCACGCTCCAGCCGGACCGGCTCCCGGCGTCGAAGTCGTCGGCCTCGAAGGCGACCACGACGCCGTCGATCGCCCGGACCAGATCGGACGCGGCGGAGGTGCACAGCACCACGGAGGCGTCCGTGTCCAGGGCGAAGTTGACGGGGAGGACGGCGGGCAGCGCCTGCCGGGTGTAGACGACGCGACCGACCGGCACCTTGGCCAGCAGGCGCAGGCACTCCTGGCGGTCGAGCGACCGGAAGCCATCGCTGTGGATCATTCCTCCATCGTCGGCGGCGGACCCCCGCCGGGCTAGGGCCGGACGGCCCTGATGACCCTCGGCCCCGGCACACGGGCCCCGCGGGCGGACCCCCGGGGACGGCCGTCGTACGCCTCCGCTCCCGGCCGTCACGGTCGCGCGCAAGCAAACATGTCTGACCCTCCCGCGCGGGTGGAACCCGGGGGACATGGGCAAGACCGCGCTGATCGTCATCGACATGATCAACACCTACGACCATGCGGACGCCGGCCGTCTGATCCCGTCCGCCGAGTCGGTCGTACCGGTCGTCTCCGCCCTGCTGGAACGGGCGCGGCGCCGGGACGTGCCGGTGATCTACGTCAACGACAACTTCGGCGAATGGCGCTCCCACCACGGCGAGCTGCTCGACAAGGCCCTGGCGGGACCGCACGCGCGCCTCGTGGAACCGCTGCTGCCGGACGACTCCTCGCTCTTCGTCGTCAAGGCACGGCACTCGGTCTTCTTCGAGACCCCACTGGGCTATCTGCTCAACCAGCAGGGCATCGACCGGCTCGTGCTGTGCGGCCAGGTCACGGAGCAGTGCATCCTGTACTCGTCGCTCGACGCGCACATCCGCCACCTCGACGTCACCGTCCCCCGTGACGCCGTCGCCCACATTCACGCCGACCTCGCGGACGCCGCCCTGCGGATGATGGAACGCAACATGGGCGCGCGGGTGTGCGACAGCGACGAACTGTGGAAATGACGCGCCGCGCCGCGGATCCGCGGGCCGACACCGGTCCCATGAGCCGTACCCCCGTCCCGCCCCGCGAGGTCCGCCCCTACCTCGACGAGCTGGTCCACCGCACGCGCGCTGTCTGCGGCCCCCACCTGGTGAGCGTCCTCGCCGTCGGATCCCTCGCGCTCGGCGACTACCGGCACGGACGCAGCGACATCGACGTGACCGTCGTGGTGGACCGCTCGCTTCCCCGGCGTGCCCTGCCCGAACTGGCCGGGGCGCTGGCCCACCCCGCCCTGGCCTGCCCCGCGGCCGGACTGGAACTGGTCGTCTACCCGGCCGATCTCGCCGGCCGCCCGTCCGGCGGGGCGGGGTACCTCATGGACCTCAACACCGGACCGTCACTGCCCGAGCGGGTCAGCCACGACCCCGGGGAGGCGCCCGCGTTCTGGTACGTCCTCGACCGTTCCATCGCCCACCAGGCAGGCCTGTCGCTGTTCGGCGGGCCTGCACGGGACGTGATCGCCGCACCGGAGCGGGCCGACGTGCTCGCCGCGCTCCGCGCCTCCGTGCGGGAACACGCCGAGGGCGAGGGGCACATGGCCGACAACCGGGTGCTCAACGGCTGCCGCTCCGTGGTGTACTGCCGCACCGGCCGCTGGTTCGCCAAGCGCGGGGCGGCCGGGATCGTCGCCGCCGCGGAGGCGGAGTTCCGGCCACTGATCACGGACGCGCTGCGCAGCTTCGAACGCCCCCGTGAGTCCGCGCTCGCGCTGCCCGGGGCGGCGGTCGGGCACTTCCTGGCCTGGGTGGCCGGCCGCGTGGACGAGGCCGCCGCGGCCGAGGGCGGGCACGACGCCCCGGCCTGACATCCGCCCGCGCGCCGCCCGCCGCCCCCGGATTTAACGGCTCGACAGCCGTCGGCCCCGCTGTCTAGGATCTTCGGCGCGGCATCGCGTGTCGGTCACCGGCCGGGTGAGGCATGGAGGCGCCGCGGATGCCCGTGGAGGCATTGCCATCGTGTCAGTCGAGTTCAACCACACCATCGTTCTCACCCGTGACCGGGAGAAGTCCGCCCGTTTCCTCGCCCACGTCCTGGGCCTGGAGGTCGGGGAACCGGCCGGAATGTTCCTGCCGGTGACGACCGCCAACGGAGTCACCCTGGACTTCGCGACCGTCGACATCGACATCCCGGCGCAGCACTACGCGTTCCTCGTCTCCGAGGACGAGTTCGACGCGATCCTCACCCGGCTCGTGGACGCCGGGATCCCCATCCAGGCCGATCCGCACGGCAGGCACCCCCGCCGCATCAACCGCAACGACGGCGGTCGCGGCGTGTACTTCCGGGACCCGGCGGGCCACGGCCTCGAGGCCATCACCCTCCCGTACGGCACCGATCCGGCCTCGCCGCTGAACGGCGTCACCGAGGAGGTTCCCGGAGCCGCGTAGCCGTACGGCCGTGCAGCCGGGGCGGGGACGGGTGTGCTCCACACGCCCGTCCCCGCCCGGTCGGTTTACGCGGCGCGCAGCGGGCTACGCGACGGACACGGGGAGTCCAGGCCGGCCACGTACCGGGAGGTGCCCATGACCATGCGGATACGGGACGTGATGTCCGCGGACACCGCGTCCGTCGAGCCCATGACGACGGTGGCGCGGGCCGCGCGCCTGATGCGCGAGCAGGACATCGGCGATGTCCTCGTCGCGTACGACTGTGATCTGTTCGGTGTGCTCACCGACCGCGACATCGTGCTGAGGGGTGTCGCCGAGGGGCGCGATCCGGAGGCCACGACGGTCGGTTCCCTGTGTACGCGTCCGCCCCTGGTGACACTCGATCCCGAGGACACCACCGATCACGCCGTGGAGTTGATGCGGCGGTATGCCGTCCGGCGGCTTCCGGTGGTGGAACGGGGTGGCTGTCCGGTGGGGGTGGTGAGCCTCGGGGACCTCGCCACGACGGAGGATCCGCACTCCGCCCTGGCGGACATCAGTGCGGCGGCGCCCACGCACTGAGCGCGGGTTTTCCTCACCCCCGCCGCCCCTACCCGTCCCGACCCGGGGGCTCTGCCCCCGGACCCCCGCTCCTCAAACGCCGGAGAGGCTGATTCTGCTGTTACCCGTCCACCGTGAGCGCGCACGTCCAGCCGTACGGGCCCGGATGGATCCGTAGTTCCTCCCAGGCCACGGCCGTCGGCATCCGGCCGGTGACCCGTACGTCCGTCAGCGCGGCCACCGCCAGGCGTATGTCGAGACCGTCGTCGGTCTCGTCCGCCTCCACGTCGACCGGTACCTGGCCGTACTCCTCCAGCCGGTACAGGATCTCGTCCAGCAGCGCCGCCAGCAGATCGTCGTCACTGGCCCCGGCCAGCCGGACGCGGCCCACATCCGTCGGCCGCACCCCGGAGACGTCGGCGAAGCACTCCACCATCGCCGCCACCGCCTCCGCCAGACAGTTCTCCCGGTTCGCCGCCCACGCCTCGATCCGGAACTCGTCCTCCTGCGCCACCGCCCGGTGCCCGCTCTCGTCCGGCCGCCGCGCCTGCCCGTAGTCGCTCGTGTCACCGACCATGGAACTCGCCTGCCCGACGACCGCGCACCCATGCCGGGCACCGGGCGCTTCGAGTGCCGGAGAGCGGGGTACACGGGTGCGGACCAGGTACTTCAGGTGCCGTCTCCGCTGCGGAGGGAGGGCATCCGCCATGCGGTTCCGTGATCGCCGGCAGGCCGGCCGCGAACTGGCCGCACGACTGCGGGAGAGGCAGGACGAGGGAGCCCTGCCCGACCCCGTCGTGCTGGCCCTGCCCCGCGGCGGTGCCGCCGTGGCCGTCGAGGTCGCCGGGGCACTGGACGCCCCGCTCGACGTCCTCGTCGTACGGAAGATCGGCGCCCCCTTCCACGAGGAGTTCGGCGTCGGCGCGATGGCCGGCGACGGGGTTCCGCTCCTCGACGAGGACGCCCTGCGGCGGCTGGGCATCGACGAGGCCGACCTCGCGCCCGTCGTCGAGCGCGAGCGCACCGAGCTGCGCCGCCGCGAACAGCGCTACCGCCAGGGCCGCCCGCCTCTCGACCTGCGCGGACGGACCGTGATCGTCGTCGACGACGGGCTGGCGACCGGCTCCACCGCCCGCGCCGCGCTGCGCGCCCTGCGGGCGCAGGACCCCGGACACCTCGTGCTGGCCGTTCCGGTCGGCTCGACGGAGGGCGTCGCGCTGATGCGCTCCGAGGCCGACGAGGTGGTGTGTCTGCACGAGCCGGCCGCGTTCATGGCCGTGGGCCAGTGGTACGAGGAGTTCGACCAGTTGACGGATGACGACGTCCTGGACGCGCTGCACCAGCGGCAGTCCCGGTAGGGCCCGTCCGGCGGGTCATGCGGGGGTTCGGGATCCGGCACGCCCGGCCGCGGCGCCGCCGCCGGCCGCCGACTCCCCACGCCCGGCTGCGCTCGCGAGGGAGGAACCCCAGCACGTCGACGTACTCCTCCGCCTCGCGGCCACACGCACCGGGCCCCGCTCCGTCCGGCCGCGAGACGCCGCCGTTCTTCTCCGGGCTGGTCGTCGGGCAGGTTCTGGCCGGGGCTCGGACGAGCCCGTCCGTGCGCGGTGTCGCGATCTGTTCGGGGGAGCGGTCCAGTTCCGTTGCGAGACGCCGCCGTTCTTCTCCGGGCTGGTCGTCGGGCAGGTTCTCGCCGGGGCTCAGACCACTCCGTCCGCGCGCAGTGCCGCGATCTCCTCGGGGGAGCGGCCCAGTTCCGTCAGGATCGCCTCCGTGTGCTCGCCCACGGCCGGTACCGGGTCCATGCGGGCCGGCAGGCCCGCGAGGTCGGCGGGTGGCAGCAGCGCCTCCACGGTTCCGCCCGGTACCGCCACCTCCCGCCGGCGGTCGCGGGCGGCGAGGACCGGGTGGTCGAGGAACGCGGCGACGTCGTTGACCCCGGCGCAGGCGATGCCGGTCGCCTCCAGATCCTCGAGCAGCTCATCGGCGTCCGCCCGGGCGAAGCGTTCGGCGATGACCGCGTTCAGCTCCTCGCGGTGGGCCACCCGGTCGGAGTTGGTGGCGAAGCGCGGATCGTCGGTCAGCTCCGGCCGGCCGAGGAACTCCGCGCACAGGGCCGCCCACTCGCGCTCGTTCTGGACGGAGAACAGCACCTCGCGTCCGTCGGCGGCGCGGTAGGTGCCGTACGGGGCGATGGTGGCGTGCTGCGTGCCCAGGCGCGGGGGCTGGGCACCGCCGTAGCGGGTGTAGTAGGCGGGCTGGCCCATCCACTCGGCGAGCGCCTCGAACAGGGACACCTCCACCGGGTGCGCCGTGCCGGTGGTCGCGCGGGTGTACAGGGCGGTGAGCACACCGCTGTACGCGTACATCCCGGCGGCGATGTCGGCGACGGAGATCCCGGTGCGGGCCGTCTCCTCCGGGGTCCCGGTCAGCGACACCAGCCCGGTCTGGCACTGCATCAGCAGGTCGTACGCCTTGCGGTCGGCCCAGGGGCCGCTCGTGCCGTACCCGGAGATCGTGCAGGGGATCAGCCGGGGGTAGCGGCGGGTCAGCTCGTCGGTCCCGAGGCCGAGGCGGCCGGCGGCGCCCGGCGCGAGGTTCTGCACGAACACGTCGGCGTCCCGGAGCAGCCCGTGCAGGATCGCCCGGCCGCGCGGGTCCTTCAGGTCCAGCGTGAGGGATTCCTTGGAGCGGTTGATCCACACGAAATAGCTGGAGTGGCCGTGCACCGTCGTGTCGTACCGCCGCGCGAAGTCCCCTTCGCCCGGCCGCTCCACCTTGATCACACGGGCTCCGAGATCGGCCAGCTGCCGGGTCGCGTAGGGCGCGGCCACCGCCTGCTCCACACTGACCACCGTGACCCCGGACAAGGGGGGTTCGTGCATGTCCGCGCCTCCTGTCTGCTCCGGCCTCGATCGGTAAGGCCGGGGAGGGGTGGCTGTCAACGGCCGCCCCGCCCCGGCCGTTCACCGGCCGGCCCGGCTCCACGGAGCGTCAGCGGGCCTGCTGCGGGAGACGATGCGGGCGCCGCGGTCGTCGACGGCACGGACTTGGAGCGAACCGCAGCCGCAGCGGGTCCACACCGTGCTGCCCGCCGCGGTGCCGTGCCGGGAGACCACCTGGAACGGCTCGGCGTCGTCCGGCCACCCGCAGTACGGGCAGGACGTGCCGGTCGTGCCCGTGGCGCCGGTCGTGCTGGTCATGGTGACTCCTTGGATCCTCGATCACGTGGGTGCACTGTCGATTGTCGCGACACGGCAAGGGTGCTTCGTCCCCTCCGTGCGCGTCCAGGTTGACTTTGTGCACGCCATCGTTAAGCGTGGGCTTCATGATTGACCTGCGCAGGCTGCACGTCCTCAGGGCGGTGGCCCACTACGGCACGGTCACCGCGGCCGCCCGCGCGCTGCACTTCACCCCGTCCGCCGCCTCCCAGCAGATCCGTCAGCTCGCCCGTGACCTGGACGTCGACCTGCTGGAACCGCGGGGGCGCGGGGTACGGCTCACCCCGGCCGCCGAGAGCCTGCTGGCGCACGCCGACGCGATCCAGGCGCGCTGGGACCAGGCCGAACTGGACCTGCGCGCCGACCACGGCGCCCCGGCCGGGGTGTTGCGAGTCACAGGCTTCCCGGTGGCGATCTCGGTGCTGCTGGCGCCGATGGCCGCCCGGCTGGGGAAGCGTCATCCGCGGTTGTCGGTGCGAATCGCGGAGGAGGAGGTGACGCGGAGCTTCGACCTGCTCTTCGAGGGGGCCGTCGATCTGGCCGTCGTCGAGTCCACCCCGTACAACCCGCCGCTGAGCGACACGCGGTTCGACCAGCAGCCGCTGCTGGACGACCCGTTCGACCTGGTGGTCCCGGCGGGGCATCCGCTGGCCGGGCGCGAGCGGACCGACCTCGCCGAGGCGGCGCGCGAGCCGTGGGTCGTGCCGGTGCCGGACAGCCCCTGCCGGCCGCATGTGCTGGCCGCGTGCGGCGCGGCCGGCTTCTCCCCGGACGTCGTCCACCACGCCTGCGACTGGAACGTCACCGCCCATCTCGTCGCCCACGGCCTCGGCGTCGCCCTGATCCCGCGCCTCGCCCGTCTCGCCCCGGACCTGCCGATCACCCGTGTGCGCTGCACCGGCAACCCGCACCGCAGGCTGCTGACCTGCACCCGCGGCGGCAGCCACGCCCGCCCGGCGGTCTCCGCCGCCCTGCGGGAACTGCGCGAGCTGGCCCCTACGGCGGTCGCCTGAGAGCGCGGGACGGCGTCCGTGCCGCGCGGGGCGTCCGTGGGAGCCTGCGCAGGGCATCCCGTGCGGAGCCCACCGGGGAGGCGCCGGCAGGGGGGCGCCCACCGGTGTTCCGGGCGGCGTGTCGTGCCGGCGTGCTACCGCCCCGGTGCCCCCGCCCGCAACCCGTCCATGACCAGGTCCAGCAGCCAGGTGGCGCGCGGCTGCCAGTTCTCGGCGGGGTCGAGCTGCCAGAGGCCGCCGATGGCGAGGACGAGGTCGTCCGCGGTCACCCCCGGGCGGATGGATCCGGCCTCCTCGCAGCGGCGCAGCAGGAGTTCCGCCGCCTCGGTCACCGGGCTGTGTCCCGGCTTCGCCGGGCTCCCCGGTCCGCTGGTGGCCTGCCGGATGGCGTCGGCCAGCCCGGCCTTGGCCATGGCGAAGCGGGCCAGCCCGTCCATCCACTCGCGCAGCGCGCGGTCGGGCTCCCGCGTGCTCAGCAACTGCGCCGCGCTGTCCGCCACCTGCCGCATCTCGTACCGGTAGATCTCCAGGACGAGTGCCTCACGGCTGGGGAAGTTCCGGTAGAACGTGCCCTGACCGACGCCCGCCTTCTTGGCGATCACGCTCAGCGGGGTGTCCGCCGAGCGCGTGAGTTCGGCGAGGGCCACCTCCAGGATGCGCTCGCGGTTGCGCTGCGCGTCCGAGCGCAGGGGTGCCGCCGTGCTCCGCGGTGTCCGCGCGCACGGGGACGCCTCCTTCTTGTGTCCCACTGGTCCTCCTCCCGGGCCGTGACCGAAACCCGTCCTTGCTAACCGGACAGCTGTCCACTACGTTTTCGGAGGTAACGGACAGCTGTCCGCTTCGGGTCCATCGTATCGGCGGACACGGACGGCGCGGGACACCCGGTGGCATGCCCCCGACCACCGGTGTGTTCCCGGCCCGTCCCCCTCTTCCGCATGGTCCCGAACGCCCCACATTCCGTACAGCCCCATGTCATCGACTCGTTCCGCCTTCCAGATCCGTGAAAGAAGGCTGCTCATGGCCCCCTCGACGTCCAGCAGCGTCACCCTGAACATCAACGGCGAGAAGCACACGCTGTCCGTCGACCACCGCACCACCCTGCTCGACGCCCTGCGTGAGCGCCTCGACCTGACCGGCACCAAGAAGGGCTGCGACCAGGGACAGTGCGGCGCCTGCACGGTCCTGGTCGACGGCCGCCGCACCGTGTCCTGTCTGCAACTGGCCGTCGCGTCCGACGGACGCGAGATCACCACCGTGGAGGGCTTGGCCGACGGGGACCGGCTGCACCCGGTGCAGCAGGCCTTCCTCGACCTGGACGGCTTCCAGTGCGGCTACTGCACCCCCGGCCAGATCTGTTCGGCCGTCGCCGTCATCGAGGAGCACGCGGCGGGCTGGCCCAGCGCCGCCACCGGGGACGTGCGCCCCGAGGCGGGACCGCCTCCCCTGACCCCCGAGGAGATCAGGGAGCGCATGAGCGGCAACCTGTGCCGCTGCGGCGCGTACGTGCAGATCGTCGAGGCGGTCGCCCGCGCCGCCGCGGAGAACCGGAGCGAGACCGAGGAGGCCGCGGCATGAGGGAGTTCGACTACCGGCGCGCCGACGACGTCTCGGGCGCGGTGGCGCTGCTCGACGCCGACCCCGACGCCCGCTACCTCGGCGGCGGCACCAACCTCGTCGACCTGATGAAGAACGGTGTCGAGCGCCCGGCCCGGCTCGTCGACGTCCGCGCCCTCCCGCTGGACCGGATCGAGCCGGCCGACGGCGGCGGACTGCGCATCGGCGCCACCGTCACCAACAGCGACCTCGCCGCGCACCCCGGCATCCGCCGGAACTACCCCGCCCTCACCGAGGCCGTACTCGCCGGTGCCTCCGGGCAGTTGCGCAACATGGCCACCGTCGGCGGCAATCTGCTCCAGCGCACCCGCTGCGGCTACTTCACCGATGTGACCAAGCCCTGCAACAAGCGCGCGCCCGGCAGCGGTTGCCCCGCCGTCGAGGGCGAGCACCACAACCACGCCGTCCTGGGCGCCTCCGACCACTGCGTGGCCGTCCACCCCTCCGACATGGGAGTGGCGCTGACCGCCTTCGACGCGGTCGTCTCCTACGAAACCGCCGACGGCCCGGGGGAGTTGCCGCTGGCCGACCTCTACCTCCCGGTGGGCGACACCCCGCACCGGGAGACCGCCCTGCCGCCCGGCGCGCTCATCACCCACGTCACCCTGCCGCCCGCGCCGGTCGCCGCCCGCTCGCGCTACCGCAAGGTCCGTGAACGCGCCTCGTACGCCTTCGCGATCGGCTCGGTCGCCGCCGCCCTCGACGTCAGCGGGGGAGTCGTGCGCGAGGCCCGCCTCGCCCTCGGGGCCGTGGCGTCCCGGCCCTGGCGGGCCCGCGCCGCCGAACGCGTACTGAACGGCGCACCGGCCACCGCGGAGTACTTCGCGGCGGCGGCGGCCGCCGAACTCGCGGCCGCCAGGCCGCTGCCCGACAACGGATACAAGGTGACCCTCATGCGCAACCTCGTGGTGGCCGTGCTCTCCGAACTCGCCGAGGAGGCCGCCCGATGACCACCGCCACGACCGGCGCCACGACGACGGGCGCCGTCGGCACCGCGCACACCCGCGTCGAGGGCCGCGACAAGGTCACCGGCGCCGCCCGGTACGCCGGCGAGATCCCCTTCGCCGATCTCGCCCACGGCTGGCTGGTGCTGTCCACCGTCGCCCGTGGCCGGATCCTGTCCGTCGACACCGGGCCCGTGCTCGGCATGCCGGGCGTGCTCACCGTCCTGCACCACGGGAACGCCCCGCGCCTCGACATCGACTACGTCGGCATGCTGGGCGTTCCGCCGGACCCGACGGCCGCCGTCTTCCAGAACGACCGGGTCCCGTACGCCGGCTGGCCCGTCGCGCTGGTCGTCGCCGAGACGTCCGAGCAGGCCCGGGAGGCCGCCGAGCGGCTCGTCGTCACCTACGAGCAGGAGCCGCACGACGTCACGCTCTCCGGCGACCGCCCGGACGCCTACGCGGCGGACGGACACATGCCCGCGGTGACGGAGAAGGGCGACCTGGAGGCCGAACTCGCCGCCTGTTCCCATGTGGTGGACGCCGAGTACACCACGCCCGAAGAACACCACGGCATGATGGAGCCGCACGCGGCGACCGCCCTGTGGGACGGCGGCCGGCTCGAGGTCGTCGACTCCAACCAGGGCACCACCTGGGTCGCCGACGAGCTCGCGCGGATGTTCTCGCTGGACCCGTCCGCCGTGCGGGTGCGCTCCGACCACGTCGGCGGCGGCTTCGGCAGCAAGGGCGTACGGGTCCACCAGGTGTCCGCCGTGATGGCCGCGACCGAGCTGCAGCGGCCGGTCCGGGTCGTGCTGACCCGCCGCCAGATGTTCACCCTCACCGGCTACCGCAGCCCCACCGTCCAGCGGGTCCGGCTCGGCGCGGGACCCGACGGCCGGCTGCGCGCCCTGGAGCACCGCTCGCTGAACCAGACGTCCACGGTCTGGGAGTTCGTCGAGCCGAGCGCGGGCGTGGCGCGGTCCCTGTACGACGCCGACGCCCACCGCACGGAGAACAAGGTCGTACGGCTCGACGTGCCGTCCCCGGCGTGGATGCGCGCGCCGGGCGAGGCACCGGGCTCGTTCGCGCTGGAGTGCGCGCTCGACGAACTCGCGGAGAAGTGCGGTGTCGACCCGGTCGAGCTGCGGCTGCGCAACGACCCGGAGCGGGGGCCGGTCTCCGGGCTGCCGTTCGGCAGCCGCAACCTCGCCGCCTGCTTCCGGGAGGGTGCCCGCCGCTTCGGCTGGGCCGGCCGCGACCCGCGCCCCGGCGTGCGCCGCGACGGGCGCTGGCTGCTCGGCACGGGCACGGCCGCGGCGTCCTTCCCCGCGAGCGCCATGCCGTCCACGGCCGCGGTGACGGCGGAGCCGGACGGCACCTTCACCGTGCGGATCTCCGCGGCCGACATCGGCACCGGGGCCCGTACGGCGCTCACCCTGGTCGCCGCCGACGCGCTGCGGGTGCCCACCGACCGGGTCCGGGTGCACATCGGCGACAGCGACTTCGGCCCGGCGATGATCGCCGGCGGCTCCGCGGGCACCCGCTCCTGGGCCTGGGCGGTCACGGCCGCCGCCGAGGAGCTGCGGGAACGGCTCGTCCCGGGCGGCACCGTGCCGCCGGAGGGCGTCACCGTACGGTCCGACACCACCGCCGCCATCGCCGCCCTCACCCAGAAGGAACGGCTCTCCTACGGGGCGCAGTTCGCCGAGGTGGCCGTGGACGTCACCACCGGCGAGGTGCGGGTGCGGCGGATGCTCGGCATCTTCGCCGCGGGCCGGATCGTCAACCCGCTCACCGCGCGCGGTCAGCTCGTGGGCGGCATGACCTGGGGCATCTCGATGGCCCTGCACGAGGAGGCGGTCCGGGACCGGGTCTTCGGCGGCCTCTACGGCGCCGACCTGGCCGGCTATCACGTCGCCACCCACGCCGACGTGCCGACGGTCGAGGCGGACTGGGTCGACGACCCGGACCCCGACGACCCCGTCGGCATCAAGGGCATCGGCGAGGTCGGCATCGTGGGAGCGGCGGCGGCCGTCGCCAACGCGGTCTGGCACGCGACCGGCGTACGGCACCGGAACCTGCCCATCCGTCCGGACCGGGTGCTGCGGGCGGGAGGAACGGGTGTTTGACATCGCCGGCGAGCTGCACCGCTGGCTGGCCGAGGGCCGGGAGTTCGCCGTGGCCACGGTGGTGTCCGTGGGCGGCAGCGCGCCGCGCGGCCCCGGTGCCGCCCTCGCCGTCGACGGCGAGGGCACGGCGATCGGCTCGGTGTCCGGCGGGTGCGTGGAGGGCGCGGTGTACGAACTGTGCGCCCGGGCGCTCGCGGACGGCGAGACCCGTGTCGAACGGTTCGGCTACAGCGACGAGGACGCCTTCGCCGTCGGCCTGACCTGCGGCGGGATCATCGACATCATGGTGACCCCGGTCGGCGCGCACGCCCCCGTCCGGCAGGTGCTCGGGGCGGCGCTGTCGGCCGTCCTGCGGGGCGGGCCGGGGGCGCTCGCCCGGGTCGTCGAGGGTCCGGCGGAACTCCTCGGCAGAGCCCTGTTCGTCCACCCGGACGGGGCGTACGAGGGTGGCCTCGGCGGGGTTCCCGAGCTGGACCGGACGGCGGCCGGGGAGGCCGGGGCCCTGCTGGAGGCAGGCCGCACCGGCACGGTCGCCGTGGCTGAGGACGGGTCGTACTGCCCCGGCGGGCTGACCCTGTTCGTGGAGTCCTCGGTGCCGCCGCCCCGCATGATCGTCTTCGGGGCGATCGACTTCGCGGCGGCGCTGGTGCGGGTGGGCAAGTTCCTCGGCTACCACGTCACGGTGTGCGACGCGCGGCCCGTGTTCGCGACCGGGGCCCGCTTCCCGGAGGCCGACGAGGTCGTGGTCGACTGGCCGCACCGCTATCTGCGGGGCACGGAGACCGACGCGCGCACGGTGCTGTGCGTCCTCACCCACGACGCGAAGTTCGACGTACCGCTGCTGAAGGCGGCTCTGGGGCTGCCGGTGGCGTTCGTCGGTGCGATGGGTTCCCGGCGCACCCACGCCGACCGGGAGCGGCGGCTGCGGGAGGCGGGCGTGGGGGAGCGGGAGCTGGCCCGTCTCCGCTCTCCGATCGGCCTCGACCTCGGTGCGCGTACCCCGGAGGAGACGGCCCTGTCCATCGCGGCGGAGATCGTCGCCGCTCGTCGGGGCGGCACGGGGGTTCCCCTGACGGGCTCGCGAACGCCGATCCACCGCGACGGACGGTCGGCGTCGGCGGCGGCCTGAGCCGTTGAGGGGTTTTCGCCCCCGCCGCCCCTTCCCGTCCCGACCTGGGGCTCCGCCCCAGACCCCGCTCCTCGAACGCCGGAGAGGCTGAAACTTAGCCCCTCCGGCGTTTGAGGAGCGGGGGTCCGGGGGCAGCGCCCCCGGGGATGGGAAGGGGCGGCGGGGGCGAGGAGGATCAGGCCGCGGCCGGCTCGCCGGCGAGGCCGTGGAGGCGGGTGATGACCTCGGTCAGCTGGGCGGCGACCTCGTCGTCGTCGGCCGGGTGGGTCTCGGCGAAGCGGGTCACGGAGCCGGGGATGGAGAGCTTGATGTCCTCGATCACCTTGCCGCCCGCGATACCCACGGACTTGCGGGCCTCGTCGTGCGCCCACACGCCGCCGTACTGGCCGAAGGCGGTACCGATCACGACGACCGGCTTGCCGCTGATGGCACCGGCGCCGTAGGGACGGGACAGCCAGTCGATGGCGTTCTTCAGGACGGCCGGCATCGTGCCGTTGTACTCGGGCGTGAAGAGCAGCAGCGCGTCGGCGCCCGCGGCGGCCTCGCGCAGCCGGGCGGCGGCGGCCGGCACGGCGCCCTCGACGTCGATGTCCTCGTTGTAGAAGGGGATCTCCGCGAGCCCCTCGTAGAGCGCCACATCGGCACCCGCGGGAGCGAGCTTGACCGCGGCCTCGGCGAGCTGACGGTTGTGCGAACCGGCCCGAAGGCTGCCGACGAGGGCGAGGATGCGAACAGACATGGGGAAACTCCAGGGGAGGCGCTGAAATATTGCCGAAACAATCCGGACCGGGGTCCGTTTCTTGTTTGTAGCATCTTAACCGGACCGCGGTCCAGTTTCTTCCCGATGCTTTACGCTGGCTTCATGTCCGCCGCGCCGCCGCCCGTCCCGGCACCCCAGGACCCCGTACAGCCGCAGGAGTTGCTGCAACTCGGCATCGACCCCGACGAGCCCTGCCTGCGCGCCGACGCCGCGCGCAACCGGGCCCGCCTGCTGGAGGCGGCCGCGCTGCTCGTGGCCGAGCGCGGGGCCGACAGCATCACCATGGAGGAGGTCGCGGCGGCGGCCCGCGTGGGCAAGGGGACGGTCTTCCGCCGTTTCGGCGACCGCACCGGTCTGCTCACCGCGCTCCTCGACCACTCCGAGAGGAAGTTCCAGGCCGCCTTCCTCACCGGACCCCCGCCGCTCGGACCGGGCGCACCCCCGGCCGAGCGGCTGCGCGCCTTCGGCCTCGCGATGCTCCGCCGCTCCGCCGAGGAGCTGGAACTGCAGCTGGCGGCCGAACCGGAAGCGGGCCGCCGCTTCACCAGCCCGCCCCGCCGCGTCCTGCGCCATCACGTGACCCTGCTGCTGCGCGAGGCGGTCCCGGACGCGGACTGCGAGGTCCTCGCCCACACGCTGATGGCCCAGCTCGACCCCGCCCTGATCCACCACCTGATACGTCAGTGCGGCATGCCGCCGGAGCGGCTGGAGTCCGCGTGGCTGGACCTGGTCGACCGGGTGACGGGCCCGGCGTCCGCCCGCTGACGGTGTATCAACTCCCCCGGCCGACGGCCCGGTCACGGCTTCTGCAAGGATGCCGTACGTCATGGTGCAGATAACGAACACGCCCGCGCCCGCGTCCCCCGCACCGACGCGCTCCGTACCCACGAGCGCCGATGTGGCCCGCCTGGCCGGCGTCTCGCGCGCGACCGTCTCCTACGTCCTGAACAACGCCGGTGCCGTCCGGATCAGCGAACCCACCCGCCGCCGGGTCCGCGAGGCCGCGAGGGAACTCGGGTACGTGCCGCACGCGGCGGCCCGCAGCCTGCGCGCCGGGCACAGCCGTACGGTCCTGATGCCCGCGCCCGCCTTCCCCGTCGGACCGCTCTACAGCCAGTTCATCAACGATCTCCAGAGCTCCCTCGCCCGCCTCGACTACACGGTCGTGCAGTACGGCACCGTCGGCCTGCACGACGACGAGGCCGCCCGCGCCTGGGCCG
Source organism: Streptomyces sp. NPDC053426 (assembly GCF_055585405.1). Lineage (NCBI taxonomy): Bacteria > Bacillati > Actinomycetota > Actinomycetes > Kitasatosporales > Streptomycetaceae > Streptomyces > Streptomyces sp. NPDC053426. The sequence goes on along the minus strand of NZ_JBVJKE010000012.1, from coordinate 111,165 downwards.
AGCTGAGGCCCGTGGCGGTCCTGGCCCCCGGCTCCGGACTGAGCCCGCGCGGCGTCGAGGTGCTCAAACGCTCCGGGGCGCGGGCCGTCGTCACCCTCGGCCCCGAGCCCGTCGACGGCGCGTACACCCTGCTCATGGACCACGACGTCGTCGGGCACAGCGCCGGCGCCCACCTCTTCGACCGGGGCCGCCGCCGGATCGGCGTGGTCGTCCCGAGAGAGCCCGGCCTGGAGGCGTTCTCCGCGCCCCGCCTGGCCGGCGTGCGCGCCGCCCTGCGCGGCACCGACGCCACGGTCACCGAGCTGCCGCTGGCGCACGACGAGGGCGCCGCCGCCCGGCTGGCCGCCCGCTGGCGCGAACTCGGCCTCGACGCCGTGTTCACCTACAACGACGAGTACGCGATGCTGCTGATGCGAGCGCTCCAGGACGAGGGCGTCCGCATCCCGGAGGAGACCGCCGTCATCGGCGCCGACAACCTGATGCTGGGCCGGCTGCTGCGCCCCCGCCTGAGCACCGTCCACCTGGAACTGCCGTCCGGCCGCGAACTGGCCGAACTGGTGGACCGAGCGGTACGCGACCCGGCCACGGCCCCCGAGGCCCACAAGGCGCTGGGCGCGTCGGTGGTACGACGCGAGTCGACCTGACCTTTCAGGGGCGCGGGGAACTGCGCGAAGGGGGTCTGGGGACGAAGCCCCCAGAGGCGGGGCGGGAAGGGGCGGGGGCGATCCCACCCCCACCTCAGCCCCCGTGCCACGGCCGTCTCAGGCGCCCGGCGCCTCCCCCTGCCGCGTCTGCTGCTCGGCGATCTGCTTGCGGACATCGTCCATGTCCAGCTTGCGCGCCTGCCCGATGACATCCGCCAGAGCGGCCTCGGGCAGCGCACCCGGCTGGGCGAACACGGCGACCTGATCACGCACGATCATCAGCGTCGGAATCGACTGGATCCCGAAGGCCGCGGCCAGCTCCGGCTGCGCCTCGGTGTCCACCTTGCCGAACACCAGGTCCGGGTTCTCCTCCGCCGCCTTCTCGTACACCGGCGCGAACTGGCGGCACGGACCGCACCAGGCCGCCCAGAAGTCGATCAGTACGAACCCGTTGTCCGTGACCGTCTGGTCGAAGTTCTCCTTGGTGAGCTCCACGGTGCTGCTCATCGCGCGTTCCTCTTCCTGGTGTCGGGTCGGGCCGTCGGCACAACACGGCCGGCCGGTCACGTATTCCGCGCCCCTACCCATGTGGCCACAGCGCACACCACCCACCAGACTGACGCCATGACGGAAACGCAATCGACGCAACCGGAATCAACCGCCTACGACGTCGTGGTGCTCGGCGCCGGACCCGTGGGCGAGAACGTCGCCGACCGCACCCGCGCCGCCGGGCTCACCACCGCGGTCGTGGAGAGCGAACTGGTCGGCGGCGAGTGCTCCTACTGGGCGTGCATGCCCAGCAAGGCCCTGCTGCGCCCGGTCATCGCCCGGGCGGACGCCCTCCGCGTCCCCGGCCTGAGCCGGTCCGTCCAGGGCCCCCTGGACGCCGACGCCGTACTCGCCCGCCGGAACTCCTTCACCTCCGACTGGAAGGACGACGGCCAGGTCCAGTGGCTGGAGGGCACCGGAGCCGACCTGTACCGCGGCCAGGGACGGCTCACCGGCCCGCGCACCGTCACCGTCACGGACGCCGACGGCGGCAGGCGGGTCCTCACCGCCCGGCACGCCGTCGCCGTCTGCACCGGAAGCCGCGCCCAGCTGCCCGACCTGCCCGGACTCGACGAGGTCCGGCCCTGGACCAGTCGCGAGGCCACCAGCGCCCAGTCCGTGCCCGGCCGGCTGGTCGTGGTCGGCGGCGGGGTCGTCGCCACCGAGATGGCCTGCGCCTGGCAGGCCCTCGGCTCGCGGGTCACCGTCCTCGTCCGTGGCGAGGGCCTGCTGAACCGCATGGAGCCGTTCGCCGGCGAGATGGTCGCCGAGGCGCTCACCGAGGCCGGCGCCCGGATCCGCACCGGCACCTCCGTGAAGTCGGTGACCAGGGAGAACGGCACGGTCCTGGTCGTCACCGACGACGGTGACCGGATCGAGGCCGACGAGATCCTCTTCGCCACCGGCCGCGCCCCGCGCACCGACGACATCGGCCTGGAGACGATCGGTCTGGAGCCCGGCTCCTGGCTCACCGTGGACGACAGCCTCCGCGTCACCGGCCACGACTGGCTGTACGCCGTCGGCGACGTCAACCACCGGGCCCTCCTCACCCACCAGGGCAAGTACCAGGCCCGGATCGCGGGCGCCGCCATCGTCACCCGGGCCGCCGGGGAGCCCGTGCCCGCGGAGGACTGGGGCGCGCACGCCGCCACCGCCGACCACGCCGCCGTCCCCCAGGTCGTCTTCACCGACCCGGAGGCGGCCTCCGTGGGCCTCTCCCTGGCCGAGGCGCAGCGGGCGGGCCACCGCGTCCGCGCCGTCGACGTCGACCTGTCCTCGGTCGCCGGCGCCGGCCTGTACGCCGACGGCTACAAGGGCCGCGCCCGCATGATCGTCGACCTCGAGGACGAGATCCTGCGCGGCCTCACCCTCGTCGGCCCCGGAGTCGGCGAACTCATCCACTCCGCGACCATCGCCGTCGCCGCCCAGGTCCCCATCGCCCGCCTGTGGCACGCGGTCCCGTCCTACCCGACGATCAGCGAGATCTGGCTCCGCCTCCTGGAGGCCCACCGCGACGCCTGAGTCCTTTCAGCCCGTCCGCCCCTTCAGCCCGTCCGGCGTTTGAGGACAAGGCCCGTTCAGGGCCGAAGGGGGGCCGGGGGCGGAGCCTCCGGGGACGGGGAGGGAAGGGGCGGAGGGGGGCGAACCACCCCTCGGGCCGAGGTCACGGAAGCCTGAATCCCAGTTCCCGAGCCGCCCGCTCCGACGTCGGCTGCGACCAGCGTTCCATCACGAACCGATTGGACGACAGCGAGCGAGGCTCGGCCCGGTCGAGGTACAACGTGCCGTCGAGATGGTCCGTCTCGTGCTGCACGATCCGCGCGGGCCAGCCGGTGAACACCTCGTCCAGCGTCCGCCCGTACTCGTCCTGCCCCCTCAGCCGCACCTCGGCGGGCCGCGCCACCACCGCCTGATACCCCGGCACGCTCAGGCACCCCTCGAAGAACCCGGCCCGCCGGGTGCCGACCGGCTCGTACACCGGATTGACCAGCGCCCGGAACGGCTGCGGCACCCGCTCGCGCGCGAGGCGCACCTCCTCCGGGACCGGTGCCGGATCCTCGATCACCGCGATCCGCAGCCCCACCCCGACCTGCGGCGCGGCCAGCCCGACACCCGGCGCCGCGTGCATGGTGACCCGCAGCGCCGCCACGAACCGGGCCAGCAGCGCGGGCCCCAACTGCCCGTCGTACGGCTCGGTGCCCCCGCGCAGCACCGGGTCACCGGCCGTGACGATGGTCAACGGCCCTTCCGCGGAGAGCAGTTGCTCGACCCGCTCGGCCAGGGGCGCGCGATCGTCCGGAGTTCCCATCCCGTCAGGATCGCACGCCTTTCGCGTGTGGCGCAGGTCACATACACATCCCGGGAACCGGACGCCCCGCCGCCCCGACTACTGCACCACCACTCCGCCCGCCAAGACGTCCCCGGGAGAACCCCACCGATGACCACCGCTCCCTCGACCCCCACGGACCAGGCACCGAAACCCCCCACCCCCGAACCCGCACCCGCGAGGAGCGCCTGGGCCGGCCTGCGCCCCCTCGTCCTGCGCCTGCACTTCTACGCGGGAGTCCTGGTCGCGCCGTTCCTCCTGGTCGCCGCCCTCACCGGCCTGCTGTACGCCGCCTCGTTCCAGGCCGAGAAGATCGTCTACGACCATGAGCTGACCGTCCCCGTCGGCGACCGCAAGCTGCCCGTCTCCGTGCAGGTGGCCGCCGCCCGCGAGGCCCGTCCCGAGGGCACGATCTCCGCCGTACGCCCCTCACCCGAGGCGGACGCCACCACGAGGGTGATGCTGTCCGGCATACCGGGTGTGGACCCCGACCACACCCTGGCCGTGTTCGTCGACCCGTACACCGCGAAGGTGCGCGGCGAACTGGAACAGTACGGCTCCTCGGGCGCGCTGCCGCTGCGCACCTGGATCGACGAGTTCCACCGCGATCTGCACCTCGGCGAACCGGGCCGTCTCTACAGCGAGTTCGCCGCAAGCTGGCTGTGGGTGATCGCGGGCGGGGGACTGGTGCTGTGGTTCTCCCGGCGCCGCGCCCTGCGCAAGCTGCGCGGCACCGGTGGGCGGCGCCGCACACTGGCCCTGCACGGCGGTGTGGGCGTGTGGGTCGCGGCCGGTTTCGTCTTCCTCTCGGCGACCGGCCTGACCTGGTCCACCTACGCCGGCGCGAGCATCGGCGAGCTGCGCGCCTCCCTCGGCCAGGAGACCCCCTCGGTGTCGGCCGCGGCGGCCGGCGAGCACGCGGGCCACGACGCGGCCGGCGGCACGGCGGGCGACGCGGCGCACGGGGTCGGCCTGGACAAGGTCCTCGCGGCGGCACGGGCCGAGGGCCTGGGCGACCCGGTGGAGATCGTGCCGCCCGCCGACGAGAAGTCCGCGTACGTCGTACGGCAGATCCAGCGCAGCTGGCCCGAGAAGCAGGACTCGGTCGCCGTCGACCCGGCCTCCGGCGAGGTCACCGACGTCCTGCGGTTCGACGACTACCCGGTCCTCGCGAAACTCACCCGCTGGGGCATCGACCTGCACACCGGCAGCCTGTTCGGCCTGGTGAACCAGATCGTCCTGATGGCCCTGGCCCTCACCCTGATCCTGCTGATCCTGTGGGGCTACCGCATGTGGTGGCAGCGGGGCCGCGGCTCCGGCTTCGGCCGGCCGATCCCGCGCGGGGCCTGGCAGCAGGTACCGCCGTACGTACTCGTCCCCCTGCTGGCGGCGATCGCCGTCCTGGGCTACTTCGTCCCGCTGCTCGGCATTCCCCTGGCGGCGTTCCTCGCCGTCGACATCGTGCTCGGGGAGGTGGCCCACCGCCGGGGACGGCGGACGTACACGAGCGGCACGGCGGCGCGCTGACGCGCGGTGCCCGGCTCCCCGTCGCGGGGAACCGGGCACCGCGCCCGTCCTCACTCCTCGTCGAAGGAGCCGCCCAGCGCGGCGGCGATCCGCAGATGCGGCCGGGCCTCGTCGTCCCGCCCCTGCCGCTGGAGGGTGCGCCCCAGCATCAGCCGGGCGTAGTGCTCCACCGGATCACGCTCCACGACGACCCTCAACTCCGCCTCGGCGCGCCGCAGTTGCGCCGAGTGGTAGTAGGCGCGCGCCAGCAGCAGCCGCGGCCCGGTCTGCTCCGGCACCTCCTCGACCAGCCCGCCGAGAACGCGCGCGGCGGCGGCGTAGTCCTTGGCGTCGAAGAACATCCCGGCACGCTCCCAGCGCTCGGCCGGCGTCCCGTGGTCGTAGTACGTGGTGTCCACTTCTGGCCTCCTTCGAGGCCGACAACGGACCCGGAGGGTCCCGTATTCCGCCCGGGACCGGTCAGGTCACCAGGCCCCGGCGGTAGGCGTAGACCACCGCCTGGACGCGGTCGCGCAGGCCGAGTTTGGCGAGGATGCGGGAGACGAAGGTCTTCACGGTCTCCTGGCTGATCAGCAGGGCCGCGGCGATCTCGCTGTTGGACAGGCCGTCCGCGATGAGACGGAGGACCTCCAGCTCGCGGGGGGTCAGGGGGAGGTCCCGCGGCGCCCCGCCCTCGGCGGGGCGGATCCGGGCGGCGTACCGGCCCACGAGCTGGCGGGTCACCTCCGGGTCCAGCAGCGCCGCGCCCATGGCCACGGTCCGGATCCCGTGGAGCAGCTGGGACGGCGGCGCGTCCTTGAGCAGGAACCCGCTCGCCCCCGCGCGCAGCGCCTCGTAGACGTACTCGTCCAGGTTGAACGTCGTCACCACGAGCACCTTCACCGGATGCGGCACCCCCGCACCGGCCAGCAGGCGGGTGGCCTCGATGCCGTCGAGCACCGGCATGCGTACGTCCATCACCACGACGTCCGGACGGAGCCGGCCGGCGAGGTCGACGGCGGCCTGCCCGTCGCCGCACTCGCCGGCCACCTCCAGGTCGGGCTGGGCGTCGATGATGGTCACCAGGCCGGTGCGGATCAGCATCTGGTCGTCGCAGACCAGGACCCGGATCGGTGCGGTCATGCCGTGTTCCCCGTCGGTATGCGGGCCCGTACGACGAAGCCGCCGCCCGCCTCCGGTCCCGCGCTGAAGTCGCCGCCCAGGACGTCGACCCGCTCCCGCAGGCCCGCCAGGCCCCGGCCGCTCCCGCCGAGGGAGGAGGACACCGGGGTGCCGGAACCGTCCGTGCCGACCTCCACGGTGATCTGCCGTTCGCTGTGCCGCACCTCGACCCGGGTGGCGTCGCCGTGGGCGTACTTGAGGGCGTTCGTCAGGGCCTCCTGCACGACCCGGTAGGCGACGAGGTCGGCGCTGCCGGTCGACGGCGCCGGCGTGCCCTCCTCGGTGAACTTCACCGGCTGCCCGGCCCGGCGGGTCTGCTCCACGAGCGTGAGGAGCCGGCCGACGGGCGGTGTCCTGGCCTCGGGGCCGTGGTCGGGGTTGAGCAGGTCGAGCAGGTGCCGCAGGTCGGTGATGGCCCGTCGGCCGGTGTCGGTGACGGCGGTCAGTGTCTGGTCCAGTCGGTCGGGTGCGGCGGTCAGATAGCGGGCCGCCTCGGCCTGCACGACCATGGCCGTCACGTGATGGGTCACCACGTCGTGCAACTCGCGGGCGATCCGGGCGCGTTCGGCGGTACGGGTGTCCTCGGCGACGCGGTGCCGGCGTTCGGCCTCCGCGACCCGGGTGGAGCGCAGCCACGCCCCGATGCCCCACGCGAGGGCCACCGCCAGGTAGAACGTCACGAACTCGCTCGCCGGCTCGCCGGGACCGAGCCGGTGGAACGCGACCGTCAGCGCCACGTAGGCGACGGTGCACACGACCGCGGTGGTGCGCCGGTACCGTTCCAGATACGCCCCGGCGCTCAGCAGCGCGATGGGCAGCGCGGTGCCCGCGGGGGAGTGGTAGCCGCGGAGCTGGTCGAGGGCGAACCCGGCCACCACCAGGGCGAGACAGACGGCCGGCCACCGCCGGCGCACGGCGAGCGGAAGGGCCTGGAGGGCCACCGCCACGAAGGCGAGCGTGTCGAAGGGACGCTCCGGCACGCCGCCGACGAGCGTTCCGTGGTTCTGGAAGGCAGGCGGCAGCGACAGGGAGAGGACGAGCAGCCCGAGCAGGAGGTCTCTGACAATGACGTCCGACCGGCGCCACAGTTCCCGGACCCGGCGAGGAGCGGTCACCGGGGCAGTCTAGCGGTGGCGTCGACCCGCTCCGCACGCCGGCGGCGGGGCACCAGATTGCCGCGCCGGTGGGCCAGCCACAGGAACCCGATCGTCAGCAGCACACCGAACAGCACCGAGTACACGCTTCCCTCCGGGCCGAAGTCACCGCCGGTGATCCACTTGTTGCCCGACGTCGTGGAGTCCAGCAGTCCCTGCTCGGTGTCGTTGCCCGAGACCACGGTGCTGAAGATGCCGCCCGCGGCGAAGTTCCAGCCGAAGTGCACACCGATCGGCACCCACAGGTTGCGGGTGGCGACGTACGCGGCGGCGAGCATGCCGCCGGCCTCGATCGAGATGGCGAAGGCGCCCCACACCGTGGCGTCCGGGTTGGGCAGGTGCGCCAGGCCGAACAGCAGCGCGGTCAGCACCAGCGCGATCCAGGTGCCCAGATACTCCTCGACGATCCGGAACAGCACCCCGCGGAACAGCAGTTCCTCGGTGACGGCGGCGGCGGCCATGAAGCCGAACAGCCCGGCCGTGCCGCTCAGCGAACCCAGGCCGTGCACCTCGTAGTTGCCGGAGGTGAAGAGGTTCGTGATGACCATTCCGAACATCACGAGACCGATCAGCGTCCCCCGGCCGAGCGCCGGCGTGGCGCCGTTCGGGTCCAGTTCCGTGACCGGCCGGCGCTCGGTGCGCCCCACCACCCACCGGTAGACCAGCACCGCGAGCACGGTGGTCAGCGTCCCGAGGGCGAGCGTGAGCCACGGGTTGTCCCGCACCGCGTTCACGCTCTGTCCGCCTATGGCGGTGATCGCCACCACGGCCAGGATCTGCCAGACCACTCTCATCGAGAACTCCTTCGTCGGACCCGCGGCCCAGCGCCGCGTGTCGTGACGGACGCTACGGATCCGGCGGCCGGGAATCGTCACCGCACAGTGGACACTTGCCCGTAGCTCGCTCGGGGGACAGGACGAGCCCCGTGACCGCACGTGTCACGGGGGGCGAACTGTTGACCGGTCTTGAGCGGCTCACAGATGAAATGGATTTCTCGCGCCACGGAGACGCATGTGCCGGCCGATCCCTCCGCTCATCTCGCGGACAAGGCCGAATCCCCCTCTTCACCGCTGTGACCTGCTGAGAAGCCGAGGAGCCAGAAGATCCAAGAGGCTCGCGCCCCAGCGGTCGCACGGCCGGAGGAATGGGGCTCATCGGCCAATTCTCGTCGAACCAGCGCTCTCCACACGCCAGTTGACGCCTCCACGGCGCACTAGTACCGTCCGCTGAAATCGATTTCGACGCTGGCCGGCCCGAGCCCCACCGGGAGCACAGTCAATGCGCAGATCCGCCCCACTCTCCAGACCGGCAGGGCCCCTGGGCCGTGCCATGACCACGGCCCTGCTCGTCCTCGGCACGGTGCTGACGGTCGTGCCGCCGAGTTCGGCCGCGACCGGTACGACGCCGGACGCCGTACGGACCGCGGAAACCCAGGCGGCCGCCGTCGGTTCGCCTCCGGCGAGCGACTTCTTCTCGACCGTCGCCGTGGACCCGGCGGCCACCGTCGGCGCGCCCGCGGCCGGCGACAACCGGGACCACGGTGACCTCTGGCCCAACTGCTGGTCCGACGACGACAACGTGTACGCCGCCTACGGCGACGGGACCGGCTTCGGCAGCGACTTCAGCGACATCGGAGTCGCGAAGATCTCCGGCATGCCCGGCGCCCTGACCGGATCACAGCTCTCCACCGACGTCGGTCAGATCTGGAGCGCCGGCCACAACCGCAAGCCCACCGGCATGGCCTGTGTGAACGGCGACCTCTACCTCGCGGTGCAGGACCTGGCGCACGACTTCAACGACGCCCCCGCCGCGACGATCGCCAGGTCCACCGACAAGGGCCGCACCTGGACCTGGGACCGCAACCGGCCGATGTTCGGCGGCGGCGTCTTCACCACGGTCATGTTCCTGGACTACGGCAAGAACTACGCCAACGCCCCCGACGACTACGTCTACGCCTACGGCCTGGACCACAACTGGCGGGACTCCTTCGACAACACCGTCCCCGATCCCGTCGACCTGTACCTGGCCCGCGTCCACAAGAACTCCGTCATGGACGAGAACGCCTGGCAGTACATGTCCGGCACGGACACCTCTGGCAACCCGGTCTGGTCCACGGAGATCTCACAGCGCAAGCCCGTCCTCCACGACGACCGGCGCGTCTACCAGAACGTCCTCACCCCCGGCCGGGCCCGCGACATGACGGTCCTCAGCCAGGGCGGCGTCGTCTACAACAAGCCGCTGAACCGCTACATCTACACCTCGTGGACCGAGTACACCTTCGAGTTCTACGAGTCCCCGACCCCCTGGGGCCCCTGGAAGCACTTCGCGACCAAGGACTTCGGCGGCTACCCCTGGACCCACACCAAGCACGGCGGCTACGCGACGACGATCCCGTCGAAGTACATCAGCGCCGACGGCAAGTCGATGTGGCTCCAGTCCAACGTCTGCCCCTGCGGCGGAGGTTACCCGCAGGGCGACCACTACGCGTACACCTTCTCCCTGCGGAAACTGAGCCTGGAGCCGCGCCGCGACACCACGCCCGGCAACGCCGCCGATCCGAACCGCAACCTCGCCCGTGAACCCGGCACCGTGCCGATCCAGCGGGCCACCCACTTCGGCAAGGACGCCTTCTACGCCGACGGCAACCGCGACCAGAGCGAGGACGACTGGAACGACGAGCGCAAGGACGCCAGTTGGTGGGGTTACACCTGGCCGCGCCAGTACATGATGAACAAGGTCACCTACACCACGGGCGACATGTTCGCGGACGGCGGCTGGTTCGCCGGTGACCTGCGCGTCCAGGTCCGGCGCGACAACCGGTGGGTGGACGTCTCCGGCCAGCGCGTCGGCCCCGCGTACCCGTACGACAACACCGCGGGCCCGCACCGGACCTACACCTTCTCCTTCGACCCGACGGCGGGCGACGGCGTGCGGATCGTCGGACGTCCGGGCGGGGAGAAGACCTTCACCTCCATCGCGGAGCTCGAGGTCCACTACGGCGACGCCGGCGGCCTGATGCTCGGCGGTTCACCGACCGATGTGACCGGTGACGGCAAGGACGACATCGTCACGTTCACCCGCGGCACCGCCGCGGAGGTCTACGCGGTCCCGTCGAACGGCACCGCGTTCACCGGTGGAGGCAAGTGGAACGACCACTTCGCCCCCGGCGGGGAGACACCGCTCACCGGTGACTTCAACGGGGACGACAAGGACGACGCGATCACCTTCACCCAGGGGTCGACGGCCGACGTCTACGTCGCGCCCTCCACCGGCACCTCGTTCGCCACCGGCCAGAAGTGGAGCGACCACTTCGCGCCCGGCGGCGAGGTCCCGGCCGTGGGCGACTTCGACGGTGACGGGACCGACGACATCGTCACCTTCACCCAGGACGACACCTCCGACGTCTACGTGTCCCTCTCCGACGACACGTCCTTCACCACCGGCGGGAAATGGCACGACCACTTCGCGCCGCGCGGCGAGTTCCCGGCCGTGGGCGACGTGAACGGCGACAAGAAGGACGACATCATCACCTTCACCAAGGGCACCGAAGCCGCCGTCTACGTCGCCTTCTCCGACGGGAAGTCCTTCGGGCCGGCGCGCAAGGTCCTCACCGGCTTCTCGCCCGGCGCCGAACTGCCGCGGGTGGGCGACTTCGACGGGGACGGCCTCGACGACATCGCCTCCTTCACCGCGGACGCGGCCGCCGAGGTCCGCGTCGCCCTGTCCGACGGCGAGGGCTTCGTCACCAAGGGCGTCTGGCACGACGCGTTCTCGGGACCCGGCGCCTACCCGTACGTCGGCGACTTCGACGAGGACGGCCGGGACGACGTGGTCTCCTTCGACCACACCCCCGAGGCCGATGTGCACGTGGCGCTCTCGTCCGGCACCGCCTTCGGGGAGTCGAGGAAGTGGAACGACTTCTTCGGTCTCCCCGGCGAGATCTCTCTCTGAACCCTCCGCACCACCCCCTCCACCCGTGGCTCCCGGGCGCGCGCCCCGATCCGGCGCGCGTCCCGGGCAGCCCTGTGCCCACAACCGACCGATGGCGATTCCCGACCCCCATGGAAGGAAGACCGAAGTGCGAAGACGGCACCTCAGCCTGGGCCTGATCGGCACCGTACTGGCCTCCAGCGCCCTCCTGCTCCCCGCGCAGACGGCCTCGGCCGCAGGTCCCCGCCCGGACTTCCGCGCACCCTGGCCCTGCGACCAGGTCCGGGACTACTACCACCACTCCTCCGAGGTCCACAACGCCCTGGACTTCAACATCGCGGGCTCCGCCGACCTCGGCACCCCGGCTCTGGCCTCGGCACCCGGCACCGTGATCGACGTGGTGCCCATGCCCAACACCTCCGGATACGGCAACTACGTGCGCGTCGACCACGGCGGCGGCTGGACCAGCCTGGTCGCTCACCTGGACCGCATCACCGTCTCCAGGGGCCAGTACGTCCGCACCGGCGACGAGCTGGGCAAAGTCGGCACCACGGGCGAGTCGTCCGGCCCCCACCTGCACTACGAGCAGGAGGCCGACGGCCAGAACCAGCCCATCGTGATCGACGGGGTGGCGCTGCGCTACAGCTCCACCGCCGCCCGCCACACCAGCGGCAACTGCGGAACGCCTCAGCCGCTGCTGGCCGGTTCGCCGACGGACTTCACGGGTGACGGTGTGGACGACATCGTGACGTTCACGCAGAACCCGGAGGCGGATGTCTATGTCGCCGCCTCCACGCGTGAGGGGTTCGGTGGGGCGAAGGTGTGGCACGACTTCTTCGCGCCGGGCGGCGAGTCGCCGTTGAGTGGTGATTTCAACGGTGACGACAAGGACGACGTCGTGACGTTCACCAAGGGTGCGGAGTCGGACGTGTACGTGGCCTTGTCCAACGGTGGCGGGTTCGGTCCGGCGACGGTCTGGCACGACCACTTCGCCCCGGGCGGTGAGGTTCCGGCGGTCGGTGATGTGAACGCGGACGGTTTCGACGACATCGTGACGTTCACCCACGACGCCGACGCCAAGGTGTATGTCGCCCTGTCCAACGGCAGGGACGGTTTCCATCCGGCGGCGGTGTGGCACGACTTCTTCGCTCCGGCTGGTGAGTTTCCGGCGCTGGGTGACGTCGACGGTGATGGTGACGACGACCTGATCGCGTTCACGCAGGGTGCCACGGCGGACGTGTATGTGGCTCTGTCCAACGGGGCGAACGGGTTCGGTGCGGGCAAGTTGGTGCACGAGCACTTCGCCCCGGCCGGTGAGCAGCCGCGGGTCGGTGACGTCAACGGTGACAAGAAGGACGACATCATCGCCTTCACCCAGGGCGCCGAGTCGGACGTGTATGTGGCTCTGTCGAACGGCACGACGTTCGGTCCGGGGGCGCGGTGGAACGAGTTCTTCTCTCCCTCCGGCGAGTTCCCGTACGTGGGTGACTACGACGGTGACGGCAAGGACGACATCGTCACCTTCACCCACAACGCCGAGGCCGATGTCTACGTGGCCGTCTCCAACGGCGTCGACGGCTTCGTCAACGGCCGCAAATGGCACGACTTCTTCGGCACCCCCGGCGAAACCAGCCTCTAGCCACCACCTGATCCCGATCCGAAAGGGCACACCCATGCCACGTCACAGACGTCTGTCCGCCTGCGCCGCCGGGTTGGCGGCGGCAGGTCTCCTGATAGCCGCCGGTGCCACGCCCGCCCAGGCCGCCGACCCGTCGCCGAAGCCGCCCAAGAACATGGCCAACGCCGAGGTTCTGGACGCCTCGTGCTACGTACCGTCGACGCACGATCCGAACGTCCTCGTCAACGTGCTGCGCGTCGCCCGCACCCACAACGCCAACGCGAAGGTGACCCTGGCGGCCTTCGAGGCCGGCTGGGTCGAGTCGCACATGAACAACCTGGCCTGCGGCGACAAGGACTCCATCGGCGTCTTCCAGCAGCGGCCGAGCTACGGCTGGGGCACCGTCGAGCAGATCATGGACCCCTGGTACGCGGCGACGCAGTTCGTCACCCGTGCCATCGCCAACGACCGGAAATACCCCGGCTACACCGCCGGCCAGCTCGCCCAGAGCGTCCAGGGCTCCGGCTTCCCGTCCCGCTACGACGAATCGGAGGACAAGGCCCGCGCACTGCTGGCCGAGGCGGAGCGCAGCTCCGGCCTCTTCGGCGGAGGCCCGACCGACTTCACGGGCGACGGTGTGGACGACATCGTGACGTTCACGCAGAACCCCGAGGCGGACACCTATGTCGCGCCGTCCACGACCAGCGAGTTCGGTGGGGCGAAGCTGTGGCACGACTTCTTCGCGCCGCGCGGCGAGACCCCGCTGACCGGTGACTTCAACGGCGACGACAAGGACGACGTCGTCACCTTCGCGCATGGTCCCGAGGCCGACGTGTACGTGTCGCTCTCCAATGGCGACGGGTTCGGTCCGGCGACGGTCTGGCACGACTTCTTCGCACAGCGGCACGAGGTTCCGGCGGTCGGTGATGTGAACGCGGACGGGTTCGACGACATCGTGACGTTCACTCATGACGCGGACGCCAAGGTGTATGTCGCCCTGTCGAACGGCAGCAATGGCTTCCACCCGGCCACGGTCTGGCACGACTTCTTCGCGCCCGCTGGTGAGTTTCCGGCGCTGGGTGACATCGACGGTGACGGTGACGACGACCTGATCGCGTTCACCCAGGGCAGCACCGCAGACGTGTACGTGGCTCTGTCCAACAGGGCGAACGGGTTCGGTGCGGGCAAGTTGGTGCACGAGCACTTCGCTCCGGCCGGTGAGCAGCCGCGGGTCGGTGACGTCAACGGTGACGAGAAGGACGACATCATCGCCTTCACCCAGGGCGCCGAGTCGGATGTGTATGTGGCTCTGTCGAACGGCACGACGTTCGGTCCGGGAGCGCGCTGGAACGAGTTCTTCTCACCCTCCGGCGAGTTCCCGTATGTCGGTGACTACGACGGTGACGGCAAGGACGACATCGTCACCTTCACCCACAACGCCGAGGCCGATGTCTACGTGGCCGTCTCCAACGGCGTCGACGGCTTCGTCAACGGCCGCAAATGGCACGACTTCTTCGGCACCCCCGGCGAAACCAGCCTCTAGCTTCCACAACAGGGGGAACCCATGTCCCAGCATCCACCCAACCGCAGACGCACCGGACCGGGCGCGGCCCTGCTCGTCGCCGTGCTCGCCTCCGCACTGACCCTGACCGGCCGGGCGAGCGCCGCCCCGGTCGACGACACCGTCATGAACGACGCCTTCGCCGTCGCGAGCGAGGAGTTCGACGTTCCACGCGACCTCCTGGTCGCCGTCGGTTACGGGGAGACCCATCTCGACGGCCACGCCGGCAAGCCGAGCGCGTCCGGTGGCTACGGGGTGATGCACCTCGTCAGCAACCCGGAACGCCGGACCCTGGAGACCGCGGCCGAGCTGACCGGTCTGTCGGCCGGCGAGCTGAAGCGCGACACCGGCGCCAACATCCGTGGCGGCGCGGCCGTCCTGCGGTCCTACGCCGACGCCCTCGGACTGGACGCCGGCGAGCGGGACCGTATCGGCGAGTGGTATCCCGCCGTCGCCGAGTACGGAGGCGCGGACCGGGCGAGCACGGCAAGACTGTACGCCGACACCGTGTACGGCTTCCTCGGACAGGGGCTGGCCCAGAAGGTGCCGGGCGGCGAGCGCGTCACCGTGAAGCCGCGGAAGGTCGAACCGGAGCGCGGAGAGTACGAGAAGGCACGCCCGCTCGGAAGCTCCACCGGCGACGGCGAGCAGGCCGAAGTCTCCGTCCTGAGCGCCGATTACGGGCCGGCCCACTGGGTTCCCGCCCATGCGAACAACTACGAGCCCGGGCGTTCGGCGCGGATCGACAAGGTCGTCATCCATGTCACCCAGGGCTCGTACGCGGGCTCCATCAGCTGGTTCCAGAACGGCTCGGCCGGTGTGAGCTCGCACTACGTGATCCGTTCCTCGGACGGCGATGTCACCCAGATGGTGCGTGACTCCGACACCGCGTACCACGCCCGCAGCGCCAACCCGTCGTCGCTCGGAATCGAGCACGAGGGGTACGTCGACAACGCCTCGTGGTTCACCGACGCCATGTACCGCTCCTCCGCCGCGCTGACCCGGCACCTGTGCGACCAGCACGGCATCCCCAAGGACCGGGCGCACATCCTGGGCCACAACGAGCTGCCGGGCAACGACCACACGGATCCGGGACCGCACTGGAACTGGAACTACTACATGCAGCTTGTCACCAGCGGTGGCAGCGGAATGCTGGCCGGTTCGCCGACGGACTTCACGGGTGACGGTGTGGACGACATCGTGACGTTCACGCAGAACCCGGAGGCGGATGTCTATGTCGCCGCCTCCACGCGTGAGGGGTTCGGTGAGGCGAAGGTGTGGCACGACTTCTTCGCGCCGGGCGGCGAGTCGCCGTTGAGTGGTGACTTCAACGGTGACGACAAGGACGACGTCGTGACGTTCACCAAGGGTGCGGAGTCGGACGTGTACGTGGCCTTGTCCAACGGTGGCGGGTTCGGTCCGGCGACGGTCTGGCACGACCACTTCGCCCCGGGCGGTGAGGTTCCGGCGGTCGGTGATGTGAACGCGGACGGTTTCGACGACATCGTGACGTTCACCCACGACGCCGACGCCAAGGTGTATGTCGCCCTGTCCAACGGCAGGGACGGTTTCCATCCGGCCACGGTCTGGCACGACTTCTTCGCGCCCGCTGGTGAGTTTCCGGCGCTGGGTGACATCGACGGTGACGGTGACGACGACCTGATCGCGTTCACGCAGGGTGCCACGGCGGACGTGTATGTGGCTCTGTCCAACGGGGCGAACGGGTTCGGTGCGGGCGAGCTGGTGCACGAGCACTTCGCCCCGGCCGGTGAGCAGCCGCGGGTCGGTGACGTCAACGGTGACAAGAAGGACGACATCATCGCCTTCACCCAGGGCGCCGAGTCGGACGTGTATGTGGCTCTGTCGAACGGCACGACGTTCGGTCCGGGGGCGCGGTGGAACGAGTTCTTCTCTCCCTCCGGCGAGTTCCCGTATGTCGGTGACTACGACGGTGACGGCAAGGACGACATCGTCACCTTCACCCACAACGCCGAGGCCGATGTCTACGTGGCCGTCTCCAACGGCGTCGACGGCTTCGTCAACGGCCGCAAATGGCACGACTTCTTCGGCACCCCCGGCGAAACCAGCCTCTGACCGGAAAGGAACACGTGGTGAAACGCACTACCGGGAGACTTCTCCCGGCCGTACTGTCGCTGGCCTCCCTGGTCATCGGCTCACTGTTCGCCGGTGCCTCGCCCGCCGCCTCGGCGAGCACCGCCGAGGTCCAGGCCGCCGGTGTCGTCTCGCGCGCCGAGCGCGTCGCCAAGCTGACCGGGCCCGGCTCCACCAGCGCGACCGACGTCCGCTGGCAGCTGAAGGCGACCGACCTCGGCATCATGTGGGACAACGGCAAGGGCGAGATCCTCACCGCCTTCGGCGACTCCTACGGCAACGGCTGGACGGGACCGGGGGCCGCCGTCGGCGACCAGGCCACGCTCGACTGGCGCTGCAACCTGGTGGCGCGCAGCGCGGACCGCAACCTGGCCGACGGCATGAGCATCGACAGCATGGCGACGGACCGCCCGGGCCACGCCAAGCAGGTCCTGCCGTGCAAGCGCGTCGACAACGACGAGCTGACCACCATCCCCACCGCCGGCATCTCGGTCGGCGATCGGCAGTACATGCACTACATGTCCGTGCGTCGCTGGAGCGCGAAGGGCGGTGAGTGGTTCACCAACTACTCGGGCATCGCCTACTCGGACGACAACGGCGAGAACTGGGTGAAGGACGCCGACGCCCGCTGGCAGAACGACGCGTCCTTCGGCAACAAGTTCCAGATGGCGGCGATGCTCAAGCAGGGTGGCTACGTCTACCTGTACGGCACCAAGAACGGCCGCTTCGGGGACGTGTTCCTGTCCCGCGTCCCCGAGGGGCAGCTCCTGGAGCCCGGTGCCTACCGGTACTGGACCGGCGGTACCTGGGTGACCGACTCGTACGCCGCGACGCCGATCGCCGGGGCTCCGGTCGGTGAACTGTCCGTGCAGTACAGCCGTTATCTCGGCCGGTTCGTGATGATGTACCTGGACGACCCGGGCGGCTCGATCGTGATGCGGACCTCGGCGACGCCGTGGGGGCCGTGGAGCGGGAAGCAGGTGGTCGCGTCCGGTGCCGACTACCCGCAGCTGTACGGGTCGTTCATCCACCCGTGGTCGGCCGACTCCAACAGCCCGTACCTGTACTTCACGATGTCGCAGTGGCAGCCGTACAACGTGTACCTGATGCGGGTGCGGCTCACCGGCGGCGGCATGCTGGGCGGTTCCCCGGCCGACTTCGACGGCGACCGCAAGGACGACATCGTCACCTTCACCCAGGACGACCGGGCCGACGCCTATGTCGCGAGGTCCACGGGCAGTGGGTTCGACGGCCGGGAGGTGAAGTGGAACGACCACTTCGCGCCGGGCGGGGAGACCCCGTTGACCGGTGACTTCAACGGCGACGACAAGGACGACGCGGTCACCTTCACCCACGGCACGAACGCGGACGTGTATGTCGCCGTCTCCGACGGCAAGTCCTTCGCCACGGGCGAGAAGTGGCACGACCACTTCGCCCCCGGCCGTGAGGTGCCCGCGGTGGGCGACTTCGACGGCGACGGCATCGACGACATCATCACGTTCTCCCGCGAGGACACGGCCGATGTGTACGTCGCCCTCTCGGACGGCGGCACCTTCGGCGAAGGTCAGAAGTGGCACGACGACTTCGCGCCCTGGGCCCAGTTCCCGGCCGTCGGCGACGTCGACGGGGACGGCCTGGACGACATCATCGCCTTCACCCAGGACGCCTCCGACGACGTGTACGTGGCCTTCAACGAGGGCGGCCGGTTCGGCGCCCCGCGCAAGGTGCACGACCACTTCGCCCCGGAGGGCGAGCGGCCGCGCGTCGGCGACGTGGACGGGGACGGCCTGGACGACATCATCACCTTCACGGGCGGTGAGGCGAGCGACGTCTACGTGGCCCTGTCCGACGGCGCGGTCTTCGGCGGAGGCCGGAAGTGGGCGGACTACTTCGCCCCAGACGGCGAGTTCCCGTACGTGGGCGACTACGACGGCGACGGCATGGACGACATCGTCACCTTCACCCACAACGACCTGGCCGACGTCTACGTGAACGTGTCCAACGGCACGGACGGCTTCGTCGACGGACGCAAATGGCACGACTTCTTCGGCCTCGCCGGAGAGACGAGCCTCTGACACCACCCGCCCCCTGACCGGCCCGGCCGACCGTGGTTCCCGCTCCCCGTACGGGACCACGGCCGGCCGGGCCTTTCCCTTCTCCCACAACTCCGGTCACTCCGAGGGGTGTTCTGGATCACATGTCGGGGAATGAGTCGCGAGCGTGGGAGAAACCGTATCCACGGGTGACCGCTTGGGCCCGGATGCGACGATGAGGGGCCATGACTGCTGGGTGGGGTGCTCGCACGGGACGGGCCGCGGTGTTCGCGGCCGTCTGCGTCGTGCTCGCCGCCCTGGGGCACGTCATGATGTCCGGCGACCACGTTCCCCCCTGGATCCTGGCGGCCGGCTGGGTCGTGACCGGTGCCGTGGGCTGGGGGCTCGCGGGGCGTGAGCGCGGACTGCCGCTGATCACCGCCGTCGCCGTCGCGGCCCAGACGGTTCTGCACTCGGCCTTCTCGCTCGTGAGCCCTTCCGTCGGCCCCATGGACACGGGAGCGATGCCGCACGGCATGCACACCATGCCCATGCCCGCGGGGGCGAGCATGGGCATGGAGGGGCACACGGCACCCTCCGGCGACTCCTCCGCCGGCATGCTCGCCGCCCACCTGCTGGCCGCACTGCTGTGCGGTCTGTGGCTCGGGTACGGCGAGCGGGCGGTGTTCCGGGTGCTGCGGGCCGTCGGCGGATGGCTGGCCGCCCCGGTGCGGCCGCTGTTCCTCACGCCGGTGCCGCCGCGCCGTCCGGTTCTCCGCGTCCGCCGGCGCCGCCGCTCGCGCCGCGCGCCGCGTCTCCTCCTCGTCCACGCGATCACCTCACGCGGTCCGCCCGCCGGGGCCGCTGCCGCCTGACGGCAGCCGGTGACACCCCGGGCCGCCCCTGCGCGCCCCGGGTTTCGGCCGTGTGCCGGTACAGCCCTGTTCCGCGTACCGCCCGCGGCCGTATCCCCGCCGACCGGGCCCGCGCACGCCCGCGGTTCCCGGTTCCTCCGCGAAGGACCTCAGGTGATCACTCCCACCTTGCCCACCCCTGCCGGAAGACCCGCCGACGACACGGCGACCGCCTGGGCGCTGGCCGCACGCGGCGGTGACTCCGACGCCGTCGACCGCTTCGTCCGCGCCCTGCACCGTGACGTCATCCGCTACGTCGCCCGGCTGTGCGCCGACCCGCAGGCGGTGGACGACCTGACCCAGGACACGTTCCTGCGGGCACTCGGCAGCCTGCACCGCTTCGAGGGACGTTCCTCGGCGCGCACCTGGCTGCTGGCCATCGCCCGCCGCGCGGTGGCCGACAGCCACCGGTACACGGCCGTACGGCCCCGGACGGCGGATGTCTCCGACTGGCAGCTGGCCGTGGAACGGGCGCAGCCGCGCGGGCTGCCCGGATTCGACGACGGGATCGTGCTGTTCGACCTGCTGGACCGGCTGCCGGACGAGCGGCGGGAGGCGTTCGTCCTCACCCAGTTGCTCGGGCTGCCGTACACGGAGGCGGCGGCCCTCGGCGACTGTCCGGTCGGCACCGTCCGCTCCCGTGTCGCCCGTGCGCGGACGGCCCTCGCCGCCCTCGTCACCGAGGCGGAGGAGGCGGACACGGCCGTACGGAGAACTGGTCTGGACTGAGAATCCAGCGTCTGGACGTGTAGTCTAAGGAAAGAGGACGGGAGGTGTGCTCATGGTGGCCGCACAGGGCCGGGACGCCGAGAGGGACGCGATCCTCGCCGCGCTGGCGCCGCTCGTCGACGGGATCGCCGCGACGTTCGGGCCGGTCTGCGAGGTGGTGCTGCACGACTACCGCCGCCCGGAGGGATCGGTGGTCGCCGTGGCCGGCTCCGTGACCGGGCGGACGGTGGGCGGGGCGATGAGCGAGATCGGCATGCGGATGCTGGCCCGCGGCGACGAGGCCGCCGACGAGCTCAACTACGTCACCCGGACCGGGACCGGGACCCTCGTGAAATCCTCCACGATGGTGCTGCGGGACTCCGCGGGAGCGGTGTTCGGCGCCCTGTGCGTCAACGTCGACGTCACCGCCGTCGGCCAGGCGCACACCCTGCTCGGCGCCCTCGCCGGTCTCGGCGCAGGTTCCGCCGAACCGCCGACGACCGCCTTCGGCAATGACATCGACTCCGTGGTCGAGGCGATCGTCGACGCCCACCGGTTGCGGCAGCACCGGGGCTGGGCCCAGCTCGACCGCGAGGAACGGCTGCGGCTGTTCCGGGACCTGGACGCCCGCGGTGTCTTCGCCGTGCGACGGGCGGTCGAGCAGGTCGCCGGCCGGCTCGGCATCTCCCGCGCCTCCGCCTACAGCTACCTCTCCCAGTCCAGGACGACGACCGACCCGACCCCCGCCGGAGGCACCACGTGACGACCACCACCCCGCCGGTCACCCTCGACGACGTCCGTTCCGCCGCCGAGCGCCTCAAGGGCGTCGCACACCGCACGCCCGTCCTGCGCTCCCGCACCCTGGACGCGCTCGCCGGCGCCGAGGTGCACCTCAAGTGCGAGAACCTCCAGCGCGTGGGCGCCTTCAAGTTCCGCGGCGCCTACAACGCGGCCTCCCGGCTCACCCCCGACGAGCTGTCCCGGGGCATCGCCGCCTACTCCTCCGGGAACCACGCCCAGGCCGTCGCCCTGGCCGCCCGGGAGCTGGGCACCACCGCCGTCATCGTCATGCCCGAGGACGCCCCGCCGTCGAAGCGGGCGGCCACCGAGGGGTACGGCGCCGAGATCGTCACCTACGACCGGTACACCGGCGACCGGGTCGCCATCGCCGAGGCCCTCGCCGCCGAGCGGGGCCTGACCCTCGTACCGCCCTACGAGCACCCGCACATCATCGCGGGGCAGGGCACGGCGGCCCTCGAACTCGTCGAGGAGGCGGGGGAGCTGGGTGCGCTGCTCGCACCGGTCGGCGGCGGGGGACTGATCGCCGGAAGCGCCACCGCCGTCAAGGGCCTGCACCCCGAGACCCGGGTGATCGGCGTGGAGCCGGAGGCCGGGGACGACACCAAGAGGTCCCTGGAGGCGGGCCGGCGCGTCAGCATCCCGGTCCCGCGCACCATCGCCGACGGCCAGGCCCTGCACACCCCGGGCGAGCTGACGTTCTCCCTCAACCGGCGGCTCCTGGACGGGATCGTACTGGTCGGCGACGACGAGATCAGGGACGCGATGCGGTTCGCCTTCGAACGGCTGAAGATCGTCCTGGAACCGAGCGGCGCCACCCCGCTCGCCGCACTGCTCACCGGCCGCGCGGGCCCTCTCCCGCCCCGCGTCGGCCTGATCCTGTCCGGCGGCAACATCGACGCCGACCGCTTCGCCCGGCTCTGCGGTCCGGACGACTGACGGACCGGCTTCACCCGAATGGCGGCACCGAGTGGACGGACGGACGATGAAGTGGTGGGGCCCGGCCCCGCCGGTGCCGTTCGGGACAGACGGAGACCGGACCCGGTCGTGCGGCGCGACGACCGGAAGGGAGAAGGGGCATGTTCGAGGTCAAGATGCTGGAGAAGCCCGACGAGCGGCGCGACTTCCCCAGGGGCCATCTCGAAGCCGTCCACATGACGGGGCTGGACTTCGCCGTGGCCACCTTCGAGCCGGGATGGCGCTGGTCGGAGTCCGTCGGCCCCATCGCGGGGACGGAAAGCTGCCAGATCCACCACAACGGCTACGTGGTCCAGGGCCGCATGCGCATCCGCATGGACGACGGAGCCGAGGGCGAGGTCGGCCCCGGCGACGTCTTCGTCTGCCCGCCGGGACACGACGCGTGGGTCGTCGGGGACGACCAGGTCGTCGTGTACGACTTCGCGGGCGGCATGGCCCAGGAGTACGCCAAGGCCGACTAGCCGGCACACACCACCCGAGTCGGCCGGGTCCCGCGCCCCGGGCCGCGGGAAACGGCCGAGGGGCGCCCGCCGCGGCGGACGCCCCTGGTGGCCGGGCGGGGTTCACGCGGTGACGGCGACCGCCCGCACCGCCGGCGTGCGCAGCACGCGCCGCGCCGTGCCCAGGCTCGTCCCGAGGGTCACCGCGGCCGTCACCGCCACCGTGGCGAGCCATGTGCCGAGGAACTGGTCCGGCAGCACCCCGTCGGTGCGGACGACCGTGAACGGGACGACCCCGGCCAGCGCGGCCACCGTGCCGAAGAACACCCCCGCGACCGCGAGGATCGCGCCCTCGGCCCCCACCACGCCGAGCACCTGCCCCGGAGTGGCCCCCGCCAGACGCTGCTGCCCGAACTCGCGGGAGCGGTAGGTCGTCGCCGCGTACAGCGAGTTGACCAGCATGACGCAGACGAAGACCGCGATGATGCCGACGACCGTGAGGTTGAGCGTCTCCAGGTTCTTCGCGTCGACCGACTTCACCAGGCCCGAGGCCGCGACGGCGTCGCTCTCCACCGCCTGCATGGTGAGCGTCGCCGTGGACACGGCCGTGAACATGATCAGTGACACCAGGATCCCGGCGAGCTCCCCGGCCCGCTGCCGAAGGTTCCGCACGGCCAGCCACCCGCTCGCCCCGCTCAGCGCCAGCCGGTCCAGTACGCCCTTCAGCAGCCGCGGCGACATCAGCGCGAACCCCACCGAGAGCATGATCGCCCCCTGGGCGGGCGGCGCCATCAGCATCTCGTCCGTCGCGGAGAAGAAGAAGGTCGAGCCCGCCCCGGCGGCCCCGGCGGCCAGTGCGCCGTACGCCAGGACGCGCCGTGCACCGGCCCGCTCCCTGCCGCGCCGCGTCGCCCGCCGCACGGCGAGGAACGCGGCGCCCGCCGCGGCCAGCAGCGTGATGTTCACTCCGGACAGCAGCGCGATCGGGCCGAACGAGTACTCGACCGACCGCGCGACCTGACCGCCGTCCTGGAACATGTCCAGCAGCACCCGCCCGCCGAGCATCGCCGGGCCGATCGCCAGCGCCGCGCCCACCAGGGCCACGGCCACCGCCTCACCCACGACCATCCGCTTGATCTGCGCCGGGGTCGCCCCCGAGCAGCGCAGCAGCTCCAGCTCGGCCGCCCGCTGCCGCACGTTCACCGTCAGGGTCGAGGCGACGGCGAAGAGCACCAGCAGCGTGCCGTACCCGCCGACGACGCCGGCCGCCGTGCCCAGGGTGTCGGAGCTCACCGCGTCCACGCCCGGCTGTCCGGCCGTGTCGTGCATCGAGTTGAACATCATGATGATCGCCGCGCCCAGGAAGGCGGACAGCAGCGTCGCGAGGAACCGTCCGGGGCGTCGCCGGATCGACCGCAGGGCCAGTACGAACACGGCTCACACCCCCGCCATCGTGTCGTCGCCCAGGTGCGCCAGCCGTTCGGCCACCGCGTCCGCCGTCGGCGCGTCCAGCCGGCCGGCCAGCCTGCCGTCCGCGAGGAACAGCACGCTGTCGGCGTAGGAGGCGGCGACCGGGTCGTGCGTCACCATCACCACGGTCCGCCCGTGCACCCGCACCGCCTCCTGGAGCAGCCGCAGCACCTCCCGCGCGCTGCGCGTGTCCAGGGCGCCGGTCGGCTCGTCCGCGAAGATCACCCGGGGTTCGGTGACCAGCGCCCGCGCGATCGCGACGCGCTGCCGCTGACCGCCGGAGAGCTGGTCGGGCCGGTGCCCGAGCCGGTCGCCGAGGCCGACGGCGGTGAGGATCTCCCGCGCCCGCCTCCGGTCCACGCGCCTGCCGGCCAGCTTCAGCGGCAGCACGGTGTTCTGCGCGACGGTCAGCGTCTCCAGCAGGTTGTACTGCTGGAAGACGAACCCGATCCGCCCGCGCCGGAACTTCGTCAGCTCCGCCTCGCCGCCGCCCGTCAGCTCGGTCCCGTCGACCCGTACGATCCCGCTGTCCGGCCGGTCCAGGCCCGCCGCGCACTGCAACAGCGTCGACTTGCCCGAGCCGGACGGCCCCATCACCGCGGTGAACGTGCCCCGCGGCAGGCCGAGCGTCACCCCGTCGAGGGCGGTCACGGAACTGTCCGCCGTCCCGTAGGACTTGGTGACCTTGACCAGGCGCAGTGCCTCGGGGGCGGGTCCCGAGTCGTGGTCGCGTCGTGCGCCGTTGCGAAACATCGTCATCTCCTCCGTCCGGCACGTCCTGTGCCATGCCGAAGACGCTACGGAGGAGACGGCCGCGCCACATTGGGCGCAGAACCCGTATCAGGGGGTGTAGTCAGGGACACCCCCCGAGGGGGTTCACCCGACCAGCACGACCTCCAGCGTGCGCGGTCCGTGCACGCCCTCCACCCGGTCGAGTTCGATGTCACTGGTCGCCGAGGGGCCGGAGATCCAGGTGAGCGGGCGGGCCGGGTCGAGGCGTTCGAGCGCCTGGGGGACGGAGGAGACGACCTGGTCCGGGACGCGGACCACACAGATGTGGTGGTCGGGGACGAGGGTGATCCGGCGCCTGCCCTGGTCGGGGGAGCCGTCCAGCACGATCGTGCCCGTCTCCGCGACGGCGACCGCGCAGGCGGTGACCACACTGTCGACCCGGTCCAGCTCGTGCGGAGTGCTCTCCGCCCGGTCCGCCACCCGCGTCACCTCCGTCGACGCGAGCCAGCCCTCGTCGAGACCGGGCGGAACCAGCACCGAGGACGCACCGCGCGCCGCGAGCAGCCCGGCGACGACACCGGCCAGCCCGGCCGCGTCCGTACGGTGCACGACCGCCCGGTAGTCGGCCAGGTTCTCCGCGAGGAGGTCCACCGTCTCCTCGGCGGTGCGCTCACCGTGCTCGCGCAGATAGTCACGGGCGACCGCCCGCTCGTACGGGGTGTCGTCGCGCGGTACGTCGGAGAGGGCCCGCCGCACCCGGCCCAGGATCCGTTCCCTGCTGCTCACTTCGCCGCTCCCTTCCCGCCCCGCGTACGCTGCCACCAGTCCCGGAACGGTTCCGCCGGCACCGGCGGAAGGTCCCGGGTCCCGCTCCACGCCCGGCCGGGGCCCGGCAGGGCGCGCGGATGGAGGCGGCGGGTGCGCGAGGCGAGCCGCTGGCCGGTGCGCAGGGCTCCGGGATACGTGAACGCCCAGCGGGCGGCGCGCATCGCGGCACGCTCGGCGGCGTGCCCCTTGGCCGGCTTGAGCACCACCTTGTTGCCGCCCCGGGTCACCTCCCCGCCCTGGGCCACCCGCTCCCGCAGGTGCACCAGCACCTCGGGGATGTCGATGGCGACCGGGCACACCTCGTAGCAGGCCCCGCACAGCGACGAGGCGTACGGCAGGGACGCGTCGATCTCACTGCCGGTGCCCCGGAGTTGAGGGCTGAGGATGGCGCCGATCGGCCCCGGATAGACCGAGCCGTAGGCGTGGCCGCCGGCCCGCTCGTACACCGGGCACACGTTCAGACAGGCCGAGCAGCGGATGCAGCGCAGCGCCTGCCGGCCCACCTCGTCGGCGAGGGTGTCGGTGCGGCCGTTGTCCAGCAGGACCAGGTGGAAGTTCCGCGGTCCGTCCTCGTCGGTGGTGCCGGTCCAGGTGCTCGTGTACGGGTTCATCCGCTCGGCGGTCGAGGAGCGCGGCAGGGTCTGCAGGAACACCTCCAGGTCCCGCCAGGTCGGCACGGTCTTCTCGATGCCGACGACCGAGATCAGCGTCTCGGGCAGGGTCAGGCACATCCGCCCGTTGCCCTCGGACTCCACCACCACCAGCGTGCCGGTCTCGGCGACCATGAAGTTGGCGCCGGAGATGCCCACCTTGGCGCGCAGGAACTTCTCCCGCAGGTGCAGCCGCGCCGCCTCGGCGAGTTCGGCGGGCGTGTCCGTCAGCCCCTCGGGGGCGGGGCGGCCCCACTCGCTCATCTCGCGGGCGAAGATCTCCCGGATCTCCCCGCGGTTGCGGTGGATCGCCGGCACCAGGATGTGCGAGGGCCGGTCCTTGCCCAACTGCACGATCAGCTCGGCGAGATCGGTCTCGTAGGCGGCGATGCCCGCCGCCTCCAGGGCCTCGTTGAGCCCGATCTCCTGCGTGGCCATCGACTTGACCTTGACGACCTCCGACTCACCGGTCGCCTTCACCAGTTCGGTGACGATCCGGTTGGCCTCGTCGGCGTCCGTGGCCCAGTGCACGGTGCCGCCCGCCGCCGTCACCGACTCCTCCAACCGCTCCAGGTGGCGGTCGAGATGACGGAGCGTGTGGTCCTTGATCCGCTTGCCGGCCTCGCGCAGCTCGGCCCAGTCGGAGACCTCCGCGACGGCGCTCGCCCGCTTGGCCCGGATGGTGTGCGTGGCGTGCCGCAGATTGCCGCGCAGGGTGGTGTCGCGCACGGCGTCCCGCGCGGCGGCGGGAAACGCGGGCATGCCTACGAACGTCCCGCTCATACGGCAGGCTCCTCCTCCGTGCTCGCCAGGATCTCCGCGATGTGCACCGGCCGCATGCCGGTCCGCAGCCTGGTCATCGTTCCGCCGATGTGCATCAGACAGGAGTTGTCCGCCGCGCACAGCACCTCGGCGCCCGTCGACTCGGCGTTGCGCACCTTGTCGGTGCCCATCGCCGCCGAGACGTCGGAGTTCTTCAGGGCGAAGGTGCCGCCGAAGCCGCAGCACTCCTCGGCGCCCGGCAGCTCGGCCAGTTCCAGCCCCTTCACCGCCCGCAGCAGCCGCAGGGGCCGCTCGCCCAGGCCCAGCCCGCGCAGCCCGTGACAGGTCGGGTGGTAGGTCACCTTGTGCGGGTAGTACGCCCCGACGTCCGTCACCCCCAGTACGTCCACCAGGAACTCCGTCAGCTCGTACGTCTTCGGCACCACCGGTGCCAGTGTCGCCGCGAGGGTGTCCCCGCGGCCCTCCGCCCGGGCCCGCTCGCCCATCCGCGGATACAGCTCCCGCACCATCGCCCCGCACGACCCGGACGGCGTCACGATCGCCTCGTACTCCCCGAAGACATCGGAGAAGTGCCGGGCGAGCGGCTCGGCCTCGTGCCGGTAGCCCGTGTTGTAGTGCGCCTGACCGCAACAGGTCTGCGCCATCGGGAAGTCGACGTCGACGCCCAGCCTGGTCAGGAGTTTCACCACGGCGCGCCCGGTGTCCGGATAGAGCGTGTCGTTGACACAGGTCAGGAACAGTGCGACACGCATCGCGGCTCCTAATGAATCGATCATCGGGTGAATGCAGGGTAGTGCGGGAGCGGGGGCCCGGGGGAGACCCCGTCAGCCCCGGGCGAGCCGGGCCTGCGCCGCCTGCCACCGCTGCGTACCGCCGCGCGGCTCGTACCGCGTCAGCGGCTGGGTGCGGGTGAGCAGCCGCCGCGTCCCGGCCAGGTCGCCGACCAGCCCGTGCGCACGGGCCTGCACCAGTACGTTGCCCAGGGCCGCCGCCTCCGTCGGCCCGGACACCACCGGCAGCCCGCAGGCGTCGGCGGTGAGCTGGCACAGCAGGGCGTTGCGGGTGCCGCCGCCCACGATGTACACGACGTCGGCCGACCGCCCGGCGAGACGCTGCGCGTCCTCGACGGCCTTGCGGTGGGCCAGGGCCAGCGAGTCGAGGATGCACCGGGTGATCTCGGCGGGCGTGGCCGGCACGGGCTGCCCCGAATCCCGGCAGGCCTCGGCGATCCGCTCCGGCATCCGCCCCGGCGCGAGGAACGCCGCGTCCCCGGCGTCCACCACCGACCGCAGCGCCGGCACCTTGGCCGCGTCGAGCAGCAGCGCGCCCAGATCCGGCTGCCTCCAGGCCCGTACGCACTCCTGGAGCAGCCACAGGCCCATGATGTTGCGCAGATAGCGGACCGTGCCGTCCAGCCCCAGCTCGTTGGTGAAGTTGGCGGCCCGGCTCTCCTCGCTGAGCACCGGCGCGTCCAGCTCCAGGCCGGCCAGTGACCAGGTGCCGGTGCAGATGTACGCGAACCGCTCGCCGTCCGCCGGTACGGCGGCCACCGCGGACGCGGTGTCGTGCGAGCCGACCGCCGTCACCGGGACCGGCCCGGCCAGCCCGGTCTCCTCCAGCACCTCGGGCCGCAGCACCCCGGCCGCGTCCCCCGGCTGCCGCAGCGGCGCGAACAGCGAGAGGTCGATGCCGAGGCGCTCCGCGACCCCGTGCGCCCAGTCGCGGGTGCGCGGGTCGATCAGCTGGGTGGTCGAGGCGTTGGTCAGCTCCGTGCCCTGCTCGCCCGTCAGCCAGTACGTCAGCAGGTCCGGGATCAGCAACAGCCGCCGGGCCTGAGCCAGTTGGGCCGACTCACGGGCCGCCGTCAACTGGTACAGCGTGTTGAACGGCGCGTACTGCAGACCGGTCGCCGCGTACAGCTCCTCGGCGGGCACGGTCGCCCACACCTTCTCCGCGATCCCGTCGGTACGGCCGTCGCGGTAGTGCACCGGGTTGCCGAGCAGCGCCCCGTCCGCGTCCAGCAGCCCGTAGTCCACGGCCCAGCTGTCGATGCCGACGGAGTCCACCGCGCCGGCCGCCTTCAGCCCGTCCAGCACACCGGCGTACAGCCCCAGCACGTCCCAGCGCAGCCCCTCGGGCACCCGCACCGGCCGGTTGGGGAAGCGGTGGGCCTCGGTCAGCTCCAGGCTGTCGGGGCCGACGCGGCCGACCATGACGCGCCCGCTGGACGCGCCGAGGTCGACCGCGGCGTAGGACTTCACGGCGCTCATCGCAGGAACGCGGCGGCGACGCCGGCGTCGACCGGGACGTGCAGTCCGGTGGTGTGGGTGAGGTCGCCGCCGGTCAGCGCGAACACGGCGTTCGCCACGTGCTCGGGCAGCACCTCGCGCTTCAGCAGCGTCCGCTGGGCGTAGAACTCGCCCAGCTTCTCCTCCGGCACCCCGTACACGGCGGCGCGCTTGGCGCCCCAGCCGCCCGCGAAGATCCCGGAACCGCGCACCACACCGTCCGGGTTGACGCCGTTGACCCGGATGCCGTGCTCACCCAGCTCGGCGGCGAGCAGGCGCACCTGGTGGGCCTGGTCGGCCTTGGTGGCGGAGTAGGCGATGTTGTTGGGACCGGCGAACACCGCGTTCTTCGACGCGATGTAGACGATGTCCCCGCCCAGCTCCTGCGCGGTCATCACCCGGGCCGCCTCGCGCGAGACGAGGAAGGAACCGCGGGCCATGATGTCGTGCTGGAGGTCCCAGTCCTTCGCGGACGTCTCGAGCAGCGGCTTGGAGATCGAGATGCCGGCGTTGTTCACCACCAGGTCGACCCCGCCGAAGGCGAGCACGGCGGCCTTGAAGGCACCGGCGATCTGCTCCTCGGACGTCACGTCGACGGTCACGGCGACGGCCTTGTCGGACCCGCCCAGCTCCTCGGCGACCCGCTCGGCGTTCTCCCCGTTCAGGTCGGCCACGACGACACACGCGCCCTCGGCCACCAGCCGCTGGGCGATCGCCCTGCCGATCCCGCTGCCGGCGCCGGTGACGAGCGCGACCCGCGTCGCGAGCGGCTTGGGCTTCGGCATCCGCTGGAGCTTGGCCTCCTCCAGCGCCCAGTACTCGATGCGGAACTTCTCCGACTCCTCGATCGGCGCGTACGTGGAGACCGCCTCGGCCCCGCGCATCACGTTGATCGCGTTGATGTAGAACTCGCCGGCCACCCGCGCGGTCTGCTTGTCCTTGCCGAAGCTGAACATGCCCACACCCGGCACCAGCACGATCGCCGGGTCGGCGCCGCGCATCGCGGGGGAGTCCGGCTCCGCGTGCCGCGCGTAGTAGGCGGCGTACTCCTCGCGGTAGGCCGCGTGCAGCTCCTTCAGCCGGGCGACCGCCTCGTCCAGCGGGGCGGACGGCGGCAGGTCCAGGACCAGCGGCCGGACCTTGGTGCGCAGGAAGTGGTCCGGGCAGGAGGTCCCCAGCGCGGCCAGCCGCGGGTGCTCGGCGCGGGCCAGGAAGTCCAGCACGGCGTCGGAGTCGTCGAAGTGCCCGACCTGCGGCCGGTCCTGCGAGGCGACGGCCCGCACATACGGCGCCAGTGCGGCGGCCCGCTCCCGCCGCTCCTCCCCGGACAGCGCCTCGTACCCCTCGATCACCGGCCCGAACGGCTCCGGCCGGCCGCGCTCGGCGAGGAACGCCTCGGCGGTGCGGATGATGTGCAGCGAGTTCCGCTCGCACTCCTCGGAGGTGTCACCCCACGCGGTGATGCCGTGCCCGCCCAGCACACACCCGACGGCCTGCGGGTTGGCCTTCTTCACGGCGGCGATGTCCAGCCCGAGCTGGAAACCGGGCCGCCGCCACGGCACCCACACCACGGTGTCGCCGAAGCACTCGGCGGTCAGCTTCTCCCCGTCGGCCGCGCAGGCGAGCGCGATCCCGGAGTCGGGGTGGAGGTGGTCGACGTGCGCGGCGTCGACGAGCCCGTGCATCGCGGTGTCGATCGACGGGGCCGCACCGCCCTTGCCGTGCAGGCAGTAGTCGAACGCGGCGACCATCTCGTCCTCGCGCTCGACACCCGGGTAGACATCGGTCAGCGCCCGCAGCCGGTCCAGCCGCAACGCGGCCAGCCCCGCCTCGGTGAGCGTCCCGAGGTCACCCCCGGACCCCTTGACCCACATCAGCTCGACATCACCCCCGGTGACGGGGTCGGTGTCGGTGCCCTTGGCGGAGGTGTTGCCGCCGGCGTAGTTGGTGTTGCGGGGATCGGCACCGAGCCGGTGCGATCGAGCGAGCAGAGCGGCGGCTTCGGGATGGGTAGACATCGATCATCAGTCCTTCTCGAACGAGGGGAGGTGGGGCGCCCCAAAGGGGCGCGGGGAACTGCGCGATCAACCACGATCGACCCGCAGTCCGCGACGAACAGCACAGGGCGGACGCTCACGCCCCCCAACCGGCCTGCTCCCCACCGACCCGCTCGGCAACGATCTTCTCGTTCCACCCGGACGCCTTGTACGCCTTGAGCGGTTCGGGGTCCAACCCCATCTCCCCCCGCACCTCACGAAGAAGCGGACGCACGTCCGTGTTGTACGCGTCCATCAGCACGGCGTTCGCCTCGAGCACATCCCCCGCCCGCTGGGCCTCCCCCAACGCCGCTCGGTCAACAAGCAGCGCCTTGGCCGTGGCCTCCTGGACGTTCATGACGGAACGGATGATCGCCGGGATCTTCGCCTCGATGTTGTGGCACTGGTCCAGCATGAACGCCACCTCGGGAGTGAACCCACCCCCACGGATCACCTCGTACATGATCCGGAACAACTGGAACGGGTCGGCGGCGCCGACCATCAGGTCGTCGTCCGCGTAGAACCGCGAGTTGAAGTCGAACCCGCCGAGCTTGTCCTCCCGCAGCAGCGTCGCCACGATGAACTCGATGTTGGTCCCCGGAGCGTGGTGGCCCGTGTCGACGACGACCTGCGCCTTCGGTCCCAGCTTCAGGCAGTGCGCGTAGGCGGTGCCCCAGTCCGGCACGTCCGTCGTGTAGAACGCCGGCTCGAAGAACTTGTACTCCAGCAGCATCCGCTGGTCGTCCCCGAGCCGCTCGTACACCTCGGCGAGCCCCTCGGCGAGCCGGTCCTGCCGGGCGCGGATGTCGTCCTGCCCGGGGTAGTTCGTCCCGTCGGCGAACCACAGCTTCAGGTCCTTGGAACCGGTCGCGTCCATGATGTCGACGCACTCCAGCAGATGGTCGACGGCCTTCCTGCGCACCGCCGCGTCCGGGGCGCAGATGCTGCCGAGCCTGTAGTCGTCGTCCTGGAAGGTGTTGGAGTTGATCGCGCCGAGCCTCACCCCGCGGTCCTCGGCGTGCTTGGCCAGCGCCGCGTAGTCCTCGACCTTGTCCCAAGGGATGTGCAGCGCCACGGTCGGCGCGACCCCCGTGAACGCGTGCACCTGGGCCGCGTCGTCCAGTTTCTCCTGCGGGGTGCGGGGGACGCCCTGTTGTGCGAACACCTTGAACCGGGTCCCCGAGTTCCCGTACGCCCAGGACGGCGTCTCCACGGCCTGTGTCTTGAGAGCGGCTTTCACCGCGGCGAGCTCGGTCACGTCAGGGCTCCTGTGACATCGGGTCGTAACGACCACTGAGTGAAACGATTCAGAACGGGAAGCTATGGGTCTCCCGGAGGGGTGTCAACCCCTCCGGCGAAGACCGCCCTCCGTGACCAGGCCGAGACTTGAAGCTCTCGAAAGTTTTTCGACCGGGACCCATTGACGTGACATGCGTCGCGCGCCTAACGTCCCGGCAACCCAGTTGAAACCTTTCACGACGTCGCGAGGGCCTCCCACCGGCGTCGTCGAGGAGCCCTCATGACCCACCCGTCCGACACGGGTCCGGCCCCGGTCCTCGCGCTGAAGGGCATCTCCAAGTCCTTCGGCGCGGTCCGCGCACTGCGGGACGTCTCCCTGGAGCTGTTCCCCGGGGAGGTGCACGCCCTCGCCGGCGAGAACGGAGCCGGCAAGTCGACCCTCATCAAGACGCTCGCCGGAGTGCACCGGCCGGACACCGGCCAGGTGCTGCTCGACGGTGCCCCCGTCGTCTTCCACGGTCCCGGTGACGCCCGCGACGCCGGTATCGCCGTGATCTACCAGGAGCCCACGCTCTTCCCCGACCTGTCGATCGCCGAGAACATCTTCATGGGCCGGCAGCCCCGTCGGGCCCTCGGCCGGATCGACCACCGTGCGACCCACGACGCGACCGCCGCCCTGATGAAGCGGCTCGGTGTCGATCTCGACCCGGACCGCCCGGCCCGCGGCCTGTCCATCGCCGACCAGCAGATCGTCGAGATCGCCAAGGCGCTCTCCTTCGACGCCCGCGTCCTGATCATGGACGAGCCCACCGCCGCCCTCACCGGCAGCGAGGTCGCCCGCCTCTTCGGCGTCGTGCGCACCCTGCGCGAACAGGGCGCCGCGGTGCTGTTCATCTCCCACCGCCTGGAGGAGATCTTCGAGATCTGCCAGAGGGTCACCACGCTCCGCGACGGCGCCTGGATCGCCGGCGAGCCGCTGGACGGCATGACCGAGGACGACCTGGTCCGCCGCATGGTCGGCCGCGACCTCGAGGAGCTCTACCCCAAGCAGGACGTGACGCCGGGCGAGGTCGCCCTGAGCGTGCGCCGGCTGACCCGCGAGGGCGTCTTCACCGACGTCTCCTTCGACGTGCGGCGCGGTGAGATCGTCGGCCTGGCCGGACTCGTCGGCGCCGGACGCACCGAGGTGGCCCGCGCCGTGTTCGGCGTCGACCGCTGGGACGCCGGCGAGGTCGAGGTCGACGGACGCAGGCTCACCAACGGCGCCCCGTCCACGGCCATGGCCGCGGGCCTCGCCCTGGTCCCCGAGGACCGGCGTGCCCAGGGCCTGGTGATGGACATGTCCATCGAACGCAACATCGGCCTCACCGGACTCCGTACGACCGTGCGGGCCGGCCTGATGGACCGCGGCGCCGAACGCAGCCGCTCCCTCGACTGGGCCGTCAAGCTCCAGGTCAAGTACGCCCGGATCGCCGACACGGTGAACACCCTGTCCGGCGGCAACCAGCAGAAGGTCGTCCTCGCCAAGTGGCTCGCCACCGGGCCGAAGGTGCTGATCGTCGACGAGCCCACGCGCGGCATCGACGTCGGCACCAAGGCCGAGGTGCACCGGCTGCTGTCGCAGCTCGCCGCCGACGGCGTGGCCGTCCTGATGATCTCCTCCGACCTGCCCGAGATCCTCGGCATGGCCGACCGCGTGCTGGTGATGCACGAGGGCCGGCTCGCCGCCGAGATCCCCCGCACCGACGCCACCGAGGAAACCGTGATGGCCGCAGCCACGGGGAGGGCCGCCGCATGACGGTCGCCGCTCCCGGAGAAGCCCCCGTCGCCGAGGCGCCGAAGGCCGGCGCCACCCGGCTGGTGGACCGCGTCTTCAAGATGCGCGAACTCGCCATCCTCGTCGTCTTCCTGGTGATGATCGCCGTCACCCAGGCCGGCAACAGCGAGTTCCTGTCCGAACAGGGCATCAAGGACCTGCTGCTGAACGCGACCATCCTGGTCCTGGTCGCCACCGGCCAGTCCCTGGTCGTCATCACCCGCAACGTCGACCTGTCCGTCGGCTCCACCCTCGGCATCAGCGCCTTCGCCGCCGGCATCCACCTCCAGGGCGGCGGGAACCCGGTCGTCGCCATCGCCCTCGCCGTCCTGCTCGGCATCGGCTTCGGACTGCTCAACGGCCTGCTCGTCAGCCTCGGCCAGGTGCCCGCCCTCGTGGTCACCCTCGGCACGCTCTACATCATCCGCGGCATCGACTCCATCTGGGTCGGCTCCCGCCAGATCACCGCCGCCGACCTCCCCGGCGGATTCGTCGACTTCGGCTCAGGCGGCATCTCGGCCGTGCCGTACCTGGCGCTGATCGCCCTCGCGGTGCTCGTGGCGACGGCGTACTACCTCAAGCACTTCGGCAGCGGACGCGAGCTGTACGCGCTCGGCTCCAACCCGGAGGCCGCCCGGCTCGCCGGCATCCCCGTACGCAAGCGGATCCTCGCCGCGTACACCTTCTGCGGAGCCCTCGCCGGCCTCGCGGGCGCCCTGTACCTGGCCCGGTTCGGCAACGTCGACTCCGGCACCGGCAACGGCTACGAACTCACCGTCGTCAGCGCGGTCGTGGTCGGCGGTGTGGTCTTCACCGGCGGCTCCGGCAGCGTCTACGGCGCGGCGCTCGGCGCGCTGCTGCTGACCTCCATCAACAGCGTGCTGCCCGCCCTCGGTGTCAGCTCCGTGTGGGTGCTCGCCATCAACGGCATCCTGCTCATCCTCGCCATCGCGGTCGACCGGATCGTCGCGCTGCGCGTGGCCTTGGCCCTGAAGAAGAGGAACGCCCGCCATGCCTGAGTCCCTGACGCGCGCCGTCCGTTGGGACACGGTCGTCGGCGCCCTGCTCGTCGTCGTCCTGCTGCTGTCCTTCACCACCGTCGACGGCTTCGGCAACGCGCTCAACCTGTCGTTCCTCATCGGCAACACCCTGCCGATCGCGCTGATCGCCCTGCCCATGACCCTGCTCGTCGTCTCCGGCGAGATCGACCTGTCCGTGGCCTCCACGGCCGGCCTGTCCGGCGCGGTGATGGGCGCCCTGTGGAACCAGGGCATGGCCATCGAGACGATCATCCCGATCTGCCTCGTGATCGGTGTCGTCTGCGGCCTGGTCAACGGCCTGCTGGTGACCCGCCTCGGGCTGCCGTCCCTCGCCGTCACCATCGGTACGCTGGCCGCCTACCGGGGCATCGCACAGATCGTGCTCGGCTCCGACGCGGTGACCGACTTCCCCACCCAGTACCTGGACTTCGCCGCCGGACGCATCGGCGACACGTTCGTCCCGTACGCCTTCCTGCCCTTCCTGGTGCTGCTCGCCATCGCCGTCGTCGCCCTGCACGCCACCCCGTTCGGCCGGTCGCTGTTCGCGATCGGCGCGAGCGAGGAGGCGGCGCGGTTCGCCGGCATCCGCGTCAAGCGGCAGAAGCTCATCCTTTTCACCCTGACGGGGTTGATGGCTTCCCTCACGGGTGTTTTCTGGGCGTTGCACTACGCCAGTGCGCGCTATGACAACGCCACCGGCCTCGAACTCTCCGTTGTGGCTGCCGTGCTGCTCGGCGGGATCGACTTCGACGGTGGCAAGGGGACGCTCGGTGGTGCGATCGCCGGTGTGTTCCTGCTCGGTGCGTTGCAGAACGTGATGAGCCTTCAGGACGTGTCCGCGCAGTCGCAGATCGTCGTCACCGGTGTGCTGTTGGTGCTGTCCGTGCTCGGGCCGCGTGTGGCGCGGCAGATCGCCCTGGCCAGGGCGCGAAGGCTGACGTCAACGTCATAGGGCTGCTTGACGACTGCGGGCCGTCTGTGGCTGGTCGCGCAGTTCCCCGCGCCCCTATGGGGCGCTTCCACTCACCCTCATCAAAAGGATTGCGTCATGCGCAAGGCATCCCTCCGTCGTACCTGTGCGGCACTCGCCGCCGTCACCTCGCTGGCCCTGGCCGCCACCGCCTGTGGCGGTACCACCAAGGAGGACGTCAAGAACGAGGGCGGCGGTGCCGCCGCCTCGGCCGGCAAGGCCGACCCCGACGCGCCCACCAAGAAGGGGCTGACCGTCGGCTTCCTGCCCAAGCAGGTCAACAACCCCTACTTCACCACCGCCGACAAGGGCGGCCAGAAGGCCGTCGAGGAACTGGGCTCCACCTACAAGGAGGTCGGCCCCTCCAGCGCCACCGACACCGCCGGACAGGTCTCCTACGTCAACACCCTGACCCAGCAGCAGGTCGACGCCATGGCCGTCTCCGCGCAGGACCCGGGCGCCCTGTGCACCGCGCTCAAGCAGGCCATGAAGAACGGCATCAAGGTCGTCACCTACGACTCCGACACCACTCCCGACTGCCGCAACGCCTTCGTCTCGCAGGCCAGCGGCGAGGACCTGGGCCGCACCGAGGTGCAGCTGCTCGCCGAACAGATCGGCTACAAGGGCGAGATCGCGATCCTGTCCGCCGCGCAGACCGCGACCAACCAGAACGCCTGGATCGAGTTCATGAAGGACGAGCTCAAGGATCCCAAGTACAAGGACATGAAGCTGGTCAAGGTCGCCTACGGCAACGACGACGCGCAGCAGTCCTTCCAGCAGACCCAGGGCCTGCTCCAGGAGTACCCGAACCTGAAGGGGATCATCTCCCCGACCACCGTCGGCATCAAGGCCGCCGCCCAGTACCTGTCCGGCTCCAAGTACAAGGGCAAGGTCAAGCTGACCGGCCTCGGCACCCCCAACGACATGCGCAAGTACGTCAAGAACGGCACCGTCGAGGCGTTCGAGCTCTGGGACCCGGCCAAGCTCGGCGAGCTGGCCGCGCGCACCGCCGTCGCCCTGTCCTCCGGCCAGATCACCGGCAAGGAGGGCGAGACCTTCAAGGCCGGCGCGATGGGCGAGTACACCATCGGCAAGGACGGCGTGATCAACCTCGGCAAGCCCACCGTCTTCAACGCCGAGAACATCGACCAGTTCGACTTCTGATCCCCACTTCCCCCTGAAGGAGCGGTACTTCATGCAACGCGTCTGTTTCCTGCTCAAGGTCCGACAGGACCGGATCGCCGAGTACCGCGAACGCCACGCCGCCGTGTGGCCCGAGATGCGCGAGGCGCTCTCGGCCACCGGTTGGCACAACTACTCCCTCTTCCTGCGCGACGACGGCCTCCTCGTCGGCTACCTGGAGACCGAGGACTTCGAGGCCGCCAAGGCCGGCATGGAGGCCACCGAGGTCAACGCCCGCTGGCAGGCCGAGATGTCCCCCTTCTTCGAGTCCCTCGACGGCTCCCGGCCGGACGAGGCGATGAAACCGCTGACCGAGGTCTTCCACCTCGCCTGACGAACCCGACGAAGGAGCCCGCGATGAGACGACGCACTCTTCTGGCCGGCGCACTCCTCGGCACCGCGGCGGCCCCCGCCCTGGCCTCCGGCACCGCACGGGCCGCCGCCCCCGGCCCGTCGGTCACCCGCACCGGCAGCACCACGCTCGACAGCCGGGCCATCTACTTCGTGTCCTACGACGGCCTGGTCAACAACAACGCGTTCCAGAAGAACGGCCTGCTCACTCACAAGGGCCATCAGTACGCGGCCTGGTACACCGCCGACCGCAACGCCGTCGTCGCCCGCCGCGCCCTCGGCGCGAGCACCTGGCAGACCGTGCGGGTCGGCCACACCCTGCGCTACGACGACTCCCACAACGTCATCTCCATGGGTGTCTCGAAGACCGACGGCCGGCTGCACCTCAACATGGACTCCCACAGCGACGGCTTCACCTACGTGAAGTCCGTCGCCGGGCTCCTGGACGATCCCACCGGGCTGAGCTGGACCGCGAGCCGCTTCGGCGCCCCGCAGTCCACGCTCGACGGCCTCGCCCTCACCTCGCGGTTCACCTACCCGCAGTTCGTCGCCACCCCCGAGGGCCGGCTCCAGCTCAGCTACCGGGCCGGCGTCTCCGGCAACGGCCGCAACGCCCTCGCCGAGTACGACGGCACCCGGTGGACCGCGCTGGGGGAGTGGACCGCCTCCGCCGGCACCTACAGCAGCGAGCACGGCTCCTCCACCGCCCGCAACATGTACCTGCACGGCATCGACTACGACCGCGGCGGCCGCCTGCACTCCTTCTTCACCTGGCGCGAGCAGAACGGCGCCGTGATGTGCGGTGGCGGCGGCATCACCAACCACGACACCGGCTACGTCTACTCCGACGACCGCGGCCGCACCTGGCGCAACGACGCGGGCACCGTCGTCGGCAGGACCGGAGGCTCGGACCGGGTCTCCGTCACCGACGCCGGACTGGTCGTCGACCCGCTGAACCCGGACCACTCCCTGATGAACCAGGAGAGCCAGTTCACCGACTCCGCCGGCCGGCCGCACGCGATCATCTCCTACGTCCCCGGCCGCTTCGGCCAGTGCACCACGGACTACGTCGCCGACCGCACCGCGAACGGCCGCGCCTTCCACGTCCGCCGCACCGCCGCCGGCTGGCGGAAGACCGAGATCCCCGTCCCGCTGAACTCCAGCCAGCGCACCAAACTGGTCCTGGACCGGTACGACAACGCCTACGCCGTGTTCCCCTACGGCCGTATCGCCGCCGCCTCCGCGGCCTCGGGACACACCGACTGGAAGCCGCTGTACGACGGCGCCGGCCTGAACGCCTTCGGCGAGGTGGTCGTCGACGAGACCCGCGTCGCCCAGGACGGGGTGCTGTCGGTCATGTACCAGGAGAAGTCCACCGGTACGACGCCCTCGCCCCTGCACGTCGTCGACTTCCGCCTGCCCACCTGACCGTGTCCGCTCCGGGGCGGCCGGTGCCGGTAGTGTGATGGCCCGCCGCGCCGCCCCTCTCCCTGGAGGTCCCTGCCCGATGGCCCAGTCGGTGGGTATCAAGGACGTCGCCCGCGTCGCCGGAGTATCCGTCGGCACGGTCTCCAACGTGATCAACCGCCCGGACACGGTCGCCGCCGAGACCCGGGCCCGGGTGCTGTCCGCCATAGACCGGCTCGGCTACGTGCGCAGCGAGTCCGCCCGTCAGCTCCGCGCCGGCCGCAGCCGCATCATGGGCCTGCTCGTCCTCGACATGGGCAACCCGTTCTTCGTCGACGTCGCGCGCGGCGCCGAACGCGCCGCGCGCGAGGCCGGGCTCGGCGTGATGGTCTGCAACAGCGCCCAGAACCCGGGCGAGGAGGCCGAGTACCTCTCCCTCTTCGCCGAGCAGCGGGTGCGGGGCGTGCTGCTCACCCCGGCCGACGCCACCGGCCGCAACATCGAGGCGTTCCGCCGGCACGGCATCCCCTTCGTACTGGTCGACCGGGTCGCCGAGGGCACCACCGAGTGCTCGGTCTCCGTGGACGACGTGGCGGGCGGCGCGCTGGCCGTGCGGCACCTCGTCGACGCCGGGCACCGCTCCATCGCGTACGTCTGCGGCCCGCCCGGACTCAACCAGGTCCGGGACCGCCGCACCGGCGCCCTGAACGCCCTCGCCGAGGCCGGACTGGGCCCCGACCGCCTGCGCGAACTGCCCACCGAGCGGCTCGACGTCGCCGCCGGCCGCGACGCGGGCGCCCGCCTGCTCGGACTCGCCGACCGGCCCACCGCCGTCTTCTGCGCCAACGACCTGCTCGCCCTCGGTGTGCTCCAGGCGATGTACGCGGCCGGCGTCGGCGTCCCCGACGACCTCGCGATCGTCGGCTACGACGACATCGAGTTCGCCGCCGCGGCCGCCGTACCGCTGACCTCGGTGCGGCAGCCCGCGGTGACCATGGGCGCCCTGGCGGCCGAGCTGCTGCTGGAGGAGACCGAGGGCGAGAACGCGGCCGAGCCGCACGAGCACCGCCGGGTCGTGCTCCGCCCGGAACTGGTGGTCCGACGCTCCAGCCTGGCGGCCCGCTGACGGGCATTCAGCAAAATTCCATGATCCCGGACTCGTTGGCCGGACGAACATGTGCTGAACTGGGTCACGATCCGACAATCCGTTCGTCCCTGGAGCCCCGTTGTCCGTCAGCTACCGCCAGCCCGGAGTGGTCCTCACCGACCGCCGGTTCACCGTGCCCCTCGATCACGACGACCCCTCGGGGGAGACGATCGAGCTGTACGCGCGCGAGGTCGTCGCCCGTGACAAGGCCGGCCAGGACCTGCCCTGGCTGCTCTACCTCCAGGGCGGCCCCGGCTTCGGGGCGAACCGTTTCGTCGGGAAGCCCGCATGGCTCGGCCGCGCCCTGGAGGACTACCGGGTCCTGCTCCTCGACCAGCGCGGCACCGGCCACTCCACCCCCGCCAACCGGCAGACGCTCCCGCTGCGCGGCGGCCCCGCCGAGCAGGCCGCGTACCTCACCCGCTTCCGCGCCGACTCGATCGTCCGGGACTGCGAGGCCATCCGCCCCGAGGTGACCGGCGGCGCCCCCTGGACCGTCCTCGGCCAGAGCTTCGGCGGCTTCTGCACCGTCGCCTACCTCTCCACCGCCCCCGAGGGCCTGGACACCGCCCTGATCACCGGCGGACTGCCCTCCCTCGACGCCCACGCCGACGACGTCTACCGGGCCGCCTACCCGCGCATCGAGCGCAAGGTCGCCGCGCACTACGCCCGCTACCCGCAGGACGTCGAACGCGCCCGCCGCATCGCCGACCACCTCCTGACCCACGAGGTCGTCCTCCCGAACGGCTACCGGTTCACCGTCGAGGCGTTCCAGTCGCTCGGCATCATGCTGGGCGGCAGCGAGGGCAGCCACAAGCTGCACTTCCTCCTGGAGGACGCCTTCGTCCGCACCCCGGGCGGCCACGAACTCTCCGACGCCTTCCAGGAGCAGGCGCAGGGCCTGCTGTCGTACGCCGGACACCCGCTGTACGCGCTCGTCCACGAGGCGATCTACGGTCAGGACGCCCGGCCCACCGCCTGGTCCGCCGAGCGCGTGCGGGCCGAGTTCCCGCGGTTCGACGCGGCCAAGACGCTCGCCGGCGACGAGCCGCTGCTGTTCACCGGCGAGACCATCCACCCGTGGATGTTCGACTGCGACCCCGCGCTGCGCCCGCTGCGCGAGACCGCCGAACTGCTCGCCGAGCGCACCGACTGGACGCCCCTGTACGACCCGGCGCGCCTCGCCGCCAACGAGGTCCCGGTCGCGGCGGCCGTCTACCACGACGACATGTACGTCGACACCGCCCACTCCCTCGGGACGGCCCGCGCGATCCGCGGCCTGCGCACCTGGGTCACCGACGAGTTCGAGCACGACGGCGTCCGGGCCGGCGGTCCCCGCGTCCTGGACCGGCTGCTCGCCCTGGCGCGCGACGAGGTGTGAGTCCGGGGCCGGGCGCGGGCCGGTGGGATGTCGGTGCGGCGGGTTAGTCTGCGGGCATGACCGAGCCGACGATCAGTCAACTCCCACCCATGCCCGACGATTGGCAGCGCGCCCTGGCCGTGGTGGC
Source organism: Streptomyces sp. NPDC053426 (assembly GCF_055585405.1). Classification (NCBI taxonomy): domain Bacteria; kingdom Bacillati; phylum Actinomycetota; class Actinomycetes; order Kitasatosporales; family Streptomycetaceae; genus Streptomyces; species Streptomyces sp. NPDC053426. Next base: position 69,265 of record NZ_JBVJKE010000012.1, on the reverse strand, counting down.
CCACCCGGACGACCTCGAGTACGGCTGCGCGGCGGCGATCGCGTCCTGGACCGACGCCGGCCGTGAGGTCTCCTACGTCCTGGCGACCCGCGGCGAGGCGGGCATCGACACCCTGGAGCCGGCGAAGTGCGGCCCGCTCCGGGAGCGGGAGCAGCGGGCGAGCGCGGCCGTGGTCGGCGTCTCGGAGGTCGGTTTCCTCGACCACGCGGACGGGGTCGTCGAGTACGGCCCCGCGCTGCGCCGGGACATCGCCGCCGCGATCCGCCAGTACCGGCCCGAGCTGGTGATCACCCTGAACCACCGGGACACCTGGGGCGGCACCTACTGGAACACCCCGGACCACGTGGCCGTCGGGCGGGCCGTGCTCGACGCGGCCGGTGACGCCGGCAACCGCTGGATCTTCCCGGAGCTGATCGAGCGGGGCCTCGAACCCTGGAACGGCGTCCGCTGGGTGGCGGTCGCCGGTTCCGACAGTCCCACGCACGCGGTGGACGCGACGGACGGGCTGGAGCGTGCGGTCGCGTCGCTGCTCGCACACCGCACCTACATCGAGGCGTTGACCGACGAGGACCCGGAGGCGTACGCCCGCGGTCTGCTGACCGGTTTCGCCGAGGAGACGGGGAAGCGGTTCGGGAACCGGCCCGCGGTCGCCTTCGAGGTGTTCTCCCGGTGAGCCCCATGGACGTGGACAAGGAACTGCTGGCGGAGCGCTTCGAGGAGCACCGCGGGCACCTCAAGGCGGTCGCCTACCGCATGCTCGGCTCGCTGACCGAGGCGGAGGACGCCGTCCAGGAGGCCTGGCTGAGGCTGGGCCGCACCGACACCGGCGACATCGGCAACCTCGGCGGCTGGCTGACCACCGTGACCGGCCGGATCTGCCTGGACCTGCTGCGGTCGCGCACCGCGCGCCGCGAGCAGCCGATGGACGAGACGTTCGTCCCGGACACGGTGATCAGACCCCTCTCCCAGGTGGACCCGGAACAGGAGGCGCTGCACGCCGACTCGGTGGGCGTGGCGATGCTGGTGGTCCTGGAGACGCTGGAGCCCGACGAGCGGCTGGCGTTCGTCCTGCACGACATGTTCGCCGTGCCGTTCGACGACATCGCCCCGGTGGTGGAGCGCAGCACGGCCGCGACCCGGCAGCTCGCCAGCCGGGCCCGCCGCCGGGTACGGGACACGACCCCTCCGTCCGACCCCGACCTCGGCCGGCAGAAGCAGGTCCTCGAAGCGTTCATGGCCGCCGCGCGCGGCGGCGACTTCGAGGCGCTGGTCGCCGTCCTCCACCCGGACGTGGTGCTGCGGGCGGACGCGGGCGCGCTGGTCCGGGGCGTGGCCGGATCCAAGGTCCTCCGGGGCGCGAAGACGGTCGCCGAGTCGGCGATGCTGTTCGCCCGCTACACCGCGGACGGCCAAATGGCCCTGGTCAACGACTCCCTGGGCCTGCTCAGCATGGTCGACGGCCGCATCCGATCGATCATGTCCGTCACCATCACCGACAACCACATCACCGGCATGTACATCCTGGCCGACCCCGACCGCCTCACCCACCTGGAGCCCCCGAAGAACTGACCACTCCCCCGAACACCCCACCGCTCCCGCGGGAACCTGCCGCCGTCCCCGCGGGCAGCCGCACACCGCCGTCCTCCGCGGGCAGTCGTGCATCCCCCAGTGCCTTAAGGGCCTGGGAGGTACCCCCAGGGCGGCACGGGTGGGCGCGACGGCACCCCGCAAGCGCCGGGCGGCGCGACCCACCCCCGCCCCGCCCCAACGCGCCCAAAGACCGAAACCCCGTGCTCAGCCCCGGCGCTCCGGATGCAGCCGCAGCCCCTCCGGCATCAACGTGAGCCGCTCGGTCACCCGCAACCGATACCCGGGGTCGGGGCGCAGCTCGTAACGCCGTAGGAGCAGGGCGAGCACGAGAGTCGCCTCGTGCAGCGCGAACTGCCGCCCGATACAAGCCCGAGCCCCCGTCCCGAACGGCTTGAACACATGCGCGGGCCGGGCCCGCACCGCCCCCGCCTCGAACCGCTCCGGATCAAACCGCTCCGCGTCCACCCCCCACACCTCGGGATCCCGGTGCAGCATCAGCGTCAGCACCAGCGTCCACGCCCCCCGCCGCATCGGATGCTCCCCGCCCAGCACCGTGTCCCGCGTAGCCTCCCGGGCGAAGGCCGGCGCGGTCGGCCACAACCGCAGCGACTCGTCCAGCACCCTGCGCACATAACGCAGCTTGGCCACCTGCTCGTACCCGGGCGCCACCGCGTCGCCCCAGACGCGGTCCACCTCGGCACGGGCACGCTCCGCGACATCGGGGTGCCGGGAAAGGTAGTGCAGCGCGAAGGAGAGCGCGCCCGAGGTGGTCTCGTGACCGGCGACCAGGAACGTGATCACCTGTCGGCGGACGTTCTCCGCCGACAACCGCTCCCCGGTCTTTGGATGCGCGGTCTCCAGCATCCGGTCCAGCAGATCCCCGTTCCCACCGCCCCCGCCCCCGCCGCCCTCCGCCCGCCGAACCCGGACCACCTCGTCGACGATGCGGTTGAGACACGCGATGTCGGCCGCGTTCCGTCGCCCCGCCCGTCGCAGCAGCAGCGGGCTCAGCGGCGCGGGAACGCTGTTCAGCCGCTGGGCGTGGCTGAGCGTGCCGACCATCGCCGTGACGAACGGGTGCGGACGGGACCGCTCGAAGGACCCGAAGTCGTGCCCGAACCCGGTCCGCGCGATCGTCTCCAGCGTCAGCTTGGTCATGTCCCCGGGCACGTCCACCGGCCGCCCCCCGGCCGCCGCGCGGTCCCAGTGCTCCGTCAGCCGCTCCGCCACGGCCAGCATCATCGGGTGGTAACCGGCCATGGCCTCCCGGCTGAACCCGGGGGCCAGCACGTCGTGCGCGAGCTGCCAGTTGGGCTCGTGGTTGTACGCGGTGAACAGCCCGTCGCCCGCGACCGGCCGCAGATTGGCGACGCCCAGCCCGACGTGCTTGGCGAACCGCGACTCGTCGGCCAGATCGGCCACCAGCCCGGCCCCCCAGGTGAACACGAACTCCTTGCCGAAGGCGCTCCGCCGGAAGACCGGCCCCAGTCGGCGGGCGTACTTCAGCGAGTCCTGCACGGGAGTGCGCCTGCTCGCCCCGAGGACGTCGCCGAGCAGCGGCAGGCGGTACGGCGGGTGGGGGATGCGGTGCAGTTCCGGCCAGCCGTGCTCCGCGCTGCGGAACCCCTTCGGCAGTACGGCCCGTGTCGTCGTCTCCGCCATGACGCGATCTCCTTCGACCCGGCGCGCGAGTGTGACATGTCGACGTGTTGTACGCGAGTTCAATAAGGCGGGTTCAGTCTGGTCCGGCCGCTGAACGGGCGTCAAGTAAAGTGCGGGGATGGCCGTGAACCAGGGCGGGCGCACGCGCCGCCGGCTCAGCACCGCGGAGCGCCGGGAGCAGCTTCTGTCGGTCGGTGCGCGGCTGTTCTCGGAGAGCCCCTACGACGACGTGTGGATCGAGCAGGTCGCCGAGATCGCCGGGGTCTCGCGGGGATTGCTCTACCACTACTTCCCGACCAAGCGGGACTTCTTCGCGGCGGTGGTGGAGCGGGAGAGCGAGCGGATGCTGCGGATGACGGCGGCGGTCCCCGGCGTCCCGGTGCGCGAGCAGCTCACGGCGGGTCTCGACGCGTACCTGGAGTACGTCGAGGCCCACGCGCACGGCTACCGCGCCTTCCACCGTGCCGACGCGGCGGGGGACCGGGCGGTGCGCCGGGTCTACCGGCGGGCGCTGGCCGCGCAGGAGCGGCAGATCCTGGCGGCGCTCGCCGCGGATCCCGAGTTCGGCCCCGTCTTCGAGGCGCGGCCGGACACCCGGCTCGCCGTGCGCGGCTGGCTGGCCTTCACCACGGCGGTCTGCCTGGAGTGGCTGCGCGGCCCGGAACCGGACCGCGAGCAGGTGCGCGACCTGTGCGCACGCGCCCTGCTGGGCGTCCTCGCGCCCTGAAAGGTCCCGTGAGGATCACGCCACCCGGTTGGCGCACACCCCGATCTTCGGTAGGTTAGGCAAGGCTTACCTAAGAGGAGGTTCGGGGATGGCTGACGACACACACGGCTGGACGGCCGCGCCCGGCGCGGCGGAACGGGCCCGCTCGGTGCTCGCCGCCGCATGGTCCTGCGCGGTGACCGCGGAGGGCACCCGGGAGGAGCTCGTCGGCGCGCACGCCGTGACCGACGACGGACGGGTGCTGCTGCACGTGCCCGAGGACAGCGCCCTGCTCGCCGCCGCGATCTGCGCGCCCCGCGGCGAGCCGTCCGCCGTGCTGGAGTTCGCCGACGTGGCACCCGTCCCCGTGCGCAACCGGATCCGCGCCCGGCTGTGGCTGGCCGGCTGGTTCGCCGCGCGGGACGGACACCTCGTCTTCCAGCCCACGCGCGTGGTGCTGCGGCAGCCGTCCGGCGCCCTGGTCGTCGACGTCGAGGAGTTCGCCGCCGCCGAGCCCGACCGGCTCGCCACCGCCGAGGCCCGGCTGCTGACCCACCTCGCCGACTGCCACGCCGACGCCGTCGAGCGGCTGACCCGGCTGGTCGACCACGGCAGCCTGCACGGCGCGGTCCGCGTCCAGCCGCTCGCCGTCGACCGGCACGGACTGACCCTGCGCATCGAACGCCTCCGCGCGGACGGTGACGTACGCCTGCCGTTCCACGCGCCCGCCGACGACGTCTCGCAGCTCACCGAGCGCATGCACGTGCTGCTCGCCCAGGCGAGCGCCGCCTCCTGCCCCCGTGCGCTGCAGCGGCAGCGCACGGACGGCGACGGATGACGACGGATGACGCGGAGGGTGCGCCTCCGGCCGGGTGCGTCACCGGGAGCGGTGGGAGGCGCCGCCGCGCTTGCGGCGCAGCCGCTCCCGTATCCGGGTGAGCCGCGGCAGCCGCTCGCGCTGCTCCTGCGAGTGCCGGTCCAGCTCCTCGAACAGCCGGCGCGTGCGGTGCTCGGTGTCCATCTCGTCGAGGATGCGGTTGACCTCGGTCAGCACGGCGCCCAGCAACTGCCACTGGCGGGCGTCGCGCCGGGCCTGTTCGAAGAGCAGCCGGGCCAGCTTGTCGCGGGTGGCGGCCGCCTGCCGCAGTTCGGAGGCGAGCCGTTCCTCCGCCGACTCGGCGTTCGCGCTCACGCTCGTGGTCACCAGCACCGCGAAGCTGACCACGGCGTCCGCGATCTCGGACAGCAGCTCCTCGAAGGCGGCGCCCGTCTCCGGATCGAACAGCCGCTCGGGATCGCGCTCCTTGGCCAGGTCGGTCAGCGTGCGAGCCAGCACCCGCAGCACCACCGTGCAGATCTCCAGCGTGTCGAGGCCGGTGCGCAGCACCACCCGGTGCAGCAGGCCCTCACGCACCCGGGGATTGAGCCGCAGGCTGTCCTCCGCCTGCCGGAGGTCCGCGTCGACCTCGGTGATGTCGTGGTCCAGGCGGCGGGCCTCGTGCAGCCGGGCCGCCGCCCGGTGCGGGGGCGTGCGGCCCGCCGCCTCCTCGCCGATCCGCAGCATCAGCTGCCGCACCCGGCGCGCCAGCTCCTCGATCGACTCGCCGGCCTCCTCCACCCACACGGGCGGGGCGAGCAGGAGGTTGAACCCCATCCCGACGATCGCCCCGATCAGCGTCTCCACGATCCGGGCCCAGGCGGTGTCCCCGTGCGTGGTCACCCCGAGCACCAGCATCGCGCTGATCGCCACCTCGGGCACGAACTCGTCCACCCGCACCAGATGGCCGACGAGCAGCGACGCCAGGATGAGCAGGCCCAGGCTCCACCAGGTCAGCCCCACCAGCAGACTGAAGAGGATGGCCACCACGACCCCGGCCACCACGGAGTTCACCCGGCGTACCCCGGTGGTGAGGGTGGAGTACAGGGTGACCTGGACGACGAGCAGCGCGGTCAGGGGCGCGGTGAGCGGGGCGGCTTCAGGACTCAGCCGCAGGGCGATGACGTAGGCGACGGTCGCCGCGGCCGCCGACCGCACCATCTGCACGGTCACCGGGTCCCGGCGCCGCCTGACGAACTCGACGGCCGGCGCGGTCATCTCACGTACCACTTGCATCCTCGGACGGTTCCCCTTCCCCGGACGCGACGAACGTGTTCACCGGTGACGGCAGTCCCCCGGGGGAAGGCGGGCCGGGCCTACAGCTTGTCGAGGAAGGCGAACAGGTTGCCCCTGGTGCGGGCGATCTGCTCCTCCAGGGTGAGGCTCTCCTCGAAGCGGGCACCGGTCTCCGGGACCTTCCTGCCGCGCAGATAGAGGGAGCAGGCGAGGTCGGTGCACATGTAGGCGCCGACCGAGTTGCCCTCGCGGCCGGCCGGGCCCGCCTTGCGCGCGGTCATCAGGGCGACACCGCCGCGCGGATGGGTCGTCAGGCACAGGGAGCACATGCTGCGGTGCAGGAAGCCGCGCTGGGCCGGCTGGAAGCGCATGGCCACCCCGACGAGACGGTCCTCCCGCTCGGTGACGAGATAGCTGCGGTCGGGTGCGCCCGGATCGCGCCAGCCCAGGAAATCGAGATCGTCCCAGGGACGTTCGCCCAGGTCGCGTGGTACGGCCAGCCGCTTGGCCTCACCCTTCGAGCAGTTGATGAACGAACCGCGGATGTCCTGCTCGGTGAGTGCTCTCATGGGGGTCGTCTCCTGGCGTGCTCTTTCGAAACCTAGGGGGTCTAGGTTTCTGGATCAGGGTAGATATCCGGCGTCGGGGGGAGCCAGCGATTTTTACCGGGGACCGTGGCCCCGTGCGTTCCGTACGCTGTACCGCAGTCGCCGAAGGGGAGGGGTGCGGACGATGGGGGACTCCTGGGAGCGGGCCCGCCGGGTGCTCGCGGAGGCGGGGCTGCCGCCCGACGCGCTCACCGGGGTGCGCCCGCTGAGCGGGGGCACCTACAACACCGTCGAGGAACTCCTCCTCGCCGACGGCGGCCGCTATGTGCTCAAGGTCCCGCCCGCGCCCGCCGTCCCCGGCCTCCGGCACGAGCGGCGCCTGCTCGTCTCCGAGGCGGACTTCTGCGCCGGAGCCGCCGAGGCCGGCGTACCCGCACCGCACGCCGTGTCCGTCGGCGGCGACACCTCCGTACCGTACCTGCTGATGACCGCCTGTCCGGGCGAGCCCTGGACGCGGGCGGAGCCGGCCGACGGGGAGCGGGCGGCGCTGCGCACGGAGCTCGGCCGTCAGGTGGCCCGGCTGCACCGGGTGACCGGACCGGGGTTCGGCTATCCGTCCGGTGCCCTCGGCCCGCTCGCCCCCGACTGGCGGACCGCGTTCACCGTGATGACCGACGCCGTCCTCGCCGACGCCCGGGACTACGGCGCCCGGCTGCCGCGCCCCGTCGACGAGGTGGCCGCCGTGATCCGTACCGCCGCCGGGGCGCTCGACGAGGTCACCGTGCCGGTCCTCGTCCACTTCGACCTGTGGCCGGGCAACATCCTGGTGGAGCGCCCGGCGGCGGGGGAGGCCCGGATCGGCGGGCTCATCGACGGGGAGCGCATGTTCTGGGGCGACCCGCTCGCCGACTTCGTCTCCCTGGCGCTGCTCGGCGACATCAGGACGGACGAGGCGTTTCTCGCCGGATACGGGGAGGCCGGGGGCCGGGCCGTCTTCGACGCGGCGGCCCGCGTCCGCCTCGCCCTCTACCGCGCCTACCTCTACCTGATCATGCTCACCGAGACCATTCCGCGGGCGAGCGGGGACGAGCACGACCGATGGCTCGGGGCCGCCGTCGCCCCGGAACTGGAGGCCGCGTTGGAGGAGATCCGCCACTCCTGTTAGTTCACATCATTAAATAAGGGTGCTGGAAAGTCGCGCCCAGCCGGTTCCCGGCGGTATGTTGCAGGTCGGGCAGGGTTTCGGAAGGAGCCACATGGCGGGGCGGAACGGGCGCACGGTGCGCGACCTCAGGCGGGCCAACCGCACGGCCGTGCTGCAACGGCTGTACTTCGACGGCCCGCTGAGCCGCTTCGAACTCGGCCCCGCGACCGGACTCAGCTCCGGATCGGTGAGCAACGTCGTCGCGGACCTGGTCGCCGACGGCCTCGTGGAGGAGGCCGGCAGCGTCGACTCCGACGGCGGCCGTCCGCGCACTCTGCTGCGGGTGGCACCGGGCAGCGGCCACATGATCGGCGTCGACGTGGGCGAGACCCGGGTCCGCGTCGAACTGTTCGACCTGACCCTCACCGAGCTCGCCCGCGCGCAGCGCCCGCTGGAGCAGCAGCGCTACGAGGTCGAGGTCATCGTCGACCACATCCGCTCCGGCATCGCCGAGGTGCTCGCCGGCGCCGGCCTCGCCCCCGAGCGGCTGCTCGGCGTCGGCATCGGCGTCCCCGGCATCGTCGAGCACACCCCCGACCGGGGCGCCGTCGTGCACGGCCAGACCATCGGCTGGGACGCCGTCCCCCTGGAGTCCCTGCTGCGCGCCGGGTCCCCGCTGCCCGACACGGTGCCGTACTTCATCGACAACGGCGCCAAGACCCTCGGCCAGGCCGAGATGTGGTTCGGCGCCGGACGCGGCGCCCGCAACGCCCTCGTGGTCCTCTTCGGCTCCGGCGTCGGCGCCTGCCTGGTCACGCCCGAGGTGGAACACGGCCGGGCGGTCGAGTGGGGGCACCTGACCGTACGGGTCAGGGGACGCCGCTGCCGCTGCGGCGCGCTCGGCTGCCTGGAGGCGTACGCGGGCGCCGAGTCGCTGCTCGCCCGGTGGCGCGAGGAGGGCGGCCGGGTGCCCGGGGGCACGGACGAGGAGACGGCACTGACGGCCATGCTCGCCGCCGCCTACCCGGCCGACGACAGCACCCCCGACCCCGTCGCGCTCGCCGTGCTGGAGGAGACCGCCGAGTACCTGGGCGCGGGCCTGTCCGACCTGATCAACCTCTTCCAGCCCGAGCGCATCCTCATGGGCGGCTGGGCCGGCCTCCAGCTCGGCTCCCGCTTCCTGCCGGCCGTGCACCGGCACGCCCTGTCGTACGCGCTGCGCCACCCGGCCGAGAAGGTGACGATCGAACTGGGCCGGCTCGGCCCCGACGCGGTCACCGTCGGCGCCGCGATCCTGCCGCTCGCCGACTTCTTCGCCCGCGGCGGCCGCCGCCCCGACCCGGACCCGCAGTCACCGCCCCCCGCCTGGCACACGGCCCTCCAGGAACGCGCCCCGCGCTGAGGGACCGCGCGGGCCGGTCACCCGGAGGACTCGTCCGGTACGGGTTGTTCCGGGTTGGGGGACGCCGAGTGCGGGGCGCCCTGCCGGCCGGTGCCGGCCTCGTCCGTGTCCGGCACGTCGGACTCGGGCTCCTCCGACTCGTCGGCCTTCCGCTCGCTCTCCCGCTCCGCCGCGGCGGGCGCGACCTCCCAGGGGTCCTCACCGGGGCCGGCCTGCTGGTCGGGCAGGTCGCGGGGGACACCGGCGCCGTTCTCACCGGGTCCTTCGAGGCGGTGGTCGGTCACGGCGCTCTCCCTTCGTTCGTACGCGACCCTCGCGGGTACCTCCGCGCGGACCGGTGAAACCCGGTGCTCAGCCGACCTTGCGGCCCCGCATCGGTTCCGTGTCCTCCCCGGCGCCCTGCTCCATGCCCAGCAGGAACTCCTCCACCACCTGCGTCGCCGTGTGCTCCGGCCGCCAGCCGAGCTCCACGCGCGCACGCGTGCAGTCCATCAGCGGCAGCCTCAGCACGGCGTCGAACAGATGCGGCGACGCCGGCAGCAGACGCAGCCCCCACGCGGCGGCGACCGCCGAGCGGGCCGCGGTACGCGGCAGCCGTACCCGGCGCGTCCCGAGCATCTCCCCGAGCAGCTCCGCGTCGACCGCCGGCTCCGCGGCGAGGTTGAAGGCGCCCCGCGCCTCGGCGGACAGCACGGCCAGCCGGTAGGCGTGGGCCGCGTCGTCGGTGTGCAGCGCCTGCACCCGCAGCCCCGGAATGTCCGGGAGGACGGGCAGCAGATCGGGCCGCGCGAGCTGCCCCGGCAGGAAACGGCCGCCGAAGATACGCCGCTGCTCGCTCCCCGACTCCCGCTTGAAGAGGAACGCGGGCCGCATCCGTACCACCCGCGTCCCCGGATGGTCACGTTCGAACGTGTCCAGGGCCCGTTCCAGGTACGCCTTCTCCCGGCAGTACGCGGCGTCCGGCCAGCCGTGCGTCGGCCACGACTCGTCCACCGCGTGGTCCTTCGGGCCCGGCGAGTACGCCCCGACCGACGAGGCGTGCACCAGCGCCGGCACCCCCGCCTCGGCCACCGCGTCGAACACCCGCATGCCGCCCAGCACATTGGTGCGCCAGGTGGCCGCCGGATCGTGCGTCGGCTGGAACGCCCACGCCAGATGGATCACCGCGTCCGCGCCGGTGAACTCCCCGACCAGATCGGACCGGTCCGAGGCCAGGTCCACCGCCGACCACTCGGTCTTCGGGAGCGACAGGTCGGGGATCCGCCGTGCCAGGCCCCGTACGGAGCCGACCTCCGGTTCCTGCGAGAGGACCCGCACCACGCTGGTCCCGACGTTGCCGGTGGCACCCGTGACGACGACCCTCTTGCCCGCTGTGCTGCTCACCTTCCGCTCCTCTCGGCCGCTGCTCCGCGGAACCGGCCGAGTACCCCTCACGCGAAGGCGTTCACGCCCGTCAGCCGGGCCGAGAGTTCCCACAGGCGGGCCGCCTGTTCCGGGTCGACCGCCCAGTCCTTGACCCCGGTGCGCGCGTCGTCGGACCGGGCTGGCCCGGCGACGTCGCAGTCCTCCAGGTAGAGCCCGCCCATGCCGTCCAGCCGCGCCGAGGTGGCGGCCCAGACCTGGGTGGCCGCGCCCTGCTGCGGGGTCTTGAAGCCCTCGGGGTTCAGCGGGTCGCCCTGCTCGTCGATCCAGCCCCGGTCCACCATCTCCTGCCGGGGCAGATGCCGCTGGAGCGGGGTGAGGATGCCGCCCGGGTGGAGGGAGAAGGCACGGACGCCGCGGCCTTGGGCGAGGCGGTCGAGGTGCACGGCGAACAGCACGTTGGCGGTCTTCGCCTGCCCGTACGCCTCCCACTTGTCGTAGCCGCGCTCCCAGTGGACGTCGTCCCAGCGGATGCCGGAGGCGTGGTGCCCGCGCGAGGAGACGGACACCACGCGGGCGCCGCCGGGCTCGACGGCCGGCCACAGACGGTTGACGAGGGCGAAGTGCCCGAGGTGGTTGGTGGCGAACTGGGCCTCCCAGCCGGGCCCGACCCGGGTTTGAGGGCAGGCCATGATCCCGGCGCTGCCGATCACGATGTCCAGGGTCCGCCCGGACGCCAGGAAGCGGTCGGCGAACGCGCGCACGCTCTCCAGGTCGCCGAGGTCCAGCTCGGACACCTCGACGCGCTCCAGGCCGTCCAGCGCCTCCCGCGCGGAGCCGGGGCGGCGCGCGGGGACGACGACCCGGGCGCCGGCCTTGACGAGGGCGCGGGTGGTCTCCAGGCCGAGTCCGGAGTAGCCGCCGGTGACCAGCGCGAGCCGTCCGGTCAGGTCGACGCCCTCGAGGACGTCGTCCGCGGTGCTGCGGGCACCGAAGCCCGAGCCGATGGGGTGCTGTGCGCTGCTGGTGTCGTTCATGTCCGTCACGCTACGGACTGGAGCGCTCTCGAAGTCGAGCGGCGCCCGGAGCGGGGCGGAAGGAAGCCCCGACCGCGACGGGGGAATCACGGCCGGGGCGGCTCGGTGGTGGGCACGGGCGGCGGTCGCCTCTCGGCGAAAGGCTCCACAGGGCTTCAGCCGAACGATCGTCCCTGTGGGCGAATGATGAGGCCCGGGGACACTGTCCCGTCCGCACCCACGGTCTGTTCAACGGGGAACCACCCCCGGGTGTTCCGCATCCGGCAGCTCGCGGGCGTGACGTGTGTCACCGGTCCCGCCCGCCGCTGTCGAGGTCGGCCCAGAGGTTCTCGGCCTGGAGCACCAGCGTGCCCAGGACGGCCGTCCGCGCGGCGCCCTGCCCGGCCTGTTCGCGCAGCCCGTCCTGGAGCCTTCCGTGCAGCTCCCGCATCACCGCCTCGGTCCGCTCGTCCAGGAGGGCGTCCACGCGCGTGCCGCCGGCCGGCAGCCGGTCGGCCTCCGCGTGGCAGGCGTCGCCGATCAGCTCCAGCAGTTCCGCGTAGCAGCTCAGCACCGCGGCGTCCGGCGCGGCGGGCGTCCGGTCCTCGTCGGCGGCCACCGCGAGCGTGCGGGTCAGCGCCGTGACATGTCCGGTGACGCGGCTGAAACGCTCGTCCTCGTGCTCCGGCGGCAGCGCCGCCGTCGGCGCCCGGTGCAGGGCGCGCAGGGCGCCCGAGGTCAGCCGCAGGCTCTCCCTGCTCCAGCCGCGGGCCGAGCGCAGCGCCTCCAGACGGTCCTGCAGCCGCGCCGCGGCGGCGAGCCGGCCCGCGGCGGTCTGCGCGTCCCACTCGCCGCCGCGCAGATCCCCGGCGACGGCGTGCAGCACGTCCCCCGCCTCACGGGCGAGCGCCGCCAGGTTCTCCCGTACGTCCCGCAGATGGATCGGCGGCAGGACCAGCGCGTTGACGGCGACACCGATGACCGCGCCGAGCGCCGCCTGCCCCAGCCGGTGCCCGACGGCGACCGCGCTCACCGTCCCCGTGGCGATCGTGAAGACGGCCGTGGTGGCGGCGTAGATGCCCTGGTCGCCGAAGCGCGGCCAGTTCGACAGCAGCACCAGCACCGGCACGGACAGCGCCAGGGCGCCCGTGGTGTCGCCGGTGACCGCCTGCGCCCCCGACGCCACGAGGGCTCCCACGCAGATCGCCGTGAACTGCCGCGCCGCCTGCATCAGCGAGCTGTAGACGGTGGCCTGCACCAGGACCAGCGCCACCCAGGGCGCCATCAGGGCCATCGGGTCGTCGAGCCACACCCGCGCCAGCAGCCAGGCCAGCAGCGCCGCCGCGGCGGCCTTCAGCGACTGGACGAGCAGATCCCGCTCCCGCCCCGGTCCCCGCCACGCGGCCCGCGCCGCGCGGCCGACGGACCGCGCGTCCCACCGCACGGCGTCCCGCACCCGTGCCACCGGGGTCATCCGCCCCACGGCGTCACCCCCTCCGGTCCTCTCCCGTACCCGTGCCGTGCCCCGTGTCATGCCAGAGGACTGTCCGACAGGGACGCCAGCAGATGGGCCGGGTCGGCGTAGACCGCGTCCGCGCCGGCCTCCTCCAGGTCGGCGCGCGGAATGCCGCCGCACAGCACGCCCACGCAGCGCACCCCGGCACGGCTGCCCGCCCGCATGTCCCACACCGTGTCACCGACGAACACCGCCCGCTCCGCGGGCACCCCGGCCAGCTCCAGGGCGTGCTCGACGGGCTCCGGCGCGGGCTTGCCCTCCGACACGTCGTCGGCGCTCGCCGTCGCGCCGATCGCCTCGTCCGCGTCGATCGCCCGGCGCAGCGCGCTCAGCTCGGCACCGCCCGCCGAGGTGGCGAGCACCACCGTCCAGCCGTCCCGGTGCAGCCGCTTCAGCAGCCGGCCGGCGTCCGGCAGCGCGGGCAGCCGGTCGAAGTACTGCCCGTACAGCGCCTTGTGCGCCGCGCTCAGCTCGTCGTCGCGGCCGGTGTCCCGGTCCTCGCCCAGCAGACGGGCGACCAGGTCGGAGGAGGGCAGCCCCACGGCCCGGTGGACGGCGTGCATCGGCACCCGGTGCCCCGCCTGCCGGAAGGCCTCCCACCAGGCCGTCACGTGCAGATGGTTGGTGTCGACCAGAGTGCCGTCGACGTCGAACACGGCCGCCCGTTCCATACGCGGTCCTTCCTCGAGGGGAGCGGTACGGGTACCACCTCAGCCGCCCGCCACTCCGGAAGGCGCCTTCCGCCCCCGGGCCCGCACCGGCGGCACCTCGCGCTCCTGAGCGCGGGCGCCACCCGGAGGGTCTGCCGGCCCGGCCGGCGCGTGCGCGTCGGCGACCGGCCCTCGCCGTCCGGTGCGGCGGCCGGAACGGCGGTCGAGCCGCTTGGGCCGGCCACGCCCGGTCAGCGGCCGGAACGGCGCCCACATCCCGTTGAGCCCCGCCGTCACGGTCGGCCGTCGGCCCGCGCGTGCCCGAGCCGTGCCGCCGCGCGGCCCACCGGTTCCCGGCCCGCCCCGCCCCCGGTTTCCGCGGACGGCCGGGCGCCTGCTCCCCGCCCGGCTCCGGCGGTGTGCGCGTGCCGTGGTGCGGAAGGCGCGGACGCGGGGGTTGGCCCCGTACCGCGGGGGTACTGCGGTGTCGCGCACCCGCCACCGTCGGTCAGGAGGCCCGCATGTCCGTCCCCACCACCCCGAGCGGCAGGGCCGCCGTGATCACCGGCGCGGACTCCGGCATCGGCCGGGCCACCGCCGTACGCCTGGCCGCCGCGGGCCTGGACGTGGGCATCACCTGGCACAGCGACCGCGAGGGCGCCGAGGAGACGGCGCGGGAGGTCCGGGCGCACGGGCGGCGCGCCGAGGTGGCGCCCCTGGACCTCACCCGGCTGCCCGCCGCCGCGGACACCGTCGACGAGCTGTGCGACCGCCTGGGCCGCCTCGACGTGCTGGTCAACAACGCCGGCACGGGCACCATGACGCCCTTCCTCGACCTGGAGCTCCCGAAGGTGCGCGAGGTCCTCGACGTCGATCTGATCGGCCCCTTCCTGTGCGGGCAGAAGGCGGCGCGGCACATGATCCGGCAGGGCGACGGGGGCCGCATCGTCAACGTGACGTCCGTGCACGAGCACCAGCCCCGCGTGGGCGCCGCGCCGTACTGCGCCGCCAAGGGCGGCCTCGGACTGCTCACCCAGGTGATGGCACTGGAACTGGCCGAGCACGGCATCACCGTCAACGCGGTCGCCCCCGGCGAGATCGCCACGCCCATGACCGGCCAGGAGGACACCGACCCGCACACCGAGAACCGCCCCGGCGTCCCTCTCGGACGGCCCGGCGACGCCCGTGAGGTCGCCGCGGTCATCGCCTTCCTCGCCGGACCCGACGCCTCGTACGTCACCGGTGCCTCCTGGAGCGTGGACGGCGGAATGCTCCGGATGGGACCGCAGGCCGGGTCGCACCTGACGAGCGACGACTGGCGGCGGCCCTGAACGGAGGCGGACCCGTACGCCGCGTTCGCACCGTTTGCGCTCTACCCTCGATGCATGACCGAAAGCGCGAGCCCGTACATGTCGCACCCGCGGATCATGGTGCTCGGGGTACAGCCCGGGACTCCGCCGTTCCGGATCGTGGAGATCGACGGACAGGTGGTCGGCGAGGCGAGGACC
The DNA here is from genome assembly GCF_055585405.1 of Streptomyces sp. NPDC053426. Taxonomy (NCBI): domain Bacteria; kingdom Bacillati; phylum Actinomycetota; class Actinomycetes; order Kitasatosporales; family Streptomycetaceae; genus Streptomyces; species Streptomyces sp. NPDC053426. Next base: position 54,048 of record NZ_JBVJKE010000012.1, on the reverse strand, counting down.
GTCACCGACGTGCTGCACGCCGCCGCCGCGTTCGGGATCACGGTCCACGACCTGGACGACCCGGACGTGGTCCGCTGGGTGGGCGGCGACAAGTTCACCTGGACCCTGCGGGGAGCCCCGTGGACCCCCCAGGACCAGAGGCAGCGGCCCTAGGGGTCAGGCCTTCGGGCGGCGGGCGTGTACGGCCCGGCTCAGGCGGCGGCCCATCAGCAGGTAACCGAGGAGCGCCCCGCCGGTGTTCAGGATGACGTCGTCGATGTCGAAGGCGCGTCCGGTCACCAGGGTGCCCTGCGCGAACTCCACCAGCAGCATCACGACGGCCGTCAGCACCAGCACCCGCAGGAACCCGCGCGTGCGCGGTGCGACGACCGGTGCGAGCACACCGAAGGGCACGCCGAGCAGGATGTTTCCGCCGATCTGGCGCACGGCGTCACGCAGCGCGGGCTGGTCCAGATAGGCCCTCAGCGAGCGGCCCGGACGCAGATTGGTGTGGGTCAGCGCCTCCGAGGCGGGGGAGGGGTGCAGGGTGAGCCGGGCCAGGACCACGGCGAAGGCGACCATGAGGACGAAGGCGCACACCATCGCCACCAGCCGCGGAAGCAACGGCAGCGGGCGCCCCGGGCCGCCCTCCGAGGTGCCGCGCCCGGACGGCCGCGGACGCCGGTGGAACAGGGAGCGCGGATGCGGGACGGCGCGGGCCATTCTGTCCTCCAGTCGTCAACTTCCGTACGTGGTACGCCGGTTACCCCCGGCCGTGCGGGTCACTCGCCGTAGCTGACCCGTACCTCCTCGAACCCCAGGGAGCGCAGCAGCCCTTCGAGCATCTCCGTGGTGTTGGTCTCGGCCCGGGTGGTGAGTCCGCTCTCCTCCGCCGCGTCGCCGATGTGCCGCACGGCGAGCTTCTGGACGGCCTGCTCACTGCCCGGGTTGTCCGAGAAGAGGTCGCCGAGCCGGTCGAACAGCCCGCGCTGCTTGGACACGGCGTAGGAGCGCTCGGGGTCCAGGGCCGGCTTGCCCAGGCGGGCGTGGGGCAGCCGCAGCGTGGCGGACGTACGGTCGTCGTCGACCCGTACGTCGTCCTCGTCCAGCTTCCCGAGGTCGACATAGGCGTCGACGGTGCCCGCGCCCACGTACAGCGTGCGGCTGCCGCGGACGGCGTCCGGCAGGAACTTCGCGTCCTTCTCCAGGTCCACCACCACCTGGAAGTTGCCCGAGGCGGCGTCGTAGCGGCTGATGTCCTGGACGGATTCCAGGAGCGCGGGCCCGGAGCGGTCCTCGGTCTCCGTGCCGAACAGGTCCTTCAGGCCCGGCAGCAGGCTCAGCCGGATCCCGGAGAACAGCACGACGAGCAGCAGCACCACCGTGCCGAGCACCTTCGCCCATCCGGGTACGCGCGCGATCCGTCCCCTCACGGGAGTCGTCGGAGTCGTCATGGCGACGGCCCTCCTTCCTCCCTGACCGAATGCCCCTCAGTTCCCCTTGCAGACAAGGAAGTCGGGGGGCGGACGACCGCACCGGGAGCACGCGGGGGCGCACGGTGGGCGTCAGGCCGCGGACCCGGTGGTCAGGCCGGTCCCGAGGGGGCCTCGGGCCGTTCCAGGGCCGCGTCCAGGGTCGGCCACGGCGGCAGCAGACGGGACGTGCCGGTGATCCGCAGCATGCGCAGGGTCAGCGGGTGGGCGCACACCAGGCGCAGCCGGCCGGGTCCGTCCGCGATCCGCTGCCGGGCCCGGTACAGCAGGCGCAGCCCGGAGAGGTCGAAGAACTCGACGTGGGTCAGGTCGATCACGATCCGGGCGTCCGGTTCGGCGGTCGCCATGTCCAGGTGCGGGACGATCTCCGCGGCCGCGGCGATGTCGATCTCACCGCGGAGCTCCAGCACCGTGTGTCCCCGGTCGTGGCGGACGCGCAGATGCCGGGTCAGCGGTGCAGGTTCGTACCGCACGACACCATCGCCTCCAGCCTGCTCCGTGCAACGGGGGAGCGAACCGGTCCCAACACCGGTTCACACCCTGCAAGTTACCTTCGGTCGAGTGCATTTGAGCATGTTCGTTTGACATATGTCTTCGAATTGCGACCGACTTCTTCCGAACCGGCCGGTCGGCCCCGGCGAGCCTCGCCGGAGCGTGACGGAATCCTCACTTCCGGCAGCGGACGAACTTGATCCACAGGGCCGCCGACCCGATAAGCTCCTTACGGGCGCCGCGAGTTGACCACTTCGCGACGGGTCGCTCCACGGTGCGTACTCATGCGTGCGGTCCCCTCGCACACCCCCCATTGCACACCCCCCATGTTGCTTCGAAGGATGCGGATGGAACTCGCCACCCCGCCACCGGCGGCGCGGGCCCCTGTCGCCTGGCACGGCTGGTGGCTGATGCCGCTCGGCCTCGGCGGCGGGACGGTCGCCGCCACGTCGATGGGTTCGGACCGGATCACCACGGCCGTCCTCGGTGCCGCCGCGACGGCCGCCTGCTCCATGTGCGTACGGCTCATGCTCCGGTACCGGGTCCGGCTCCTGCGCGCGGAGGACGCCCACCGCACCTCGCAGGCCGAGCACACCCGGCGGTGGCAGCAGCACATGGCGGACCAGGAACGGAGATCGGCCGCCGAACGCGCCGGGCGGGAGCAGGAGTTCGAGGAACGGCTGGCCGGACAGGCCAGGGAGTACGAGGCACGGCTCGCCGAAGAGACCGAGACCCGGCGGGAGCGACTGGCCCACCAGCTCTCCGCGGTCGCCCGCCTCGCCGACGAACAGCTCCCGGAGGCGATCGGACGGCTGCGCGCCGGTGACGCCATCGACGACCTGCTGCCCGGCGTCGACCGGTCCGCCGAGGCCGACGCCGCCCTCCAGAGCGAACTCCGCAAGCTGCTGCGGACCTCGCTGATCGGCCTGGAGGAGGAGTTCGACCGCTCCACCTCCGCCGAACAGGCCGTCATCAGCATCGGCAACCGCATCCACGTACTGACCAGCAAGCTCCGCGGCCGGCTCCACGAGATGCAGGGCGAACACGGCCGGCTGCCCGCCGTCGCCCGGGGGCTGATGGAACTCGACCAGGAGATCGGCCCCGCCGACTGCCTGGCCGCCAGCATCGGCGTCCTCGGCGGCTCCGACCGGCCCGGCAGGCAGTGGCAGGAGCCGCAGCGGCTGCTGAGCGTGGTGCGCGGCGGCATCGGCCGGATCAAGGACTTCCACCGCGTCCGGCTGAGCCGCCTCCCCGAACTCGGCGTGGACGGCGGGCTGGTGGACCACCTCACGCTGATCTTCGCCCATCTGCTCGACAACGCGGCCCGCTACTCACCGCCCTCGGAACCCGTGGTGGTCTCCGGCCGTGAGGTCCCCAACGGCGTCGGCATCGAGATCCAGGACTCCGGCAAGGGCCTGAGCGAGGAGAAGAAGCGCGCGGCCGAACACGCCCTCGCGGGCACCGCGCCCGGGGCGGGCATCGGCGGCATCACCGAGGACGCCAACATCGGCCTGCGGGTCGTCGGCGTCCTCGCCCGCCGCTACGGCATCCGCGTCACCTTCGCCGACTCCCCCTGGCTCGGCACCTCCGTGGTGGTCGTCGTACCGCACAAGTACTTCAGCCCGCTGCCCGCGGTCGCCGTCGCGGAGAGCCCCGCCGCCGAGCCGGGCCCGCAGCCGCCGGCCGCCGGCGCCGGACCGGCCCCGGACGGAGCCGCCGAGCCCGCCGACACCACCCCCGGCGGCCTGCCCCGCCGCCGCTCCAGGCGGACCGGCGGCGACACCCCGCGGCCACTCGCGCCGGCCGGTCCTGTGACGGGCGCCGACGTGGCCTCCGTGCCGCCGGACGCCTCCTTCGCCGGCCTCGCCGCCTTCGCCACCGCCGGACGCGCCGGCGACCCGGAGCCCCGGACGCCCGGCGACCGTGACACCCCCACCGGACGGAAGTCCACCGAGCACCGCACCGAAGAGAGCGACCAGACCACATGACGCAGCAGGGAACCGACGTGAGCTGGGCGCTCCGCGACCTCGTCGAGAGCATCCAGGAGATCCGCTTCGCCCTCGTGGCCTCCAGCGACGGCAAGGCCATCACCTCCTACGGGGCGGACGACCCCGACGACGTCGACCGCTTCGCGGCGGTGGTGGCCGGCCTGCAGGCGCTGGCCCAGCCGGTCGCCGAGCAGTTCCCCGCCTACGCGGGACAGCTGCGGCTGGCGATGATCGAGGTCGACGGCGGCCACCTCTTCGTGGTCCGCGCCGGCGTGGAGACCTACCTCGGCGTCCTCGCCCGGGAGGGCCTGGACCAGGGCCTGCTCGGACACCAGATGAGGGACCTCGCCCGCAGAATGGGCGAGCTCCTCGGGACCACTCCGCGCCTGGAGGAGCACTCTGGATGAGTGCTTCCCGCCGGCCGGCGGACCCGTCCGGTCTCGAGCGCTACTACGTCCTCACCCGGGGGCGCAGCGGGCCGGGCGGCTCGGCGGCGGGCCTCGACGTGGCGACCCTCGTCGTCTCCCGCCCGGGCCCCGTCCCGGGCCCGCAGCACGAGCACGAGGAGATCGTCCGGCTCTGCCGTGAGCCGCTCTCGGTCGCCGAACTCGGCGCCCACCTCGGGCTGCCGTTCAACATTCTCGCGGTGCTGCTGTCGGACCTGCTGGACGCGGGCCGAGTCGAAGCCCGTGACCCCATCCCGGCACACGTCGCCGGCCGCGGGCCCGACCTCGCACTCCTTGAGGAGGTACTCAGTGGACTTGAAAGGCTTTGACCGGCCCGGCCGGCAGGGCGGCGGGGACATCCGCTCGGTGAAGGTGATGATCGCCGGCGGCTTCGGCACCGGGAAGACCACCATGGTCCGCTCGGTCAGCGACATCAGGCCGCTCACCACCGAGGAGACGCTCACCCAGGCCAGCGCCGGCGTCGACGACCTCATCGGGGTCGCCGACAAGTCGCAGACCACCGTCAGCCTGGACTTCGGCAAGATCGGCCTGAGCGACAGCCTGGTGCTGTACCTGTTCGGCACGCCCGGACAGGAACGGTTCTGGTTCCTGTGGAACGGGCTGTTCAAGGGGGCGCTCGGCGCGGTCGTCCTGGTGGACACCCGGCGGCTGGCCTCCAGCTTCCGGGCGATCGAGGAGATGGAGCGGCAGAAGGTGCCGTTCGTCATCGCCCTCAACGTCTTCCCCGACTCCAAGGACTACCCGGTCGAGGAGATACGGGACGCCCTGGACATCCCCGCGCACATCCCGGTGGTCTCCTTCGACGCCCGTGACCGCGCCTCCAGCCGGGACGTGCTGGTCGCCCTCATCCGGCACCTGAGGGAACGCTCGGCCGTCGCCGTGGAGTCCCGGTGAACGACCCCGAGACCCCCCGCGGCTGCCCCGTCGCCCACCACGGCGCGGGGCTCACCCGGCTGTACGGGCCGGAGGCGGCCACCGACCCGGCCGGCGTCTACGAACGGCTGCGCGAGGAGCACGGCACGGTGGCGCCCGTGCTCCTGGAGGGCGAGGTGCCGGCCTGGCTGGTGCTCGGCTACCGGGACGCCCGCCGGGTGCTGGACAACCCCCGCCAGTTCACCCGGGACGCCCGCGTCTGGCGGGACCGGGCCGAGGGCCGGGTCGACGAGAACTCACCGCTGATCCCGATGCTCGGCTGGCGTCCCGACTGCGTCTCCCAGGACGGCGAGCCGCACCGCAGGCTCCGCGCGGCCGTCACCGACGCCCTCCAGGCGGCGGCCGGCCGCGGTATCCGCCGGCACGCCACGCACTACGCCAACAAGCAGATCGACGCGTTCGCCGACACCGGCCGCGCCGACCTGGTGCACGACTACGCCGAGTACCTGCCGATGCTGGTGATCAGCCGCCTGCTGGGGCTGCCCGAGGCGGAGGGGCGCGACCTGGTCGAGTCCTGCGCCCAGGTGCTGGGGGGCAGTGAGAACGCCCTCGTCCACGACGCGCGCATCCAGGAGATACTCGGCGAACTCGTCGTACGCAAACGCTCCGAGCCCGGCAGCGACCTCGCCACCGCCCTGCTGGAGCACCACGCCGGGCTCGACGAGGACGAGGTCGTCAGCCATCTGCGGCTGGTGCTGATCACCGCGCACACCACCACCAGCAATCTGCTGGCCCGGGTGCTGCAACTGGTCCTCACCGACACCTCGCGGCTCTCCGGGCTGATCAGCGGCCGGCTGAACGTTTCCGAGGTGGTGGAGGAGGTCATGTGGGACAGCCCGCCGCTGGCCGTCCTGCCGGGCCGCTTCGCCGCGAGCGACCTGGAGCTCGGCGGCCACCGCGTCCAGGAGGGCGATCTGCTGGTGCTGGGGCTCGCCGCGGGCAACCGGGACCCCGAGATCCGTCCGGACGCCGGGGTGTCCGTCCAGGGCAACCAGGCCCACCTGGCGTTCAGTTCGGGGCCGCACGAGTGCCCCGGACAGAACATCGGCCAGTCCCTGATCGAGATCGCCGTCGATGTCCTGCTGCACCGGCTGCCCGGACTGCGGCTGGCGGTGGAACCGGAGGAGCTCAGCTCGACCGCCTCCACCTGGGAGTCCCGGCTGGACGCCCTGCCCGTCGAGTTCGGCGGATGACGCCGCTGCCCGGCCCCGGCGGCCGGGCGGCACGGCCGTCTCACACGGCCAGCAGATCGTCCACCGAGCCCCGCCCGGCCCGTTCGGCGGTGGCCACCGGGCCCTCCTTCGCCGCCGCGTACCGGCCGGTGGTCAGCGCCCACTCGTAGTTGCCGTTGATCCAGTGCTGGATGGCCTCCACGCCCCGGCGCACCCGGTCGCGCCCGTCCGCGTCCAGCCCGAGCTCGTCGCACATCCCCGGCACCCGCGCCTCCAGCTCCACATACTCCGCCAGGCACGCGGTCGTCATGGCGTACGCCTCGGCGGCGGCCTCCTCCCAGGAGCAGCCCCGCTCCCGGTGCAGGACGGCGATGAGGTTGTGCCCGTCACCGCGCCGCCGCTCCCGCTCGAAGGAGTGGATGTCGTTCATGAACCCGATGGTGTCCGCGGCCAGATCGCGCAGCCGCTCCATCAGCGGATGCGCCATCGCCTGCGCCGGCACCTCGAAGCCGCGGCTGCGCTCGCCGGCGTCGATGCTGTGGTGGATGCCGACGGTACGGCGCCGGAAGGCCGCGTACTCGTCCAGGTCGAGCGTCCCGGCCAGCCCCCGGGCGGCCAGGTCGACCTCCTCGCAGTGCGCCACCAGGAACCGCCCCCAGGAGGCCGCGAACCGGGTCTTCCAGGTCAGGGACATGCCATCCGAGAGATGCGCCCAGACCTGCGCCCAGGCCAGCGTGATGGGGCAGGCGACCCTGGGTGTGCTCCCCGCCGGCCGCAGCGGGGTCACGATCAGCTCCCGGGCCACCTCGGCTATGCGCTCCGCCCGGTCGGGCCGTCCGGCGTCGAACTGGTCGTCGAAGAGGAACGCCAGGGAGAACCAGTTCATCAGGACGACCATGTCCTGAGCCGAGGCGTACGGATACGTACGGGCGGCGGCCTGGGGCAGGTCCCAGGACCGGTACTCCTCGAAACCGGCCCGGCTGCGGACCAGCCCCATCTCCCACACCCAGCGCAGATGACGCGCCCGCGCGTACTCCAGATGGTCGCTGACGGGGGTGTCGAAGGGGAGATCGAACCGGACGTCCTGAGACATGTGTTTCCTTTCGGGAGACGGAACGCAGAGTCCCCCCGCCCTGCGAGCGGGCGGCCATGACGACGGACGCCCGCGCACTCGAACTCGGCTTCGCGATACGCGAGTTGAATCGAGAAGCGCTACGAGCCTAAATGATCTACGCCGTGCCCGCTGGTGATCTCCGTTACTGCGTGCGCCGGTTGACGCGCGTGCGCCCGCACGCGGACATGACTGAATCCGGCGAGCGGGGACAGGTGTCACGTACAGGGCGGGGCAGGAGCGCCCCGCACCCGGACTCCCGCGGAGGAGACATGACCCTGGTGACGGCCGGCGTGGTGGTGCTCGACTGTGCCGAACCCGAGAAACTCGCCGAGTTCTACAAGGAGTTGCTGGGCGCCGAGGACGTCGACGCCCACGTCAACCGGGTGGAGATCCGGGCCGCCGACGGTTTCCGGCTGGCACTGCGCCGCGACGTCAACGCGACCGCCCCCAGCTGGCCCCGCCCGGAGAACTCCCTCCAGGCGCACCTGGAGTTCGTGGTGGACGACCTGGACGCGGTGGAACGCCTGATCGTGGGCCTCGGCGGGCGCCCGATGGAGACGGGCGACGCCTCGGGACCGACCGGGGAACGCGGCTACGCCGATCCGGCGGGCCACTCCTTCACCATCCGCCGGGGCACGTCGACGGCGCCCAAGCAGGGCTGACCCGCCGCCGCGGGGGACGGCGGGCCGGCCGTACGGCGCCTCAGTCGCGGCCGCCCTTGTCCGGGACCGGCCAGGTGCCCGTGGAGCGTTCGATGACCTTGGCGCCGGCCCGGTCCACGGCACTGCGCACCACCGCGAAGATGGCGCCCTGGATCGCCGCGGCCAGCAGGATCTCTCCCCAGCGGCGGTCCCGGTCCAGCGCGTCCGGCGCGTCGTCCTCGTGCCGGAGCACCTTCCAGGTCTTCTGGAACGCCATCCCCGCCACGGTGCCGCTGGTCCAGCCCAGCGCGAAGCCGATCGGCTTGTACGCCAGGGGCAGCTTCTTCTTCGCCTTCTTGCTCTTCTTCGCCACGTGGATCTCCTAGGTCGGCTGCGTCGTCTCGTCGGTGGATGGATCGTCGGGGAGGGCCGGGCGGCTCAGGGGCGCCCCGGTGCCGGCACCTCCTCACCGGCCCGCACCGGACCGGGCGGAGTGCCGTCCCCGAACGGCCGGCCGCCCAGCTCCTCCCGGTGGTGGGGCGCCGTCCAGCCGGCCAGGTCGGGACCGAGGGGCACGATGCCGGACGGATTGATGCCGGTGTGCACCTGGTAGTAGTGCCGCTTGATGTGGTCGAAGTCCACGGTGTCACCGAAGCCGGGCGTCTGGTACAGATCGCGGGCGTACGCCCACAGCACCCGGTTCTCCGCCAGCTTCCACCGGTTGCACTTGAAGTGGCCGTGGTACACCGCGTCGAACCGCACCAGCGTGGTGAACAGCCGGATGTCCGCCTCCGTGATGGTGTCGCCGACCAGGTACCGCTGCCCCTCCAGCCGTCGCGCCAGCAGCTCCAGCCGCCGGAACACCGCCGTGCACGCGGCCTCGTACTCCTCCTGGCCGGTGGCGAACCCCGCCCGGTACACGCCGTTGTTGACGTCCCGGAAGACGTCCTCCGCCACCGCGTCGATCTCGTCGCGCCGCGCCCGCGGATACAGGTCGGGCGCCCCCTCGCGGTGCAGGGCCGTCCACTCCGTCGCGAGGTCCAGGGTGATCCGCTGGTAGTCGTTGGTGACCAGTTTCCCGCTGGGCACGTCCACGACCGCCGGCACGCTCACCCCGCCCGGGTACTCCGTCTCCCGCCGGTCGTACGCCTCGCTCAGATACCGGATGCCGAGCACCGGGTCGCGGCCGTCCGGATCCAGGGTGAAGCGCCAGCTCCGGTCGTCCTGGACCGGGTCCGCGACGGCCAGGGAGAGCGCGTCCTCCAGCCCGAGCAGCCGCCGGGACACCAGCGCCCGGCTCGCCCACGGGCAGGCGCGGCTCACCACGAGCCGGTAGCGCCCGGCCTCCACCGGCCACCCGTCCCGCCCGTCCGCCGTGATCCGGTCCGCGAAGTGGGCCTTCGACCGCTTGAACGCCTTCCTGCCGTACGCGCTGTTGCCGCCGCCCCCGTCGTCGCGGCCACCCATGATGGTCTCCTTCTCGCCGTCGGTACGTCCCTGTGACCGCGTTCCCCGTTTTCCGCCGACGGCACGGTGTGGCGTGGGCCGACCGGGGCAATCGGCCGGGGTGAGTACACGATCGGATCGCAGAACCCGCGTCACCGTGCTGGTGGCGCTCGCAGCCAATCTGGTGATCGCGGTCGCCAAGACCGTCGGCGGACTGGCCGCGTCCTCCCCCGCGCTGCTGTCGGAAGCGGCGCACTCGGTCGCCGACAGCCTGAACGAGGTGTTCCTGCTGGCCGCGCTGCGGCGCAGCCGGCGCCCGGCCGACCGCCGTCACCCGTTCGGCTACGGCAAGGAGCGGTTCTTCTGGTCGCTGCTCGCCGCCGTCGGGATCTTCGTGATGGGCGGCTGCTTCAGCTTCTTCCAGGGCGTCGAGGCACTCAGGAACGGCGGCGACGAGAAGCTGAGCGGCTATGTCGCCGGACTGATCGTGCTCGGCGTCGCCCTGCTCGCCGAGGGCGGCTCCCTGCTGCGCGCCCTGCACCAGGTGCGCCGGCAGGGCGGCCTGGGCAGCGGACTGCGTGATCCGGCGCTGCGCACGGTGGTCGCCGAGGACGGCACCGCGGTGGTGGGCGTCACCCTGGCCATCGTGGGCATGGCGCTGCACATGATCACCGGACAGGTGGTGTGGGAGGCGTCCGCCTCGCTCGCGATCGGGGTGCTGCTGGTCTACGTCGCCTTCCGGCTCGGCCGCGACGCCCGCGACCAGCTGATCGGCGAGGCCGCCGACCCGGAGGCGAGCGACCGGATCCGGGAGCTGCTGGGGGAGCAGCCCGAGATCGACAGCGTGGAGGCACTCTTCACGATGAAGACGGGCCTGGACACCGCCCTGGTGGCGGCCCGCGTCGACCTGGTGCCCGGGATGGACAGCGAGCGGGTGGAGGAGGTCGCCGTACGCATCAAGCGGTCCATCGCCCGTGAGGTGCCCGAGGCGGAACAGATCTTCCTCGACGTCACCGAACGGGGCGATCCGGAGGCGCGGGAGGCATGGGAAAGCCCCGCCGCGACGGGGGAACGCGGCGGGGCCTGAACCACGCGTGCCCGGATCCCGGAGCTTCATGCGCTCCGGAACACGGGAAATCCTCCGGGGCTCAGCCCCGCTGCCCGTCCGGCTCCAGCACGAAGACCGGGATCTCGCGGTCCGTCTTCTTCTGGTAGTCGGCGTACGGCGGATAGGCCGCGACCGCGCGCTTCCACCACTCGTCCTTCTCCGCCCCCGTGACCTCACGGGCCGTCATGTCCCACTTCCCGGGCCCGTCCTGGAGCTCGACACGCGGGTCGGCCTTGACGTTGTGGTACCAGACCGGGTGCTTGGGCGCCCCGCCCAGCGAGGCCACCACCGCGTACCGCCCCTCGTGCTCGACACGCATCAGCGGGGTCTTGCGCAGCCTGCCGGATTTCGCACCCCGGCTGGTCAGCAGCACGACGGGCCTGCTCGTACCCTGCAGCGTCGTTCCCTCCGTGCCGCCGGAACTCTCGTAGAGCTCCACCTGTTCGCGCACCCACCGCGTCGGGCTGGGTTCGTACTCGCCTTGAAGAGGCATGGCGTCCTTCCCCTCGTGCTCGTGTCCTGCGGCCGACTCGATCACACGGACAACGTCACCGCACACGGAATTCATCCGCACCGGGCCCGTGAGCCGTCAGCCGGGCGCCACCGCCATGCGGACCGCGAGGGCCGTCATCACCGCGGAGGCCACCAGTGCGGTCACCAGCCGGCCCCGGTGGCCGGTCAGCGCCCGGCCCAGCAGGGCGCCGCCGCCGGCGAGCAGCACCTGCCAGCTCGCGGACGCGGCGAAGGCCGCCGCCACGAACACGCTCTGCTCCACCGGCCCGGCGGCCTCACCGCTTTGCGAGCCGAGCACCAGCGCCGCGAAGTAGATCACGGTGGTGGGGTTGAGCAGGGTGATCCCGAGCAGCGACAGATACGCGCGGGCGGCGCCCGGAGGAGCGGCCCTGGGGCGGTCGGTGAGCCGTCGGCCCCGGTACCGGCGTACGGCGTCGGCCGCGCCCCACGCCGCCAGCGCCAGCAGCACCAGCACACAGACCCAGCGCAGCAGCCCCAGGACCGGCCGCAGCGCCGACGCGAGGGCCGAACCGCCGAGCGTGGCCGCGAGGGCGTACAGCCCGTCGGCCGTCGCGACGCCGAGGGCCGCGCAGACCCCGGTGCGCAGGGTGGTGCGGGCGGTGAGGGAGACCAGGTAGGTCCCGACGGCGCCCACGGGGACGGCGATGCCGTAACCGGCGAGCAGCCCCGCGAGCAGGGCGGCCGTCATGAGCGCGACGGTGCCGGACCTCCCCGGGGGCCGGGCTGCCGCTGTCGGCCCGCCGCGGGTGCGGTGGCGGACGGCGGCAGCGGGAGAGGGTTCGTGGGCATGGCAGGATCCTGGGGCCTCCCGTACGGGGAGGGCAATCGGTTTTCCGCCCCGGACGCCGACGGGCCGGCACCCGGCCTCGAGTGCGCACCAACACGTACGCTCCCCTGGCGACGACCGTCACCGCAGACAGGAGCAGCAACGATGCAGTACGTGAAGCTCGGTTCGACGGGCCTGGACGTGTCGCGGATATGTCTGGGGTGCATGACCTACGGCGTGCCCGACCGCGGCAACCACGAGTGGACCCTCGACGAGGAGGCGTCCCGTCCGCTGATCCGGCAGGCGCTGGAGGCGGGCATCACCTTCTTCGACACCGCGAACGTGTACTCGGACGGCACCAGCGAGGAGATCGTCGGCCGGGCACTGCGCGACTTCGCCCGCCGGGACGACATCGTGCTCGCCACGAAGGTGCACGGCCGGATGCGGCCCGGCCCCAACGGCGGCGGCCTGTCCCGCAAGGCGATCATGACCGAGCTGGACCACAGCCTCACCCGCCTCGGCACCGACTACGTCGACCTCTACCAGATCCACCGCTGGGACCCCGAGACCCCGGTCGAGGAGACGATGGAGGCGCTGCACGACGTCGTCAAGGCGGGCAAGGTGCGCTACATCGGGGCCAGTTCGATGTACGCCTGGCAGTTCTCCAAGGCGCAGTACACGGCGGAACGGCACGGCTGGACCCGGTTCGTGTCCATGCAGAACCACTACAACCTCCTCTACCGCGAGGAGGAGCGCGAGATGCTGCCGCTCTGCGCCGACCAGGGCGTGGGCGTCCTGCCCTGGAGCCCGCTCGCCCGGGGCCGGCTCACCCGGGACTGGGACGCCACCACCGGGCGCAGCGCCACCGACGTGTTCGGCAGCACCCTGTACCAGGAAGGGGACCGCGCGGTCGTCGAGGCGGTCACCCGCGTCGCCGAACGGCGCGGCGTACCGCGCGCCCGGATCGCCCTCGCCTGGCTGCTCCACCAGGACACGGTCACCGCGCCCATCGTCGGCGCGGCCGAGCCCCGCCACATCGAGGACGCCGTGGCCGCCGTCGAACTCGAACTGACCGACAAGGAACTGGAGGAGCTCCGGCAGCCCTACGCACCGCACCCGGTCGCCGGCCACTGAGGGGCTCTAGGGACCGGTGCCCGGCCGAAGCACCGTGAGGAACACCGAGGACGCGTTGCCGGACACCGGGACCGCGCCGGCCTTCCACGGCACCTTCAGGGGATCCCGTTCGTCCGGTGGGGTGACGAGGAGTGCCACCGGGGTGGCCGTACGGGCGCCGCTGACGCCGGGGCTCGCGTAGCGCAGCCCCGCCCAGGCACTGGCGCCGGGCCGCAGTGTGACGGCCGCCGGGTCGCCGGGGGTGCGCTCCGGGTCCCGGCCCAACTGCTCGCCGGCCGCGTCCACGAAGGCGGCGCCCGGATATCCGTACAGGGTGCAGGTGCGGGAGGAGACGTTCGTCAGCACGACGGGGAAGTTGCGCTGTCCCGCACCCGGGTCCATCCGGCCGACGGCGGCGCTCAGTTCGGCGGTGCGGCACCGGGACGCCGGGCGGTCCGTGCGCCCGGCGGACGCCGGGGACCGGTCGTTCGTGGAACCGGCGGCGTCGCTCGGGACGGCGCTGTGCGGGGAGTTTCCGGCCGGCCGTCCGGCGGACGCGGAGGGCCGCGGGGAAGGGCCCGCGGTCCCGCTCCCGCTCTCGGTGCCGCAGGAGGTCAGCGCGCCCAGCAGGACCAGCGCGCCCGCCGCCACCGCCGTCGTGTGCCGTGACCCGTTCGCCATGGTTCACCTCGTGTCACATCTCGTCCACCAGGGCCAGTTCCGACCAGATGGTCTTGCCGTCGGCGGTGTGTCTGCTGCCCCAGCGCTGGGTGAGCTGGGCGACCAGCAGCAGGCCCCGGCCGCCCTCGTCCCAGGTCTTGGCCCGCCGCAGGTGCGGCGCGGTGTGGCTGGTGTCGGACACCTCGCAGATCAGCGTCGAGGCGTCGTGGATCAGCCGCAGCCGGATGGGCGGGGCGCCGTACCGGATGGCGTTGGTGACCAGCTCGCTCACCACCAGCTCCGCCGTGAACGACGCCTCGGTCAGCGCCCAGGTGGCCAGCTGGTCGAGGACCTGCTTGCGGATGGGGGCGACCAGTGCCGGATCGGCGGGGATGTCCCAGGTGGCGACCTGCGCGGACGGCAGACCACGGGTACGGGCCAGCAGCAGGGCCACGTCGTCCGTGGCGCCGCCCGGCGCGAGCACGGTGTGCAGGACCCGGTCGCAGGTCTCGTCGAGCGGGCCGGCGGCGTTGGACAGCGCCTCGCGGAGCAGGGCGTGACCGGCCTCGGTGTCCCGTCCGCGGGACTCGACCAGCCCGTCGGTGTAGAACGCCAGCACCGCGTCGTCGGGCAGCTCCAGCTCGACCGACTCGAAGGGCAGCCCGCCCAGGCCCAGCGGCGGCCCGGAGGGCAGTTCGAGGTGCCGGGCCGGGCCGCCCGGCGGGATCAGGACCGGCGGGGGGTGCCCCGCGCGGGACAGGGTGCAGCGCCGTGACACCGGGTCGTACACCGCGTACAGACAGGTCGCGCCGACCTCGCCCGCCCCGGGGTCGCCGCCCGACTCGTGCGAGAGGTGGAGCACCAGGTCGTCGAGATGGGTCAGCAGTTCGTCGGGCGCGAGGTCGATGTCGGCGAGGGTGCGCACCGCCGTGCGCAGCCGGCCCATGGTCGCGGACGCCTGGATGCCCTGCCCCACGACGTCCCCGACCACCATGGCCACCCGCATCCCGGACAGCGGGATCACGTCGAACCAGTCGCCGCCCACACCGGAGCGCGCGGCCGGCAGATAGCGGGTGGCCGCCTCCACGGCGGCCGTGCGCGGCAGGGTGCGGGGGAGCAGGCTGCGCTGGAGCGCGAGGGTGGTCTCGCGTTCGCGGGAGTAGCGGCGGGCGTTGTCGATGCAGACGGCGGCGCGCGCGGTGACCTCCTCGGCCAGCAGCACGTCGTCGTGGGTGAACGACTCGGGACGGGTGAAGCGGGTGAAGGCGGCCACCCCGAGTGTCGTGCCGCGCGCCTGGAGCGGGACGGACAGCATGGAGTGGACGCCGTACTCCCGGACCTGCCGGGCGCGTGCCTCGTCCACCGCGAGCCACGGGTCGAGATCGCCGGAGGGCACCGAGGCCACGATGCTGTGACCGGCGATCAGCGAGTCGGCCTGGGGCGCGGCGGCCGGGTAGACGACCACCTCGCCCGTGCGGGCGACCGACTCGGGGCTGCCCGGTGTGAGGGACTGGTGGGCGACCCGGCGCAGTGAGACCGGCGTGCTCAGCGGTCCGACGGGCTCACCTCCGGGCTCCTCGGGCTCCAGCAGGTCCACGCTGACGAAGTCGGCGAGCGCGGGCACGCACACCTCGGCCAGCTCCTGCGCCGTCCGGGTGACGTCCAGGGTGGTGCCGATGCGCATGCTGGCCTCGTTGACCAGTTGCAGCCGCTCCCGCGCCCGGTACTGCTCGGTGAGGTCGTGGGCCGTCGCGCACACGCCCCGCACCCGGCCGGACCGGTCGGTGAGCGGGGCGAGCCGGGCCAGCCAGGCGTGCGCGTGGCTCTCGCCGGTGGCCTTCATGTACGTCTGCATGTCGTGCGGCCGGCCGGTGCGCAGCACCTGGCGCAGGTGCCGTTCGAGTTCGGTGTGCTGCGGCCGGCCGCCGATGTCGGTGGGCCTGAGTCCCCGCAGGTGGGGGGCGGGCAGGCCGAGGAGATGGGCCATGGCGTCGTTGATCCCGCGCAGGCGCAGCTCCTCGTCGAAGACCATCGCGGCGCAGGGCGACTGGAACACGGCCGTCCTGACCAGCGGATCGTCGGGCAGTTCCTGGTCCGTGGCCTCCAGCGGGGTGACGGCGAGCCAGTCACCGGGGCCGTCGTCCGCCGGCTGTCTGTGGTGGGCGAGCACCCACACCGTGACGGTGGAGCCGTCGCGGCGCCGCAGGACGAGGGTGCCGCTCCAGCGGTCGGCCGGGAGCCGGGGCGGGCCCGAGCCCCCGGCCAGCAGCTCGGCGGCCGGGCGGCCGACGACCTCCTCGGCCGTGTGCCCCAGCAGCAGGCGCGCACCCTCGCTCCACCGCGCGAGCGTGCCGTCGGCGGCGATGACGGCCCGGGCCGTCACGGCATCGTCGAACGGGTCGTCCGGCCTCATTGTCGCCACTCCATCGCGCACACTCACCGTGAACCGGTGTATCGCCTGAGTTCCAGCCTAGTGGTTCGCGGCCCGGCGCGGACTGCGAACCTCCGCTCCGGGTGAGCGTCATCAGTCCTGTCCCACCCGTTGACGGGGTGTCACACCTGCCACAACCATGTTCTGCGCACAGAAATGGGAGCGCTCCCAAAACCCCGCACCTCCCAAGAGGAGCCCATACGTGAACAGACGCAGAACCGCTCTGCTGTCCCTCACCGGCCTGCTGGCGACCGCGCTCACCGCGCTGCCCGCCGCCCCGGCCGGGGCGGACGAGGTCGAGCAGGTCCGCAACGGAACCTTCGACACCGGCACCGACCCCTGGTGGGCCTCCGCCAACGTCACCGCGGGCCCGTCCGACGGCCGCCTGTGCGCCGACGTCCCCGGCGGCACCGCCAACCGCTGGGACGCGGCCGTCGGCCAGAACGACATCACCCTGGTGAAGGGCGAGTCGTACCGCTTCTCCTTCAGCGCCACCGGCTCGCCCGCGGGTCATGTCGTGCGGGCGATCGTCGGCCTCCAGGTGGCGCCCTACGACACCTACTACGAGGTGTCCCCGCAGGTCAGCGTCTCCGGGGACACCTACTCGTACACCTTCACCTCGCCCGTCGACACCGCGCAGGGCCAGGTCGGCTTCCAGCTCGGCGGCAGCGCGGACCCCTGGCGGTTCTGCGTGGACGACGTGTCCCTGCTGGGCGGGGTCGCCCCCGAGCCGTACGAGCCCGACACCGGGCCCCGGGTCCGCGTCAACCAGGTCGCCTATCTGCCCTCCGGGCCGAAGAACGCCACTTTGGTCACCGACGCCACCGAGCGGCTGCCCTGGAAGCTGAAGGACGACGACGGCCGGGTCGTCCGGTGGGGCTGGACCGTGCCGCGCGGCACCGACGGCTCCTCCGGGCAGAACGTCCACTCCATCGACTTCGGCGGCCACCGCAAGCGGGGGACCGGCTACACCCTGGTCGTGGACGGCGAGACCAGCAGGCCCTTCGACATCGACGCGAGCGCCTACGAACGGCTGCGGCTGGACTCGGCGAAGTACTACTACACCCAGCGCAGCGGCACCGAGATCCGCGACGACCTGCGCCCCGGCTACGGCCGCCCGGCCGGCCACGTGGACGTCGCCCCCAACCAGGGCGACGGCGACGTGCCCTGTCAGCCCGGTGTCTGCGACTACACCCTCGACGTCACCGGCGGCTGGTACGACGCCGGCGACCACGGCAAGTACGTCGTCAACGGCGGCATCAGCACCTGGGAGGTGCTCAGCACCTACGAGCGCGCCCGGCACGCCCGCACCGGCGAGGCGGACAAGCTCGGCGACGGCACGCTGAACATCCCGGAGAGCGGCAACAAGGTCCCGGACATCCTCGACGAGGCCCGCTGGGAGCTGGAGTTCCTGCTGAAGATGCAGGTCCCCGAGGGCGAGCCGCTGGCCGGCATGGCCCACCACAAGATCCACGACGAACAGTGGACCGGACTGCCGCTGCTGCCCAGCGACGACCCGCAGAAGCGGGAACTGCACCCGCCGACCACCGCCGCCACCCTGAACCTCGCGGCCACGGCCGCCCAGGCGGCACGGCTGTACCGCTCCTACGACAAGGAGTTCGCGGCCGAGACCCTGGCCGCCGCGCGCGCGGCCTGGACGGCGGCCCTCGCCCACCCGGACGTCCTCGCCGACCCGAACGACGGCATCGGCGGCGGCGCCTACAACGACGACACCGTGGCCGACGAGTTCTACTGGGCGGCCGCCGAGCTGTACATCACCACGGGGGAACGTCAGTTCAAGGAGTACGTCCTGAACTCCCCGGTGCACACCGCCGACATCTTCGGCCCGCTCGGCTTCGACTGGTCCCGCACCGCCGCGGCCGGCCGGCTCGACCTCGCCACCGTGCCCAACCGGCTCCCCGGCCGCGACAAGGTCCGCCGCTCCGTCGTCGAGGGCGCCGACGGCTACCTGACCACGCTGAAGGCCCACCCGTACGGCATGCCGTACGCGCCCGAGGGCGACGTCTACGACTGGGGCTCCAGCCACCAGGTCCTCAACAACGCGGTCGTCCTCGCCACCGCCTACGACCTCACCGGCGCGCGGAAGTACCGGGACGGCGCGCTGCAGAGCATGGACTACATCCTGGGCCGCAACGCCCTCAACATGTCGTACGTCACCGGCTACGGCGAGGTCAACGCGCACAACCAGCACAGCCGCTGGTACGCCGCCCAGCTCGACCCGAACCTGCCGAACCCGCCCGCCGGCACGCTCTCCGGCGGACCCAACTCCAGCATCCAGGACCCCTTCGCCCAGTCGAAACTCCAGGGCTGCGTCGGTCAGTTCTGCTTCATCGACGACATCCAGTCCTGGTCCACCAACGAACACACCATCAACTGGAACGCGGCTCTGACCCGCATGGCCTCCTTCGTGGCCGACCAGGGCTGACACCCCTCCCCGCGGGGGCCGGCGGCCACTCGGCCGCCGGCCCCCTGTCGGTACCCCCTCGCACACCTTCTGACCTGCGCATATTTACGATCCAGTACCTGAGCGGTACCGTGAGGGCATGCCAGCTCTCAACGTGGAGTTCAGCGACCGCGAGCTCGAGGACCTGCGGCAGATCGCCAAGGAACGCGGTACGTCCATGAAGGCGCTCGTGCGGGAGGCGGCCGCGGCGGACATAGCCCGCCACCGCGCCCTTCAGGAGGGCGCCGAGGCCTTCCGCCGGTTCTTCGCCTCCCACGCCGACGAATTCGCCGCCGCCTTCCCGGACGACGAACCCTCCGCCAGGGGCGCGGGGCGGGCCGCCTGACCGATGGCACCCGTGCTCCACATCGACGTGCCCTGGCTGCTCCAGCGGCACGAGGAGGTCCTCCCGGACCAGCCCACCGTCAACGACTTCTCCGCCCTCGTCGCGGCCGTCGCCCGCCACCGCGTGGACCCGCCCCGGCTGGGCGTCGACTCCGACCCGGCCTGGCGGGCGGCGGCGCTGCTGCACACCCTCGCCGTGCTCCGGCCGCTGCCCTCGGCCAACGCCCGCTTCGCCTGTGCCACGGCGGTCGCCTACATGTTCGTCAGCGGGGTCGGCATCGACCCGCCCTACGGCGCCCTGGTCGATCTGGCGCGCGACCTGATCTCCGGCGAGGCGGACGTCTACGGCGCGGCCGACCGGCTGCGCTCCTGGCAGATCTGAACCGCGCCGGCCGGGCCGCGCGGGACGCCGGGGCCCTCCCGGACACCCCTTGTGCCGGGCCGGATGTGAACGGCGTGAAAACCCGCGCCGAAAACCGGAGCGAGGGCCGCGGGCCGGACTCCCTTTCTGACTTTCTGTCAACGCGCGGATGTTGCTCAGGCGCCTTGTTGGCCGAGTGCGGGTTGTGCGAGAGTGAGCCACCCGTGCGGGGGGTAATGGCCGGGGTCGCACGCGAGTTGATGAACCGGGTCCGATTCGCCGTCGGTGAATTCGCGCCCCCCGCGCCCCGCCAAAGAGGTATGCACCAATCGGTCTTCCTTTTCGGCGTCGGAAACCCTCGAATGGCACATGCGCTGTGGGAAGGAACCATCTCAGTGCACACCCCCCACCCCCCTCGACCCCCGTATCCCCCGCCCGGCGGGGATCCGGGGGACTCCGACGAGTTCCTCGCCGCCCGGCTGCGGAACCGTCCGGAGGGCGAGGCCGCCCACTCCGTCGCGCTGCTGACGGCGCGGCACTGGCAGTCGATGCACGACTACGCGGCCGTCTGCCTGGCGTCGTCGGGGCAGCTCGCCGCCATGGTCACCGCGGCCGCGCTGCACCGGGCACTGGACCGGGTCGCCGTCGGCGAATCGGCCGTCGCGCTCCGGCCCGTGCTGCTGGTGGCCGTGCGGGACACGGTCCGCGAGTGGGCCGCGGACGACCGGATAACCGGAGTTATGCCGGAGCTGCAGAAACCGGCCGGCGGGCGCGGCATGCGCGCGGCGAACACCATGACTCCGGAAAATCGCTCACTCGCTCAACGGGCATTCCGGTCGCTGCCCGCACGCGCGCGCTGTTTGCTCTGGCACGTCGAGGTCGAGGCCGAGCCGATTTCCGTACCGGCCGGTCTGCTCGGCATGGACCTCGCCGTCGCGTCGGGCGCACTCGAACAGGCACGTGACAAATTCCGTCAAGGTTGTGTCCACGCCCATCAGGAACTGGCACCGACGAAGGACTGCCGCTTCTACAACCGCCTCCTCGACGTCCCGATCCGCCGGGGCGGGGCCCTGCTGCCGGACGTCCGGCAGCATCTGGCGGAGTGCCGCCACTGCCGGAACGCGGCCGAGCAACTGAGCCACTTCGAGGGCGGCCTGGGCCCGCTGATCGCCGAGGCGGTGCTCGGATGGGGGGCCCGGCGCTACCTCGACTCGCGTCCGGGGCGTACGACGGCCGGCCCGCGCGGCGGCCGCGCCGCCCGCCGCCGGCGCCGGGGCGGGGACGGACCGTCCGGCGGCGGCCGGCACCGCGTGCTGTCCCGCATCCCCGTTCCCGCCCGCCTGACGGGCATCGCCTTCCCGGACCCGGTGCGTTCCACCAGGACCCTGCTCACCGGCATCGGCGCGGTCTCCGCCGGGGTGCTGGTGAGCGTGCTCATCGCCGGGTCCTCCACCCCGGACGGCGGCGCCGCCGACCCGACGGGTTCCACCGGAGCGGCGGGCGGCCGCGCGGCCGTGCCGTCCGCGTCCCCGCCCGGCGCCGCCGGGCTCCCCACCGCACCGGGACGGACGCGGCTGCGCAACGTCGCCTCCGGCCTGTGCCTCGACACCCGGGGCGAGCCCCGGGACGGCTCCGGGACCCGCCTTGCGGACTGTTCCCCGGTGTGGACCCAGCAGTGGACGTACGAGGACGACGGACTGCTGCGCAGCGTGGCCGACCCCGGTCTGTGCCTGGACTCGCACAAGGACGCCGGTGTCGTCGTCCTCGGCACCTGCGCCGACCCCGGCGACCAGCGGGGCGCCGACGTGCGGTACGACCTCACCGCGCGGGGCGAACTGGTGCCCCGCTGGGACGTCCAACTGGCACTCGCCCCGGCGACCCCTGACGCGAACGCCGACATCGTCGTCAAGGTGCGCGACCGGACCGTGGACCAGCGCTGGGCGGCCGAACCGGTACGGACGACCGCGGACTCCCTGTCCATCAGCGGCACCCGCACCCCGTCGGCCCGCCGTGCCGGGCTGGCGGAACCGGTGACGTGAGCCATGCGGCCGGGGCGGGGAGGACACCCCGTCCCGGCCGGGTCAGACGGTGGTCTCCGTGAGGGCGTCGGGGCCGATCGCGGCCGGGGTGGCGTGGCCCGACAGGGCCATGGTGAGGTCGAGTTCGGCGAGCAGGCAGCGGATCACGTGTTCCACCCCCGCCTGTCCGTCGAGGCCGAGCCCGTAGACGTACGGACGCCCCAGCAGGACCGCCCGTGCGCCGAGGGCGAGGGCCTTGAAGACGTCGTCGCCGGTGCGCACCCCGCTGTCGAAGAGCACGGTGAGCCGGTCGCCGACGGCCTCCACCACGCCGGGCAGCGCGTCCGCGGCGGCGATCGCCCCGGCCACCTGACGCCCGCCGTGGTTGGACACCACCACACCGTCCATCCCGGCGTCGGCGGCGTGCCGCGCGTCGTCGGGGTGGAGCACGCCCTTGAGGACGATCGGCCCGTCCCAGTTCTCCCGCAGGAACGCCAGGTCCGGCCAGGACTTGGCGGGGTCGGCGAACATGCCGACGAAGCGCATCACCGCCGCGTTCGGATCCTCGTGCACCGGCTTGACCAGACCCGCCTGAAAGGCCGGGTCCGAGAAGTAGTTCGCGGTGCCCACCCCGTGCAGGAACGGCAGATACGCCTGGTCCAGGTCGCGCGGACGCCAGGACAGCAGGGGAGTGTCCAGGGTGACGACCAGCGCCGTGAACCCGGCGGCCTTCGCCCGGTCCAGGAAGCTCCGGGCCACTTCCACGTCCTTCGGCCAGTACAGCTGGAACCAGCGCTCCGCCTCGCCCATCGCCTCCGCGACCTGCTCCATCGGCGTGCTGGACGCGGACGACAGCACGAACGGCACGCCCTGCGCGGCCGCCGCCCGGGCGGCGGCGGACTCGGCGTCCGGATGCATGATCGACAGCACTCCGACCGGCGCCAGCGCGAGCGGCGCCGGCAGCGACCGGCCCAGCACCTCGACCGACAGATCCCGCTCGTGCACGTCCCGCAGCACGCGCGGCACGATCCGGCGGCGGTCGAGCGCGGCCCGGTTGGCGCGGGCGGTGCTGCCGTCGCCCGCGCTGCCGGCGACGTACCCGACCGGCCCCGGGCCCAGCCGCTGCTCGGTCAGCTCCTCCAGCCGGGTCAGATCGGTCGGCAGCCGGGGCACGGCACCGGTCATCCCGTTCAGATAGATCTCGTACTGGAAGTCGGCCCAGTGCTTCGCCATCCGCCCCGCCTTGTCTCCTCGAGCCGTGCCGTCCCGGAGCATACTGGCCGGTATGCGCGGGGCGCGTCCAGCGCCGGGCGGCCGTGGATCAGCGGCCGGTGGCCGCCTCCCCCAGGATCCGGGCCAGTTCGCGCGGCCGGGAGAACATCGGCCAGTGCCCGGTGTCCATCGTCACCAGCTCCCACCGGTCGCTCTTCAGCAGCTCCGCCACGGCCGGCGGGGGTTCCTCCCCGTCCAGCAGGCACTTGACGTACGTCACCGGCAGCTCGCCGAGCGACCGCTCCAGCACGGCCGGTTCGGTGAGCGTGGCACCCGGATGCGGGGTCGATCCGGCGATGAACCGGGCTGTCTGCCCGTCCGTCAGGCCCTGGCCCGCGCAGTCGTCCGCGCTCGGCGGCGGCCACCGGCCGTCGTGCGCCTCGATCGACCTCCGTACCTCCTCGCTCGGCCAGCCGGACAGGAACGACTCCCCGTCCACGGGCGCGTTCGCGTCGACGAGCACCACCCTCCGCAGCCGGTCGCCGATCCGCTCGGCCGCCTGGCCGACCGGCACGCCCGAGTAGCTGTGCCCCACGAGGACGACGTCCCGCAGACCGAGCCGCTCCACCTCGCCCACGATGTCCCGCACATGGGTCTGCTGCCCCGCCGGCACCCCCTGCCTCTCCGCGAGCCCGGACAGCGTCAGCGGATACGCCTCGTGCCCCGCCTCGCGCAGTCCGGCCGCCACCTCGTCCCACGCCCACGCCCCGAGCCAGGCACCGGCCACCAATACGAATCGAGTCATGCCCGCACCGTAACGAACGCCACCGACAACGGCGTTCACCCGCCGTCGATGCCGGGCTCCGCCTCCTCGGGCCCGGTGTCCGGCCCCCGGCCCCGGACCCGCTGGACGTGTTCCAGCGACTCGCGCAACTCGGTGAGCCAGTCGTCGGTGTGCCGCTGGACCAGCCGTACGCACCAGGCCAGCGCCTCGCTGCGGCTGCGGGCCACGCCGCTCGCGATGAGGGTGTCGAGGACCTGCCGCTCCGGCTGCCGCAGCCGGGTCATGACGGGCGCGGCCACGTGCGTGAACAGGGCGCGGTGCCCCTCGCACTCCACACCCCAGGAGACCTTCCGGCCGAAACGGTGCTCGGCGTCCCGGGCGACCGCGATCCGGTCGTCCCGGGTGCGTTCCCGGAACTCCTGGACGCGGCCCTCGACGGCCGCCTCCCGCTCGGCCGGCGATGCGCCCTCGGCCGGCCGGGGGCCGGGAATGCGGCCGATGACGGTGATCTCCTCGCGGTCGACCGTGACCTCGGTCAGCTCCTCGAAGAGATCGTCGGGGAGCCGGCCGGTGAACCAGCCCCGCAGTTGCTCTCGCTGCTCCGCCGTAATCATGTAATGACGATTACTCGCCCTGTCCATGAACACAAGGCGTCGCGGAACGGTCCGCCGAGAGCGGAATCGGAATGTTTCAGGCCGATTGCCGAACCACCGTGTTCCGGCCATCTGGCCACTTCGCACGCTCGGCGTCCGTGTGGTTACAGGGCGCGCGGCCCCGCTCTCCGTGACTTCACGCCACTGATTCAACACAAAATGTTACCGAAACGCGCACACCCGACGTGAAGTTCCGGCGCGGACTCGGCAGACTCCGGCACGCCGGTTCGGCACCGACCGAGCACGGACCGGCGACCCGTCGACGCGCCTCGTCGACACGAGCGGAAGGATGCACACAATGCGGAACACCGCGCGCTGGGCCACCACCCTCGGCCTCATGGCCGCAGCCGTCTGCGTACCCCTGTCCGGGGTGGCGCCGGCCGCCGAGGGAACCGTCCCGTCCGCGCTCTACGCCCCCTCGGCCCTGGTGCTCACCCTGGGCCACGGCGACAGCGCGACGACCGCCACACCGGAACGCGCGGTCACCCTGACCTGTGCCCCCGGACCCTCGGGCACCCACCCGGCCGCGGACGCGGCCTGTGCGGAGATGAACCGCCTCGGCGGCGACCTCGACGCCCTGACGATGCGGGAGGGCGTCTTCTGCACCCAGCAGTACGACCCGGTGCTCGTCACCGTCGACGGGGTGTGGCAGGGGCAGCGCGTCTCCTACGAGCGGATCTTCTCCAACGCGTGCGTGATGAACGCTCACGGTTCGAGCGTCTTCGCGTTCTGAGACCGGGATCGCACGGTTTCCCGTGACCGCGCGGCGGCCGGCGAACTGGGGAGTACCGGCCCCTCGCGGAACGTGCGATCCCGCGCAAGGAGGCCGGCGGGCGGAGTGGGGCCGCCCGCCGGCCTCCGGGCTTCTCACGAACCCTCGGCCCCAGGGTTCACGCCCGGTCCCGGTGGCTGGTGTCGCACCACGGATACCGCCGGCTGCGGCGGCAGGTGCACAGGGCCACCCGGAAGCGGTCGGAGGTGACGACCGTGCCGTCCTCCAGCTCGACCTCCACCGGACCCTCCACCAGCAGCGGCCCCTTGCGCCGGACGGTGACGCGACGCGGGGTGTCAGACGGGGAGTTCGGCACGGATCACCACCAGCTCTTCCATGTCCTCGGTCCCGGACAGCAGCCCCCGCTCCCGCAGCCAGCGCTCCCTGCCCCGTACCACCGGGCCGAAGGCGATGCGCCGGCGCCGGATCACCGCGGCCTTCGTCCCGGCCGCCCGCAGCCGGCCGACCGTCAGCCCGGGGTCGCTGAGCGCCGACTGCACCAGCAGCAGGACACCGCCCGGCCGCAGCAGCTCGGGCGCCTCCCCGCAGATCCGGTCCAGGACGAGCCGTCCGTCATCGCCCGCGTCCCAGGCCCGGGCCGCGCCCCGCGGCGCCGGCGAGCCGCCACGGGGCGCCGGAACGTACGGCGGATTGGCGAGGATCAGATCGAACGCCTCACCCCGCACCGGCGCGAACAGGTCGCCGCGCCGGACCCGGACCGGCACACCGGCCCGCAGCGCGTTCAGCCGGGCCGCGCACACCGCCCGCCGGGAGACGTCGACCGCGGTCACCCGGCAGCCGCGCCGGGCGGCCCCCACCGCCAGCGCGCCGGACCCCGTGCCCACGTCGAGGACGTCCGCGCCCGGAGGGACGGGTTCGTCGTACAGGGCGCCGGCCAGCAGCTCGGTGTCCTCCTGAGGGGCGTACACGCCCGGTGGTGCCAGTGGGCTCACGGACCGCCGGGTACCCCCGCCGTCAAGAAGCATGGGCGAACTCCTGGGACAGGGGAGTGCGCAGCGACGAGCGGCCGGCGCTCCAGTCCGCGAGCAGCCTCTCGCCGAGGCGGTCCTCGGCGAACACGGTGGCGTCGACGCCGAAGGCGATGTCCGCCGCGAGGTGCGGCTCCACCTCCAGCAGCCCGGCGACGACCTCGTGGCGCACCACCTGCTCGTGCACCGCGTCCGCCTCCACGTGCTCGTCGTAGAAGTGCTCGGCGGCGGGCCCCGCGCCCGTGCGGCGCATCGCCTCGGCGAGCCGCCGCGAGCCGGGCGACGAGGTGATCTCGACCGTCGCGAAGTGGCCCACCAGCGCGCCCCTGAGGGAGCGGCGCAGTCCGAAGAGGGACATCAGGTTCACCGTCACGAGCAGTTCGGCGCAGGCCGCGTCCAGATAACGGCCGTACGCCGTGTCCAGTCCCAGGTCGGTCATCAGGTCGGCGAAGAGACGGGCGTGCACCCGGTCGGCGCGGCCGCCGCCGTACTCGTCGAACTCGACCGCCGCCATCGCCGCCTTGGCCCGCCCCCACAGCCGGGGCAGCACCCACGCGTGCGGGTCGGCCTCCTTCAGGTGGTACAGGGACCGCTGGGCGGCGTACTCGCGGAGGTGCCACAACTCGCCCTTGTCGCGCAGGAAGTGGCTGACGCCCGTGCCGTCCACCGGTTCCACCAGGATCCCGGCGAGCGCCTCGTCGACGCCGTCGTGCCGCCGGGCGTCCGCGCGCAGCGCGGTGAGGAAGCGGTCCTCCAGGGCGGCGCGGACGCGCAGCAGCTCCGGGTCCCACTCGCGGTCCGCCGCCACGCCCGCGAACCCGCGGTAGTGCAGTTCGTAGCACAGGTACAGGGCGAGCTGGAGGTCGTCGCCGTACACGGGGGCGGCGGCGGTCTCCTCGTCCGGGGGCAGCGGGCCGGTGCCCCGCAGGTGGTCCTCGACGGCGCTGCTCAGGGGGCCGCGCGGTGCGGGCAGCCGGGGTTCTTCACAGGGGTGTTCCATGCGCTCCGGGTACCCGGACGGCCCAGTGACACCCGTGTTCGCGTGGCGACCGGCCGTCCACGGGGTACTCCGTGCTCACATGAAGGCACTAGTGATCAACTGCACTCTCAAGAAGTCACCGGAGACCTCCAACACCGAGGCGCTGTTCCGGACCGTCACCGAACACCTGGAGAAGGACGGTGTGGAGGTCGACGTCGTCCGTGCGGTGGACCTGGACATCGCTCCGGGAGTGGTCAGCGAGGCCGTGCACGAGGGCGACGCCTGGCCGGGCGTCCACGAGAAGATCCTCGCGTCCGAGATCCTCGTCATCGCCTCGCCGACCTGGCTCGGGCAGCCGTCGTCGGTCGCCAAACGGGTCCTGGAGCGGATGGACGCCATGCTGTCCGAGACGGACGACGACGGCCGGCCGGTCGCCTACAACCGGGTCGCGGGCGTCGTCGTCACCGGCAACGAGGACGGCGCGCACCATGTGATCAGCGAGATCACCGGCGGCCTGCAGGACATCGGCTACACCATCCCCGGCCAGGCGTGGACCTACTGGAACCAGGGCCCCGGCCCCGGGCCGAGCTTCCTGGAAGGCGGAAGCGGCCACGACTGGTCCCGCAGGACGGGCCGCGCCATGGCCGCCAACCTGCTGGGCGTGGCCCAGGCCCTGGCGGCCCGGCCCCTCGGCCCGCCGCCGGAGTAGGGAAACGGCGCCGGGGCCTGTCCGGCGGATCGAACCGGAGGGAACCGGCGGCGCCTCGCGGCCCGGGTGAGCGGGGGCGACGGGGCTCCTCCCGCGCATGGGGCTCCTCCCGCTCGGGCGAAGCCGGGCGGGAGGCGGTCGGCGACCGGCGACGACGCGGCGGGGAACACCGCCCACGCCCTTCGGGCAGCGGGGGAGGGCGGGCCGGGCCCCGCGTCTCCGGCGTGATCCGCCGGACCGGCGTCAGTCACCCTGGGACTCCTCCTGCGCCTCGGTGTTCGGGGTGATCGCCTCCCCGGCCTCACCCCGGTGACGGCGCCGTCCGGAGGAGTCCTCGGGTCGCCGTTCGGCCTCCTCGACCTCGCGCAGTACCTCCTCGACGGCCGTCTCGGGCTTCTCGTGGTCGTCCCGCTCGGACACGGGGTGTCTCCTCTCGTCGTACGCCGGGTCAGCCGCGCGCGGTGGCGATGCGCAGCGGTACGGGGCCGTCGGCCGCCGTCTCCTTCTCGTTGAGGCGGATGATCTCCGCCCACCAGGAGGGGCC
The DNA here is from genome assembly GCF_055585405.1 of Streptomyces sp. NPDC053426. Taxonomy (NCBI): domain Bacteria; kingdom Bacillati; phylum Actinomycetota; class Actinomycetes; order Kitasatosporales; family Streptomycetaceae; genus Streptomyces; species Streptomyces sp. NPDC053426. Next base: position 25,881 of record NZ_JBVJKE010000012.1, on the reverse strand, counting down.
GTCCTCGATGTGACGCAACAGCACCCCCTCACGCAGCGCCCAGGGGCAGATCGTCACCGTCCCCAGACCGGTCAGCTTCATCGCCGTGTGTCCCACGACGGCGCCCGCCAGGCTCTGCGCGGAGCGCGGGGCGGAGATCCCGGGCAGCCGGGCGCGTTCGGCCGCGGGCAGGGCGGCCAGCCGGTCGATGGCCACCCGCAGGTCGGCGCAGGACAACTCCCGCTCCACGAACGGGCCGTGCCGCCCCGGGGCGGCCCCGCACAGCCGCCCCAGCTGCTGGAAGGTGCGGGAGGTCGCCACCGCCGTACGGGGTCCCTCCCAGCGGATCCGGGCCGCCACGTCCCGCAGCTGGTGGCGCACCCGCCGGCGCAGCGCCCGGACCTGCTCCGGGGAGGGCGGGTCCGCCTCCGCGAAGTACTCGTGGGTGAGCCGGCCCGCCCCCAGCGGCAGCGAGGCGACGAAGTCGGGCAGCCGGCCGCGCCCGAAGGCGACCTCCAGCGAACCCCCGCCGATGTCCAGCAGCGCCAGCGGCCCGCAGCGCCAGCCCATCCAGCGCCGGGCCCCGAGGAACGTGAGCTCGGCCTCCACCTCGCCGGGCAGTGTGCACAGGTCGACGCCGGTCCGGGCCCGGACCGTGCTCAGCACCTCCTGCCGGTTCGGGGCACCGCGCACCACGGCGGTCGCGAACGCCAGGGGACCCGACGCACCCCATCGCGCGGCGGTCCTGTTCGCCGCGGCGACGGCGTCCACCAGGCGCTCCACGGCCTGCTCCGGCACCGGCTTTCCGGGCGTGACCTGCTCGGACAGCCTGAGCGGCCACTTCGCCGTGTGCACCGGCAGCGGCGCCCCGCCCGCCGTGTCCGCCACGACGAGTCTGACGGTCTTCGATCCGACATCCATCACGCTGGTTCGCATGGCCCGTGGGTACCCATTTACCGCGCGGAGCAACGGACGGGCCCCGCGTACGGCGAAGACGCGCCACAGGTGTGACCGGACGGTAACCTTCCGTTGACGGTTCCCGTCACGCCATCTGCCGCCGCACCAGTTCGTGCAGCCGCCCGCCGGTGTCGGCGAGCAGCCGGCCGGGCGGGCCCTGCTGGACCACCTTGCCGCCCTCCATCACCACCACCCGGTCCGCGTCCAGCACCGTCGACAACCGGTGCGCGATGACGATCCGGGTCGCCTCCAGGGCCTTGGTGCTCTCGATGACCGCGCGCTGCGTCTCGTTGTCCAGGGCGCTGGTCGCCTCGTCGAAGAAGAGGATCCGCGGCCGGCGGATCAGCGCCTGGGCGATCATCAGCCGCTGCCGCTGGCCGCCGGAGACCGCGCCGCTGCCGGAGACGATGGTGTGCAGCCCCATCGGCATCCGCCTGATGTCCTCGGCCAGCCCCGCCATCTCCGCCGCCGCCATGGCCTCCTGGGGCGTGTACGGCTCACTCCCGCAGATGACGTCCAGGACGGATCCGGTGAACGGCTGCGCGTGCTGGAGCACCACACCGCACTGCCGCCGCACCGCCGACCGGTCGAGCGCGGCCAGGTCCTGGCCGTCGTACAGCACACTGCCGGACACCGGCCGGTCGAAGCCGATGAGCAGCCGCAGCAGGGTGGACTTGCCGCAGCCGCTGGGGCCGACGACGGCCACGAACTCGCCCGGCCGCGCCTCGAAGGACACGTCGTCCAGGACCAGCGGACCGTCGTCGGAGTAGCGGAAGGACAGCCGCCGCGCCTCGATCGCCCCGGACAACGGACCCGGCCGGGTGCTCGCCGCGCGCACCTCGGGCGTGGCGTCCAGCACCGGCTTGATCTGCTCGAACAGCGGCAGCGCGGCGACCGCCGAGACGAACGCCCCGGTCAGCTGGGTGACCGAGGTCAGCACCATCGTCACCGACGTGTTGAAGGTGAGGAACTCCGCCGCCGTCATCGAGCCGCGGGCCGGCCCGGCCAGCAGCATGAACATCGCCAGCGTGACCAGCGGCAGGTAGACCGCGCCCAGCACCGCCGTCAGGTTCTTGATCCGGCCGGCCTTCCGCTGGAGCTCACGGCTGCGGGCGAACTCCGAGGCCCACGCGGCGTACGCGTAGTTCTCCGCCGCCGCCACCCGCAGCTTCGGCAGGCCGCGCAGTGTCTGGAAGGCCTGGTTGTTCAGCTTGTTGGTGAGCACCACCAGGCGGCGCTGCCAGCGCACCTGCCACAGTCCGAGCCCCAGGAACACCCCCGCGACGACCACCAGCATCCCGAGCGCGGCCAGCGCCATCGGCACGCTGAACCACAGCAGCAGCCCCAGGTTCACCGCGCCCACGGTGACCGACTGGGCCACCGTCGGACCGACCCCGGCCAGCATGCGGCGGATCGCGCTGATGCCCATGGCCGCGCTCGCCAGCTCACCCGTCGAACGCTCGGTGAAGAACTTGGTCGGCAGCCGCAGCAGCCGGTCCCAGACGGCCGGCTGGAGGGTCGCCTCCACCCGGCCCTCGAGACGCAGCAGGGTGAGGTTCTGCAGCAGCATGAAGGCGGCGGCCACCACACTGCTCAGGATCACCGCGAGGCACACCTGCGCGATCAGCTCGGTCCGCGCCTCGGGCACGAACTCGCCGAGCACCTTGCCGGTCGCCAGCGGCACCAGGGCCCCGATCGCCACCGTCACCAGACCGCTCAGCAGCAGTCCCGTCAGGTCACCGCGCGTACCCGTCATGCAGAACCGCAGCAGCCGCAGCGGGCTCAGCCGCCGCTCGGGCAGCGGACGGTAGAACATCACCGCGCGGGGCTCGAACTCCTCGGCGTTCGCCTTCTCGACCGGGGTCTCCCTGCCGGTCGCCGGATGCACCGCCACATAACCGCCGCGCCGCCACAGCAGCGCCACGGGCGCCCCCGACAGGACCCGGTGACCCACCAGCGGACCGACGTCGTCCCGCCACCAGCGGCCGTCCAGCCGTACGACACGGGTGCGCACCCGGGAGGCCAGGGCGATCCGCTCGACCGGATCGAGCCGGTCCCCGCCGGTGCCGGACCGCTCGGGCGCGGTCAGCGGGATCCCGGCCGCCCGTGCCACCAGCTCGCAGGCCGCGTACGTGGCGTCCGCGTCGGCCGCCGTCGTGCGCTGCCCCGACCGCTTGCCGATCGCGGCGAGCAGCGTCCGGTCGGCCCGGGCGCGCACCGCCTCACCGGCCGCGATGCCCTCCGCCGTCCGCGTCTCGTGCGTCTGTTCGAGCTGTTCGATCCACCGGTCCAGCGTGGTCATCAGCCGGTACTGCTGGTCGACCATGCTCTGCCACAGCGCCGGGTCCATCAGCAGGTCGGCGGCGGCCTCCGCCCCGTACAGCGAGCCGTACTGCACACTGCCCGGCGGGACCTGCATCCAGAACACGTCGTCGTCGCTGGGCGCGGTGGCCCGCTCCGCGGCCATCGGCGCCTGGAACAGCACCGCCAGACCACGGCCCACCCCGAGCGCGAGCGCGTACTCCAGCGGGCTCGTCGTGGGCGGTACGTACTGCGGGTTGCCGTGTTCGTCGTACGACCAGGTCTGGGTGCTCGCCGGCTGGTACAGCTCGCGCAGGTCGATGCGGTGCACCACGCAGTCCCGCAGCGGACGCGCCACCAGCGTGTGCGTCGGACCGGCCACCGGGCCCAGCACCAGCGAGCCCGCCTCCAGCCGGCCCAGATGATGCCAGTGTCCCTGCTGGCCGGCGTCCACCGCGAACAGGTCCACGGCACCGGACGCGATCAGCCACAGCACCTGCGGCCCCTCCAGGTCCAGCCGGCCGAACCCGGAGCAGTCGACCGGTGTGCCCAGCGATCCGAGCGCGCCCAGGACGAGGTCGCCGCCCTGACTCTCGTGCACGGCCGTCATCTCATCGCTCCCTGACCAGCGCCGCGTACGCGCCGCCGCGCGCCACCAGCTCCTCGTGCCGTCCGCGCTCCACGACCGTGCCGTGGTCCAGGACGACGATCTCGTCGCTGTCGCGCACCGTGCTCAGCCGGTGCGCGATCACCACACAGGCACAGCCGCGCCGGCGCAGGTTGTCCATCACCACCAGCTCGGTCTCCGCGTCCAGCGCGCTGGTCACCTCGTCGAGGACCAGGATGCTCGGCCGGCGCACCAGGGCCCGCGCGATCTCCAGACGCTGTCGCTGACCGCCGGAGAAGTTCCGGCCGTCCTGCTCGACCGGGCTGTGGATGCCGCCCGGCCGGCGCAGGATCACGTCGTACAGCGCCGCGTCCTTCAGCGCCTCCACCACCGCCTCGTCCGGGATCGACGGGTCCCACAGCGCCACGTTGTCGCGGACGGTGCCCTCGAAGAGGAACACCTCCTGGTCGACGAAGGAGACGGAGGCGGCCAGCGCCCCGCGCGGAATGTCCTCGATGCGCTGTCCGTCGATCCGGATCACGCCCTCCCAGGGCGCGTACAGACCCGAGATCAGCCGGGACACCGTGGACTTGCCGCTGCCCGAGCCGCCCACCAGCGCCACCTGCCGGCCGGGGCCGACGGTCAGGTCGAAGCCGGTCAGCAGCGGCTTGTCCAGCGGGTTGTAGCCGAAGCTGAGGTTCTGCAGCTCGACGTGGCCGTGCAGCCGGCGGGTCGACTCGCCGGTGCCGGGACGGCCGTAGAGCGGGTCCGCCCGGAAGTTCTCCACGTCCTTCAGCCGGGCCACGTCCGCGGCGAAGTCCTGGATCCGGCCCGCCACCCCGTTGAGCCGGGTCAGCGGGGCGGTGAAACGGGCGACCAGCGCCTGGAAGGCGACCAGCAGACCGACCGAGATGTGCCCCTCGACCGCCCGCATGCCCCCGATCCACAGGATCAGCGCGCTGTTGAGCGTGGCGAGCGTCGGCGCGACGACGCCGAGCCAGGCGCTCGGCACCCCGAGCCGCTGCTGCTCCTCCAGCGTGGTGGCGTGCTGCCCGGCCCACTTGCGGAAGTAGCCGTCCTCCCCGCCGGTCGCCTTCAGCGTCTCGATCAGCTGCAGACCGGTGTACGCCGTGTTGGTGAGCCGCGCGCTGTCCGCCCGCAGCTTCGCCGTGCGGGTCGCGCGCAGCCGGATCACGATCCGCATCGCCACGATGTTCAGCAGTGCCACCCCGATGCCCACGAACGTGAGCTGCGGGTCGTAGGTGTACAGCAGCACCGCGTACAGCACGACCACCACCGCGTCCACGCCCGCCGCCGACAGATCGCGGGCCAGCGTCTCGGCCACCGCGTCGTTGGACTGCAGCCGCTGCACCAGGTCGGCCGGGCTGCGCTGGGCGAAGAACGTCACCGGCAGCCGCAGCAGATGGCGCAGGAAGCGGGCGCTGGACAGGGTGGAGGAGATCAGCCGGCCATGCAGCAGATTGCCCTGCTGCAACCAGGTCAGCACCAGCGTGAGCAGTACGCACGCGCCCATGGACGTGAACAGCACGCCCAGCATCGAGGTCCGGCCGCCGATCAGGAACTCGTCGATGAAGGTACGGCTCAGCCCCGGCACCGCCGCGCCCACCGCCACCAGCAGCAGGCTCGACAGCACCACGGCGGGCATGGTGCCCGCCGTGCCGCGCAGCCGGGCCGGCATCGCGCCGAGCACGCCCGGCCTGCGCCCGCCCCGGGCGAAGTCCTCGCCGGGTTCCATCACCAGCACGACACCGGTGAAGCTGCCGTCGAACTCCTCCAGGGGGACGAACCGCCGCCCCTTGCCGGGGTCGTTGATGAACACACCGCGGCGGCCGAACCGGCGGCCCATGCCGTCGTAGACGACGTAGTGGTTGAACTCCCAGAACAGGACGGCGGGCGCCGTCACCTCGGCGAGGGCGGCCAGATCCATCTGCATGCCCTTGGCGGTCAGCCCGTAACTGCGGGCCGCCTTCAGCAGGTTGCTGGCGCGCGAGCCGTCCCGCGAGACGCCGCAGGCGATGCGCAGCTCCTCCAGCGGGACATGGCGGCCGTAGTGGCCGAGCACCATCGCGAGCGAGGCGGCACCGCACTCCACGGCCTCCATCTGGAGCACGGTGGGCGTACGGACGGTCTTCGCCCGGGACTTGGGCACCTTGCGCTTCGGCGGGGCGGCACGGCGTCTGCCGCGGGTCTCCTGGGCGGTGGTCACGGGAGCAGCCAGTCGACGGGACGCTGATCGGCCAGCCGGATCGACCCCGTGGCCAGGGTCATCGAGGTCAGCTCGAACGGCGGACCGTCCGCGGAGGACCACGCGTAACCGCTCTTCGTGCCGGACGACCTCTTCAGCTCGACGGTGACCGCCACCGGCCTGCCCTTCTTCGTGAACTGCTCGCCCAGCTGGGCGTCCCCGAGGAACGCGGCGATCTGCCGGGCGGACTGCGCCGAGCGGTCCACCGACTTCACCTCGCCGTGCAGCACGCCGTACTCCTGGCTCGGCACCGACTGCACCGTCAGGTCGACGGAGGCGTGCGCGGGGATGTCGGCGGCGCTCTCGGCGGGGACGTACACCGTCGCCCGCAGCGGGGTCTTCGCGCGGGCGACCTTCTCCACGGCGGCGACGTCCGCACCGGTGGAGATGATCTGCCCGGTGCCGGCGGCGAGTGCGATGACGCGGCCCGCGTCGAGGGTACGGACGACCTCGTCGCCCCGCTCGGTGCGGACCTTCAGGACGGGGGAGCCGGCGGGCAGCCGCTCGCCCTCCTCCGCGAGGACGGCGGTGACCTGGCCGGCGACGGGGCTCTGCAGGACGTAACTGCCCTGCCCGTACGTGAGGACGGCGGGCGCGCCGACCGTGGAGGACACCGAGCCGGTCACCGCCCACACCGACGCGGCCGCCATCGCGACCACCGTCACGGACAGCACCAGCCAGCCCTGCGGGCGCGCGAAACGCACCGGCAGGTCGAGCTCCTCCGGTGACTGGAGCCTGGCGAGGGCCTGTTGGCGGAACTGCACGGGTCTTCCCTCACCTGAGTGAACTGTGCGACGTGACGCGTGGACCGTGGAGGCACCGCGAAGTCCCGGAGCCGGCGGACGGCTCCGGGACTCGGCGGCACGAAGGCGCGATCAGAGACCGGCGACCAGGTTCGTGACCGGGGCGGTGTTCAGGCCGGTGACACCCTCGACGGTGCCGACGGCCGTGTCGACCAGGCCGGAGACCGGGGCGATGCCGTCCACCGCGCCCGTGAGGGTGTTCACGGCGTTCACGGACAGGCCGCCGGAGACGTTGTCGAGGTCGGCGTCGGAGATCTCGGCGGTCTCGACCCGGGGGGTGGAGTTCATGATGGAACTTCCCTTCGTATGGATATTTCACAAGGGGGGAGCGGCCCTCTCCGGTGACGGAGGGAGGCCGCGACCGCGGGCGCCGAACGCCCGTCGCCGGGAGCCCGAAGCGGCCTTGCGGTGCGATGGATCAAAGCACGCGGCGGGCGCGGCCTTCCAATCAATCAAACGTCTCACCAGGCAACTTGTGCTCCACGGGGGTACAGGCGTGCAGGCGCGGGCACGGCTCGGCGGCGACTTCTTCACATGCCCCACCGCATCGACCCGTCCGGCCACTTGCGCCCCGGTGGCCGGAATCCGGCACACCGGCCCCAAAGGTGTGGCCCGGTCCGCCGGCCTGTGGACGAATCCCGGCTCCGGTGACCGGGTTGGGCATTCGATGTGCAGATTCACTGAAGCCGGGATTCCGCTACGTGATCGCGACCGACCGCTCACGGCCGGTCGCCGAGCGTGAGCGGCCGGACGGGATTGAACGCCCCTCGCGGCCCGTGCGTACCAACAGCCGTCCGGGCGCCCCCCCAGTCGCCGAACACCGGCGCGACTCCGGTCCCCCCAGGAGGTCGAGAAGTTTGAGTCACAAGCGAATTCCGAAGCGCAAGGCCGCGATGACGGTGGGCGGTGTGGTGGCGCTCGGCGCCGCCGCGATCCTGCTCCCCCACGCGAACGCGTCCCAGGACGGCGCGCCGGACGCTGCCGCGGCGGCGCCGAAGACCCTGAAGGCGGGCGATGCCTCGGATCTCGCCTCGCAGCTCGCCGGGCTCCTCGGCGACGCGTTCGCCGGTTCCTACTACGACGGCGACGACAAGCAGCTCGTCGTCAACGTCGTACCGGGCGACGACAACAACGTGATCGTGCAGGCCAAGAAGGCGGGCGCGGCCGTCCGCGAGGTCGACAACAGCATGACCGAACTGGAGGCAGGGGCGCGGACGCTGAAGTCGGAGGCGACCATCCCGGGCACCTCCTGGGCCGTCGACCCGCGCACCAACAAGATCCTCGTCACCGCGGACAGCACGGTGACCGGCGACAAGTGGAACAGACTGGAGTCCACCGTCGAGAGCCTCGGATCCGGCATGGCGACCATCAAGAAGTCCACGGGCACGTTCAGGACGTTCGCCTCCGGCGGCGACGCCATCTTCTCGGGCGGCGCGCGCTGCTCGCTCGGCTTCAACGTCACCGCGGGCGACGGCTCTCCCGCGTTCCTGACGGCCGGTCACTGCGCCGTCGCGGCCGAGCAGTGGTCCGACGCGCAGGGCGGGCAGCCGATCGCCACGGTCGACCAGGCGGTCTTCCCCGGCGAGGGCGACTTCGCGCTCGTCCGGTACGACGATCCCGCGACCGTCGCGCCGAGCGAGGTGAACCTCGGTGACCAGACCCTCCCGGTCTCCCGGGCCGCGGAGGCCACCGTCGGCCAGGAGGTGTTCCGGATGGGCAGCACCACCGGGCTCGCCGACGGCCAGGTGCTGGGCCTGAACGCCACGGTGAACTATCCGGAGGGCACGGTCACCGGCCTCATCCAGACGAACGTCTGCGCCGAACCCGGCGACAGCGGCGGCTCGATGTTCACCCGGGACGGTCTCGCCGTCGGCCTGACCTCGGGCGGCAGCGGCGACTGCACCTCGGGCGGCGAGACGTTCTTCCAGCCGGTCACCACGGCCCTGGCGGCGGTCGGCGCGACCCTCGGCGACGCGGGTGCCGTCGGCGAGGAGGCCGAGGGCCAGGAGATCGGCGGTGAAGAGGCCGGAGCGGGGGGCCAGGCCGGTGCGGGTGCCGGTGCGGGTGCCGGTGATGCGGCGGACCAGGGCGTCCAGGACGGCTCCGGTCCGGCCGGAACCCACTGACGTACCCCCGCCCCGGGCGCGGATCCGGCCCCGGCCCGCCACGTGGGTGGCGGGCCGGGGCCGGGTTGCCGCACGCCGCCGGGGCGTCCCCGTGCCGCCCCGGGCCCCTTTCTCGCCCCCGCCGCCCCTTCCCGTCCCGTCCCTGGGGGCTCCGCCCCCAGACCCCCGTGCGCGGTTCCCCGCGCCCCTGGGGTCAGTCGGGCGGGAGGGCCCGTAGGAGGAGCAGGGCGATGTCGTCCAGCCGGTTCTCCGCGTCCGCGCCGTGCTGGACCAGGGCGTCGGCGAGATCGTCCAGGGGCAGGTCGCCGAGGTCGGTGAGACGGCGGCACAGGTCGGCCACGGCGTCCTCGAAGTCGGTGCCGGGGGATTCCACCAGACCGTCCGTGTAGAGGACGAGCAGCGAACCGGGGGAGAGGTCGACCTCGGTCGACGGGTACGCCGCCGAGCCGTCGATGCCCAGCAGCGGGCCCCCGGCCAGGTCCAGCACCCGCACCCGCCCGTCCGGTCTGCGCAGCAGCGGCGGCGGATGACCCGCGCGGGACATCACGGCCCGCCCGTGCGCGGGATCGAGCCGCAGGTACAGACAGCTGGCGAACAGGTCCGAACCCAGGTCCAGCAGCAGCCGGTTGGTGCTGCGCATCACCTCCTCGGGCTCCTGCCCGACGGCCGTGTACGCGCGTACCGCCGTACGGACCTGGCCCATCAGCCCGGCCGCCGTCACGTTGTGCCCCTGCACGTCCCCGATCACCGCCGCAGCCATCCCCTGTGTCGGCACCAGGTCGTAGAAGTCGCCCCCGATCTCCATGCCCTGGGTGGCCGGCAGATAGCGGGCCGCCGCCTCGACGCCCGCCAGCGAGGGCAGCGTGTGCGGCAGCAGCGCCTCCTGCAGCCCGTGCGCGAGCCGGTGCTTGGCGTCGTAGAGCATGGCCCGCTCCAGCGCCTGGGCGATCAGCCCCGCCAGATTGGTCAGCACCGCCCGCTCCTCCGTCGTGAAGTGGTGCGGCGCCGCGTACGACAGCACGCACGTCCCCACCGGGCGACCCGAGGCGATCAGCGGCAGGTACGCCCACGCCGCGAACTCCGACGGGTTCACCAGCAGCGCCGGATACAGGCGCTCGACCTCCTGCCGGCTCTCGAAGAAGGCCGGCACGCCGGACCGCAGCACCTGGCTGCCGGGGGTCGGCTCCGACAGCGGCATCCCGTCGAACCGCTCCACCACCCGCGCGTCCGCGTACCCCTGGTGCCCCAGCACGCGCAGCCGGCCCGCCCGGGACCCGAGGATCACCAGCCCCTGGCCGCCCACCGCCGGGACGACCTCGGCGGCGACCAGCCGCACCACGTCCTCCACCCCGACCGTCTCGGTCAGCGCACCCGCCAGGCCCAGCACCTGGGTGATGGTGACCAGCCGCGGCTGCCCCTGCCCGGACCGCGGCGCCGAGCGGTTCATCTCCGCCACCGCGCGCGCCCGGCTGATCCGCACACTGAGCCCGGTGGTACTCGGATACAGCCGGAACGACAGCCACTCGTCCGGCGGGCGCAGCGCGACGAACGAGGTGACGTGCTGGCTGAACAGCGCCGCCCGGTACCGGTCCTCGTACACGGGATCGTTCAGCCACGGCACCGACGCCCACATCTGGGCCCCGAGCAGCCGGTTCGCCGGAACGCCCAGCAGCTCCGCGGCGGCGGCGTTGGCGAAGCCGACCCGCCCGTGCAGATCGAGCGAGCACAGGCCGTACGGCAGCCGGGACACCATCCGTGCCGCCTCCACCGTGCCGAGCGTGCCGGCCATGCCGCCCACCAGTGGCGCCGCCAGCAGATCCGGCTCCGGTGCCAGCGGCAGGCTCTGCTCGGCGGCCCGCTCCAGCCGCACCGCGAGCCGGTCGCAGGCGGCGGTCAGATGATCGCGCTCCCAGTCGGACAGCTCCTGCGGATGCGTGCCGGGCCAGGTCACGAAGACCGCGCCGTACGCCTTCGACCCCGTCGCCACCGGCAGCGCGGCCAGCGAGAAGGGATACGGCAGCACCATGGCGATACGGGGATAGTGGCGGGCCATCTCCTCCTCGCCGCCCACCCACACCAGCCGTCGTTCGCGCACCGCGTCGGAGACCGGGATCGGCGCGCTCAGCCCCACCCGTTCCCACGGGGCCGCGAAGGCGCGGGGCAGCCCCGCCATCACCGCCATCTCCAGCACCGGATGGTCCGGCGAGAGCAGGTACACGGCCCCGGAGTGGGCGTGCACCTCGTCCATCATCGAGGCCAGCGTCAGGGACAGCAGCGGACGGCCGACCGGCGCCCGCCCGCCCGTCGGCGTCCGCGCGGACGACTGTCCCTCGGACACGCCGACCACCTCCTCGCACGGCCGCGCCACCGACCCCGGGACCCAATCTCCTCCCTGCCGGGCCGTCGCGCACGACGAGCGACGGGAAAGGGACCGTACGCCCCGCGGGGCCGCGCACCCTCCGTACACCCCGGACCCCGGTCCGTAGGATCGCCCGAGGCAGTGCGCGCCCCGCGCACTCCGGGGGCCGCCGAACGCGCACAGGGGCTGCGCGGGTGTCCCATAAGCGCTGTAATGGCCAACGTGGTCGGTGAGGGCGCTGCGGGACGCAGCACGAGAACGCTGCGTGCGGAAGGTGCCCTGACGGCGATCGCGGCCGACCCCGAGTCGCCCGACCGGGTGCGCAGGATCCTGGAGCAGGCCCTCGTCTTCGCCGGCGCGGCGTTCGCCGCCGTGTACACGGTCGGCGCGGACGGAGAGCTGCTGTGCCTGGCGGAGTCCGTCGGGGTGCCGCGGACCCTGTGCGGGGTGCGGGACAGCTACCCCGTCGCCGGGCACGCCCCGGTGGCCGAGGCCCACCGCGGGCGGCCGGTGTGGCTGGGCCCGGACGACCTCGCCGCGCAGGCGCAGTCACGGCGCGTGCCCAGCCGTGACTTCTTCCTGGCGGCGCTGCCCCTGCGCGGCGACGGCGGCGGCTGCCTGCTCGCGGTCAGCGAGCGCGCCGACGGCTTCGACGCCGACGACCGCTTCTGCCTCGGCCTCGTCGCCGACGCCCTCGCCCTCCCCGCGCCGGCCGCCATCGCCGAGGGCGCCGACCTGCGGCCCGACGGCTTCAGCCTGGCCATGGACACCGGGCGGGTCCGGGTCGGCGAGGACATCCTGGAGCTGTTCGGCCTCGACCCGGACGACTTCGACGGGCGGGTGGAGACCCTGCTGGGCCTGACGGTGCCGGAGGACCTGCCCTCACTGATGTCCGTCGTCGAGGCCGACCACATGACGATCGGCGACCGCGAACTGGAGTTCCGGGTGCTCCAGCCCACCGGCCCGCCCAAGTGGCTGCGGCTGCGCGGCCGGCTGGTACACGGCGGGGAGGGGCGCCCCGCCCGGCTGGTGGGCTCCGTCGCCGACGCCTCCACGCTGCGCTCCGACATCACGGACGTGGCCCGGATCCAGCGCCTCGCCGCCGCGCTCGCCACCGCGGTCACCGTCCGCGACGTCGGCAGGGCCGTGGTCGCCGCGCTGCGCCGGCCGCTGCGGGCCGACCGCATCGCGCTCGCCGAGCTGGAGAGCGAACGGCTCGTCGTCACCGTCCTCGACCCGCCGGAACCGGAGGCGTGGCCGGAGCTGTGGCGCGCGGAGTGGCGCACCGAGTGGCCCGACGCGCCCGTGCGCACCATGCCCACCCTCGCCGCCGCCCTGCGCGAGGGCCGCGCCCGGATCTGGCCGGCGGGCTCACCGCTGGAGACCGCCCTCGCCGAGGTCGGCCCCGGCGGCCTGGCCATGCTGCCGCTGCCCGCCGGGAACCGGATAGCCGGCGCCTGCCTGATCGGCTGGGACGCCCCGCACGACTTCGGCCCCGACGAACGCGCCCTGCTCACCGCCGCCGCCGGCCTCGCGGGACAGGCCCTGATGCGGGCCCGCGCCTTCGACGCCGAGCACGAACTGGTCGGCATGCTCCAGCGCCAGCTGCTGCCGCGCCGCCTGCCCCGGCTGCCCGGCGCGGTCGCCGTCGCCCGCTATCTGCCCAGCACCGCCGGCCTGGAGCTCGGCGGCGACTGGTACGACGTGATCCCGCTGCCGGACAACCACGTCGCCCTCGTCATCGGCGACGTCCAGGGACACAGCGCCGGCGCCGCCACCCTCATGGGCCAGATGCGCACCGCGCTGCGCGCCTACGCCGTCGAGGGACACCCCCCGGACGTGGTGGTCTCCCACGCCAACCGGCTCCTCATGGACATGGAGACCGACCTCTTCGCCACCTGCTGCTACGTCGACGTCGACATGGAGGAGGGCTTCGCCTGGTGCGTCCGGGCCGGCCATCTGCCGCCGGTGCTGCGTCACCCGGACGGCCGCACGGAGATCGCGGAGGCCGAGGGCGGCCCGCCGCTCGGCGTGGTGCGGCAGAGCGACTTCCCCATGAGCCCGCTCAGGCTGCAGCCCGGCACGATGCTCGCGCTCACCACGGACGGCCTGGTCGAGTCCCCGGACTCCGACATCGACGAGGGCATGGACCGCTTCGCCCGGCAGCTTTCCGCCGCCGACCCCGCCGACCTCGGGACCGTCGCGGACGCCCTGCTCGGCAAGGCCCCGCGCAGCGACGACGTCGCCCTGCTGCTGATGCGCTACGACGGCATGGCCTCCCGTCCGCTGCGGGAGAGCTGGACGGTGTGGCGGGTGCCCCAGGCGGTCGGGCACGCCCGCCGCTTCACCCGGCGCACCCTGCGCTCCTGGGGGGTGACCGCGGACGTCGACGGCGCCCTGCTCGTCGTCTCCGAACTGGTCACCAACGCCCTGGTGCACACCGAAGGGCCGGTCCGCCTCGACATCTCCCTGGTCAACGACCGGCTGCGCCTCGCGGTCGCCGACGCCTCGCCCCGCACCCCCGTGAAGCCCACCAGCATCGGCTGGGAGGCCACCGGAGGCCGCGGCATCCTCCTCGTCGAGGCCGTGTCGGCCGGCTGGGGAACCCTTCCGGTCAGCGGGGGCAAGCAGGTGTGGGCGGAGTTCGTGCTGCGGCCCTGACGGCCGCCGGGTCCGCCGGCCGGGAACGCCCGTACCCGGTGACCGTACCGCTTTGCCGGGTACCCGGGACGCCACCGAGAGACAGGAGAGAGGAAACGCCATGGCACAGCACGTGCGCGACATCATGACCGGCGCGCCGGTGACCGTCGGGCCGCAGACCTCCGTCGCGGAGGTCGCCCGCATCATGCGCGACCGCGACCTCGGGTCCGTCCTGGTGACCGACGGCGACCGGTTGCGCGGTCTGGTCACCGACCGCGATCTGGTGGTGCGGTCGGTCTCCCGGGGCGGCGATCCCGAGGACATCACCGTGGCCGGCGCGTGCAGCGACGACCTGGTGACCGTGGCACCGGACGACGACCTGGACCACGCGGTGCGGCTGATGCGCGAACACGCCGTGCGCCGCGTCCCGGTCGTCGAGGACGGACGCCCCGTCGGCGTCGTCTCGCTGGGCGACACCGCCATGGAGCGCGACCCGGAGTCCGCACTGGGCGACATCAGCGTGGCCCGGCCCAACATCTGACGAGGACGCCGGCCCGGACGGGAACTCCCCGTCCGGGCCGGGGCGTTGAGGAGCCGGAAGCCTGTACGGCGGGCGGGTGTTTGTCCGGCGCGCCGCCGGGGACCCGGAGGGCAGCGGACAGAAGGAAGATGATGAGTCGTGACCTCGGAGACCACTGACCGGCCCCGGCCCCGCCGGACGGAGACCGGCTGGGCGCGAGCCCGGCGACTGCGCGGCAAGGAGCCGCTGCGGACCTGCCTCCCCGCGGTGGACCGCGGTACCGCCTCCACCACCCCGAACACGAGTGTGGAGGGAAACATCGTAAGGGGCGATGATTAGCCCGCGTCCGGGCGGCTCATCGCCCCTTACGCGGGATTTCATGATGCGCGAGTAAAGCAAATGATGTTCCAGCCGCCGGAACACGACTATGGTGAGCCGAATGAAGGCTCTCGTGCTGTCCGGCGGTGCCGGAACCCGGCGGAGGCCGATCACCCACACCTCGGCCGGACAATGGGTGCCCGTGGCCGACGAGCCCGTGCCCTTCTGCGGTTTAGGGTCCCTCGCGGACGTGGTCGGTGACGGATCGAAATCCCGTCCGCGGGCCACCTGTATTCCCCGGGCGAACCCTCCGGGACCGGCCCACGCGGCGCTGACCGCCCCCGCCGTCCGGTATCCGGCCGGCCGCTGCGCCCGTACGCCGCTCGCGTCCGGCGCGCCGAGGGGCACCGCGCTGGACGCGCTCACCGGCGTCGGCACCCTCGGCGAACCTGAACTCGACGGCTCCCGGCCGGAGTCGGCGCACGGCCACGACCCGCGCTGCCCCGTCGACCGGACCGAGGCCCGCGACGGGTTCGGCCACCGCCCGCGTCACGACCGCGCCGCCGGCCTCGCCGGGACCGTCGCCCGGCACCGGGACCACCCCACCGGCCCGCGCACCGCCTGCAGCCGCTCCGAGCTCGCCGGCGAGCGGGCCGTGTCGGAGGAACCGCCCGATGCGAGCGCGGTGGTGCGTACCCCTTGGCTCCACGGGCTCCACGGCACTAACTTCGTGCGGACGATGATCAGTCTCGAACCCCGCCGCCCCACCGTCGACGTCCTCGACGACCAGCGTGGCAGCCCACCCGGAGCGCGGACGTCGCCGAGCGCGCAGCCGGCCTCGGGGCCCGCCCCGGCGACGGCGCGTACGGCCCGCCGCCGGTAGGGGACCAGGAAGTCCGCCCGGCAGGAAGCGCTCCCCTTCATCCGCAAAGAGCTGTCCCAGTGAAAGGAACGTCTCGCGATGTCGATCAGGCCAATGGTGAAGTCCGCGTTGGGTGAGAAGAACGTGCGGGTTCTGCGCCAGTTGAAGCGGCAGATCACGGGCAAGCCGGCCGCGCCGGTCAAGCCGACCGGACTGGCCGCGATCTCCCACGACCTCAACAAACTGGCTGTGCACTTCAAGACGGACAAATGGGGGACGCACCGTTACACGCGGCACTACCAGCGCCATCTCCAGCACCTGAAGAACAGGAAGTTCAACCTTCTGGAAATCGGGATCGGCGGATACAACCGGGCCGGCCAGGGCGGGGCGTCGCTGCGTATGTGGAAGGCCTTCTTCCCTAACGCGCAGATCTTCGGAATGGACATCCAGGACAAGTCGTTTGTCGACGAGGACCGCATCACGACCTTCATCGGTGACCAGTCCGACCCCGATTCCCTGAAGGCCATCGCCGAGAAGATCGGCGAGATCGACGTCATCATCGACGACGGCAGCCACCGCAGCCCGCACGTGATCACGACGTTCGAGACGCTCTTCCCCCTGCTCAAGGACGGTGGCATCTACGCCGTCGAGGACACGCAGTCGTCGTACTGGCCCGAATGGATGGGCAGCGAGGACCTCGACGCGAAGGACACCAGCATGGGGTTGCTGAAGCGTCTGACGGACGGGCTGAACTACGAGGAGTTCGTGGACGAGAGCTACGAGCCGACCTACACGGACCGCAACGTGGTCGGCGTGCACTTCTACCACAACCTGGTGATCATCGAGAAGGGCAAGAACGCCGAGGGCTCCAACAAGCGCAGCGCTCTGAAGCAGCGTTACGCCAAGTCCTGACTCCGAAGCGAGTCAGCGGCACGGGGGTGGGCCTCACGACGAGGCCCACCCTCCCACGGCCGCCGTACGCCGGATCCACCGGACCCGTGCGCAGGCGCAGTCCCTCATGACGTCGGCGGCCCGGACGGTCCCGGAACCGGCGAGCACTCCGGCGCCCGCACTCCGTCACCGCCTTCCGTCGATCACGCGAGCCGCCTTCGTACGGGCGGTGCCGAGCACACGCCGCACGGCGCGCACCAGTTTCCGTACCGTGCCGGGCCGCGGGACGGTCACCACCAGCACGCTGTCGCCGGCGGCGCGCAGCGCGAACGGCAGCCCGCTCCAAGCGGGTTGCGCGGCATCGGGGTCCGGGCTCAGGGCGACCCGCCAGATCCCCCGGGGGAGCCGCGCGGGCAGTGTGGCCTCCAGCAGGGAGCCCGGTCCGTCCGCCCCACCGGTGAGGGTGCCGGACGTGTGCAGCGTCCTGCCGGAAGCGGTGAACCTCAGCCCCACCCGGGCACCCTCGGCCGCGTGCAGCGGGATCCGGGCGCTCAGCCGGGTTCCGGAGACGGTGACGTCCGGCCGCCGCACACCGCCCGGACCGAGCCGTTTTCCCTGGACACCCGTGTCCAGCGACAGGTTCCCGTGCGGCTCGGTCCAGTACGGCAGGACCGCGCGACGGCCGGTCACAGCCGCGCACGGCTCGGGGCGCGTGGCCCGCGGGGCCGGGCCGAGCCGGCACTCCTTGGTCCAGCCGCCGAGCCTCACCCGTACGACGGCGTCCCAGACCCCGTCGCCCGGCAGCTCCGCGGGATCGACGGTGGCGGTCGCCCGCAGCACCAGCCGCACCCGCTCGCCGCCGTCGACGGGAACCGTCTCCCGGGTGAACTCCACGGGCTGGAAGTACTGGGCGGAACTGGACCGTTCACGCAGCAGCAGGTCCGCGGTGGCCTGCCCGAACCGGGCCGGGGTCTGAGCGCCGACCCACGCCACCGCCTCCTCCACGTTCTTCGGGGTGTCGGCCAGCGGGGCGCGGGCGGCGTCCGCGGGGAAGGTCATCGGCTCGCGGGCGGAGGTGTATTCGGCGGTGAAACCGATGTGCAGCGAGCCGTTTCGCCACTCCACGCCCACGGGCGCCGCCGTCGGCGCGATTCCGGCCTCCCACGCGGCGAAGGCCACCACGTCGTCGTACCGGCCGGCCTCGGCCAGCGCGGCGACGACCTGCTGCGTCGGCTGCAACCCGGCCGCGACACCCGGTCCGAACCGCTCGGCGACGACCTTGTGGATCTCCGTGAACAGTTGCCTGCGGTAGTCGTCCGGCAGCCCCAGCAGCCGCCGGGCCCGCAGCCGCTCCACCATCTCCACCCGCAGCCAGCGGCGGAACAGCCGGTCCCGTACCGGGCCCGGCTCGGTGTACCGCTCGACGACGTCGAGCGCCTCGCGCAGATTGCCGAAGTACCCCACGGGGTCGAAGCGCTGGAAGCCGGCGTTGGCGGCGTCGTCGCGTCTGATGTGGTAGTAGCAGACGTAGTCGCTGAGCACGGACACGTTGTCCGCGCGCAGATACGCCTCGGTGACGAAGACGTGGTCCTCCAGGCGCCGCCGCCCCTCCGGGAAGCGCAGCCCGATACGGTCGAGGAACTCCCGGCGGAACATCTTGTGCGGGGTGAGACTGTCGATCAGCGGGGCGTTCTCGACCGTCGCCCGCGGATGGTTGCGGCGGAACAACTCCACCGGAACCCCGCGGTTCTTGCCGGCCATCTTCCCCACGACGACATCGGCGCCGTGGGCCGTGCCGTACGCGTACATCCGCTCCAGGGCCTCGTCGCCGAGATAGTCGTCGTTGTCGACGAACATCACGAACTCGCCCCGCGCGGCGGCGATCCCCACATTGCGGGGCTTGCCCGACCAGCCGGAGTTCTCCTGGTGGATCACCCGCATCCGGGGATCCTCGGCGGCGAGCCGGTCGAGCCGGGCCGGTGTCCCGTCGGTCGAGCCGTCGTCGACGAAGATCGCCTCGTACTCGTCGGGCGGCAGCGACTGCCGCCGCAGTGAGGAGACGCAGTCCTCGATGTAGATCCCCGGGTTGTACACGGGAACGATGACGCTGACCTTGACCGGCATCTGGATCTGGGCCCTTCGGGTCTCTCGCCGTCGAACGTGCGGGCTTGGTACGCGTCGCCCGATCGTAATGCCACGGCCGCCGCGTCTCCCGCTCCGCCCCGCCGCGCGAGCCCGCCGTGACGGCCCTCCCGCACCCGCCGATCGGCGTGTCCGCCGGGTCACTTGAGGCGTGGCGTCCCAGCGGAGGCGCGGCGCCGCCTAGTCTGCCGCTCGTGCGTCTGCTCCTGACCTCCGACACTCACCTGCCGAAGCGCGCCAAACGGCTGCCCGCGCCGCTGCTGGACGAACTCCCGCGCGTGGACGTCGTGTTCCACGCGGGGGACTGGGTCGACACCGCCACCCTCGATCTCCTGGAGAGCCGCAGCCGCCGGCTCGTCGGCGTGTACGGCAACAACGACGGACCCGAGCTGCGGGCCCGGCTTCCGGAGACCGCGTACGCGGATCTCGGCGGGCTGCGCTTCGGCGTGGTCCACGAGACGGGTCCGGCGCAGGGGCGGGAGAAACGGTGCGCCGCACGCTTCCCCGGGGTTGACGTGCTGGTGTTCGGGCACAGCCACATCCCGTGGGACACCACCGCTCCCACGGGACTCCGCCTGCTCAACCCGGGATCGCCGACGGACCGCCGCCGACAGCCCCACTGCACTTATATGACCGCCACGGTCGCCGGGGGCCGGCTCACGGAGGTGGAACTCCACCGGCTGCCCCCGCGCTGACGGGCCGGGCCGCTTCGTGTCGGTGGAAGCGGCCCGGACGCTGCGAGTAGTTGCGCTCTCACGGACCTCCTTCCCACGATCGGAGGTGATACCGGGCGACTACCCCCCTCCCGGGGACTCACACACCCGATTTCCGGGTTTTCGTCCGGTCGCCGTCCCGTCGTGACCGGTGGGAAGCGAGTGAGTCGGGGGGCTGGAGGGGTGGACGGCCGTGGTGTCGGTGCTGGTTGCGGTGTCCGAATAAGTGCAATATGTGGCGAGTTGTCCGGCAGTTCACTGTCGCACACCCCTTCGGCGTGCTGTGCGCCGCGACCATCCACCACGCACGCGCGAACCTGTCGCGCCGGGAGTGCACCCATGTCTGACCAGTCGGCCCCGCGCGGGCTGAACACCGACCCGTACGGCACCGAGCCCCCTCGGACCCTTCCCCGGGACACCGTGCCCGGCACGGAGCTGACGCGACGCGGGGTCCTCGGGCTCGGCGCCGCGCTGGGACTGGTCGCCGCGGGCGGCACGGCCGCCGCCGCGCCGGCGCGCCGCCCGGGCGTCACCGGCAAGCAGCTGCGCAGCGCCGTACCGCTGCCCGAGCCGTACACCGTCCCCCTGCCGATCCCGTCCGTTCTGGCGCCGGCCGGCACCTCCGGGGGCACCGACCGGTACGAGATCACCCAGCGTCAGGCGACCGCCCGGATCCTGCCGGGGGTGCCGACGACGCTGTGGACCTACAACGGCACCTATCCCGGCCCCACGATCGAGTCCCGCCGCGGCCGGCCGGTCACCGTGCTGCACCGCAACGAACTTCCCGTGCCGACCGTGGTGCACCTGCACGGAGGACGCACCCCGGCCGAGTCCGACGGCTACCCCACCGACCTCGTCCTCCCGGAAGGCTGGCCCGACCCCGCCTCCCGCCGCCGGCGCCACGGCACGGCGCACATGGCGCACGACCCGCGCGCGGTGACGAGCAGGGTGACACGGGAGTACACGTACCCGCTCGACCAGCGTGCCGCGCTGCTCTGGTACCACGACCACCGGATGGACTTCACCGCCCCGGCGATCTGGCGGGGCCTGACCGGCATGCACATCGTCCGGGACGCGGTCGAGGACGCCCTGGACCTGCCCTGCGGCGAGCGGGAGCTGGCGCTGATGATCGCCGACCGGGCGTTCGCCGCCGACGGGGCCCTGGCCTACCCGGCCCTCGACCCGGAGCTGCGCGACCGGCCCGGGGTGACCGAGCCCTACGCGGCCGGCGTCCTGGGCGATGTGATCGTGGTCAACGGGGCGCCGTGGCCCGTCCACGAGGTCGACGCCGTACGCCACCGGCTGCGGCTGGTCAACGCCTCCAACGCCCGCCACTACCGGCTGGAGGCCGTCACGGACGACGGGCGCCGGCTCGACCTGGTGCAGATCGGCGCCGACCAGGGGCTGCTCGCCGCCCCCGTCACCCACACCGCCCTGCCCATCGCGCCGTCGGAGAGGTACGACGTGGTCGTCGACTTCGCGGGCCTGCGGCCCGGCAGCCGGGTGCGCCTGCGCAACCGGCTCGGCAGCGGACGCACCCGCGAGGTCATGGCGTTCCGCGTCACCCGCGCGGCGTCCGACCACAGCACGATCCCCAAGGCGCTCTGCGACGACCTGCCCACCTGGCGGCGCTCGCAGGCGACCGCGGTCCGCCGGTTCACCTTCCGCGCCGGGCAAGGGCAGCAGGGGAGCGGCTGGTACATCGACGGCAAGCCGTTCGACCCGTCGCGCACCGACGTCCGCACCCGGCGCGGTGCCGTCGAGGTGTGGCGCTTCACCGCCGACGTCCACCATCCGGTCCACATCCACCAGACGGGGTTCCGGGTGCTCTCCCGCGACGGGCGCGCGCCGCTGCCGTACGACGCCGGCCTGAAGGACACGGTGTCGCTGCGGCCCGGTGAGACGGCGGAGGTCATCCTCCGCTTCGACGGCCACCGGGGCCGCTACCTCTTCCACTGCCACAACGCCGAACACGAGGACATGGGCATGATGGCCAACCTCGAGATCGTCTGACACACCGGGACACCCGCCGCAGCGGCTTATTGCGTTGCGGGCGTCCCCGCCGGTCTGCTGCACTGCCGGGGACGACGCACCCGAGTCCCGAGGAGAAGCGATGCGAGCACCGTTCATGTCCCCCCAGGAAGGAACGGACCGCTCTCCGAAGGACATGACGTCTCGTGCACCTGCTCAACCTCGGTATCCTCGCCCATGTCGACGCCGGTAAGACCAGCCTGACCGAGCGGCTGCTGCACTCGGTCGGCGTGACCGACGAGATCGGCAGCGTCGACGACGGCAGCACCCGCACCGACACCCTCGCGCTGGAGCGCCGGCGGGGCATCACCATCAAGTCCGCCGTCGTCTCGTTCCCGCTCGACGACATCACGGTCAACCTCCTGGACACACCCGGCCACCCGGACTTCATCGCCGAGGTGGAGCGCGTGCTCGGTGTGCTGGACGGCGCCGTGCTGGTCGTCTCCGCCGTCGAGGGCGTGCAGGCGCAGACGCGGGTGCTGATGCGGACCCTGCGGCGGCTGTCCATCCCGACCCTGCTCTTCGTCAACAAGATCGACCGGCGCGGGGCACGGGAGACGGAGCTGCTCCGGGCGGTCTCGGCACGCCTCACCCCGGCGATCGTGCCCATGGGCACCACCGGCCGGCTCGGCACGCCCGAGGCCCGTTTCGTCCCCGGCCCCTCCCCGGACGCCCTCGACGTCCTCGCCGACCACGACGACGGACTGCTCGCCGAGTTCGTGGACGGGACCCTCACGGACACCCGCCTGCGGACGGCGCTGGCCGAGCAGACCCGGCGGGCCCTCGTCCACCCCGTCTACTTCGGTTCCGCCATCACCGGCGCGGGCGTCGACGCACTGCTGGCCGGCGTCAGGGAACTGCTCCCGCCGGCCGACGGCGACCCCGGCGGGCCGGTCTCCGGCACGGTGTTCAAGGTGGAGCGGGGGCCGGCGGGGGAGAAGGTCGCCTACGCGCGGATGTTCTCCGGCACGCTGCGCACCCGCGACCGGATCCCGTTCGGCCCCGCCGGTGCCGCGGAGGGCCGGATCACCGGCATCAGCGTCTTCGACGGCGGCACCGACGCGCGTACGGACGCGGTGCCGGCGGGCAGGATCGCCCGGCTGTGGGGGCTGGCGGACATCCGCATCGGCGACGCGATCGGCGAACCCCGCACGGGGTACGGGCACGTCTTCGCGCCGCCCACCCTGGAGACCGTCGTCGTGCCCGCGCCGGACACCGATCCGGGCGCGCTGCACCTCGCGCTCACCCAGCTCGCCGAACAGGACCCGCTGATCGCCCTGCGCCACGACGAGCGGCGGCGCGAGACCTCCGTGTCGCTCTACGGCGAGGTCCAGAAGGAGGTCGTCCAGGCCACCCTCGCCGAGGAGTACGGGCTCGACGTGACCTTCCGCGGGACGACACCGCTGTGCGTCGAGCGGCCGTCCGGATCCGGGGCGGCCGTCGAGTTCATCGCGAAGGACCCCAACCCGTTCCTGGCGACGGTCGGTCTGCGGGTCGACCCCGCGCCGCTCGGCTCGGGTGTGGCCTTCCGGCTGGAGGTGGAGCTGGGCGCGATGCCGTACGCCTTCTTCAAGGCGGTCGAGGACACCGTGCGCGAGACCCTCGGACAGGGGCTGCGCGGCTGGCGGGTCACCGACTGCGCGGTCACCATGACCCACTCCGGTTACTGGCCCCGCCAGAGCCACTCCCACCAGGGCTTCGACAAGAGCATGTCGAGCACCGGCGCCGACTTCCGGGGCCTTACCCCGCTCGTCCTGGCCGAGGCCCTGCGGCGGGCCGGGACCGTGGTGTGCGAGCCGACGCACCGCTTCCGGATCGAGGCCCCGGCGGACACCCTCGGCACCCTGCTGCCGGTGCTGTCCGGGCTGGGCGCCGTACCGCGCACGACGGAGACCCGGGGTGAGCTCTGCGTCCTGGACGGCACGGTGCCGGCGGCCCGGGTGCACGAGCTGGAGCAGCGGCTGCCGGGGCTGACCCGGGGCGAGGGCGAGCTGGAGAGCGCCTTCGCGCACTACGCGCCCGTCACCCACGGCGCGCCGCCCCGGCGCCCGCGCACGGACCACAACCCGCTGAACCGGAAGGAGTATCTGCTCAACACGACCCGGAGGGTGGGTGGCTGAGTCCCTACCGTCCGCCTTCCGCGCCGGACCAGCCGGTCTCCACATGGCCGAGGCGCACCCGCTGCGGGTGGTCGCCCACCGGTACGGACACGGTCTTCTCGCCGGTCGCGAAGTCGATGGCGGTGACCCGGTCGGCGCCGCTCTCGGAGACCACGCAGGACCTGCCGTCACCGCTGACGGTCGCCCAGTACGGCTTGGACGCGGTGACGAGCGGCCCCTGCTGGAGGGTCGCGCGGTCGACGACGGTCGCGTAGTCGTCCATGGTGCCCGCCACGCACAGCTTGGTGCCGTCGGGTTTCATGGTGATGCCGTGGTGGCGTGAGTCGTTGACCCAGGTGGTGCGGTCGTCGCTGGTGGCCGGGTTCTTCGGCAGGGTCTTGGTGCGGGTGACGCGGTCGGTGGCGACGTCGTACTCGAAGAAGCCGTTGAAGAACGACACCTGGAAGTACAGCTTCGACTCGTCCGGGGAGAACGCGGCCGGGCGCACCGCGTCCGAGTGGTCCTTCAGGCCGGCGGCGTCGAGCCGGTCCCGCATGTCGATCACCTTGACCTGCTGGAACGTGGTCGCGTCGACGACCGTGATACGGCGGTCGCCCTTCGTCCAGTCCAGCCAGGTCGCGTCGAGCGCGGTGTTCACCTCGCCGATGGACATGTTCCAGATGTGCTTGCCGTCATTGCTGAAGACGTTCTCGTGCGGCTTGTCGCCGGTCTTGAACGAGCCGAGCTCCTCACCGGTCCCGATGTCCAGGACGTGCACCGTGTTGGAGGTCGAGGCCGAGACGGCGACGCGCTTGCCGTCGGGGGAGACCGCCATGTGGTCGGAGCGGTAACCCGACACCGGGAAGCGCCAGTTGATCTGTCCGGTGGCGAGGTCGAGGGAGACCACGTCGGCGAAGCTCGGCCGGGAGACCACCACCGAGGTGCCGTCCGGGGTGGAGTACATGTCGTCGACGAACTGGTCGTGGCCCTCGCCGACGCCGCTTCGGATCGCCATGAAGTAGATCCAGCGGATCGGGTCGGCGTTGATCTCGGCCATCCGCTCGTCCTTGTCCGGGATGACGTCGATCCGGCCGATCCGTGCGAAGTCACCGGTGGACTCGATGACATCGGCGGTGCCGTCCCAGTTGTTGCCGACGAACAGCACCTCCCGCAGGGCGGGGGAGGGGGCGGCGGTCGCGGCGGTGGGCGCCGTGACGGTGAGGGCGAGCGCGGCGGCGATGGCGCACAGGTACCTGGTTCTGCGGACCGGCATGACGGCTCTCTCCAGAATCCGGAATCACGTGCTCTGAAAAACAACTTACTGAAAAGTAAGGAAGAGGGCCGTTCACGACAAGACCGCGTACACGACAAAATCAAACGCCGTCGGCGTCCGGCGTGGCGACCCTCGCCCGCGGCACTCGGCGCGCGGGTGACTCCCTAACCGGCCGACAGGGCGACGAGAACGGTCCCGAAGACCAGGGCGCAGCCCAGGAGCACACAGCCCAGCAGCCGCTGCCGCAGCTGGCGGTACCGGGTCTCGTACTGCGCCCGCAACTCCTCGCCCCGCCGGGCCGTCCGCTGCCACGACGCCCGGTTGAGGGCCAGGTACCGCTCGGTGAACCGCCGGGCGACCTCCTCCCGCTGGCGCTCCGTCAGCCAGTCGAGACCGGCGGTGAGCTCCGCTGCCGCCGTACGGGCCTCGGTGCGGGCCGCGTCGACGAGGAGATGGCCCTCGATCTCGTTCAACAGGGCCTCCATGTCCACGAAGGAACCGTCCCGGCCGGTCACCGGACGCTCAACTCCCTCACGGACTCCGAGGGGTGGTGCAGGTCGAACGCGGGGGACTCGCTGCGGATGCGGGGGAGCTCCACGAAGTTGTGGCGCGGGGGCGGGCAGGAGGTCGCCCACTCCAGGGAGCGGCCGTAGCCCCAGGGGTCGTCGACGCCGACCGGCTCGCCGTACTTGGCCGTCTTCCAGATGTTGTAGAAGAACGGCAGCATCGACATGCCCAGCAGGAACGAGAAGACGGTCGACAGTGTGTTGAGCGTCGTCAGGCCCTCCACCGCCAGATAGTCCGGGATCCGCCGCTGCATCCCGTTGGTGCCCAGCCAGTGCTGGACCAGGAAGGTGCCGTGGAAGCCGACGAACAGCGTCCAGAAGGTGATCTTGCCGAGGCGTTCGTCGAGCAGCTTGCCGGTGAACTTCGGCCACCAGAAGTGGAAGCCGGCGAACATCGCGAAGACGACCGTGCCGAAGACCACGTAGTG